>NZ_CP119989.1:732250-1464500 GCF_029338555.1 Halobaculum marinum | reverse complement strand
CGAGCCGCACGTTCGGTCGGAGTCCGGCCAGACGGTGACGTTCGCGCCCGAGGTGGTGTTCGAGGTCGGCTACGAGGAGATTCAGACCTCGCCGACCTACGACTCGGGGTACGCGCTCCGATTCCCGCGATTCCTCGCGGTGCGCGAGGACAAGGGAGCCGACGACGCGGACACGCTGACGCGGTTGCGGCGACTCGCAGGCGACGGTGACGATGGCGCCGACGGCGGTGACGATAGCGCCGACGCGGACGAAAGCGGCGACGGTGAACGCGACGCCACCGGCGCCGAGTGACAAGACACTACTCGGGGGCGGTCGTGCGCTCGGGCATGGACACACGCCGGATCCTCACGGAGTACCCGTTGCAGGTGCTCCTCACCGTCGCCACCCTGGCGGCGCTGGTCGCCACGGTCGTCGTCGCGAGCGGCGGGGGCGAACTGACGACGACGCTGCGCCTCGGCGCGCTCACGTTCGTCCTCCTGTTGTTCGCGGTGGGGTTCTCGGCGGGGCCGCTCGGGGAGCGGTACTTATAGACGACTCCCGCCCCGACTGCCGCCCATGACGGTCAGACACGACGACCTGCAGGTCACGTGGTACGGCTACGCCACCGCGCGCATCGAGAGCGCTGACGGCACGGTCGCGTACACCGATCCGGGCCGCTACGGCGTACTCTCCGGTGAGTGGACACCACCCGGCGGCGGCAACCCGAAGGAGGCGGCCCACCCGCGCGCGACGGACCACCGGCCGATGGACGCCGACCTCGTCGTCGTCACGCACGACCACCACTACGACTCCGAGGGCATCGAGCGCGTCGCCGCCGACGACGCGACGGTCGTCGTGTTCGAGGGCGTCGACGCCGCGAACATCGACCGCGACGTGAAGCCGGTCGACGACCTGCCGTTCGACGTGGTCCGCGTCGGCGAGGCCGACCACGTCGCCGTCGACGGCGTCGGCGACGTGTGGTCGGTGCCGGCGTACAACGAGGCGGACGGCCCGCACGCGAACCGCGACGGCTCCGTCCCGCACCCGAAGGGGGAGGGCGTCGGCTACCGATTCACTGTCGGCGAGCAGGGCACCTCGGTGTTCTGGCCCGGCGACTCCGACGCGCTCGACGCGTTCGCCGAACTGGACGTGTCGCTGTTCCTCGCGAACATCTCCGGCGACGTCTGCATGAGCGCCCCCGAGGCCGCCGCCCTCGCCGAGCGCATGGACCCCGACCTCGTGGTTCCGATCCACTACAACACGCTGGAGTTCCTCGAAGCCGACTCCGCCGCCTTCGCGAGCGACGTCGCGAAGCGCACGGTGCCGGTCGCGCTGGACGAGTCTGCCGAGTAGCGGCGCACTCGCCGAGCCCTGGATCCGCGCGCAACCTCTTTGCGGGTCGAGGGCGTTGGTGTATCTGAGATGATCTTTCGCACGTCCGACACACAGACGTGCCCAGACTGCCGGACGGAGGTCGCCGCCGGCGACCAGTTCTGCTCGGCGTGTGGCGCGTTCGTCGACGACGCGGACCGGTCGGTCTCGGCGGACGGCGGCGACGCGCGCGGGCACACGGTGCGTCACGAAGACCGCGCGTGGCTGCGTCGATACGTCAGCGACCGTGAGGCCGAAGGGTGGACCACCCTCGAAGACGACGACGACCGCGTCGTCCTCCGCAAGCGGGGCGTCGGTCGCCTCCCGCTCCACGTCGTCGCGTTCCTGCTGTCTGGCGGCCTCGGGAACCTCCTGTACGCGACCTACAGCTTCACGCTCGGCGCGCCGCGCCGGACCGTCCACGCCGACGGCACCGTCGAACGGAGCAACGAGGGGCCGTCGGTCGACCTCCTCACGGTGGCCGGGGTCGGTGCCGGGCTACTGGCGCTGTTCGTGGCCGCGGCGTGGGTAGTCTTCGCGCTGCTGGCGAGCCTCTCGACCGCTGCGCTCGTCGCCGGGGCGCTGTTGTTCGTCCTCGTCTCGGTCGCGGCGATGCTCGCGCCGGGCGTACTCCGCGAGGGAGTGAAGCCCGTGACGACGTTCGGCACGGAGAAGACGGTCGAGCGCGAGCGGGTCCGCAACCCACCAGAGGCGTGTGCGGCCTGCGAGCGACGGATCTTCCACGGCGAACGCCGCTGGTACGCGAAGCGGCGCTACGTCGCCGGCGTCCCCGTCGGCACCACCGCCGCGGGCGAGAACGTCTACTGTGCCGCCTGTGCCGACGAGGTCTCCGGCCAGTTCGGCGACGACGACATCGAGGCGGAGCTAGCGCGGATGCGGCGGGAGTCATCAGCGGGCGCGGCGGCGGACCGCGGCGGCGACCGCGAACGGGAACGAGAACTGGAGTCGCAGCTTCGTTAGACGATGCCCATGTCCTCGAGGCGCTCGGGGAGGTAGGTGTCGGTCACGAAGTCGAGGCCCTGCGCCGCGAGTGCCTGCTGTTCTGCCTTCTTCTCGATGTCGAGTTGGAGTTCGATCTGCTCCTCCCAGAAGTCGGTCTGGAAGCGCGGGTCCTCCAGTTCCGACTCTAGGGCGTTCACGTCGGAGTCCGACAGCGGGTCCGTCGGCAGGTCGTAGTCGACGATGTCCTGCGGGCGGATGCCGACGTACTTCGCCTCCGGCGTCGCGAGATACTCCGAGAGGTGCGCGGACTTGATCGACCCGTAGGCGACGGAGCCGAAGATGCGGTACGACCAGGGGTCGCCGTCACAGAAGACCACGACCGGCAGGTCGAGTTCGTCGTGCAGGCGCTTCGTGAGGCGCCGCGTCGCGCGGGCGGGCTGACCGCCGAGGTGGACGACGATGGAGTCGTAGTCGACGTCGAAGCCGTTCTCCACGAGACGGTCGCGCATACCACCGGTCTCCACGCAGAGGACGAACTCGGCGTCGTTGTCGAGGAACTCGATCGTGTCGGGGTTGTTCGGAATCTGGTAGCCCCCCTGCCCGACGTCCTCCTGGCAGTGGATGTCGCGGTCGCCGCGGCGGGTCTGCTCGCGGATCTTCAGCGGCCCCATCACCTTCGCGCCCGACTCCTCCGGGCGCATGTGGAAGTCCTCGCGGGTGACGCCCGAGACGATCTCCAAGTCCTCGATGAGCTGGTTCGACTCGTCTTGGGTGTTGAACTGCGCCTCCTCGGAGTCCCACGACTCGCTGAGGTAGTACAGCTCACGCAGGGTGGACGAGCGATTCTCGTCGAGTTGCTGGGCGAGGAACTCGACGGCGTACACCGCCTTCAGGAGCTTGCGCGCGCCCCGGACGGAGTTGGCCGAGCGGGTGGAGGTGCGGTCGCCGTACACCCACACGCCCGCCTCCTCGTCGAAGACGATGTTGCTCTTCGTCCGCGTGGGCAGCGTCATCTCGGGGATGTCGCCGTGGTCGAACTGGTCGTAGAACTCTGCCGCGAGTTCGATCAGCTGTTCGCGGGCCTTCTCCTCGTTCAGTCGGGTGTCGGATTCGGGTGTGTCTGCGCTCATATCAGGCGTTCACGGTCAGCTTCTCGGTCTCGATGCCGTCGACGTTCACGTCGAACTCGGGGTCGCCGGAGACGGTGTACTCGAGCACGGCCTCCTCGCCGCCGGGCACGGTCGGGTTCCACTTCACGAACCACTCGCCGTCGAGGTCGACGACGGTCGCCTCCTCGGGCACGTCCGTCGGTTCGGCGGTGACGATGTCCGTCACGTCTGGCTGTTCGGTGCGGTCGGAGTGGTTCTCGACGATGAGGCGGACGGTGTCGCCCTCGCGTTCACGCTCGACGCCGACGTTGTTC
This sequence comes from Halobaculum marinum, assembly GCF_029338555.1. GTDB lineage: Archaea > Halobacteriota > Halobacteria > Halobacteriales > Haloferacaceae > Halobaculum > Halobaculum marinum. Next base: position 1,460,763 of record NZ_CP119989.1, on the reverse strand, counting down.
ATGATGCGCGCCATCGCGCCGTCGATGTTCGGGCGCTGGCGGCCGGTCACCTGCGCCACCTTGTCGGCCATCTCCGGGAGGATCCGACCGAGCACGTCCTGCTTCTGGCGGCGCTTCTGCATCGAGCGCCGCTTGTTGAGGTAGCTCTTGAGTTCGCGGGCGGCCTCGCGGACGGCGAGTTCGATCTCGTCTTCGATCGCCGGGATGTTCGCGAGGGCGTCCTTCGACTCGCTCGTGAACGGGACGTTCGTCGAGGCGACGTGGATCATGATGACGGCAGGGCCGTTCGGCATCCCCGAGCCGCCGGGCTGGTCGAGGCCGTAGTTGCGCCAGCCGATGCGTTTCACCACGTCGGTCGTCGCACACGCGCCGCGCTGGTACACGAGTGGCACGCGGTTTGCGAAGCGGAGCAGGTCGACCTGCCCGCCCTCCTCCAACTCGCCGCCGTAGGCGATGCCGGCCTCGACGATGAACGGGTCGCCGCCGTGGACCTCGGCGTCGCGCGTCGCGGCGGCGTAGAAGTCCGCGTCGAACTCCTTGCGCAGGCCCGCCTCGACGAGTTCGTCGGTGATGGGCGCGAGACAGTCCGTCGGCGGCGCGAGGATGTCCGTCTCGCGCATCGCCTCCAGCAGTTCGGAGGCGGTGTCGCGGTCGTCGGCGGCCTCGCGGACCTTCGGCACCTCGTCCGGGACGGTGACCATCCGACTCCACAGCGCCTCGACGACGTTCTCGCGGGCGGTGTCGCCGAACGTGGCGTCGTCGAACTCCTCGGTGTCGTCGGCGGCCTCGTCGACGAGCGTCTTGAGCTGTTTGTGTGTCGCCCGCGTGCGCTCGTCGCCGGCGGCGAAGCGCCGCGCGAGTCGCTCGGCCATCCCGGCGACGACGGCGTCGTCCTTCCGGGTCGAGGTCGCCTCGTCGACGAGCGGGTACAGGTCGTCGGTGAGTTCGTCGACGCCCTCTTCCTCGTCGAAGGCGGCCATCGTCTCCCACGCCGCGGCGACGGCGTTGTCGCGGACGGTGCCGCCGAAGCGGGTGCCGAAGTCGTCCTCGGCGGCCTCGGCGACGTTGTCGACGATGTCGACGAGTTCGTAGTGGCTGGTGCGCTCGCGCGACCCGAGCGTGCTCGCGACCTCCGTCGCGAAGAACTCCGTCGCCTCCGCGCCCTTGTTCGAGACGGCCTCGGTCAAAGCGGCGGCCACGGCGTCTTCGTCGGCGCTCCACCCGAGTTCGCGACCGAAGTGGCGGTCGCGGAAGTTGTCGATCACCTTGTCGGCAGTCTTCTTGCCGACGCGGGTGAACTCCTCTTGGAGGAACCCGGAGACGGAGTAGCTCTCGGTCGCCTCCAGCATCTTGATCAGCGTCCCGAGTTCCACTCCGTGCGGGTGCGGGCGAATCTCCTTCGTCTCGGCGGGCAGTTGGTCGGTTCCGCGCTCGAACTTCAGCGGCTCGTCGAGCCCCGGCTCGCGCAGTTCGAGTCGCGCATGGGGGTTGACGACCGCCGTGTGCTTGATGTAGTCGTGGAGCTGCTGGCGCGCGCGCATATTCGCCTCCATCTCCACCTCGATCCGGGTGCCGTGCGAGCGGTCCCACGACGTGGTGCGCTCGGCTTTGATCTCCGGTTCGTTCGTGTCGGTGTCGATGATCAGCTCGAAGTACTGCGCGTCGGCCTGGCCCTTCGGTCGGGAGGTGATCTTCGCGGGCTTGCCGGAGGTGAGCTGGGAGTAGAGGACGGCGGCGGAGATACCGATCCCCTGCTGTCCGCGCGACTGCTCGCGCGCGTGGAACCGAGAGCCGTACAGCAACTTCCCGAACACCTTCGGCAGTTGAGCCTTGGTGATCCCAGGACCGTTGTCCTCGACGATTAGTCGGTAGTAGTCTCCAACTTCGCGGATCTCGACGTAGATGTCCGGTCGGATCCCCGCCTCCTCGCAGGCGTCGAGCGCGTTGTCGACCGCCTCCTTCACGGCGGTGACCAGCCCGCGAGCGCCCGAGTCGAACCCGAGCATGTGCTTGTTCTTCTCGAAGAACTCGGCGATGGAGATCTCCCGCTGGCCCTCGGCCAGCTCGTCGGCGATCCCCTGGTCCTCGCCGAGTTGCGACTGGAACGACGTCATTCTCGTACGGGTCGTATCCGACGTGGGGTTATAACCGTGTCCTCACCGCAGTGAAAGTGAACGCGCGACCGACGGCGCACACGACGCCGCGCACCGCGCCAAACAACCACCTCGCCGACATGTTTGGCTGACCGGGTGTTCAGGCCCGTCCGAGGCTCACAGAGCGGTCGGTCGCAGTGGCCAATAGGTAGGGACGAGTGCGACCACCGACCGGTATCACGAGCCGTGTACGCGCGCGCGTGAGAGGACTTATAACCGGGGCTCCGTTAGACAGTGGTAAGGTTCCTATGTCAGGCTCAGGGGATAACGAGTACGGCGCCGGGCAGATTCAGGTGCTGGAGGGCCTCCAGGCCGTCCGCAAGCGCCCGGCGATGTACATCGGATCTACGGACTCTCGCGGCCTCCACCATCTGGTCTACGAGGTCGTCGACAACTCCATCGACGAGGCGCTTGCGGGCTACTGTGACCACATCGAGGTGACCGTCCACGAGGACGGCTCCGTCTCGGTGTCCGACGACGGTCGCGGTATCCCGGTCGACACACACGAGAAGTACGACCGCCCGGCGCTGGAGGTCATCATGACGATTCTCCACGCGGGCGGGAAGTTCGACAACAAGTCCTACCAGGTGTCGGGCGGCCTCCACGGCGTCGGAGTCTCCGTCGTCAACGCGCTGTCGCACTGGTTGGAAGTCGAGGTGAAGCGCGACGGCTACGTCTGGAAGCACCGCTTCGACCACGGCGAACCCGAGGAGGGCGCCTTCGAGCGCGTCCGCCCGATGGAGGACGACGAGGAGACGGGCACGACGATCCAGTTCTGGCCCGACACCGACATCTTCGAGACGACGGACTTCACGTTCGACACGCTCGCGAATCGCCTGCGCGAGTTGGCGTTCCTCAACTCCGGCGTCGCCATCACGCTCACCGACGAGCGCGACGGCACCGTCGAGGAGTTCCTGTACGAGGGCGGCATCCGCGAGTTCGTCGAGTACCTCAACGAGACGCGCACGCCCCTCCACCGGGACGTGGTCTACTTCGACGCCAACGAGGAGGCCGAGGACGGCGTCGTCCAAGTCGAGGTCGCGATGCAGGCGACCGACGAACTGCAGGGCTCGGTCCACGCGTTCGCCAACAACATCAACACGCGCGAGGGCGGCACCCACCTCACCGGGTTCAAGACGGCGCTGACGCGCGTCGTCAACGACTACGCCAACAGCGAGGGGCTGATCGGCGACCTCGACGGCAACCTCAAGGGCGAAGACGTCCGTGAGGGGCTGACCGCGGTCATCTCGGTGAAACACCCCGACCCGCAGTTCGAGGGGCAGACGAAGACGAAACTCGGCAACAGCGAGGTGCGCGGCATCGTCGAGTCGGCGGTCCACGAGCACCTCGGCACGTACTTCGAGGAGAACCCCGACGTCGCCGAGACAATTGTCAGCAAGGCCGCCGAGGCCGCTCGGGCGCGGAAGGCGGCCAAGCAGGCCGAGGAGTTGACGCGCCGCAAGTCGGCGCTGGAGTCGACAGCGCTGCCCGGGAAACTGGCCGACTGCCAGTCCCGTGACCCGGAGGACTCCGAACTGTTCATCGTGGAGGGCGACTCCGCGGGCGGCTCCGCGAAGCTGGGTCGCAACCCCGAGTTCCAGGCGATCCTCCCACTGGGCGGGAAGATCCTGAACGTGGAGAAGCACCGCCTCGACCGGGTGCTCCAGAACGAGGAGATCCGGAACATGATCACCGCCGTCGGCACCAGCATCGGCGACGAGTTCGACATCGACGAGGCGCGTTACGAGAAGGTCATCATGATGACCGACGCCGACGTCGACGGCGCGCACATCCGGACGCTGCTGCTCACGCTGTTCTACCGGCACATGCGCCCGCTCGTCGAGGCTGGCTACGTGTACGCGGCCCAGCCGCCGCTGTACCGCATCCGCTACAAGGGCGAGACGTACGACGCCATGACGGAGGCCGAGCGCGAGCGCATCGTCGAGGAGAAGTGCGACGGGAAGCCCGACCGCGTCCAGCGGTTCAAGGGGCTCGGCGAGATGAACCCCGAACAGCTGTGGGAGACGACGATGAACCCGGAGAACCGGGTGCTCAAGCAGATCACCATCGACGACGCCGCGGCCGCCGACCGGATGTTCAACGTCCTGATGGGCGACTCGGTCGAGCCGCGCAAGCAGTTCATCAAAGACCACGCACCCGAGGCCGACTGGGTGGACATCTGACACCGATGCAGGCGACGCACATGACGACACGACACTACCACGAGACGGAGGAGTACCGATGAGCTCGGAACCGCCAGTCGACCCGCAGGACGTCCGCGCGGCCCAGATCGACCGCGTCCGCATCGAGGACGAGATGGAGCAGTCGTACATCGACTACGCGATGTCCGTCATCGCGGGGCGGGCGCTGCCCGACGTCCGTGACGGCCTCAAGCCCGTCCACCGGCGCATCCTCTACGCGATGCACGAGATGGGGGTCACCTCCAACACCAGCCACCGGAAGTCCTCCTCGGTGGTCGGCGAGACGATGGGTGACTACCACCCCCACGGCGACCAGGCCATCTACGACACGCTGGTCAACATGGCCCAGGAGTTCTCCATGCGCTACCCGCTCGTCGACGGGCAGGGGAACTTCGGGTCGATGGACGGCGACCCCGCCGCGGCGCCGCGGTACACGGAGGCACGCATGGCCGATATCGCCGAAGAGTTGCTCGCGGACATCGAGAAGGACACCGTCGACTTCTCCGCGAACTACGACGACCGCCTGACTGAGCCGGACGTGCTCCCGGCGGCGTACCCGAACCTCCTCGTCAACGGCTCGACCGGTATCGCGGTCGGGATGTCGACGAAGGTGCCGCCGCACAACCTCGGTGAGGTGATCGACGCGACCATCGAACTGATCGACGACCCCGACGCGACGGTCGCGGACCTGATGGAGCACGTGAAGGGGCCGGACTTCCCCACGGGCGCCAACATCGTCGGGCGCAACTCCGTCCGCAAGGCGTACACGACCGGGCGCGGTCGCGTGCGCGTCCGCGCAGAGATGGACATCGAGGAGTTCGGGAACGACCGCCAGCGGATCGTCGTCACCGAACTGCCGTACCAGGAGAACAAGGCCCGCATCGTCGAGCGCATCGCGAACGACGTGAACGAGGGTCTCATCGAGGGCGTCTCGGACCTGCGCGACGAGTCCGACCGCGAGGGCGTCCGCGTCGTCATCGAGTTGAAGCGCGGTGCGAACGTCGACGTGGTGAAGAACCAACTGCTGGAACACCACCTCGAGTCGACGTTCGGCGTGATCAACCTCGCGCTGGTCGACGGCCAGCCGAAAGTGCTCACGCTGAAGGAGACGCTGGAGCACTACATCGACCACCGCAAGGAGGTCGTCACCCGGCGCTCGCAGTTCGACCTCGACGAGGCCGAAGCCCGCGCACACATCCTCGAGGGACGGCTGACCGCACTCGAAAACGTCGAGAGCGTGGTCGAGACCATCCGCGAGAGCGAGGACCGCGACGCCGCGAAGACGGCGCTCCGAAACGCCTACGACTTCAGCGAGGAGCAGGCCGAACACATCGTCCGGATGCAGCTCGGGTCGCTCACGTCGATGGAGGCCGCCGAGATCGAAGACGAGTACGAGGACGTACAGGCGACCATCGAGCGCCTCAACGAGATCCTCGACTCCGAGCAGGAACTGCTCGACGTCATCAAAGACGAACTCCGCGAGATCAAAGACAAGTACGACGACGAGCGTCGCACCGGCTTCGTCGAGGACACCGGCTCCGTCACCCACGAGGACCTCATCCCGGAGGAGGAGTCGGTCGTCGTGCTCTCGGAGGACGACTACATCAAGCGGATGCCCGCCGCCGACTTCCGCGCGCAAAACCGCGGCGGAAAGGGGATCATCGGCACCGACCTGAAGGAGGGCGACCGCGTCTCCTCGGTGTTCGTCGCGTCGACGCACGACTACCTGCTGTGCTTCACCGACAAGGGCCGCGTCTACCAGCTCAAGACGTACCAGGTGCCCGAGATGGGCCGCACCGCCCGCGGGAAGTCGGCGGTGAACGTGCTCGACCTCGACGACGACGAGGAGTTGACGGCGGTCGTCAACACGGACGACCTCACCGGCGACGAGTACCTCACGATGGTCACCGAGGGCGGCTACGTGAAGCGCACCGCCGGCGACGAGTTCGACAACATCCTCTCGACGGGGATCCGTGCCATCAGCCTGGAGGAGGGCGACGCGCTCGCCGACGTGCAGGTGACCGACGGCGACCGCCACCTGGTGATCGGCACCCGCGACGGGATGGCGATCCGCTTCGACGAGGACGAGGTGCGCGCGATGGGTCGCACCGCCCGCGGTGTCCGCGGCATCAACTTGGAGGGTGACGACCGCGTCGCCGGCCTCGCGGCCATCGACGAAGAACACCACAACTGGGTGCTCACCGTGACCGAACACGGCTACGGGAAGCGCACCGACCTCGACCAGTACCGCAAGCAGAGCCGCAACGGGAAGGGGCTGATCGACATCAAGACGAACGACCGAAACGGTCCCGTCTGCGCGCTGGAGACGGTGACCTACGGCGACCACCTGTTCGCCATGAGCGCCGAGGGCCAGATCATGCGCACCCGCGTCGAGGACATCTCGACCATCGGGCGCAACACGATGGGCGTCACCGTGATGGATCTGGACGAGGGCGACACCGTCGCTGCCGTCGACGTGCTCACCGCCGAGCGCGTCTCCGGCGAGCGGACGGCCGACGACGCCGCGTCGACCGACGGTGACGACGCCGACGAAGAGGGCGAGGCGGCCGACGACGCCGAGTAGGCGTCGGAGCGCTCCCAGCCGCACGGCTGGCAGTCGGTTTTTCGAGGAGCTAACTGCGCAGAGAACGCGGGAGCACCGCGTCCCAAGGAGATGGTTCCCCGAGGGTGCGTCATCCCGGCAGCACGCCCGTCCACAGCGGGGGCTGGTCGCTACACGACACAGCCGGATACCTGCGCGCTCGGATCCGAACGGCCGAACGGCCTCAGAGGATCCGCTTGCCGAACGCGCTGGCGGCCAGTTCCGTCGCCAGCGACGCCGTCTCGTTGGACTCGTCGAGCACGGGGTTCACCTCGACGACCTCCATCGACCGGACGGCGTCGGCGTCGGCGACCAACTCCATCGCGTGGTGGGCCTCGCGGTAGGTGACGCCGCCGCGGACGGGCGTCCCGACGCCGGGAGCGATCCCCGGGTCGAGCCAGTCCATGTCGAGGCTGACGTGGACGCCGTCGACGCCGTCGGCGGCGACAGACAGGGCGGCTCCGACGACGTCGGTGATGCCGCGCTCGTCGATGTCGGACATCGTGTACGCCGTCATCTCGGAGTCGCGGATCGCGGCTCGCTCGGTGTCGTCGAGCGCGCGCAAGCCGACGTACGCGACGTTCTCCTCGCGAAGTCCCGGCGCGTTCGCCCACTCGACGCCCGCCCAGTCGTCGTAGCCGAGCGCCGCCGCCAGCGGCATCCCGTGGACGTTCCCCGACGGCGAGGTGGTCGGCGTGTTGTAGTCGCCGTGGGCGTCGAACCAGACGGCGCCAATCTCGGCGTCGCGGGCGCTCCCTTTGAGCGAGCCGATGGCGACGGAGTGGTCCCCGCCGAGCACGAGCGGCGTCTCGTCGGCCGCGACGGCGTCGGCGACGCGGTCGGCGAGCGCCGTCGTCACCTCCTCGGTCTCGCGGAGGAACTTGGCGTTGCCCTCGCTGGGCTGTCGGGAGTCCGGGTCGCGCTCTTCTGCGCGCGGCACCGCGAGGTCGCCGTCGTCGACGGCCTCGACCCCGGCGGACGCCAGCGCCTCGGCCAACCCGCCGTAGCGGATGGCCGACGGCCCCATGTCCACGCCACGTCGGTCCTGCCCGTAGTCGGTGGGGACACCGATGATGCGGACGGTCATACCGTTACGGGCGGCGCCCCGGTGCTTGAAAAGTGGGATTTTCTGTCGGTCAGTCGTCGAGGTACGGCGCACACACCTCGCGCACGCCGTCTGCGAACTCGACCGTGGGCTCCCAGCCGGTGGCCGTCTTGAACTTGGAGGCGTCGGCCTTCGTGTGGAACACGTAGTTGTCGATGGGGACCGGTTCGTACTCCGGTTCGACGTCGGTGCCGAGCACCTCGTTGATCATGTCGACCATCTCGTTGAACGAGTAGCTCTCGCCGGTGCCGAGGTTGTACACGCCGGCCAACTCGTGCTCGGCCGCGAGGATCAGCCCCTGGACGATGTCCGTGACGTGGGTGAAGTCGCGCGTCTGCGAGCCGTCGCTCCACAGCACGGGCGCCTCGCCGTCTGCGATCTGAGCGGCGAACTGCGAGACGGTGTTGGCGTACTCGCCTTTGTGCTCCTCGTTGCCGCCGTACCCCTGGTACACCGAGAAGAAGCGCATCCCGGCGAGCGTCAGGTCGTCGTAGAAGTCATTGTAGTACTCGGCGTAGCGCTCTCGACCCATCATCGAGGCGTCGTACCCCGTCGACGCCTCCACTGCCATGTCCTCGGGACACGGGTCGGTCTGACTCCCGTAGATGGACGAGGTGGACGCGTACACCACCGTGTCACAGCCGTCGGCGTGGGCCTGTTCGACGACGTTGACGAACCCCTCGATGTTGACGCGGGCGCCCTGCCGCGGGTTCTCTTCGAGCATCTGCCGCGAGGACAGCGCCGCGAGGTGGAACACCACGTCCACGTCGGTCGGCAGGTCGTCGTCCAACACGTCCGCCTCGACGTACTCCACGTCGTCGGCGAGATTCTCTGCAGTCCCGAGGTAGCCGTTGTCCAGCGCGAGGACGTCGTTTCCGGCCTCGGCGAGCGTGTTCGCGAGGTTCGACCCGATGAACCCCGCCCCCCCAGTCACGAGCACGCGTGTGTCGTTCATACCACGACTGTCTGTTGCGGTCAAAAAGTCGTATCGGTCGGGCGCCGGTGGCAACGGGAGACGTGTCTACCAGTCGGCCGAACTCGCCGACTGCAACAGGGAGGGTGCCCAGCACACCCGAGCCTGGGTCCGTGGTTTTAAGCAGGTTCCCGGAAAACCGTGAACAAATGTCGTCCATCGAGCTCACCGACAGTCAACGGAAGATCCTCAACGAACTGGTGAACCTCTACCGCGAGGAGGAAGACGCGGTGAAAGGCGAGACCATCGCCGACGCCGTCGGTCGCAACGCCGGCACGATCCGCAACCAGATGCAGAGCCTGAAGGCGCTGCAGTTGGTCGAGGGCGTACCTGGGCCGAAAGGCGGGTACAAGCCGACCGCGAACGCGTTCGAGGCACTCGACCTCCAGAGTCTGGACGAACCGGCGTCGACGCCGCTGTTCCACAACGACGAGCGCCTGGAGAACGTGAACGTCCAGGAGATCAACCTCACGTCCGTCCACCACCCCGAGCTGTGCCGCGCGGAGATCCACCTGCAGGGGTCGGTCCGGAACTTCCACGAGGGCGACGCCGTCAGCGTCGGCCCGACACCGCTGTCGAAGCTCGTCATCGACGGCACCGTCGACGGGAAAGACGACACCGCGTCGGTGCTGATCCTGAAGATCGACGGCATGGAGGCGCCCAGCGAACCGCCCGAGCACTGATCGGCGACGGTCGAGCACGAACCCCGCGGGCACGTGTCCGCGTCACGGACGATTCTGCGACCGCTGCCCCCGCAGCGGCGGCGCCAATTGTGACTGGATAGCAGTGCGACCGCTCACGGCGACGGTCGACCAAGAGAGAAGAACCAGGTTCGGTTGAGAGGGTTACGCCGCCCGGTTCACATGTCGCTCCAGGCGTTGAGCGCGCGCCCGTAGCCGGCGACGTCGGCGATCCAGCGGCTCGCGACGCCCTTCTTCAGCGCCTTGGCGGCAGGACCGCCGAAGGTGTTGACCGGCACCGAGAAGCCGGGGCCCTTCACGTCGTGTGCGACCGCCTCGTCGCCGATGGAGATGAGCGTCCCCTTGTCCTCGTGTTGCCACGACTTGAGCGGGGCGCCGCGGACGGCGCGCGCGAGGTTCTCGCCGGCGACCTCGGCGGCCTGCCAGGCGGCCTGCGCCGTCGGCGGGGCGACCTCCTCGTCGCCCTGGTCGACGAGCGCGGTGTCGCCGATGGCGAACACGTTGTCGGCGCTCGTCTCGAACGTGGACTCGGCGTACACGCGACCGGAGCGGTCGTCGGCGTCGACGTGGAAGTCGTCGACCTCCTCTTGGCCCGTGATCCCGCCCGTCCACAGGAGCACGTCGTAGTCCATCACGAGGTCGTCGGCGAAGTCGATGTCCTCCTTGGCGGGGGCGTCGCCCTCGCCGTCCTCGCCGTAGTACTCCTCTTCGGCGCCGCCGAGGTAGACGGCGTTCTCGTCGACCTTCGAGATGAACTCGCCGGTGGAGACGGCGATGTCCTTGTTGTCGAGGCGCTTGCGGATCGCACCCTGCACCTCGGGGTCGTTGTTCGGGAACACCGAGTCCAGCCCCTCGACGAGTTCGATGTCGATGGGCGCCTTGTTGTCGTCGCGGAACTCCGCGATCTCACCGGCGGACTGGATGCCCGAGAGGCCGGCACCGCCGACGAGCACCTTCGCGGGGTCGGTCGTCGTCGCCTCCTGCCCGGCGCTCTTGACCGCCTGGTGGATCTCGCGGGCGTCGTCGAGGCTCTTGAGCGTGAGCGCGTGCTCGCGGAGGCCGGGGATGCCGAAGAACGCCGTCGCCGACCCGACCGCCAGCAGGAGGTAGTCGTACTCGACCTCCTCGCCACCGCGGGTGTGGAGGACCTGGTCGTCGGTGTCGACCTCGACGACGCGGCCCTTCACGAAGTTCGTGTCGTCGGCTTTGATCTCGTCGACCGGGATGGCGACCTTCGACTCCACCTCGGGCTTGCGGATGACCCGGTGGGACTCGTGGAGGACGAGGTGGTAGTCGGTGTCGGACACCCACGTCAGTTCTGCCTCGCCCGGTTCGATCGCGTCCTCGAACGCTTTCACCGTCCCGGCACCGGCGTACCCGGCACCGACGACGACGACCTGTTGGCTCATGGCTGCGGTTTCCGAGGGGGAGGATAAAGGCGTGTTGAAACCGCCAGCAACGGACGCGTCCGGAGGCGCAACCTCCCGATCTGTCGGGGGTCGACCGTGGTGGACCCGCGACCCGCCTACTCCAGCGACAGGCCGGCGTGCCAGCGGTCGACGCCCGCCTCGCGCTTCACCTCGTCCATCCGCGCGAGGAGCGCCGCCGCGAGGCTGGCGCACTCGGCGGCCCGCGACTCGCCCTCGGTGCGGAACTCGCCGGTGACGCGGTTGGCGTACACCGTGCAGACGGCGCCGGCGCGCAGGCCGTACACGTTCGCGATGGTCGTGATGGCGGCGGCCTCCATCTCGATGTTCTTCACGTTCGCCTCTCTGAGTTCGTCGACGAGGTCGTCGGCACCGGCGGCGCGGAACCCTTCGAACCCGGGGCGCCCCTGCCCGGCGTAGAAGGAGTCGGCAGACATGGTGATGCCGACGTGGTAGTCGTAGCCGAGGCGTTCGGCGGCGGCCACGAGTGCGGAGACGACCTCGTGGTCGGCGGTCGCGGGGTAGTCCTCGCGGACGTACTCCTTGCTCGTCCCCTCTTGGCGGACGGCGCCGGAGGTGATGACGAGGTCGCCGATGTCCATCTCCTCTTGGATGGCGCCACAGGAGCCGACGCGGATGAAGGTGTCCACGCCCGCACGGGCGAGTTCCTCGACCGCGATAGCGGCGGAGGGAGAGCCGATACCCGTCGACGTGACCGAGATCGGTTCGCCGTCGTACGTCCCGGTCGCGGTGCGGTACTCACGGTGGTACGCCTTCTCTGCGTGGTCGTCCCACAGCGCGGTCACCTTGTCGACGCGCTCGGGGTTGCCCGGGAGGAGGACGGTGTCGGCCACATCGTCGGGGCCGACCTCGATGTGGTACTGAACCTCCGCGTTCGGGTCCTCGCTGTCGTCGCTGGGGCCGTGATCACTCATGTTCCGGAACTACTGGAAGCCGCCTTGTAGTTCGCTCGTTTCTGCGGCACCAGTCGCCGACTCCCGGCGCTTTTTGACGGCACACGCGGACCGCGACCCATGCAGTTCCCCGCCGCCGGCGACGAGGGGTTCGAGTCGGTCGCCCCCGCAGACGCTGGCCTCGACCCCGACGCCGTCCGCGACGCCGTCGAGTTCCACCTGACGCACGGCACCCTGCCCGAGCAGGTCGCATACGACTTCTCGAACCAGGAGCCGTGGGACGAGTCCGAGGGCGAGTTGGGGTACACGCTCGGCCCGATGCCCGACCGGCGCGGCGGCCCCGCGGGGCTGATCCTCAAGGAGGGGCGACTCGTCGCCGAGTGGGGCGACACCCGACGGGTCGACCACTCGTTCTCGGTGGCGAAGTCGTTCCTCTCCATCGTCGCCGGCGTCGCGTGGGACCGCGGGCTGTTCGAGTTGGACGAGCGCGTCACCGACCACCCGAGCCACGCGAGCGACGGCGGATTCGCGAGCGAGCAGAACGCACCCATCACGTGGCGCCACCTGCTCGACCAGACGAGCGAGTGGGAGGGGACGCTGTTCGACCGACCCGACACCATCGACCGCAACCGCGGCGTCGGCAAGACCGGCGGCCCCGGCAAGGGCGAGCACCGCGACCTGGAGGCGCCGGGCACCCACTGGGAGTACAACGACGTGCGGATCAACCGCCTCGCGCTGTCGCTGTTGCGACTGTGGGCGAAGCCGCTCCCCCGCGTCCTGGCGCACGAGGTGATGGACCCCGCGGGCGCGACGCGGACGTGGGAGTGGCACGGCTACCACAACTCCAGCGTCGAGGTCGAGGGGCGACCGATGCAGTCCGTCTCCGGCGGCGGGCACTGGGGCGGCGGCTTCTGGGGCTCCGCGCGCGACCTCGCTCGGGCGGGCCACCTCTTGCTCAACGGGGGCCGGTGGGGCGACGACCGACTCCTCTCGGCGGACTGGGTCGACCGCGCGACGGCGCCGTGTGACGCGAACCCGAACTACGGCTTCCTGTTGTGGCTCAACACCGACAACGCGCTGTGGCCGTCGGCGCCATCGTCGGCGTACGCGATGCTCGGCCACGGGCAGAACGTCGTCTGGGTCGACCCGGAACACGACCTCGTGGTCGTGCTCCGGTGGCTGGAGTTGGCCGACGACTACGCCGACCGGGCGGACATGCCGAACCAGGACCGCGTGTTCGCGCGACTGCTCGACGGCGTCTGAGCGAGAGAACCGTCGCCCGGAACTAAGCCGGTCACCCGCGTCCGTCTCGGCGTGGCTCCGCCTGTCTACTCCGGACTGGACTACGCCAACCCCGCCGCCGCGTACGGCTTCGACGCCTCCTACCACGGCGCGCCGCCCAACTGGGACATCGGGCGGCCCCAACGGGCGTTCGTCCGCCTCGAGGAGGCGGGGCGGATCGGCCGCCGGGTGATCGAAGTCGGCTGCGGCACCGGCGAACTGTCGCTGTTCCTCGCGCGACACGGCCACGAGGTGCTCGGCGTCGACGTGGCGCCGACGGCGATCCGACAGGCCCGCGAGAAGGCCCGGTGGCGCCGGGTGCCCGCGCGGTTCATCGTGTGGGACGCGCTCCGGTTGGCCGACCTCGGTCTCCGGCCCGACACGGTCGTCGACTCGGGGATGCTCCACTGTCTGGGGCCGCGCGAACAGCGCCTCGCGGTCGAGGCGGTCAGGCGGACACTCCGTCCGAGCGGGTGGTACTTCCTCCTGTGTGACGCGCGCGGGGACGGGGTGCCAGCGACGTGGGCGTCGCTCTCGCGCGCGGACCTCCGCGACCTGTTCCGGCCCGAGCGCGGGTGGGATCTGGCGTTCGTGTCCGACGCTATCTTCGAGCGCCGCGGGTCTCGGTCGCCGGCGTTCCTCGTCGGCGCACGTCGGCGCGAGTGACCGGACCGACTACCGCTGTCTCCGCTGTTCCTCCGCGTCGGTGAGTGTCTGGAGACTGATCGTGTCGGGGAGCAACTCTCCGAGCGTGTACGTCGACACGCCGTCGCCCTCGTCGCAGACGACCTCCAGGTCGGCGTCACAGAACTCCGCGAGCGTCTGGCGACACATCCCACACGGGGTGACGCCGTCGCGGGCGTCGGAGGCGACCGCGAGACGGTCGAACTCCGTGTGACCGTTCTTCACCGCCTCGCCGATGGCGACCTCCTCGGCGTGCAGCGAGTTGGAGTAGTTGGCGTTCTCGATGTTGCAGCCGACGAACACGGTGCCGTCGGCGGTGCGGATGGCGGCGCCGACGGGGTACTCGGAGTAGGGGACGTACGCGTCGGCGAACGCCTCGCGGGCGGCGGCGACGAGCGGGTCGGCCGCGGGGACGGCGGAGTCGTCTGTCATACTCCGACGAACCCGGCGCGCGCACTTAATCGTGGGTCGTGTGGCGCCGCCCCGACGACCGACGATCCGCCCCCGACAGCGCCTTGTGGAGTGCGACCCAAATCCGGTCGTGCGCGAATCCGCGACGGCGACAGACGACGCCGACGGCGACGAGGAGGGGTTGATCGAGGGCGAGGCGGAGACGACCGAGGCGTCGGGTCGCCCGTACCTCGTCGGCGCGGCGGCGGCGGTGACGCTGTTCGCCGCGGCAGCGGGCTACGTCGTCGCCGCGAACAACGCCGTCCCCGCGGTCACGGTGTTCGGCGCCGTCACGCTCCCGGGGTCGCCGGCGGCGATGGCGCTGTACGGGGCGGTCCTCTCGCTGGCGGTCCTCGGGACGCTGTTCGGGTTGGTGACGGTCGCCTCCCGGTTCGACGACGACGCCGTGAACTGATCCGGAGGCGCGCGTGGCCGCCGAGCGGGCCCCTTTTGTGGCCGCGGATCCGAGGTCGGGTATGGCGACGAGCGCCCGCGACGGCGGCGAGTCAGGAGAGTTCGCGGCCGAGGAGGCCGAGGACGAGGAGGGCGGACGGAGCCGGTTCTGGGCGGTCGTCGCGGTGATCCCGTTCCTCGCGATCGGTATCGCCGACGTGCTGCTGCTGCTGTTCTGGGGGATCGACCCGCTGTGGGGGTTCGCCATCCTCCCGCCGATCCTCTTCTGCTCGGTGCTCGCGTACTTGGTGTTCTCGACGGACTTCCTCGAAGGCCGGACCTGAGCGGCACTCGGACCGCTGACTCCTCCCCCCAGTCGGAGGAACGCTCAACGACTATCGACACGTCCGAACACGCTCGTCTCGACGCCGAGTCGTCTCCACACGCTACCGCCCGGGACGCAAGTCGGCCGGGAGGGCGGGCAAACGGGTCAGCCGACTCGGGCCCCAGTAGCCGACCACCCCCACCGTCGTCACGGCCAGCAGGACGACCATCGCGAGGCTCGCGGGATCGGAGTCGAGCACCGGGAACATCACCTGCGACCAGTTCCACGTCGCGTGCAAGAGGAGCGCCGGGAGCAGACTCCCGTTCGTGTTGTTGTACAGCCACGTGAGGAGGACCGACAGTAGCGTGATCGAGACGGCAAACCCGACGAACGAACGCCGGTAGTAGATCGTCTCACTCGGGACGTAGAACAGCGGGACGTGCCACAGCGCCCAGATCAGTCCGACGGCGACGCCGCCGCCGAGCGCGGAGAGTCGTTCCTGCAGCGGGTCCAGCAGGTAGCCTCGCCAGCCGAACTCCTCTTGGACGGGACCACCGAGCAGGAGCACGAACACGAACGCGACCGGGAGCACGACGGGGCTGCCGGCCCACGGGAACGACGGGGCCGTGTCGGTCGCGAACGCGACGCCCAGCGCGAGCACCACGAGTGCGGGCGCGAGCAACAGCGCGGGTGCGAGCCACCGCCTCGGGAAGTCCACACGAACCGCTCGCGCCGCGAGACGGCGGACCCCGGACCACCCGTCGGCGTACGCGACGAGGACGAACGCGGCGACAGTCGGGCCGAACGCCCCGACGGCGGGGAGCGTCGGTGCCGCGCGGATCACCCCTTCGGCGGCGAGCGCCTGCGGCCCCCAGACCCCCCACGACCAGCCGAACGCGAGCAGGAGGAACGCGACCACCCCGCGCCACCCGCGGCCCTCGGGGCCGGTCGGTGTGCGCTCGTCGCCCTCGGCGGTCGGCTGGGCAGACGAGTCGGCGGGCGGGTCGAGGGTCATCGCCCGGAACTGGCGGCACCGCTCGTTCGGGCGACAGACTGTGACGGCGACCGCGTCGGCGGAGTCACGGTCGGATCGCTACCGCCCGGTGTCGTACTTGTACGTCGCCTCCTCCGGGTCGATGCCGAAGTCCTCGGCCGTCTCCTCGATGGCCGGTTCGGCGGCGTCGCCCTCGGCGGTCGCGTGCTTGAACCGCTCGCGGAGACGGTCGGGCATGACGAACGCCTCGCGGGGGAGCCGCATCGGCGTCACCGGGTCGGCGTTGTCCCCCTCGACGACGGCGAGGCGTTCGGCGAGCGCGTCGGGCACCTCGTCGTCGTCGACCGCGGCGAATCCGAACTGTTCGAGGTACGACGCAGTCGGCGTGAAACAGTAGATGTCGTCGAACTCGTCGTCGCCGGCCTTCTCGACGAGTCGCTCGACGACGTGGGCGCCGACGCCCTGGCCGCGCCACGACTCCAACACGCCGATACCGGTCAACTCGATGTAGTCGCCGTCGTCGGTCTTGTGGATGCGCAGGCGCCCGAACCCCGCCCGGGTGTTGGAGCCCTCCTCGACCGCGATAACGTAGTCGCGCGAGCGAAACGCCCGCTCGTCGAGGCCCATCTCCTCGATGCGGTCGAGCAGCCACGCCTCGTCTCGGTTCCTGGCGTCGCGGACGTACATGACGGGCGATACGTAGGGGCGGGAGTTACCGTTTGTGGAGGCCCCCACCGCTTCACCACGGTCGACCGGTCGCCCCCACCGCTACGACCGCACGTCCAGCGCCGCCTCGTCGGCGCCCTCGACGTCGCGCCACCACACCAACTCGAACTCGACGCTCTGTTTCGCCGTCGCGTCGCCGGGCGACCAGTCAGACTCACCCTCCAGTTTGAACGTCACGGGGTCGGTCGGGTCCACCCGCACCTCGGTGCCGCCGAGGTCGAGTGTCACCGGGCCGTCGGCGTCGAGTTGGTCGGCGAGGTCGCGGAGGTACGTCGCGACCTCCGCGCGCGTCTGTTCCGCCTCGGTCTCGAGTTCTCCCATGCGACAGGCAACGACCACCCGAGAGAAAGTCGGTGGGGCGAGTTCCCGGCTGGCAGTAACACCGACACGGGCGTGCCGACCCGACTACCGTGCCGTCCACCCGCCGTCCACACTCAGACACGCGCCCGTGACGTAGCTCGCGGCGTCGCTCGCGAGGAACACCACCGGCCCGGCGACCTCTTCGGGCTCGGCGAACCGCGCCAGCGGCGTCCGGTCGCGGATCGACGCCATCAGCCGGTCGTTTCCCTCGATGTCCGCCGTCAGGTCGGTGAGGACGTAGCCCGGGGCGACGGCGTTGACGCGCACGTCGGGCGCCCAGTCGAGCGCCATCGACTTCGTCACGCCGACGAGTCCGTGTTTCGAGGCGACGTACGGGTGTTGGCGCGGGAGGCCGACCAGGCCGCCGACGGAGGCGACGTTGATCAGGTTCCCGCCGCCGCTCGCGGCCAGCGACTCGGCGGCGGCGCGCGCACACCGCAGCGCGCCGCGGAGGTTCACGTCGAGGACGAACTCCTCCGCCTCCTCGGTCGTCGCCTCCGGCGGCCCGAGCGCGCCCTCCGGGTTGACGCCGGCGTTGTTGACGACGACGTCGACGCCGCCGAACTCGGACTCGACGGCCGCGAACAGGTCGGTCACGTCGTCGGTGTCGGTCACGTCCGTCGGCACCGCGAGCGAGTCGACCCCACGGGATTCGACGGCCGCGACGGCGTCGTCCACGTCGGCGGCGGTTCGGCTCGTCGGCACCACGTCGGCGCCGGCGTTCGCGAGGCCGAGCGCGATGGCGCGACCGATGCCGCGCGTCCCGCCGGTGACGACGGCGACGCGACCGGAGAGGTCGAACGCGGTGGCAGGGTCGAAGGCGTCTGTGTCGTCGGGCATACCGGCCGCTGTCGGCGGCGGTACTTCGCTCTTGTCGCGGCAGGGGGCGGGGCCGTCCGGGTCGCGACCGCCGGAATGGTATAAAACTACTTGGCGTCGCCGCAAAAACCGCCGCACATGAGCGACGACCCGGCCACAGCGGTCGACACGGACACCGTGGTCCACGAGCCAAGCGAGGCGTTCGCCGAGGCGACGAACGTCCGCGCGTTCGAGCGCGCGTACGGCATCGACGACTACGAGGCGTTGATCGAGCGCACGACGACCGAGGTCGACGGAGAACCGGCCTCCGGCGTCGACTGGTTCTGGGACGAACTCGTCGACTACCTCGATGTCGAGTTCTACACCGACTACGACGCCGTCCGCGACGACGCCGACGGACCACAGTTCACCGACTGGTATCCGGGCGGCGAGATCAACGTCGCACACAACGTCCTCGACCGTCACGCCGCCGGCGACACCCGTGACGACGTGGCGTGCGTCTGGGAGGGCGAACCCGGCGACACGCGCGAGGTGACGTTCGGCGACCTCCACGCACAGAGCAACCGGGTCGCGAACTACCTGGAGTCGGTCGGCGTCGAGACGGGCGACACGGTCGGCCTCTACATGCCGATGGTGCCCGAGGTGATGAGCATCCTCTACGGCTGTTTCAAGGTCGGCGCCATCGCGGTCCCCATCTTCTCGGGGTTCGGCGTCGACGCGACCGCGACTCGCATCGACGACTCCGGGTGTGCAGTGCTGTTCACGGCGGACGGCTTCTACCGCCGCGGCAGCGAGGTGACGCTGAAGGGCGCCGCCGACGAGGCCATCGACGAGGTCGGTCACGTCGAGGACGTGGTCGTGTACGACCGCCTGGATGGGAGCGACTCGGGGAGCGACGTCGAGACGCCGTGGACCGACGACCGCGACGAGTGGTGGGCTGACTCGGTCGCCGAGCAGTCCTCGGAGTACGACACGAAGGCACTCCCCAGCGACCAGGAGTCGATGCTGCTGTACTCCTCGGGGACGACCGGGACGCCGAAGGGCATCGTCCACACCCACGCCGGCGTCCAACTGCAGTGTGCCAAGGAGATCCACTTCGGCTTCGACCAGCAGCCCGACGACGTGTTCTGGTGGGTGTCCGACATCGGCTGGATGATGGGTCCGTGGACGCTCATCGGGAACCACACGTTCGGTGGGACGATCCTCATGTACGAGGGTGCGCCCGACCACCCCAAGCCGGACCGCTTCTGGGAGATGATCGACCGCCACGACGTGACACAGTTCGGCATCTCGCCGACCGCGATCCGCGCACTGCGGAAGTACGGCGACGAACACGTCGAGGGGCACGACCTCTCCAGTCTCCGCATCCTCGGGTCGACCGGCGAGCCGTGGGACCCCGAGTCCTGGCTGTGGTTCTACGAGCACGTCGGCGGCGGCGAGGCGCCCATCGTCAACATCTCCGGCGGCACAGAGATCTGTGGCTGTTTCCTCATGCCGATGCCCGACCAGCCCCTCAAGCCGTGCACGCTCGGCGGTCCGGGACTGGGGATGGACATCGACATCGTCGACGAGGGCGGCGAGAGCATCGCCGACACCCACGAGCGCGGCTACCTCGTCGCGCGCGACTCCTGTCCGAGCATGACCAAGAGCCTCTGGTCGGGCGACGAGCGCTACCTGGAGGAGTACTGGTCGAAGTTCACGGACCCGCCGATGTGGAACCACGGCGACTGGGCCCAGAAGGACGACGACGGCTTCTGGTTCCTCCACGGGCGCGCCGACGACACGCTCAACGTCGCCGGGCGGAAGGTCGGCCCCGCCGAAATCGAAGGCGTCCTCATTGACCACGACGCCGTCAACCAGGCCGCGGCGGTCGGCGTCGACGACGACACGACGGGCACCGCGGTCGTCGCGTACGTCGTCCTCGAACCCGGCGTAAAGCCGTCCGAGGAACTGAAGGAAGACCTCCGAGCGCTCGTCGGCGAAGAGCACGGCAAGCCGTTCCGCCCCCGTGAGATCCTGTTCGTCGACGCGTTCCCCAAGACGCAGTCGGGGAAGATCATCCGCCGCGCTATCGCCTCCGTCTACGAGGGCGAGGACCCCGGCGACCTCTCGTCGATGGAGAACCCCGAAGCGCTGGAGGCGCTGAAGGAGGCGAGTTAGAGCGACACCGCGTCGACCGCGAGCACCCGTTCTTCCGCCGCGTCGCCGTTCTCAGCTACGACCGCCGCCGTCGCGTCGATGGGGTCGTCGCCGTTCGGCAACGCCACCGCGCCGCCCGCGAGCAGCGGCGCGAGCACGCCCGCCGCGACCGTTCGCGGGTCAGACAGCGGTGCACGAACCGCCACCCGCGAGTCCGCGTCGATCGCGAGCGCGTCGACCGCCTCGCCAGCACCGTCGAGCAACTCGGCGTGCGAGTACGTTCGGTCGGCGTCCGGGTCGCGCAACACCGGGTCCCCGGAGTCGTGGAACGTCGGTGGGAACGCGGGGTTCTCGCTCCACACCTCCTGCTCCCAGTGGGTCGTGTCCGGGCGCTCGGGGTCGCCGCCGAAGCAGATCAGCTTCGACCCGCCGGGGAGGTCGAACTCGGCCTCGCGGTCCGCCGGGACGACGACCGCACGGGCGTCGCACTCGCGGCCGGGGTCGGCGTCGAACTCCGTGACGGCCCCGAGCAGACCGGCACCGAGGAACGTGAGCACCGACTCCGGTAGAGGGACCGGGTCGACGACGAGGCGGTCGCCCTCGCGGACGCCGCGGTGGCTGAGGACGTTGCCGACCTTGCACGCGGTGTTACAGAGGTCGAAGTAGCTGTACGTGCGGTCGAGTTCGGCGGCGTGGAGCGCAAGGCGCTCGCTCCGCCGCTCGCGGGCGACGAGGTCGCCGACGAGCGCGATGTCCTCGGTCATGGGCGGCAGTTGGACCGCCCCGAACAAGAGAGGTACGACGTGCGGGCGGGTCGGCCTTACAGCTCCAGACCGCGGATCGCGACGCCGTCACCCTCGGCGACGGTACCGATCACCTTGCCGTCCGTCTCCGTTGCCAGCGACTCCGCACGGTCGGGGTCGACGGTGGCCACGAAGCCCGTCCCCATGTTGAACGTCCGGTGCATCTCCTCGTCGCTGACGTTCCCCTGCTCCTGCACGAACTCGAACACGGGCTGGACCGGCCACGGGTCGGTCACGTCGTAGTGGTTGTCGCCGAGGCGTTCGAGGTTCGTCCAGCCGCCGCCGGTGACGTGCGCGGCGCCGCGCACGCCGTGCTCGCGCATCGGGTCGAGCAGGTCCGCGTAGATACGCGTCGGCTCCAGCAGCGCCGCGCCGACGGTGTCGTAGCCGTCGAACGGGCACGGGTCGGTGTAGTCGTGGTCGCGCGTCGCGGCCTCGCGAGCGAGCGTCAGCCCGTTCGAGTGGATACCCGACGACTCCCACCCGACGAGCGCGTCGCCCGGTTCGGCGTGCCCGTCGAACACGGCGTCTTTCGCGACGAGGCCCGCGCAGGTGCCCGCGAGGTCGAGTCCGTTGATCACTTCGGGCATCACCGCGGTCTCGCCGCCGACGAGCGCGACGCCGGCGCGCTCGGCCCCCTCCCGGAGTCCGGCGCCGACCTGCTCGGAGAACGTCTCGTCGGGTTCGTCGACCGCGAGGTAGTCGACGAACGCGACCGGGTCGACGCCCGCGGCGACGAGGTCGTTGGCGTTCATCGCGATGCAGTCGATGCCGACCGTCGAGTAGTCGCCCAGCGCCTCGGCGACGAGCAGTTTGGTGCCGACGCCGTCGGTGGCGAGCGCGAGGTAGCGGTCGCCGATGTCGAGCAGGCCGGCGTAGTCGCTCCCCTCGGCGCCGACGTCGCCGACCGCCGAGACGAGCGCCGCCGTCGCCGCCTCGCTTGCGTCGATGTCGACGCCCGCGTCGGCGTACGTCAGTCCCTCTTCCTCGTCGGTTCCGTCGTGGTCGGTCTCGTCGGCGCCCTCCTCGGTCATGTGTGAGCGGGGTAGCGGCGGGAGCAAAAGCACACCGACAGCGCGGTCGAGGGAGCGACCGCGGGGAGCGACCGGGACTGCCGGGTCAGAACAACAACACCAGCGCGAACCCGGCCGCCAGCACCGCACTCGGAACGAACGCCGCGAGCCACACCGCGGTCGACCACTCCCGGACGGTCGCACCGTCGAGCGGGCCGAACGGGATGAGGTTGAACGCCGCCAACAGCAGGTTCACCGCGACGCCGTACGTGCCGACGGTGAGCGCCAGCGACGAGAACCCCGCGAGTCCGACGACGAGCAGCGGGGCGAACACGACTGCCAGTACCAGGTTCACGACTGGTCCAGCCAGCGCGATGAGCCCGTTCTCGCGCTTCGTGATCCGCCCAGCGTGGTGGACGGCGCCGGGAGCGGCGAACAGGAAGCCCGCGGTGGCGGCGACGACGGCCAGGAACAGCATTCCGTAGTCGGCGCGGAACGCGGCGCGCTGGCCGTAGCGGACGGCCACCACCTTGTGTGCGAGTTCGTGGAGGAGAAACGCGACGCCTGCGGTGGCGAGACTCACGAAGAACAGGCCACCGAGGGTGCCGTAGGCGCCCAGTCGGAGGTTGTTGATCACGACGGTGCCACCGCCCGCGAAGAAGACGGTGAACGCGACCGACAGCGCCACCCACGCGAGTGCGAAGTCGCGGAGTTCGCGCGAGGAGAACGTGAGTCGGCGAGCGGCGACCGCGTAGCCGGCGGCGGTGCCGCCGTCCGTCGCCGCGTCGCCGCGCCTCACGCGACGGCCCCCCAGATGATCCGAGCGGACTCGCGCGCACCCTGGATCATCAAGTCGGTGATGCTGGCGTCGATGCTCCCCGCGAACGCGGGGACGACGTACGCGGCGAACAGCACCGACGCGATCAGACTCCCGACGTTCGTCGCCGCGACGACGACGATGAGGCGAAACAGCGGCACGTCGAGCATGTCGGAGACGATTGCCCGGATCGGTCGCGACTCGTCCGACAGCAGTTCGTTCAGCGTGCCGATGTCGGAGACGTTCACCGTGAGGTGCCGGAGTTCCATGTAGCCCGTGAACCACCCCGGCGCGAGCAGGGGATTCACCGAGGTCATCCACGCGACGGCGCCGCCGACGCCCGCCGACCGCCAGCGCGCACCCGCCAGTTTGGCGAGCCCCGCGGCGAACACGCCGTTGATCAGGAACCACGCCGCGAACAGCGTGAGCAGTTGCTCGTTGCGGACACCCGCCATCGCCAGCAGCACGAAGAAGGCGATGAACGCGGCGGAGATGCCGAAGGCGGCGAGTTTCCCCCACGGGATTCCCCCCGACTTGGCCGTGCCGACCAGCGAGTCCATCGGCGGCAGCGTCTCAGGCGCCTCCAAGTACCCCTCGATGCCCGCGCGGTGGCCCGCGCCGACGATTGCCACCACGTCGTACCCCTCGTTGCGGAGGCCGACCAACTGGTGGGCGATGTACGCGTCGCGCTCGTCGATGAGCGCCTCGGCGCCGCCCGGGGAGAACTGCCGGAACTCCTCCATCATCGCCGTCACCACGTCGGCGTCGGTGAGTTCGTCCGGGTCGAACCCCTCCAGGTCGTCGGCGTCCGTCGCGGCCTCGATGCCCAGCGCGTCGATGGCGAGCGCGGCAACCGCACCGACGGCCAGTCCAGCCAGGAGGCCGAGCGCGAGGCTCCCCACCGCCCGGAGGACGGTGTCCGAGAGCAGGCCCGCGACCGGGGAGACGCCGACACCGGTCACGGCGACGGCGGCGCCGACGACGACGGCGACGACCGCGCCGACGCCGAGGGTGGTCACCTCGCTCGGTGCGTCTGCGCCGGCGTCACCGCCGAGCGAGGCGGCGGCGGCCCGGAACGCGAGGTAGCCCGCGACGGCGCCGGCGAGGGCGCCGACCGCGACGCGCGTGAGGACGGCGCCGGTGATGCCGACGCTCCCGCCGAACAGGCCGATGGCGGGGCCCAGCAGGATGCCGACGACGAGTCCGAACGTGATGCCGGCGACGCGCGGGTCGGTGACGCCGAACGCGAGCGCTCCGACCATCCGGAGCTTCTCCATCACGGAGAGGCGCGCCCAGAAGCGCTGGATCGTCGTCTGGATGTCGCGGTCGACCAAGGCGACGGAGATGCCGAGGTCTTCGGCGGTGTCGACAGCCGCGAGCAACTCTGCGCCGGGGTCGATGTCGAAGCGGTCGCCCATCCGCGTCTGGACGTACGACAGCATCCAGTACGCGAGGAACTGGAAGACGGTGTTCCCCCTCAGCAGGTCGCCGGGATCGAGGTCGTCCGGCGTCTCCCCCTTCATCTGCCGGTAGCGCCCCTCGTCGAGTTCGACGGCGACGATGTCGGGGCGCTCCTCGGCGACGGTCTCCTCGACTTCGCGGACGGACGCCTCCGAGACGTGGGCGGTCCCGACGACGCGGACGCTCCCCTCACCGCGTTCGTTGGACGGACGCGGCCCTCCGCCCGGCGCGGGAGCGTCGGCGGCGTCGGTTGCCTCCGCGGCGGCGCGGTCCACCGCGTCCGGATCGCGGCTCACGCGCGGCCCCCCGCGTGCGACTCGGTTCCGAAACTCATTGCCGCGTCTTTCCGGCCGACCGGTATACGCCTGTCGGAGTCCCACGTGACCGACACGAGCGACACTCCGTCTGGGCGAACACGACCGGCGAACGACGAACGGCACGGACCGGGAGCCCGCGGTAGGTATTCATGCTCGGCCCGCGTGTGACGCGTATGGACCACGAGGCCGAAGTCGCCGGCATCGGGGTGGGAGCGGGGCCCAACGGTGAGGAGGTGCCCGCGGTCGTCCTCCGCGCGCGCGGTGAGTACCTCCCGATCTTCGTGACCGCCGACCAGGCGCGCTCGATCCGGGGGGGACTGGCGGGCGAGCAGTTCGACCGGCCGCTGACGCACGACCTGCTCGTCGACATGGTGACCGAGTTCGGCGGCGCACTCGACTCCGTGCGCATCGACGACCTCGCCGACGGCACCTTCTACGGGAAGCTCACCGCCGAGCGCTACGAGAACGGCGAGCCGGAGCAGTTCGTCTTCGACGCGCGCCCGAGCGACGCCATCGCGCTCGCGGTCAGGGTAGAGTGTCCGATCCGCGTCAGCGACGAGGTGATCGACACCGCCGGGCAACCGCCCGAGACGGTGGAACTCGACGACGACTCCGAGCGGTCGCCGCCGGACACGGGCCCTCGTGACACCGGTCGGTCGGAGTCGTCCGACACCGACGACGAGTACCGCTACCGCTGAGACTCGGACGCGAGGTCGGTCGAGTCGCCGTTTCTCCGCAGTTCTGCGGCCCGTTCGTCGAACACTCTCGCCAACTCCGCCGCCGGAATGCCGTTCTCACGTGCTGACTCGACGACCTCGTCGAGCGCCTCGTCGACCAGCGCCGGCGAGGAGATCTCGCGATTCGTGATCACGGCACACGCTACGGGAGGCACCCCCGTGAAGCGTTCGGCCGTTCCCGCGGACCGGCAGGGTTGATACCATCCGCGGCGCAACGAGGCGACGTGACCGACGTGGACCCGACGGACGCCGACGAGACAGCCGCAGACGGGACGCTCGCGGCCTCCTACACGGAGATGACCGAACTGATCCTCCCGAACGACACGAACAACCTCGGACGCGCGCTCGGGGGCGCGGTGCTCCACTGGATGGACATCTGCGGCGCCATCGCGGCGATGCGCTTCTCCCGCCGCCAGTGCGTCACGGCGTCGATGGACCACGTCGACTTCATCGCCCCCATCGACCTCGCAGAGGTCGCCGTGCTCGAAGCGTACGTGTTCAACACCGGCCGCACCAGCGTCGACGTGAAGGTCGACGTGCGCGCCGAGAACCCCAAGACCGGCGAACAGCACCAGACGACCACCTCGTTCCTCACGTTCGTCGCGCTCGACGACGACGGCACGCCCACCCCCGTCCCCTCGCTCGACTGCCCCACGCCCGAGGAGGAGGCGCTCCGCCAGGAGGCGACCGAGGAGCGTCGGACGCAGTTGGAGGACGTGGCGACGCGACTCGAGTGAGGACGGCGACGCCCAGAGTGGTGCGGTAGCATTCGGCGGTCAGACCGTTTTCTGTCTTGATAGCCGGAGGGTGTGGCGTAAATACTATCCTCCAAAACGGGGCGTATGAGTTACGTTCCGGACCCGATCAGACGAACGTATCTACGCAAGTTTACCGCGTTGACGCTGGCGACGCTGGTCCTCGTCGCGGGCGCAGGGGTGGTGCTACAGGGCCAAGTTGCCGCGACGTTGAGCGAGCAGACCCACGGGGATCTGACGACGAGCGCAGAGACCACCGCCAGCGAGGTGTCGATCTGGGTCGAGGAGAACCAGCGGACGGTCCGACTCGTCTCCCAGCAGTTGGAGGGTGAGACCGGCGACGGCGTCCAGACGGTCATCGAGATCGAACACCGGCGGTTGCCGGAGTCGGTCGAGGCGTTCCACGTCGTCGACATGGACACGATGACCGTCGAGCGCAGCACCGACGACGTGGCTGTCGGAAGCACGCTCACGCACATCGAGTGGGAGTCCGGCGCGTCCGACCTGTCGTCGATGCCGCCGACGGGGACGGTCGTCTCGGCGACGTACCAGCACACCGGGCCGAACCTGATGGCGTTCGCCAGTTGGATCGCCGGCACGGACACGGCGCTCGTGATGACCGTCGAGACGGCGGAGGTGGGTGCGAGCGCGACCGACGACCGGGCGGGGACCGTCCGCGTCGTCGACACCGAGGACGCGGCGATCCACCTCGCGTCCGAGACGCAGCAGTTGGGCGAACAGTTCGACGGCGGCGTCGACGCCCACGCGCTGGTCGCCGGGGCCGACCACGCCGGCGCCCACGACATGGACGCGATGGACGCGACGATGGCGTACGCGCCGGTTCCGGGGACCGACTGGGTGGTCATTCGGTCGGTGCCGCAGTCGGTCGCGTACGCGCTGGTCACGCAGGTCAGACTCGCGCTCGGCGCCGTCATCGCCATCGCCGCGTTCGGCTTCGTCGTCATCGGGGCGACGATGGGCCGGTCCACCTCGCGGACGCTGCACGACCTCGCCACCCGTGCGGAGGCGCTCGCGGCGGGCAACGCCGACGCCGCCGCCGGCGACGACGACGACCGGATCGACGAGGTCGGCGCCGTGCAGGACGCCTTCGACGAAGTGCGCGGCTACCTCGCGACGGCCGCCGCGCAGGCGACGGTGATCGCCGACAACGAGTTCGACGCGCCCGTGCTGGAGCGGGACGTGCCTGGCGACCTGGGCGAGTCGCTGGCGGCGATGCGCTCGGACCTGGAGTCGCTCATCGTCGAGATGGAGGCGACGAACGAGGCGCTGGCGGCGACCGCCGACGCGTACGGCGCCGAGATGGCTCGGGCCGCCGATGGGGACCTCACCGTCCGCCTCGACGCCGACGCGGACGACCCCGCGATGGCGCGCGTCGCCGCGGAGTTCAACGAGATGATGGACGAGTTGGAGGCGGCCGTCGGTCGCGTCGACCGGGTCGCCGGCGAGGTGGCCGTCGCCAGCGATGAGGCGGACGCCGGCGTCAGCGAGGCCGAGCGCGCGGCGGGCACGGTCGCCGATTCGACCGACGAAATCGCCGCCGGCGCGGAGAAACAGGTCGAGCACCTCCGGGAGGTCACCGGGGAAATGGCCGACCTCTCGGCGGCCGTCGAGGAGGTCGCCGCCACCGCCGACCAGGTGGCGTCCGTCTCCGGCGACGCCGCCGAACGGGGCGAGCGCGGCGCCGTCCTCGCCGACGAGGCGGTCGCGGAGATGGAGACCATCGAGGAACACACCGAGGAGACCGCCGACGTGGTGCGCGGCCTGGAGTCGGAAGTCGCCGAGATCAACGACATCGTGGAGCTGATCGACGACATCGCCGAGCAGACGAACACGCTCGCGCTCAACGCCTCCATCGAGGCGGCGCGAGCGGGCGCCGAAGGCGAAGGGTTCGCCGTCGTCGCCGAGGAGGTGAAACAACTGGCGACGGAGACGCGCGAGGCGACCGGTCGCGTCGCCGACCGGATCGACGCCGTCCAGTCGTCGACTGAGGAGGCGGTCGCCGACATCGAGGAGACCCGCGAGCGCGTCGACGAGGGGAGCGAGACCATCGAGGCGGGCCTGGGCGCACTGGGCGACGTCGTCGAGGCCGTCGAGGAGGCCAACGACGGCGTCCAGTCCATCTCGACGGCCGCCGACGACCAGGCGGCCACCGCCGAGGAGGTCGTCACGATGTCCGAGGAGGTCGCCAGCGTCAGCGAGGAGACGGCCGCCGAGGCGGAGTCTGTGTCGGCTGCCGCGACCGAACAGTCGGCGTCGCTGGACCAGGTGAGCGGCGAGGTCGAACGCCTCGCCCGCCGTGCGGAGGACCTCCGCGACCTCGCCGGCAGTTTCGAGACGGACACGGCGGCCACGAGTGACGCGAATAGCGGCCACCAGCACGGGTTCGAGTTCGGCGACGAAGGGGCGACCGCGACCGACGGCGGGAGCGACACCGCCGCCGAGGGTGACACCGACGGCGACAGCCGGTAACCGACCTCAGCGTGTCGGGTCGGGGCGCTCGCCGAGTTCGAACTCGACGGTCGTCTCCGTCCCGTCGCGGAGCATGGTGAACTGGACGGCGTCGCCGGGAGCGGTCTCTAGCGCGAGGTAGTTCGAGAGGTCCGCCTGCACGTCGACGTCGGTGCCGCCGATTCCGACCACGATGTCGCCGCCGGTGGGGACCGAGACGCCGTCGACGGTGGTGCTCCCGTCGGTACCCAGCAGTGTGCCGTCGGCGGGACCGCCGTCCATCACCTGCACGATGAGCACGCCGCCCACGTCGTCGAGGTCGTACGCCTCGGCGATGGCGGGCGACACCTCGACCAGTCGGACGCCCATGAACGAGTGGTCGTACTCCCCGTCGCTCGCGAGCGCGGGGACGACGCGCTTCGAGAGCGCCGCGGAGACGCCGAAGCCGAGGTTGTCGCCGCCGCCGCGGGCGGCCACCGCCGCCACGTCCCCGTCGAAGGTGACGAGCGGGCCGCCCGAGTTGCCCGGGTTGAGTGCGGCGTCCGTCTGGACGGAGTCGGCGACGGTGAAGTTGTTCGGCGCCGAGAGCACCCGGTCGACGCCGGAGATGATCCCAGTCGAGGCGGAGCCGCTGAAGCCGTACGGCGAGCCGATCGCCATGACCGGCGTGCCGACCGGCGGTTCGGGATCGGTGTCGACCCACGATAGCGGGGTGGCCGACTCGGGGGTGTTCTCCGCGCGCAGGACCGCCAGATCGGAGTAGGCGTCGGTGCCGACGACCTCGGCGTCGCGCCAGACGTTCCCCTGGAACCGGAGTTTCGTCTCGGTCGCCCCCGCGACGACGTGCTGGTTCGTCACGACGTAGCCGTCGCCCGCGACGAACCCGGACCCGCTCCCCTGTGGCCCGTTGCGCCCGTAGTTGAGGACGCCGACGACCGATTCGATCGTCGAGCGGTACACCTCAGTCTCGGTCGCCGACCCGGACAGCTGTGCAGCCTCGGCACTCGCGTCGTTCGTGCCCCCCGTATCCGCCGCGTCGCTCCCAGCCGCGGCGGGAGCCCGGTCGGTCGACCCCACCTGCACACACCCCGCGGCGCCGACGGCGCCGGCGCTCGCGAGGCCCGCGAGGAGGTCTCGTCGTGTTGGCATGGCCCACGGTACGGTCGTCGCGCGAATAACTCCGGCGTTCTGGGGGTCGCGTCGTCGCCGCCAGCAGGCATTTGCCGCCCCCACGGCTACGACGAGGTATGAGCCTCGACGTTGACGCACCCCCGCCGCCGACGCTCGCCACCGTCGACCCCAGCCAGTACGACGACACCGAGGTCGGCGGCGACGAGTACCACCGCGAGGAGTTGGAGGCGTTCCTCAGCGAAGGCGCGTGGGCGGAAGCGTTCGACCGGTGGTCGGCCGACGCCGACGTGGACGCCGAGACGTGGCGCATCGCCGAGGAACTGGAGCTGTTCGCCGGGTTCGACTTCTTCTGGGACGACTTCGCCGACCGCGTCGGCTACCATGCGCCCGGCATCCCCGAGGACTGGAAGGAGCGCGACCTCCACCCGGACCTCGTGAGTTGGGGACAGGTGTCGG
The DNA here is from genome assembly GCF_029338555.1 of Halobaculum marinum. GTDB lineage: Archaea > Halobacteriota > Halobacteria > Halobacteriales > Haloferacaceae > Halobaculum > Halobaculum marinum. Next base: position 1,430,557 of record NZ_CP119989.1, on the reverse strand, counting down.
GCATCAACGCCGCACTCACCGAGTTCGGGCAGGTCGTGTGCGAGGTGCTGAAGGAGGAGTACGTCGACTGGGAGAGCGAGTTCGAGGCGCCCGACGACCTCCCCGACTTCTGAGTCGACGCCGCCCGAACGGGCCGGGGATGTCCGACACTCGCGCCGCCGGTAGCGATATACCTCCGCACCGACGAGTGTTACCTATGGTCACGGCAACGGAGCGTGACGACATGACGTGGTACCAGTGCGACGCGTGCGGCCTGCTGTTCGACGACCCGGACGACGCCGAACAGCACGAGGAACACTGCGACGCCGAGGACCCGTCGTACCTGCAGTAGCGGGGGTCACGCGCGCTCGCCGCCGGCTGTGGCGTCGACGGTCAGAAGTAGTCGTCGACGAGTCGCTCTGCGTGCTCGCGCGACTCGGCGACCGTCCACCGGACCTTGACCGCGTCGCCGTACGCCAACTCCTCTTTCAGTTCGTCTCGGAGGACACCGACCGCGTAGCCGATGGACTCGCCGTCGGCGTCACCCAACTCGTACACGCCGTAGCGGTCCGGCGCGGCGCCCACGGTCGCGCGGTCGAGGTCGCGCCACGCTTTGCGGAGGCTCATCTCACTCCTCCGCGGCGACGAACTCGTAACTGTCCTCGCCCCAGTCGTCCTCGACGAACGCGAACACGCGCCCGCCGGCGACCTCGGGGTCGGCCTCGATCTCGGTGCGCTGGCCGCCCGGCCGGCGGGCGACGACGCCGGGGAACAGTTCCTCCTCCTCGTTCTCGCCGAGGATGACGCGCCCGACACCGGTCTGTTCGAGGATGTCGTCGTGGGTCTTCAGGTCGTTCACGTACAGGAGGACGCCCTCCGTCTCGGTGGGGTCGGTGACGAGGACGTGCGTCTCCTTGCCCGGCGGCGTCGTGAGGGTGTCCTTGACGACCTGCGGGACGCCGTGGTAGAAGGTCACCCGTCCGTCGAGGTACTCGACCTCGACGCCCTCCTCGCGGAGGGCGACCGAGACGCTCGCGGGGGCGATGTCGTTGCGGTGGGGGGCGCTCATAGGTGGTAGTGTGGTGGGGAGGCGAATAAGCGCGGCGAGAGCGCGGCCGAGAGAGCGAACGCAGTGAGCGACCGAGGCCGCGACAACACGGCGGCGAGGTCCGAAGGGCCGAGCCGCCCACAGATCCGACTGAGACTGATGCAACGACCGGAGGGAGCGAGGGAGGCCGCGACAACACGGCGTTCGAAAATCGTGTCACGATTTTCGCGCTCACGAGACCTGCGGTCTCGTGAACGGCGAGGTCCGAAGGGCCGAGCCGCCCACAGATCCGACTGTCACTAAAGCAACGACCGGATGGAGCGACCGCGGTCCCGGCACGCTTGACGCGACCGCCAGTTTGAACCTCGGCGAACGCGCCGATTCGCTCATGGAGGGACGCGCCGCCGCGCCCGGAGCCGGCACCGTCGTCAACGCGTTAGCGACGGGTCGAGGATCGGCGTTCGCGCTGGACTTCGAGACGACCGCGACGGTGCGACTCGACCCCGACGCGGCGACCGTCTCTGGCACCATCGCGGGCGCCCCGGACGGCGACACGACGCTGATCGAGCGGTGCGTCGAGCGCGTCGTCGACCGCTACGGCACCGACGAGGGCGGCGTCGTCGAGACGACGAGCGAGGTGCCGACGGCGGCGGGACTCAAGAGTTCCAGCGCCGCGGCCAACGCGGCGGTGGTGGCGGCGCTGTCGGCGCTCGGCCTGGAGGTCGCGAACGACCCCGACGCCGACGTGACGAAGACGGAGGCGTGTCGGGTCGGCGTCCGTGCGGCGCGCGAAGCCGGCGTCACCGTCACCGGGGCGTTCGACGACGCCTCCGCCTCGATGCTTGGGGGCGTCACCGTCACGGACAACACCGAGGACGAACTGCTCGCGCGCGACGACCCGTTCGCCGAGCACGCGCTCGTGTGGACGCCGCCGGAGCGCGCCTACTCGGCGGACGCCGACGCCAGCGCGTGCGAGCAGGTCGCGCCGATGGCCGAGTTGGCGACCGACCTCGCGCTCGACGGCGACTACGCCCGCGCGATGACGGTGAACGGCCTCGCCTTCTCGGCGGCGCTGGGCTTCTCGGCAGAGCCCGCGGTGGCGGCGATGGCACACTGCGACGGCGTCTCGCTGTCTGGCACCGGCCCGAGCGTCGTCGCGGTCGGCGACCGTTCGGACCTGGCGGTGGTCGAGGAGCAGTGGGCCGACCGCGACGGCGCGACGCGACTGGTCGAGACGCGCAAGCGCGGCGCGCGGGTGCTGTGACGGCCACGGACACGAACACGACATCGACAACGACACCATGAGCTACGAGGACACCGACGAGACGGCGACCGAGTTGGAGGGGATGAGCCTGGACGAACTGCGCGAGGAGATCGCCGAGATCGACCGCGATCTGGTGGAGTTGATCGCGCGACGGACGTACGTCGCCGACACCATCGCCGGCGTGAAGGACCGGCGCGACCTGCCGACGACCGACGAGACGCAGGAGCAGGCGGTGATGGATCGGGCGGGCGCGAACGCCGAGCGCTTCGAGGTGGACTCGAACCTCGTGAAGGCCATCTTCCGGCTGCTCATCGAGTTGAACAAGGTCGAGCAGCGAGAGAATCGGTAGCACATACCGCGCCCACGGAATGTATTTAGACGGGAGCTCCGTCCGAGTAGCCGTGAGGTGATGCGTATTAACGACCACGACAATCGGCATCCTGATTCAGGGTATCGTGCTGGGATTCTCGATTGCGGCCCCGGTCGGCCCAATCGGAGTTCTGTGTATCCAGCGAACGCTCTCTAAGGGCCGACGCTCGGGGTTCGTCAGTGGACTCGGAGCCGCGTCTGCGGACGCCGTGTACGGGTCGATTGCCGGGTTCGGGATCACGGTGCTGTCGTCGCTCCTGCTCGACTACCGGACGGGAATTCGAATCGGAGGCGGACTCCTCCTGTTGTATCTCGGTGTCCGGTCGTTCCGTTCCGAGCCAGCGGAGACAGCAGTGGCCACCTCGGACGTGCAGGGGCTCGCCAGAGACTACGGGTCGACGTTCCTGCTGACGGTAACGAACCCGGTAACCATCATCGCCTTCGTCGGCATCTTCACGGGATTGGGAGTCGGCGTGTCGGGAGACTACGCCGACGCCGCCGTGTTAGTTGGCGGTGTCTTCCTCGGCTCGGCGCTCTGGTGGCTCGCCCTGAGTGCCGGTGTGAGCCGCTTCCGTTCACGGTTCACTCGCTCACTCATGCGTCGAGTGAACCAACTGGCGGGTGCCGTCATCGTCGGGTTCGGGGTGCTCGCTCTCTGGGGTGCGCTCTAACCCCACTCACACCTCAGATACGTGGAACAGCGGAAACATACGCAACGACAGTACCGTGGGTTCGAGACCTGAACACGGTGAACCAGCGGGAGAGTAGGTAGCCGACGGAGTGCGCGGCGTGGCGGCGGTGCGAACTCCCTCTGTAGCCAGATAGAGGCACCAACCGAAGGCGGCGCCGATTCCTGGCCGTACAGTCACTGACTCCGGCGGCTTCGAATCGGTCGCCAGGGCCGCTCCGGGACTCGTCGTTCTCTGCACCGAGTGAGTCGGAGACAGGGCACCACAGATGTCGACTGGCCGACCGATTCCCGCACCACGTGCTATCAACGCTTAGGGCACCCCACCACGACCGGGCACCCAGATGAATGAGCAGCGATAACGGGGTCACGCCGGAGGAGGCGTTCAGTGCGCTCGGCAGCGAACTGCGCCTCGAAATACTCCACGTGCTCGCCGAAGCGACGGAAGCGGGTGATCGGGAACTGTCCTTCTCCGAGATATACGACGCCGTCGACGTCGACAGTACCTCCCAGCTATCGTACCACTTGGATACGCTCACCGGAATCTTCGTTCGCGACGTGGAGAACGGGTACGCGTTGACTCAGGCCGGCGATCGGGTCGTTCGAGCCGTTCACTCCGGGACGTATTCGGATCGACCGTCGTTCGAACCGACCACGATCGAAGGCACCTGCCCGTACTGTGACGCGACGGTCCTGTCCGCGGAATACCGAGATCCGTTTCTCGTCGTCGAGTGTCGGTCGTGTAGTGGCCGGATCGTGACGTACGATCTTCCCCCCGCCCAATCGCGGGGGCGAACGAGTATCGAGACACTCCACTCGTGTAATCGCCGCGTTCACCAGGAGTACGCGACCGCCCTCGAAGGGACCTGTTCCACGTGCGGTGGGACGACGGACCGCAGCATCGAACAAAGCGAGCGAGCGAACTCGTACATCTGCGCCGCGACGTGTCAGCGGTGTCGACTTCGCCTGTTCGCCCCGCTCGAAGTCCGATTGCTCCACCATCCCGCGGTGATCTCCTTCTACTGGCGATGGGGTATCGACGCGTCGACGCTCCCGCTGTGGGATCTGCCGTCGTACGTCGACAACTGGGAGGTCGACGCCGTCGAGACGGACCCGTACGAGTTTCGGGTCACCATCGTCCACGACGGCGAGTCGCTTCGGGTGCGGGTCGACGACGAGTTGCACGTCGACGTGTCGGACGATCCATGTTCGGGATCCACCGAATAACCGGGCCGTCTGTACCGGTCAAGAACTTTTGAGTAGCGCGACTGACGATATGTAAAGAAATTAACAAAGTATTTCCCCCGTCGTGAACGCGATTCGGAGGACGATGGGACAGTCACAACGGAGCAGGAGAACACGCAGCGTTCAGCGGGGCGAGCATGGCTGAATCCGCTCGACACACTCGACAGCCCGCCGTTCGTTCGTGGATCGACCGTCACCGTCTGGCGTCGTTCCTCGCGATCACGTACGCGTTCACGTGGACGATCCAGGCGATCGTTGCTGCGAGTGGGATGGGGCCGTCGTGGACGCAGTCGATCCTCATCGGGTTCGGCGGGTTCGGGCCGCCCATCGGGGCGGCGGTCGTCATCCATGCCAGCGGCGGCGACCTCCGCACGTGGATCGGCCAGTTCTTCCACTGGCGTATCGGTGCCCGATGGTGGGCGATCGCACTCGGATTACCCCTCGCCATCCTCGCCGCGGGGAGTCTCCTGTTCGTGGCCCTCGGTGGCCCAGTCGACCTGGGTTCGTTCCCGTTCGTGGGCATCTACTTCTTCGCGTTAGCGTGGGGCACGATCTGGGGCGGCGGGCAAGAGGACCTCGGCTGGCGTGGATTCATGCTGCCGCTGCTTCAGGACCGATACAGCGCACTCGTTTCGAGCCTCGTGGTCGGCGTCGCTTGGGCTGGCTGGCATCTCCCGTTGTTCCTGAACGCCACGACGACGCACGGCGGCTGGCCGCTCTCGCAGCAACTGCTCTGGGTGGTGTCGATCCTGGCCGGATCGATTCTCTGGACGTGGATGTACAACAGTACGGGCGGCAGTGTCCTCGCAGTCGCCGTGTTCCACGCCGGCGTCAACGCGATGGGCATCTTCCACCCCGCCGACACGGAAGCGCTGGCGCCGGGAGGAGTTCCCGATCAGTGGTTGAATCTCCTCGCGGAAGTGACCGGCGCCGTCCCGCTGGTCGTCCTCGCGGTGCTCATCGTGGCGGTGTACGGCGCTGCGACGCTCTCGCCCCGGGATCCTCCCGGTCGAGAGATGGTCGGTCTCGATGGGCCAGAGCGGAATATCGAACGCGAGTGACGCCATCGCGACCCATCGCTTCTTCAGTACGGGTGGCGACCGACTGTTCCCACCCCGTCACGGTGGGGATTCCGAACGGCGGACGCTGATTCGGTTCCAGTCCCCTTGGGTCGGCCGTCGATTCCGAGGCGGACGACACGACACCGTGAGCGACGACTGCTCGCGTCGACGTCGTGGACAAGTCGGGCACAGCGTCGCTGCCGAACCAGATCCGAGCGCCTGCTTATGCGCTCACACGACGTTCTCTTGGCATGTCATCCGAGCGAGTCGCGGTGAGTGAGACAGTCGAGCGACTGATCGACGAGGTGGGGTCGTGGCCGCACGTCGCGGTCGGCGAGCACCGCTTCGGGGGGACGGAGTTCCGAGTCGGCCCCCGTGAGATCGGCCACGTCCACGCCTGGGGGATGCTCGACATCGCGTACCTGCGTGCGCTCCGCGACGTCCTGATCGAGGAGGGCCACACCGGCGAACACCACCTGCTCGTCGAGTCAGGGTGGACGACCTACCGGATCGGAGCCGAAGACGAGTACGACCACGCCCGGTGGCTCCTGCGGCTCTCGTACCTCTACCACGTCGCCGTCCTTCAGAAGACGCCCGCCGGTGCGGAGGAACTGGCCGACGTCGACGTCCACGCCGAACTGGCCGAGTTGGCGCCGAGCGAAGCCGTCCGCGCCGCCTTCGAGCGCCGGGCGGCGTGAGTCGGTCGGTTACGCCTCGACCCCGATCCCGCCCTCGTTCCGGGTGAGTAGGTACAGCGCGAACGACGACAGCCAGTGTGACCCGGCGTAGTCGTCGGTGAACGCCGCCCCGAGGCCGCGCCGGGCGTGGTCGACCGCGCTCGCGCGGACCGTCTCCGTTCGCTCGCCACCGGGGAGCGCGTCGGCGACGCCGGCGAGACACCACGCCCGCGAGAGGTTCAGCCCGATCAAGTGGAGCGCCACCCCGCTCTCGCCGTCGTCGACGGCCACCGGGTCCGGGAGCGCGCCGAGGTCGGGGAGGAACGCCGCGAACCACGACGCGAACTCGTCCGTCGGGAGCACCCGACGCAGCAAGTCGGCCTCCGTCAGCGTCGGGGAGATGAAATCCCACCCGAGCGGCTCGTAGCCGACCGGTGCGTCCGTGTCGTCGCCGTAGTAGTCGACCGTCGTCTCCGTCACCGTCGCCGCGAGGTCGTCGTCGCCGACCGTCCGCGTGTAGTCGAGGACCAGACTCAGCGCGAACGCGGTGTTGCCGTGCGTGCCGACGCGGAACGGCCGCTCGAACCCGAGGAAGCGACGGGCGAGCAGCGACCTGATTCGCGTTTCGAGCGGTCGGAGGGTGGCGCTCCACTCGTCGGCACGCTCGTCGTCCCATCGGTCCAACTCCGCCGCGAGCGCGAACAACCACGCCCAGCCGTACGGTCGCTCGAACGTCTCGTGGTCGTCGAAGAACGCCACCTCGCGGGCGACGTTCTCGAGCGTGAGGCGGGCGTCGATGCCGGCGACGATCCGGTCGCGTTCGGGGTGGTCGTCGAACAGTCGCAGTGTGCGGACGAGCGCCCAGTGGCTGTGGACCGCCGAGTGCCAGTCGAAGCAGCCGTAGAACACGGGGTGCTGTTCGCTCGGGGGCGGCACGTCTCCGGGACCGTCGACGGCGCCGGTCGCGTGCGGGTACTCGGTGTCGACCCCCGACAACGGGTGGGCGACGAGTCGGGCGACGCCCGCCGCGTCGACCCAGTCGACGCGACCCGACAGCAGCGTCTCGTCGTCCGGTGGAGTAAACGCGTTCACGCGTTCGCAGATGCCGACGCGGCTGATAAATCGGTCGCGGGAAAGGGGTTGGACGACGGCCGACTCAGTACGTCCAGAGCCGGTCGATCCGGTCGGCGGCGTCTGGGTTGGCCTCGCGGAGCGTCTCGGGGTCGCGCTCGCCGTCGACGTTGACCACGTGCACCTCGCCGCGCTCGCCGTCGTACACGTCCTGGAAGTCGTAGACGACGCCGACCACGTCGGTGTCGGCGGGCACGTCGTCGCTGTCGAGGAGGGCGTCCACCTGCCAGTCGACGTTGTACTCGACGAGCCTGTTCACCGCACCGTCGGCGTCGAGGTCGTCGGGGAGGCGGTCGACGCCCGGTTCGAGGTGCGGCGCGAGGAGGTCGATGCAGTGTTCGATCCCCGGCGGCTCCGACACCCCGTCCGTGAGCGCGGCGTACGTCGCCGTGACGGCGCCACAGCCGGTGTGACCGACGACGACCGCGGTGCGGGTCGCCGTGTGTACGAGCGGGTACAACACGTCGCCGGAGACGACTTCGCCGGCGTCAGTGTGCTGGATCACCCGGTTCCCGATGTTGCCGCAGGTGAACAGCCGTCCGGGGGTGTCGTTGCCGAAGACGTGGTCTTGGAGCACTCGCGAGTCCGAACAGCACACCGTCACCGCCTCCGGGTGTTGTCCGGCTTGGACGTCGTCGAAGCGAGACGAGAACTCCCGAGCGTGGGCGGCGTTGTCGTGCAAAAGATCCATGACCGTCGCGTTCATACTCGCGCTTTCCGGCACATCACGTATATACCCTTACTGCCGCGTGGCGTCGCAGCCACATCCGTGACAGCGGCGACCGGTGCAGTCGGAGACGTGTCCAGTCTCGAACCGGTGGAACCCACCGGAACTGATCGGTCGTTCGGCGCGTGCTTCAAGCATATAATCTGATTAATATGGTATTGTGTGTCTAAGGTGGATCCATGGAACGCTCAAGTAGTTCGGCGTGTTGCTCTGTGTCACGATGGCAGAACGAACGATGCGGGACATCAGTCACACAGCGCCGAACGGAGCCTCCGCGGACCGAGTGTGGGAACGAGGCAACGAGAAACCCGACGTGCGGACCGACGGCGGCGACGACGACGAGTAATCTTCCGCGAGCGACGACGAGTTCTCACTGACCAAGCGCGTCTAGCGACTGCTCGACGGCGTCTCACCTCCGCTGTGCTCCCCCAAGAGCCGACCGGCCAGCGTTCGGATCGCTCCGAACCAGATAGCTCATAAATCTTTACTCGCTTTTGAGTAGTCTGTAGAAACGTATTTGTCGGATGAGACGAATAGATCAGGTATGAGCCTACAGACGACGATCGACTCCTACAGCGGGGCGATGGCGAGCGGCGCGGTCGACGGCTGGGCGCCGGACGAGCGGACGGCGCTGACGGCGTCGCCGAGCGACCCGCGCCGGAACGCGGCGCCGTTCGTCGAGGCCGCTGAGTCGGGGGCCGAGGCGGAGCAGTTCACCACCTTCGGCTTCGTCGAGTACCGGCCACACGAGTGAGCGGCGTCGGCCGATCGACCGAGCCACGCGACGACCGTTCTCACCCGCGATAGGCGCGGCGACGCCCCTATATCGGGGCGCTCGAAGAGGCGGGTGTGATAACCGTCGACGGCCTGCGGAAGGTGTACGGCGACTTCGTCGCCGTGCACGGGAGTACCTTCGACGTGGAGCCGGGGGAGATATTCGGCGTCGTCGGCCCGAATGGGGCGGGCAAGACGACGACGCTGAAGACGCTGGCGGGGCTCATCGAGCCGACTGCCGGTACGGTCGCGGTGGCGGGCGCGCCAGCCGGCGACCCGGAGACCCGGACCGCGCTGGGATTCCTCCCAGAGGAGTCGCCGCTGTACGAGGACATGACAGCGCGGAGCTACCTCCGCTTCTTCGCCGACCTGTACGAGGTACCCCGCGAGACCGCGAACCAACGGATCGAGACCGCGCTCGACGACCTGGAACTGGAGCACCGCGACCGCCGCCTCGGCGACGTGTCGAAGGGGATGAAGCGGAAGGTCGCCATCGCGCGCTCGCTCGTCAACGACCCCGACGTGCTGATCTACGACGAGCCAGCGTCGGGGCTGGACCCGCTCACGACGAACTACGTCCTGGAGTACGTGCGCGCGCTCGCCGACGCGGGCAAGACCGTGCTGTTCTCGGCGCACAACCTCTACCACGTCGAGTCGGTGTGTGACCGCGTCGTCATCATGAACGAGGGGCGGATCGTCGCCCGCGGCACGGTCGAGGAGATTCGGGCCGAACACGGGGAGACGACCTACCGCGTGTTCACGACCGTTCCCGTCGCGGAGAGCGACCCCGACGGCGACCGCCACCTGACGGTCGTCGACTCGATGGACGCCGTCGAAGACGTGCGCGCGGCGGCAGCCGAGGCCGGCGGCGAGGTCGTCGACATCCGCACGCGGGAGTCGACGCTGGAGGAGATCTTCCTCGACGTGGCCGGGCAGCCGATGCCGGGGAGTCGCCGCGTCGACCCCGGCGCGACTGGCGCGACCGGCGCGACCGGCGCGAGCGCAGGCGACGGAGGCGACCCTGACGACGCTGACGACGCCGCCAGCGAGGAGGCGCCCCCGGAGGCGACGACCGACGGCGGGGGCCCGGAGCCGTGAGGCTCTCCCCCCGGAAACTGCTCCGGGTGGCGCGCTGGGAGGTGAGCCGGGCGACCGGCACCCTCGACCGCAGAACCGCGGTGTTGGGTGCGGTCGCGCTCCTGCTCACGCTCGGCGTCGTCGCCGGCGGCGCGCTCGCCGGTGGCGTCGCGCTCGACGAGGACATCTACGCCGTCGCCGTCAGCCCGGACAGCCCGTACCACGACCCGGTGGCGCAGTCGACGCCGCTGGAGCCGGTTCCCGTCGGGTCGCCCGGCGCGGACGTGTACGTCGACGACCGCGACCCGACCGACCGCGAGGCGAGCGTCTCGGTCGCCGACACCCGCAAGGGGGAGGCCGCGCTCGCTGCGTTCCGCTCGGCCGTCGAGGGGCACAACGCCCGCCTCCTCCGCGCCGAGGAGAACCAGTCTGCCGCGTTCCCGGTCGGCGTCACCCTCAGCTACGTCGAGCGCGCCAGCGAACGGATCGGCGCGACCGACGCGTCGGGGACCGACGGCGCGGACGACGACGACGGATCGCCCGGCGGCGCCGGCGACGGCGACGGTGCGGGCGGTGCAGGCTCGGGGAGCGGTGACGACGGCGACGACGGTGGCGCGCTCAGCGTGCCGGACTTCGGTGGCGCCGCGGGGCCGCTGTTCGGCGGCCAGCCCACGGGGTCGCCAGCCGAGATATCTCCGCCGTTCCCGTTCTCCTCGCTCGTGCTCGCGTTCGCGTTCCTCGTGCCGATGAACTTCGTCATCCAGGCGTACGGCTCGACGATTCTGAACGAGCGGATCAACCGCCGCGGTGAACTCCTGCTCGTCGCGCCGCTGTCGCAGTCGGACATCGTCGCGGGCAAGACGCTCCCGTACGCCGCGGTCGCGCTCGTCGCCACCACGCTCATCGCACTGGGCGTGGGCGGGGGCGTGTTGTCGGTCGCGGCGGTGTTCCCCATCGCGCTGGTGTTCCTCGCGGCGACGTTCGTCGGCGCGATGTTCGCCCGCTCGTTCAAGGAACTCACCTTCGTCACCGTCACCGTCTCGGTCGCGCTGACGACGTACGCGTTCGTCCCCGCCATCTTCGCGACGGTGACGCCGGTGGCGCTCATCTCGCCGCTGACGCTCGTCGTGCGCGACCTGCAGGGCGAGGCCGTGTCGATCGGCGAGTACCTGTTCTCGACGGGGCCGTTCTACCTCGTCGCGGGCACGCTGTTCGCGATGGGCGTCGGCGTCTACCGCGAAGAGGACATGTTCACCCAGCGGTCGGTGCCGCTGAAGTTCCTCGACGCGCTCGCGGTTCGCCTGCACCGCCCGCGCGACGTGGCGATCCTCGCGGCGCTGTCGATCCCGTTCGTGTTCGTCGCCGAGTTGCTCGCGGTCGCGCTCCTGTTCGCGCTGCCGCAAGGCGCCGCCATCGTCGGCCTGCTCGTCGTCGTCGCCGTCGTCGAAGAGGTCGCGAAGGGCGTCGCCATCTTCGCCGGCTTCCACGAGTCGCGCTTCGAGGCGGACTTACTGACGGCGCTGAAACTTGGCGCGCTGTCGGGCGCCGGCTTCTTCGTCGCCGAGAAGGCGACCGCCGTCGTTCAGATCGTCGGCCTCGGGTCGCTCCCACTGGGCGAGGCGGCGTTCGCGACCTCCGGCGTCGGCGCCGACCTCGGCGTGCTCGGGGGTGTGGGATTGCTCGCGCTCCCGCTCGTCCTCCACGTCGTCACGGCCGCCGTCGCGGCGGTCGGTGCGACGAGGGGCGTCCGGTCGTGGGCCGCGACGCTCGCGGTCGCGATGGCGATTCACTTCGCGTACGACCTCACGGTGGTGAGCGCCCTTGGGTGACGACGGCCAGCGGACGGACGGGGGAGCCGACCACGCGACCGGCGGTGTCCCCGCCGACGCGCCGAACCCGGTTCCGGGCACCGTCGCCGCCGACGAGCGCACCGGTCGCGACCCGCGTTGGACCATCGCGAAGCGCGAGTTGGCGTCGCTGCGGGCCGAGAAGACCATCGTGCTCGCGCTGCTCATCCAACTGTTCGTGGCGGCGTTCTCGTCGTTCCTCGTCGTCGGCCTCGTCTCGTTGTACGACCCGGGGTCGGCCGCGGGCTACTCGGTCGAGACGGCGGTCGCGGGAGACGACGCGAACGACCTGCTCCGGGCGGTGGAGTCGACCGACGGCATGGACGGACGGCTGTACCCGGGACGTGAGGCCGCCGCCGAGGCGTTCAACGACCGCGAGGTGGACGCCGCCATGTTGGCGACGGCGACGACCGACGGCAGACTGGAGGTGCGGGTGCTCGTCCCCGACAGCAACGTCGCCACGACGCTGGTGGTGGTGCGGGCCCGTGAGGCGCTCCGCGCGTTCGAGCGACTGGAGCGCGACCAGCGGTCGGCGTCGCTGACCGCCGAGACGCTCGAACTGCCCCCGGGCGCCGGCGCGTCCCCGTACTTCGGGTTCACGTACACGGTGCTCGTGCCGCTCCTGCTGTTTCTGCCGGTGTTCATCGCCGGGTCGGTGACGGTCGACTCGCTCACCGAGGAACTGGAGCGCGGGACGCTCGAACTGCTCCGGGTGGCCCCGGTCACGATGACCGACATCGTCGAGGGGAAACTGCTGGCGGCGGCGGGGCTCGCGCCCGTGCAGGCGGCGCTGTGGCTCGCATTGCTGTCCGCGAACGGCACCGCCATCGCACCCGGCCCGAACCTGGTCTCCACGATGGCGGGCGTGCTCGCGCTGCTGGGGCTGACCGCCGGACTCGCGGCGCTCGTGACGGCACTCGGCGCCGCGCTGGCGCTGACCGCCCCCGACCGCCGCGCCGCCCAGACGGTGTACTCGCTGGGTGTGCTCGGACTGTTCGGGCTGGCCGCGCTGTCGCCGGTCAACCCCGCGAACGTCGCCGCGAAACTGGCGGTCGGGAGCGGCGACCCCGTCTCGTACCTCGCGGTCGGTGCGGTGGTCGTGTTCGGCGCGGTCGCTGTCGCGGCGGCACGAGTCGGCGTCGCGCGGTACGGCCCTGCCTGAGCGGCGCTCGCGCCGCCCCGTGGCCCCGTGGCCTCGTCAGGCGGCGACGAAGTCGACGACCGTCTCCTTGTTGCAGACGAGGTTGTACGCGCCCTCGTCGTCGTTCCAGAGGACGAGCACGTTCTCCACGGACAAGATCGCGCCGTACGGTGCCTCCCGGAGGTCGCGGTTGAGGACGGACTCGCCAGTGAGCACGAGGTAGTGCTCCAGGTCCTCGCTGCCGTCGCCGACCTTGAACAGCGGGTTCGCGTCGTCGTGCGGGGCGAGGTTGTCGGACAGTTTCACGCACAGGAGGTTCACCCGGTCGGTGACGTGGTCCTCCGACTCGGCCATCCGGTGGTGACGCTCGGCGCTCGCGACGACCGGGTGGCGGCGCTCGCCGTCGGGGCGGACGACCGCCCACGAGAACTTCACGTCCGTGTTGACGTAGGTGCCCGGCTCCTCGTCGTACGCCCGCGTGGCCGCGTCGTCGAGTTTCCGCTGGAACGAGGGGACGGCGAGGTCGGGACGCTCCTCGAACGACCACCCGCGGTCGCTGGGGGCGTCACCGGACCACAGGCGGAGGTCCGGCGCGTACACGCTCGTGTCGCCGCCGGGCGGCGTGAGCGCGCGCTCGACGCGACGCATCTCGGTGGCGGTGTTGAGGTCGGCGGGCGAGAGGAGCACGCAGGAGCCGTCGTCGGCGAGCGTGTCGAGGTACCGGGAGACGACCGCCTCCGGGTCGTGGAGCTCCGAGAGGACGTTCCCGAACAGCACGAGGTCGACCTCGCCCACCGACTCGGTGTCGAACTCCTCGGCGGTCTCGCGGTGGACCGTCGTGTGGAAGTTGCGCCGGGTGTCGGCCAGGACCTCCTCGAGCACGTCGGCGTTGGCGCTCGGTTCGAGCGCGTGGTAGTCGACGAGCGCGTCGTCGGGGAGGTAGTCGTGGAGGCCGAGCGCGGGGCCGCCGGTGCCGGCGCCCACGTCGAGCACGCGGAGGCGACGGGGGAGCAGGCCGCGGTCGGCGAGACGGTCGAGCACGTAGCCGACGGCGGCGTAGAAGTCCGGCTGGTGGTACAGCGCGTACCCGAGGGCGGCGTCCTCGTCGTACTCGACGCGGCGCCCGCGGTAGTAGTCCTCCTTCATCCGGTCGACCGTCTCGCGGAGCGCGTCGCCCGACTCCCCCTCGTGCCAGTCGAGGCCGTAGCGATCGAACAGCAGGTCCTCGACCGTCTGGACGTGCTCGTCGGGGAGCGCCTCGGGCGCCCATCCCGGCGGGTCGACCGGCTCCTCGTCTACGGGGACGAACGTGCCGTCCTCGCGCTCGAACAACGCGAGGTCGAACGCCTCCTCGCGCAGGGCGGTGCGCACGACCGCCGGGTGGGGCTGGTCGGGGAGGTACTCGTACAGTTCGTCGGGGTCGACGGGCCGCGCGTTGCGGAGGTACTTCGCCGTGTCGCGCAGTGCCTCGCGGTCGACGCTCACGGCGCCACCTCCGCGGTCGCAACGACGGGGCGTGCGGTGGCGACGCCGAGACCGGCGTTCCAGATAGTCATGGGCGGCGCTACTCGGTCGGCGTGGGTAACGGTTCTGTCTCGACCCTCAGTCGTCGTCGGCTTCCGGAGCAGGGTCGGTGGTCGGGTCGGCGCCGTCGGCCGCGCGGGTGTCGGCGTCGACGGCCTCGCGCGCGGCGGCGAACAGCGCGTCGAACTCCTCGCGGTCGGCGACGGCGAACGCCCGCGCGGCGTCGGCGACGGCCTCGGCTCCCGCGAACGTGTCGCGGATGTCTGCGTACACGCGCGCGTCCCCCTCCGTGACGGTACGGGCGAGGTCCGACAGCGGTTCGGAGACGGGCGTGTGGAAGCGCTCGTCCACGTCGCCGGCGGCGAGCGCGTACGCCAGGACGGCGGCGTGGGCACCGGACTGGACCTTCGCCATCGCGTCGTCGTGGTCGGCGGCGGTCGTCTCGAACACCTCGTTGCCGACGTCGGCGAACCGCTCGTACACCTGTTCGACGACGGGACCGACCTCGCCGGGGACGTACGCGATGCGACCGGGCCCGCGCGGCGGGGCGAACAGCGGGTGGAAGCTGGCGTACTCGTCGTGGGCGTGCTCGGCCATCGCTGCCAGCGGGTCGGCCATCACGCCGGAGACGTCGACGATGGCCCCGTCGACGACGTTGTCGACGTAGCCCGCGACCGCGTCGGCGACGACCGGGATGGGGACCGCGAGGACGACGCAGTCGAACGACTCGTCGGTGTCGCGGGGGACGACCCGCCCGTCGACGACGGCCTCGGCGGCGTCCATCGCGGCCTGCGGGTTCGTGTCGGCGAGGGCGACGCGCTCGGCGACGGGGCGGAGGGTCTGTGCGACCCACCGGCCCATCTCGCCGGCGCCGACGACGAGCAGTTTCATGCCAACCGGTATCGGGGTGGCGACCGAAAGCGTGTCGGTCGGGGCGACGAGCCCGACGAGACCCGCGAGAACGAGCGACTCGGTGCTACTCCACGGCGGCGATCCGGAACCACTCCGACGGGAGGGTGTCGCCGTCGTGGTCCTCGGCGCTCAGGAGGCGCATCTGCACGTCCGCGAGCGGCACCGGCTCTGCCAGTCGGACGCCGACCAGCGTCTCCGCGTCGACGGTGCGCGCCTCGCCACGGAAGTCGACCGCGCGGACGGTGACGGCGTCCTCGCCGACGCCGCCGTCGACGACCTCGAAGTGCGCCTCCAGCAGGCCGGGCGCGACCTCGGTGATCTCGCCGCCCTCGGCGGTGATCTCGATGGTATACGTGCGGATTCCCTCGGGCGCGCGCTGGCAGACGGCGACGACCGCGTCGGTCAGTTCGTTGGGGTCGGCCTCGTCGTCTCCGCTCCCGGCGTCGCCGTCGGGGTCGGCGTCGGCGTCGGGGTCGTCAGACACGGATCCCTCCGCTGCCGTCTCGGCTCTGGCGCCCGGTTCTCGGAACGCGTCGGCGATGCGCTCGAAGAGGCTCACGCCCGTCGGTACGAGCGGCGCGTCCAAAGCCACGTCGGCGGGTGGTCGCGGACACCGTCACTCCACGACCAGTTCGACGGGGTAGTCGCCGGTGAGATTCTCGTAGCCGTCCTCGGTGACGATCACGATGTCCTCGATGCGGACGCCGCCGACCTCGGGGTCGTACAGGCCCGGTTCGACAGTGATCACCTGTCCCGGCTCCAGTTCGCCCCCGCGAGGGTTGAGTCCGGGCAGTTCGTGCACGTCGAGGCCGACGCCGTGGCCCGTCGAGTGGATGAATCCCGTCTCGGTGTCGGGGTCCGAGCGGAGGGTCGGGTGACCGGCGGCCTCGTACACCTCGCACGCGGCGGCGTGCACGTCCGCGCCCGTCGCGCCGGGTTCGACCGCCGCGAGCGCGGCGTCGAGCGCCTCGTGGGTGCGGTCGAACCACTCGGCTGCGGTGTCGCTCGGCTCCCCCTTCGAGAAGGTGCGCGTCATGTCGGAGTGGTACTTGCTCGCCTTCTCGCGCGGGAAGATGTCGATGATGATGGTCTCACCAGCCTGGAGCGGGCCGCTCCCGCGGTCGTGGGGGTCGGCGGCGTCGGCGCCGCAGGCAACGATGGTCTCGTCGAGCGCACAGCCGTGGCGCAGCAGCGTCACCTCGATCTCTTCTTGGACGCGTTCGCTCGTCAGCGTCGTCTCCTCGCCGGTCGCGTCGTCGACGATCGTGAGCGTCCCGTCGTCGGCCACGTCGGCCTCGGCGATCAGCGCCTCCGCGGCGGCCATCGCGGCCTCGTTCGCCTCGGTCGCTCGCCGGACGGCGTCCAACTCCTCGTCGGTCTTGACCGCGCGAGCCGTCTCCAGTACGTCGTCGTGGTCCACGTCGACCGCGAGCCCCTGGTCGCGCAGGCCGTCGGCGACGCCGACCGGGAAGCGCTCGGGGACGAGCACCGACTCGGCGCCGAGGTCGGCGAGGAAGTCGGCGTACACACCCGACAGCGCCGCCGCCTGTCCCTCCGACGCGGCGCGACTCGCGAAGTCGTACGTCGAGAGGCGGGCGACGGTGTCCGCGTGGGCCTCCTTGGTCGCGCGGCCGTACTCCAGCCCGGAGACGAGCACCGCCAGTTCGTCGCCGGTGTAGGCGGTGAAGAACGGGTCGGGGGCGTCGAACCCCGAGAGGTACAGTTGGTTCGAGTCGGCGCTGCCGGCCTCGATACAGTAGGCGTCGGCGTCGGCGGCGTCGAGCAGGTCGTCGAGCGCCGAGAGGTCGCGCGTCATGTCCGACCGTGGGGCGAGTGCCGGGATAGGCGTTTTCGTCGCGGGGAACTGCACGCGACCCGTGCCACAGCCGCGTGGCCCGTGGTTGGCCGAACGCTGGGTCGGCGCAGACCACCACACGAGCGGAATGTGGTGGCCAGCCGACGGCACCCGACGGCAACCTCAATCCCGGTCGTGTCCTACTGACAGGCATGACCGTGCTCGCTCGGATCAGCATCGACGAGGAGGACTTCGAACTCGGTCGCGCACTCGCCGACGTTCCGGAGGCCGTCGTCGAACTCGAACGCGTGATCCCGACGGCAGAGAAGGCCATCCCGTACTTCTGGGTGTCCAGTGCGACCGCGACGGAGGTGGCCGACGCGCTCGCGGGGACCCGGTACGTCGAGGAGGTGTCGCTGGTGGACGAGTTGGAGGACACGCTTCTGTACCGGTGTACCTACCAGCTGATGGAGGGGGGCGTCGTCACCGGCTTCGTCGAGACGGGGCTGACGCTCCTCTCGGGGATCGGACGAGACGGCCGGTGGGCGTTCGACATCAGGAGCGAGGAACACGCGAACCTCGGCGACTTCCAGCGCTTTTGCGCCGAGCGCGACATCGAACTCCGACTCGAATCGCTCACCGAGGAGGCCCTCCCCGAACCGCCGAAGGCGGCGTTGACCGGGCTCCAACGGGAGGCGCTGACGGCCGCGCTATCGGCGGGCTACTACGACACGCCACGGACGGCGACACTGGAAGACGTCTCCGGCACGCTCGATATCTCGCGCCAGTCGCTCGCGGAGCGACTCCGCCGGGGGACGCACAACCTCCTCGAGGAGGAGTTGGGCGTCGACTCCGGACAGGGGAGATAAAAACTCGCTACATAGTCAGGGGTCGGAGCAATGTCCTCGACCGGAGTTGTGCCCGGTAGGGATGAGGACAGGAGAGACCACGACCGGACCGATGTCAGGGCGGACCGCCGCCGATGCTACCGATTCGCAGTCACGGTATTCCACGTTCGACCCCGATGCTGGAGAGATATCCGTCGACGTCGCCCACGCGGTGGCCGACGCGAGCGGCCGAGACCCGGCCCTCATGGAGCCGTTGGCGAACGCCATCGACCCGGACGCGCTGAACGCGCTCGTCGGAACGAGTCGCTCGCCGGGCTCCGGGTGGGCCGAAGTGACGTTCGAGTACCTCGACTACACGGTGACCGTCTGTAGCGACGGCGTACTCACGCTCGACCCGCGAACCGACTGACGCGACGGACCATCCTCCACATCCGTACCAACACCGACCAGCAACGGCTGTCGCGGTCGGTACACACTTCCCCCGGCGAGCGCACGGTCCGGGCATGGACGCACACGTCTCGCCGTCGCGCGTCGCCGGTCGCGCACGCGCCCCGCCGTCGAAGAGCTACACGCACCGAGCGATCCTCGCCGCCGGCTACGGTGCGGGCACCGTCGTCACCGACCCGCTCGACTCCGCGGACCCGCGGGCGACCGGGCGGGCCGTCGAGGCGTTCGGTGGCACCGTCGAGTGGGTCGACGACGACGGACAGGCCGTCGAGGAGGGTGCGAGCGCGGTCGAAGTCGACGGCTTCGGCGGTCGACCGGGCACGCCAGACGACGTTATCGACTGCGCCAACTCGGGGACGACGATGCGCCTCGTCACCGCCGCCGCGGGACTGACCGAGGGGCTGGCCGTGCTCACGGGCGACGAGTCGCTGCGCTCGCGCCCCCAGGGTGCGCTCCTCGACGCCGTCGAGTCGCTGGACGGGCGCGCCGAGTCGACGCGACGCAACGGGCAGGCGCCGCTCGTCGTCGGCGACGCGATGGGTGGCGGCGCGGTCGCCATCCCCGGCGACGTCTCTTCGCAGTTCGTCACGGCACTCCTGATGGCCGGCGCCGTCACCGACGATGGGGTCACCGTCGACCTGGAGACCGAACTGAAGTCTGCGCCGTACGTCGAGATTACCCGCGAGGTACTCGCCGACTTCGGCGTCGACACCGAGCGCACGGACACCGGATTCCGCGTCCCAGGGGGACAGACGTACGCGACCGACGAGTACGCGGTGCCGGGCGACTTCTCGTCGATGTCGTACCTGCTCGCGGCGGGAGCGGTCGCGAGCGAGGAGGGCGAGGCCGTCGTCGTCGAGGGCGCCCGCCCGAGCGCGCAGGGCGACTCCGCCATCGTCGACGTGCTCGACCGCATGGGTGCAGACATCGCGTGGGACGAGGCCGCCGGTGAGATCACCGTCCGCGGCGGCGACCTCTCTGGCGTCGAGGTCGACGTTGGCGACACGCCCGACCTCCTGCCGACGCTCGCCGTGCTCGGCGCCGTCGCCGACGGCGAGATGCAGATCGTCAACGCCGAGCACGTCCGCTACAAGGAGACCGACCGCGTCGCCGCGATGGCGGAGTCGCTGACGGCGATGGGCGTCGAGGTGACGGAAGAACAGGACTCGCTGACGGTCCACGGCGGCGACTCCACGCTGACCGGCGCGACCGTCCACGGACGCGGCGACCACCGCCTCGTGATGGCGCTCACCGTCGCCGGCCTCGTCGCCGACGGCGAGACGACCGTGACGGGCGCCGAGCACGTCGACGTGTCGTTCCCCGACTTCTTCGACACGATGGCCGCGTTGGGTGCGAGCGTGTCTGTCGAGTAGGGTGGTCGCGTCGCCGGCGGTCCACCCGCCGGCAGAGGTGCCGCCGCCGGTGTTGTTTTCGCCCGGGCGAGCGACGCCCGACGTATGACTGACCTCGACACGCCGCCGTTCGCGTTCGACTACGACCCCGGCGCGATCCACTACGGGCGCGGGGCTATCGACGACCTCGGCGACGCGCTGGCCGACCGCGGCTGCGACACCGCGCTCGTCGTCTGCGGGTCGAACGTCGGCGGGAACGCCGACCTGATGGACGCGGTCGAGGCCGGCCTCGACGGTCGCCTCGTCGAGGTGTTCGCCGGAACGACGCCCGAGAAGCGTCTCCGCGAGGCCGCCCGCGCGGTCGAGCGCGCCGACGCCGTCGACGCCGACGCGTTCGTCCCCGTCGGCGGCGGGTCGAGCCTCGACGTGGCGACAGTCGCCTCGGTGCTCCGTGCGCGGGGGCTCTCGCTCGCCGACGCTCGCGCGGAGGTCGCCGAGACGGGCGGCATCGCCACTCCAGACGACCCCGCGGGGCTGACCCCGCTGTTCCCCGTGCCGACGACGCTCGCGGGCGCCGACCTGTCGGTCATCGCCGGCATCTCCGCCGAGGTCGACGACGGCGCGGGCGGAACTGAGACGGTGTCGACTGGCGTCGGCGGCGCAGAGTTGATGCCCGAGGCGCTGGTGTACGACCCCGCGTTGTTCGAGACGACGCCCGCGGGCGTGCTCGCGGGGTCGGCGATGAACGGCTTCGACAAGGCGGTCGAGTCGCTGTACGCTTGCACGCGTACCGCGGTGACCGACGCCACGGCGACCCGCGCGGTGCGCCTGCTGGTCGACGGCCTGCCCGCGATGACCGACGACGAGACGGCGATGGACCGGACCGTCGCGGGGATCGTGCTCGCACAGTACGGCATCTCCCGCCCGGGAGACATGACGATCAACGTGATCCACGCGTTCGGGCACGGCCTGCGCGACGCCTTCGGCATCCAGCAGGGCCTCGCGCACGCGACGGTCGCGCCGCACGCGCTCCGCGCGATGGCCGACGCCGGAGTCGACCTCTCGCTGTTGCAGACCGCGTTCGAAGTGGAGACGGTCGAGGCGGCTATCACCGAGGTCGAGCGAGTGCGCGACGCGCTGGACCTCCCGGCGTCGCTGTCGGCGGTCGACGGCGTCGACGAGGCGGGGCTGGACGAGGCCGCGCGCGTCACCGCCGCCGACTCACTGCTGTCGTACGCGCCCGAGGGGTACGACCTGTCCGAGTCCGACGCGCGTGCAGTGCTGGACGCTGCGTACTGAACGGCGACTCGCGACCTCTTCTCAAGCATCTCGCATCGCCCGCCACACTCTCGGCGGCGTCTCCGGCATGGCGAGGTGGTCCGCGTCGCCCCGACGTGCCCGGCGTCGCTCGAAACTGCGCGGAACCGACCGACCGTTCACCAACGGCTATGTCGCCCGACACGAATCTCCCGCTATGAGCGACACAGACGGCTCTGCACTCCCTCCGGAGGCCGCGCCCGGCCCCGACGGCCTCCCCGTCCTGGGCTCGTACCTCGACAACAGCCGGAGCTTCTTCGACTTCCGAGACCGCGTTGCCGCCGAACACGGCGGCGTCGCCCGCTACACCGTGCTGGGGCAGGACATCTTCCTCGTGACTGACCCGGACGCAATCCAGCAGGTGCTCGTCACGGAGAACGAGACGTTCGTGAAAGGCGAGTTGTTCCAGCAACAACTCCGACCGGTGTTGGGCAACGGCCTGCTCAACAGCGAGGGGGAGTTCTGGCGGCGACAGCGTCACCTCATCCAGCCGGCGTTCACCCCGGACCGAATCGCGGGCTACGCCGACATGATGGTCGAGACGACCGACCGCGCGGTCGACCGCTGGGACGACGGGGAGGTCCGGAACGTCCACCGCGACATGATGGAGTTGACGCTCGAAATCGTCGCGCGCGCGCTGATGGGCGTCGACATCCGCGACCGCACGCCCGCCATCGGCGGCGCGCTCGACACCGTGATGGAGGTGTCGGCGGGCGCGAGCCTGCAGGACCTCCTGCCGGAGTGGGTGCCGACGCCCCGGCGCGAGCGCCTCCACGAGGCGGTCGCCTCGCTCGACCTGATCGTCGACGAGTTGGTCGACGAGAAGCGGCGCGCGCTCCGCGAGGGCGAGGTCGACCCCGAGTCCGACGTCGTCTCCGCGCTGCTCACCGCCGTCGACGAGGAGGGGGAGCAGATGGGCGCCGAGCAGGTGCGCGACGAGGTGAAGACGCTGCTGTTGGCGGGCCACGAGACGACGGCGCTGTCGCTGACGTTCACCTTCCACCTGCTCGCGCGCCACCCCGAGGTGGAGACGAAGCTCCTCGACGAACTGGAGGCGGAGTTGGGCGACGACCCAGCGGGCTTCGACACCGTCCGCGACCTGGAGTACCTCGACAAGGTCGTCACGGAATCGATGCGGATCCTACCGCCAGTCCACGGTATCCTCCGCGAGCCGACCGAGGACGTGGTGCTGGGCGGCTACCGCGTGCCCGCGGGGACGCCGGTGTCGCTGAGCCAGTGGATCGTCCACCGCGACCCCGCCCACTACGACGACCCCCACGAGTTCCGCCCCGAGCGGTGGACCGACGAGATGGAGTCAGACCTCCACCCGCTGGCGTACTTCCCGTTCGCCTCGGGGCCGCGCCGCTGTGTCGGCGACCGCTTCGCGCTGCTGGAGGCGAAACTGGTGCTGGCGACGGTGCTCAGGCGGCGCTCGTTCGACGTCGTCGAGCCGACGGATCTGGAGGGTCACCTGGAGGCGAGTATCACGACCCGCCCGACCACACCCATCAGGATGCGCGTCCACGAGCGCTGAGCCGAACCCACGAGCGCTGAGCCGAACCCACGAGCGCTGAGCCGAACCCACGAGCGCCGCCCAGCCGCCGACGGCGGTTCTTCGCACCTTCGCCGCATTTTATACCGCCGAACCACCGAACACGGGTAATGAACGGCAACGAGTTCGGCCGGCTGTTCCGGCTGACGACGTACGGCGAGAGCCACGGTGAGGCGATGGGCTGTACGGTCTCGGGGGTGCCGGCGGGCGTGGAACTCGACGAGGAGCGGATCCAGCGCGACCTCGACCGACGCAAGCCCGGCCAGTCGATGATCACGACGAGTCGCGGCGAACCGGACGAGGTCACGATCAACTCCGGGATCCAGGACGGCTACACCACCGGCACGCCGGTCGGGATGGTGATCCAGAACAAGGACGCCCGCTCGGGCAAGTACGAGCCGTTCGTCACGGCGCCGCGACCGAGCCACGGCGACTACACCTACTCCGCGAAGTTCGGCACGCGGAACTGGGGCGGCGGCGGGCGCTCCTCGGCGCGGGAGACGGTGAACTGGGTCGCCGCCGGCGCCATCGCGAAGGCGGTGCTCGACCAGAGCGAGTACGACGTGGAGATCAAAGCGCACGTCAACCAGATCGGCGACATCGTCGCTCCCGAGGTCACCTTCGAGGAGATGCTCGAACACAGCGAAGAGAACGAAGTCCGCTGTGCCCACCCGGAGACCGCCGAGCGGATGCGCGACCTGATCGACGAGTACCAGCAGGCGGGCGACTCCATCGGCGGCGCCATCGAGTTCGAGGCACGCGGCGTCCCCCGCGGCCTCGGCGCTCCCCGGTTCGACGCGTTCCCCGCTCGCCTCGGCCAGGCGATGATGTCGATTCCGGCGACGACGGCGTTCGAGTTCGGCCTCGGTCGCGACGCCCGCGAGGTCGCGGGCATCGACCGCAACGAGGACTGGGAGTTCGACGACGGCGAGTCACACCCGGAGACTGTCAGCGAGGAAGGCGACCCGGTGCCCGTCGGCAACGACCACGGCGGTCTCCAGGGAGGGATCACCACTGGCGAACCGATCTATGGCGAGGTGACGTGGCACGCGCCCACCTCGATCCCGAAGGAGCAGACGACGGTCGACTGGGAGACGGGCGAGGAGAAGCAGGTGCAGGTCGTCGGTCGCCACGACCCGGTGCTCCCGCCGCGGGCGGTGCCGGTCGTCGAGGCGATGCTGTACTGCACGGTGCTCGACTTCATGCTGCTGGGCGGCCGGATCAACCCCGACCGTCTCGACGGGCAGGTCGGCGAGTACGATACCGAGTACCACGCGGAGCGGCCCGACCACGAGGAGTAGCACTCGGTGCGACGCTGCCGGTGGCGCGGCGCTATCGGTGTTCTTCGATGAACTCGCGTAGGTCGGCCGTGGTGTCGGCGTCGATCGGTTCGCGCCCCCAGCGGAACGCCGGAAGATCCTCCGCCTCGACGCCGGCCCCGCGGGCGAACTCGCGGTCGGAACGCGTCTGGTTGCGACGCCGACGCGTGCGCGCGGCTTCGACGACCGCGTCGCCGTCGACCTCCACGGTCGACGCGAGGTCGCGAAGCAGGTCGAACGAGTAGTCGGGTGCGGCGTCGACGAGTCCCTCGTGGAACGCCCACGCGTCCGCGCGGTCGCCGCGGGCGCGGACCTCGAACACCGCGCTCGGGAGCAGCATCGACCACTCGTCGACCGGGACCGGGAACATGAGGAGCGTCGGACGGAAGGCGTCGGCTTCGAGGAGGTCCGAGAGCTTCGGGAACTCCTCGCGCCACCAGCGGATCGACTCGCGGTGTGCGTAGTCGAAGCAGACGAGGACGAGCGTGCCGCCCCCGGTGTAGATCTGTCTGACGCCGGGGTACGGAGTGCGAGTCCCCTCCCGGAAACTGAACGTCTCGGTGGACTGCGCCGTGGTGAACTCCGCCGTTTGCCAGCCGCCTGGTGGTTCGGCGTTCGCGTCCCCGAACCAGCCGAGACAGCCGGACGTGGCTGCGACAGCGGTCGTTGTGACCCCTGCGAGAAGCCGCCTGCGCTGGACAGCAGGGATCTGCTCCCGGTCGCTCATGAGTCGTCCTCCGGGAGTGGATCGGCGTTACAGAGGTTCATCGTCACGTAGGTGCGCCGGTCTTCGGTGATGTAGATCCCGATGCCGACGGTCGTCATGTCCGGGTCGATCATCGCCATGTTGTGTTGCCCCGAACGCATGAATCCGTGAAGGAGCTCTTCGGCCAACTGCTCCTCTGTCTGCGTGTCGTTCGCTTTCCAGAAGATCGCACCAATGTTCTGATAGCCACCACCACACGCGTAGTCGCTCTGCTGGAGTCGATCGGTGTACGTCTCGTTGTCCGGATTCGTGTGGGCGAAGAAGTCCCGTTTCGCCATATCGTAGGAGTGGTGGCGAGCGATTATCGCGAGCCGCGGGTCCGCATTTAGCGGTCCGACATCATTGTCATCACGATGTTCATCCACTTTTTGTTTTAAGGTCGATTCTACTTTTGACACATTAACATCTGTTCTTTGTGTCTTATTATCTAATGGAATAGGGGTGTTCACAGAGCTATCTGGTTGTTCATGTGCATATTTCGGCAGTTCCGGTGTGTTATTTACTCCAGCTATGTCTGATTGATTTGGAGTAGGCTGTTCACCTGTGAGGGCACCTCCCATCGAGAGGAATCCTGAGACAATAATAAATGTCGAAATTATTACGAACGTGTTTCGATGGTGGGTCATTTACTTTCCCTCAAGTCGTGTTCACTTCGACACGAAACCAACATCAGGTGGTAATTTGCATGGTTTCTTATTTTAATTTCTACTAATATCAGCACATTACTGAGTCGTGATTGCTCTCACCAGAGCCACAACGAACTTCAACCAGTCTGAGAGTCCCGGAGATGTACGTCCCCTCAGCAGGTTTCGTAAGCGACTGTTCCTGCTCCGTATATCCGCTGTCACTCTCCCAGAGCCACTCGATCCACGTCTCTGTCTCGGCGTACGTCTTGATTCGAACCGTTCGTGTTTCGGTTCCCGCGTATTTGTGATATGACACGGTTTCGGTACGCTTCACTTCCGTTTTGTACCGATATTCCGTCTCGTAGTACGTCCTGCCGTCGTGATCGTGACCGGTATACCAGACGTCCGTGTCGTACTCCCACCTCGCACACTCTCTCGAGAACCCACCAAGTGGGTCGAGTGCAAGATCCCAGTTAGTACATTCTGCGGTCGTTCGTGAGTGGCGCTCGCGGTCGTGGTCGTGACCATCACCGATCACGACGCGACGCGTTCGAGTTTCTCCTGTCTGCCTCCACCCGTTCCGCCGGAATTTACTCTCGAACCACGTGTACCGGTCCTCGTAGTAGGTCCGGGATTCAGTACGTACGTTTCGCTGAACCAACGTCCAGTCTTCCCCCGAACCGTCGGGGTCGCTCTCACTAATTCGCGTGACACGCTGAGTTCGCTGTTGGGTGCTGGTTCCATTCAGTTCCCAGTTCTCATCAAGCATGGATGGTCGGCCAGAATCAGCCAGGACAGAAACTGTACGGCCAGTGAATACCTCCCCAGAATCATGAACCGCGACTTTCTCCCAACTCGCTCCAGTTGGATGTTCTTGTGAGTGAACCTGGTTTATCTCAGTTTTTCGGACTTCATACCAATATTCTTCATACGTTCGTGGTCTGACCGTCACTGTTGCCGCTGCCAGTGCTTTCCCTTTCGGACCCTGGGTCGAGAACAGTCTGACCGTATAGGTCCCTGGGTCCTCGTAGGTGTGCGAGATCTTGACATTGTTCGCTCCAGAGGTCCCCGAGCCAGTGATGGATTCCCCATCTCCGAAGACCAGACGATAGTTCTGGTACGAACCCACGGTGAACACGACGTCCTGGCCTGGCTCGATCAGGACAGTGCTACCTTGGCTCTCAGCTCCAGGCCCCCTTGCATAGAACGTGACGTCGGGATGAGTTTGGATCGAGTGAAAGCGACTCACCAGCTTTCGGCTGTCTCGATCCCCATCCGAGTCGACCGCACGCACGGTGACCGCACGCGAGACCATCCTGCCGCTCTCCGAAACGAACGTATGTTGTATGTTCGTCGCCACACTCCCTTTGAACCGACCTAATTCGTCGGTGTACGTGGCTGCAATAGTATCATTAATCTCCCACGTCGCGCGGACGATCTTGGATTCGTTGTGCGCAACCGTCGAAGAGAGATTGTAGGTCCCGAGCGTGATCGTATCGGTGGCTCCGGTCTGTTTGGAGTCGTCGAGCACGTACTCCGTCTCGATGGACGACAGCTGTGGAACCTTTTCTGACAGATCCGGGTCGTACGTGTTTTCCACCTCCGTTTCCTTCACTGCAGTTACGGTGTTCCCCTCGTCGTCGGTCACGACGGCTCGAACCACGATAGTGTCATCCAGGTCCCCCCAGATCTGAACGTGATTGAGCGAGGTGTTGCTCGAGCGCTCCAACTGATTCTGTGCAGGGTCCCACGAGATAGTCAGTTCTCCACCATCGGGGTCGTACGCCTCTATCCAGTACTCCTGCGTGCTCCCCGCGGGAGCGGTATCGGGCCCGAAAATCCGCACCACCGGCGGCCCTTCCTCGTACACCTCGACCGTCGTCGACGCGTTCGCGGTCGCGCCGTCGTCGTCAGTCACGGTCCCCGACACCGTGTAGGTCCCAGCCGAGCCGAACGTGTGCCTGATCACCGCCCCGGATCCGCCCGAGGGAGCGGTCCACTCGTGAGACACCACCGTCCCGTCCGCGTCCGACCCGTGAAGCACGAACGACGTTGTCTCTCCCACAGCGACCCGATCGGGCCCCTCGATCCAAGCGCGTGGCGCCGTATTGTCCGGATCCGTCGAGCCGTCACCGTCAGCGTCTGCCGCGACGACTCGAACCGACTTCCGGAACGTCTCTGTCGCCCCGTCGTCGTCGGTCACCCGGACGGAGAACGAGAACGTCTCACCCGCCGGGACCTCAACGGGCTTCGTGATCTCCCTGCCACTCTGCCCGTCCGACCACGCGTACGACGTGATCTCGCCGTCGGGGTCGAACACTGCCGCGACGAACGTCGCTGACTCGCCGGTGACGACCGTGTCGGGGCCTCGAATGCCGCCGACCGGCGGGTCGTTGGCTCCCGAGTCGTTCGCGGAGTCATCGGCAGTGGAGTCGGTAACGTCGACGTACAGCGTGTCGCTGCGCGTCGCGCCGTGGTCGTCGGTCGCTGTCAGCGTCACCTCGTAGCGTCCGGTCTCGGCGGCGGTGAACGAGGTTGACACGGCGTCCGCGTCCTCGGGAGCGATCGTCTCCCCTGCGGGCGTTCGGATCGTCCACTCGTAGGTGACGACCTCCCCGTCGGGGTCGTTCGTGCCGCCCCCGTCCAGCCAGACGACCGCGCCTCGATCGACTTCCCGGTCGAGGCCGGCGTCGACGAGCGGGGGGTCGTTGTCCTGTTCCGGGTGCGCGTCTGCGAGCGGCGCCCCGGCCGACAACAGGAGCAGCAGCGCGAGAGCGAGCGAACGTCGTGTCATCGTGGGCGGGGTTGCCTCTTTTTCCAACATAAATATTCTGTAAGAAGGGCAGGGCTATCGGGCGCGACGAACTGCTGGGTTGAGTGCGGAGCATCCCGTGTCGACGACAGCGTACTGAGGGACGACAGGCGTAGAGTTCGACCTCGACCTCGACGCCTGCCCCTCGCGCGAACTCGTGGTCGGAGCACGTCTAGTTGCGACTTCGACGAGTGCGCTCGGCCTTCACGACCGCGTCGCTGTCGACCCCTACGGTCGACGCGAGGTCGCGAAGTGGATCGAACGAGTAGTCGGCCGCGGCGTCGAGTGCCTCGTGGAACGCCCACGC
Source organism: Halobaculum marinum (assembly GCF_029338555.1). GTDB lineage: Archaea > Halobacteriota > Halobacteria > Halobacteriales > Haloferacaceae > Halobaculum > Halobaculum marinum. Next base: position 1,401,952 of record NZ_CP119989.1, on the reverse strand, counting down.
GTCAGCAAGGGTCCCCCGGGTTGGGGCCTCGAACACCGCGCTCGGGAGCAGCACCGACCACTCGTTGACCGGGGCTAGGGCGGAGTCGGAACAGACGAGGACGAGGACGTCACAGCCAGCCTTGATCTGTCTGACGTTGAGGTAAGGAGTCTGGGTGTCACCATGATGCCGTATCTGGCGTCGCTGTTCGCGCCAGTCACCACGGCGATCCGGCTGAACTTGTTGAGCGCGTCAGGACGGCCCAGTTGCTCATCCGGAATCGACGACAGCGGGCGTATCCCTTTGTGTACCATATTAATCCGAACAATCTTAATTCAGTACACGTACCGAGACGCCATGCGAAATTACGGGCCGCGGGTGACACGCTACATCCTCGCGGCAGGGGTGCTGAGTTGGGTCGCGGTGAGCGAATTGGGCGTGGCGCTCCTCGCGTACGACATCCTCCAAGCCGTCGTCCCGGGGCTGCCGGCGCGTCCGGCCATCATCTCGTTGATGACGACGCCGGAGTTCCTCGGTGCCGTAGCTGTGGCGTTCGTCGGGAGCGCTGTTGTAGGTCGCTGGCGCTACGGCAGCCTCGCGTCGTTCTCCGTCGCGGCGGCCACGAGGGTGGATTCGCTGCTCGGCTGGACCATCTTCGACGGTCCCGTGCTCGTGGGTCGCGTCGAACACGATGGCGTGGGCTGGCGCTTCGAGTACCTCGAGGGCGACCAAGTGAGCTACGTCGCTCAGGAGTGTCCACTCTGCGGCCTCGAACTGATCGAGGGAGTCCTCCCGCGCGAAGTGGTCCACGGGCCGAACACGGGGTTCGAACCCGGCGAAGAGAACCGCGAGACGGCGGCCAAAGCGTGGGCAGACGTGTTTGGGTCGGAGAAGGCCGACGACCACGGCGAGACGCTGGCGCTCACCTGTCCGGACTGCAACTTCTCTGTCCCTGGAACCTCGGAAGTCCCCGAGGGACTGGACGGGGCCCGAGCAATATTCCGGCGGCACATCGACCGGATGCGCTCGGGCAACCGTGGAGGTGAGCCGTTCGAGGTGTACGTCGCCTCCGCTCGCGAGCGAGTTGGTGGCGAGCCGAGACCGGAGGACGTGTGGGATGAGTACGTCCGTGAGAGCGAAGACGAGCGTGTCCTCCCGATCGGCATCCTCAACGCAGCAGGGACAGAAACCGGTACGAGCGAGGATCGGGTCGAGTTGGAGGTGTCCTCCTGAATGGCCGACCGGAGCACGTTCCCGGCGTTGGAGCGGTTGAAGGCCGAGACCGAGGGGCTGGACGTACTGGTAGAGGTGGCACCGCCGCTGGTCGCCGCCGCGCTCGAGTACATGTTCGACCTCGACTACGTCGACCGGCGCGAGGCGCTTCTCGAACGTCGCGACGAGGTCCGAGAGACGTACCAGCACCACCGACAGCGAATTGAACGGACCTACGGGAGCGATGTCGTGCGCGCGTGCGCCCGCCGCGAGGACGGCGACCAGCCACGGTTCGATCTAGAACGCATGGAGACTGAACTCAACGACGCGAGCGCTGCCGTGGATACGCTCTACGACGCGGTCAACGAGGACTATCTCACCCGAATCGAACGCCGGAAGTTGGCGGTGCTTGAGACGAACGTTCGCGAGGCCCGCGAGTACGTCCGCAACAAGATTGCGTTCGATCGTCAACGCGAGCGACTGTCGGCGGAAATCGAGGAGTTCGACGCACGGTTCGAGCCTTACGCCGGGGCCGATCGCTACATGATTAGCTCGGATCAAGAGGTGCTGATCGCGACGAGCAACGAGATATGGTATGGGCTAGCCGACATGGCGCGTGAGCTCGTCCTTCCCGTACTACCAGGCGCCGACGCCGACTGGCTGACCGAACGAAAGACCCGTTTTGGAGAACTGGTCGACTACCTACCTGATTACAACGATGAGTTCGTCGCGAGTGAGCGCGAGCGATACGCCGACCTGCTCGTCACCGACCATGGTCCACTGAACGACCAGCAACAGAAAGCCGTCGTCAGAGACGACCGGCGGAATCTGGTCGACGCCAGCGCTGGCACCGGCAAGACGCTCACACTCACCTATCGGTTCGTCTACTTGCTGGAGAAGGGTGTCCCTGCGAGCGACATCGTCGCCATCACGTACACCAAGGACGCCGCCGCCGAAATGAGCGCTCGTATCGCCGAAGCCGCCGGTGTTCAGGCGGACGATCTGAACATCTCGACTATCCATGCGTTCGCGAATAGCATCTACCACGAGGCTCGCAGCGGTGGCAGCGGTAACCTGGGGACCGAGCGCGAGCGACTCGTCGACAGTTTCCACAACGCCGCCAGTCGGGGCCACGACACCGAGCGCGCGGCCGTCGAGTTCCCCGACTGCTACGCGGCGTTCAAACGGGGATACGAGGAGTTCATCAACGCCGAGGGAGACTATGGCGAGGACGGCTACATCGCTGATAACAAGCGGTTCGGCGAGGATCCACAAGAGTTCGTCCGTCGAAAACTAGAGGAGTTCGTGGAGGAGGCCCGGACGTTCGACCGCTCGGCCGAGGAGATACGGCAGCGCCTCGACGGGACTGATCGGGTTCGAGACGCCTTCGGCGAAGCGGGTGCTGCGCTCGTTGAGGCTTACGACCGCGTCGTTGAGCGCGAGGACGCGCCCACGGACTTCGACGATATGGTGTATACCGCCACCGAAGTGGTCGAGTCGAACCCAGAGAGATTCGGCGACCGCTTCGCCCACGTGCTGGTTGACGAGTTCCAGGACGTCACGGACGCCACGCTCGGGTTCGTCGAGTCGTTCATGGGCGGGGAGAGCGAGACCCACCTGTTCTGCGTCGGTGACGACTGGCAGAGCATCTACGGCTTTAGTGGCTCGAACGTCCGGTACTTCACCGAATACGAGGAGCGATTCGATGACGTCACCTACACCCAGTTGCAGGTGAACTATCGGTGCCCGCCAGCCGTCGTCGACGCGGGTGCAGACTTGATGGCCCAGAGCGCTGCGCCACAGAACGAGAAGGTAGTGCGTGCGTTCAGCGACCTGGACGCGAAGCCGACGCTTCACACGATGGACGCGCTCTACGAGCCACGCGTCGTCGAGTACGTGGCCGACATGGTCGAGTCTGCCATCGCTGAGCGCCCCCTCGATGACGTAATGGTTCTCTCACGAAACGACGCGAAGAGCGCCTACATGGAGCGACTCCGTGAGGAACTGGAACGCCGAGAGATCCCCCACCGTCGACCGAAGTTCGTCAGAGACTTCCTCCCCGAGGGCTACCGCGAATCAGTCCCCTACCCGGTCACATTCGACCAGCAGGATTTCGCAACGTACGACGTCCCGGATGGGGAGGAAACACCCGAGTCGGGCCCGCCACTCGTTACGCTTCAATCGGTCCACGCATCGAAGGGGACCGAGGCACCGGTCGTCATCCTCCTCCACGCGGTGGATGAAGACGAAGACGGCATTCCGATCAAGGAACAGGCCGACGTCATCCTCGACCCCGCACGTGAGGTCACCGCCGAGCGCATTCCCGAAGAACGCCGACTGTTCTATGTCGCGCTCACCCGCACCGAGGAGGAGTTTCACGCAGTCGCCCGCGCCGACGAGGAGTCTCAGTACGTCCAGGACATCGAACAATGGTTCCAACGGGTGGCCGTGCCAACTCCCGAAGAACTGGTCGGGACTTGTACTCAGTTCACCCCAGCACGCCAAGAGCGGATGCCGGTGAAGGCGACGCTCGACTGTGGGGGGTTCGAGGTTTCGCTGCTCTCGTGGCCGAACCAGGACCCACCACGATTGGAGAAGGGTGTGACCTACCGGCTCGAACTTGATGATCCAAACAGACAGATCGAGCGGAGCAAGTACGGCGTGGAGATCCGATTTGACCGGACACCCATTGAACGCATAGGGACGGGCAAGACGGTAGCGACCGACGACTGACGGAGTCAAGTCATGCGTCGACGAGTGGCGCCTACTTGTCGCCGCCACCGTCTCCGTGGACTGAGGTCGGTAGCGGCTGAGACGACCAAGAACAACTCGAATGCGAGCGACCGTCCATCCGATTGGAATGGCAACTCGGGGTTGCAGTACAGAAATCGTGTGAATCTCTTCGAAGCGTACACTGCTGTTTCGGATGCCTTCGCGACGGGCGCTTCGCGGGGCGCGTAGCCCGTGCGACGGGTCGTCTGGAGCGTGGCGTCGTCATAAGGGCCGGCGTCCGTTCAGTCGTCTGGGTCAGCAGTTCCCGCCATGCGACCGTAGGCCGCCGCGGCGGCGCAGATCGAGGCCTCGTGTTCGTCACGACACTCCGCTGGTGTCAGTCTCCTTCGGTCAGGGAGTCGTGTCCCGACGACCTCGCGCCGGGAAGTGCTGGTGGCGACGCGCGCTGCGAACGCGTCGACTGCCGCACGACGGTCTCGTGTCACTGGAACCAGATATCCCTCCAGCTATAACAGCATTGCTACCATTCCGCACATCACTCGACTGAAACGAACGACGCGACTCCCGGGCAACTCAGCCAGACCGCCAAACCCTCACGATCATCCCTTTGCGAACCCATAGCAAGGCATTTCACGCGGGCAATTCAACCGTCAAATACTGCCCATCGGAGGGCCGATCAGTACCTATGTCAGACGACGAACTCATCTGGCGGATCGCTGGCGGGTCCGGGGACGGCATCGCCTCGACCAGTCAGAACTTCGCCAAGGCCCTGATGCGAGCGGGGCTCCACGTATTCACGCATCGTCACTATCCATCGCGGATCCGCGGCGGCCACACGTACGTCGAGGTACGCGCCTCGGCCGATCCGGTCGAGTCCCGCGGGGACGGCTACAACTTCCTGCTGGCGCTGGGTGACTCGTTCGCCCGCAACCCGCAGGATGAGGCCTACTACGGGAACGAGGAGGTCAAGCCCCTGTCGGAGAACCTCGACGAACTCCGCGAGGGCGGCGTCATCGTGTACGACTCCGGTCTGCTCGACGCCTCGGAGATCCCGGACTTCGAGGAGCGCGTCGAGGAGAACGACTGGCACGTGTACGACATGGACCTGCGCTCGCTCGCCCGCGAGCAGGGCCGCGAGGTCATGCGCAACACCGCAGGCGTCGGCGTCACCTGCGCCATCACCGGCATCCCCCTCGAGGCCATCGAGGAGCTGATGCGCGACGCGATGCCCGAGAAGATCCTCGAGCCGAACCTCGAGATCATGCAGACGGCGTACGACCTCGTGAGCGAGGAGTACGACGTCGACGCCCCCGACGTGTCCGTCCCGACGGGCGAGCACGACGAGGAGCAGGTCCTGATGTCCGGCTCCGACGCCATCGCCTACGGCGCCATCGACGAGGGCTGCCGCTTCATCGCGGGCTACCCCATGACGCCGTGGACCGAGGTGTTCACCATCATGAGCCAGAACCTGCCCGAACTGGGCGGGATCTCCGAGCAGGTCGAAGACGAGATCGCCGCAGCCGCGCTCGCCATCGGTGCCTCCCACATGGGCGTCAAGGCGATGTCCGGCTCCTCCGGCGGTGGGTTCGCCCTGATGGGCGAGCCGCTCGGCCTGGCGGAGATGACCGAGACGCCGCTCGTCCTGATCGAGGCCATGCGCGCCGGTCCCTCGACGGGGATGCCGACGAAGCCCGAGCAGGCCGACCTGGAGCACGTCCTGTACACGTCGCAGGGCGACTCCCAGCGCGTCGTCCTCGCGCCCGGCACCGTCGCCGAGGCGTACGAGGCGTCGCGCCGGGCGTTCCAGCTCGCCTACGAGTACCAGATCCCCTCGATGCTCATCTACGACCAGAAGCTCTCGGGGGAGCTGACGAACGTGCCGGCTTCGCACTTCGACCGCGAGCCCAACGCCGACATCGGCCTCACGCTCAGCGAGGAGGAACTGGCCGACCAGCCCCACACGGGCGACGGCAAGTTCCACCGCTTCCAGCACGAGGCCGAGGACGGCGTCTCGCCGCGCTCGGTGCCCGGCCAGAAGGGCGGCCGCTTCCTGGCGACCGGCAACGAGCACAACCCGGCGGGCCACATCAGCGAGGACCCCGACAACCGGGTCGCACAGATGGACCGCCGCGAGCAGAAGCTCGACGCGATCCGCGCCGACCTCGACGACGACGGACTGCTCGTCGAGCACGGCCCCGAGGACGCCGACTACGGCATCCTCACGTTCGGTTCCCAGCAGGGGACCGTCGAGGAGGCCGTCGACCGGCTCAACGAGAACGGCACGTCGGTGAAGTCGCTGACGGTCGCCGAACTCGCGCCGTACCCGGTCGAGACGGTGCGCGCGTTCCTCGACTCCGTCGAGGAGGCGCTCGTCGTCGAGATGAACGCGTCGGGCCAGTTCCGCGGTCTGACGCAGAAGGAGCTCGGCACGCACGGGGAGATGCTCTCCTCGCTGCTGAAGTACAACGGCAACCCCTTCGAGCCCGGTGAGATCGTCGAGGGGTTCACCACGAACGTCGTCGAGGACGGGGAGGTTCCCGGCAACGAGACGAAGTTCGTCCCCGCGGCAGGTGACTAACAATGAGCGCATTCAGTGCCATCGGTGAGGAACGAGAGATCGACCGCAACGAGTACACGCCCGACATCGAGCCCCAGCCAACGTGGTGTCCCGGCTGTGGTGACTTCGGCGTGCTGAAGGCCCTGAAGGGCGCGCTCCCCGACGTGGGGCGCAGCCCCGAGGAGACGCTCCTCGTGACGGGGATCGGCTGTTCCGGCAAGCTGAACAGCTACCTCGACAGCTACGGGTTCCACACGATCCACGGCCGCTCGCTGCCCGTCGCTCGCGCGGCGAAGCTCGCCAACCCCGGCGTCGAAGTGATCGCCGCGGGTGGTGACGGTGACGGCTACGGTATCGGCGGGAACCACTTCATGCACACCGCCCGGGAGAACCACGACATGACGTACGTCGTGTTCAACAACGAGATCTTCGGCCTCACGAAGGGCCAGACCTCGCCCACCTCCCCGAAGGGCCACAAGTCGAAGACCCAGCCCCACGGCTCGGCGAAGTCGCCGATCCGCCCGCTGTCGCTGTCGCTGACCTCGGGCGCGTCGTTCGTCGCCCGCACGGCGGCCGTCAACCCGAACCAGGCCCAGCGCATCCTCAAGGAGGCGATGGAGCACGACGGGTTCGCGCACATCGACTTCCTGACGCAGTGCCCGACGTGGAACAAGGACGCCAAGCAGTACGTCCCGTACACGGACATCAACGAGTCCGACGACTACGACTTCGACCCGACGAACCGCGCGGACGCTCAGGAGCTCATGCGCGAGACGGAGGACAAGCTGTACGAGGGCGAGGTGCTCACCGGCGTCTACTACCGCGACGACGAGCGCCCCTCCTACCAGCAGGAGAAGCAGAACATCGGCGAGATGCCCGACGAGCCGCTCGCAGAGCGGTACTTCGACGACGACTACGAGTGGGAGCGCTCGTACGACTCGTTCATCGACAAGCACAAGTGAGCCGCTCGGCGGCATCGCCGCCCCGAACGGCCCTCACACGGGCGTAGCGGGCGTCTGCCGTCGCGACTCGCCTGCCGACAAACCCGTTTTTCACTTCGCAAGGTATTTTTTCTGTGGCGCGAAACGATCCGGTAATGAGTACCTCCTCTACGGCCGATCGCATCCTCGAAGCGCTGGAGGAGGATGCACAAGCCTCCTACGCGGAGATCGCCGACCGCGCCGGCGTCTCCAAGCCGACCGTCCGCAAGTACATCAACCAACTGGAGGACGACGGTGTCATCGTCGGCTACACGGCGGAGGTCGACCCCAAGAAGCTCTCCGGGCAGACGATCGCACTCGTCGGCATCGACGTGGACAGCGAGTGCTACGTCGAGGCGACGCGTGCGCTGAAGAACTTAGACTCGGTGGAGTCGCTGTACTCCTCGTCGGGCGACCACATGTTCATGGCCGAGGTGCGCGCCGCCGACGGCGACGCGTTGGGTGAGGTGATCTCCGACGAAATCGGCGGCGTCTCGGGCGTCACGGCGGCGCACCCCTCCGTCCTGCAGGAGCGACTGAAGTAGCACCGCGCGGACGCTCACGGGATTTTCACGTAGTTGTACCCCGCCGACTGGAGTCGCACCAGTTCGGTGACGCCGCTGGAGACGGTCTCGACCCCGTCTATCGTCCCGTGTCGCACGTTCAGGGAGTCCAGACACGACTCGCCGACGGTCACGGTGACGCCGCGGTCGAGCAGGTCGCGCACCTCGTCGGCGTGCGTCGAGTCGGGCGCCACGATCCGGGCGCCTGTCCGGTGTGCCAACAGCGTCAGGTCGTCGTGTGCGAGCCACTCGTTGCTCGCCAGCATGTTCGCCGATCTGACCGCGTGGCCCCAGTCGTCTGGATCGTCGCTGGTCAGGTGGATGACCGTGTTCACGCCCTCGAATACGGCGAACACGGAGTAAAGCGCACTGTCGCCGCGAACCCGTCGAAATGAGCGACTTGCCGACCACTCGCCCACGCGCCACTTCACTTCCGCCGCGCGTGGCGAAGCTTTTGGGCGGTCGGGGTCTGAGCCACCCGTATGGAGGAGACGCTCCCCGGCGCGCCGACGGACGACCGCGGGGAGCGGGTGATCTTACACGTCGACATGGACTGTTTCTACGCCTCTTGCGAGCGCCTCAAAGAGCCGTCGCTCGCGGACGAGGCCGTCGTCGTGGGGATGGGGTACGAGCCGGGCGACACCATCGGCGCGGTCGCGACCGCGAGCTACGAGGCCCGCGCGTTCGGCGTCGAGTCGGCCCAGCCAATCTCGCAGGCGCTCGAACGGCTCCCCCGGATGGCCGACGCCGACGCGGACGACCCCGACGCTCCCGACCCAGACGAGGCGGGCCACTACCGACCCGTCGACATGGCGTTCTACAAGGAGGTCGCCGCGGAGGTGAAGGCCGTCCTCCACGACGTCGCCGACACGGTGCGGGAGGTGAGCATCGACGAGGCGTACCTCGACGTGACCGACCGGACCTCGTGGGAGACCGTCGACACGGGCGACGGGGGGAGTGAGGCGGAGCCGCCGACTGGCGACGCCCGCACCCTCGCGGAGGGGTTCGCCCGGCACGTCCGCGAGCGCATCGAGCGCGAGGCCGGCGTCCCCGCGAGCGTCGGCGTCGCGCCGAACATGGCGACCGCGAAGGTCGCCTCCGACCACGACAAACCCGAGGGGCTCACCGTCGTCCCGCCCGGGACGGTCGCCGACTTCCTCGCACCCTTGCCGGTGTCGGACATCCACGGCGTCGGACCGGTGACCGCGAGCGACCTCGCAGACCTGGGGGTCGAGACGGCGGGCGACCTCGCGGCGGCCGACCCTGCCGACCTCGAGGCCCGGTTCGGCTCCCGGGGGCGGGAGTTCCACGACCGGGCCAACGGTCGCGACGACCGCGAGGTGACGCCGACGGGGCGCCCGAAGTCGCTGTCGCGGGAGTCGGCGGGGCGGACCGACGACGCCGAGGAACAGCGCGAGAAGGTCCGCGCGCTCGCGGCGGACGTGGCCGAGCGGGCGCGCTCCCGGGACGCCATGTACCGGACCATCGGGGTGAAGGTCGTGCGCCCGCCGTACGACGTGAACACTCGCGCTGAGTCGCTGCCCGGCCCGGTCGACGACCCCGACCTGGTCGAGGAAGTCGCGCTCGACCTGCTGTCGGAGTTCGAAGGCGAGACGGTCCGGAAACTGGGAGTGCGCGTGTCGAACCTCTCGTTCGCCGCCGAGGAGCAGGTGACGCTCGACGGGTACGAGGGGGCGTCCGCGAGAGACGGAGACGACGACACGGACGCGTCGGACGGGGACGACGCGGGAACCGGCGAGGGTGACTCCGGCAAGAGCAAGAGCAAGAGCGACGACGACGGCGATGGCGACGACGCGGTGACCCGCCGGACGGTGTCTGGCGACGCGACGCTCGACGAGTGGGCCGACGAGGGTGACGCGGACGCGACGCGAGAGCGGCGTACTCGGCGCCGTCGTGGACAGGTCGACCTGAACGACTTCGGGTGAGTCGACCGGCTACAGGTGACGGGCACCCGCGGCGCCGACCGCGTCCGCGAACAGCGGGAGCGCGGGGATGACCGTCTCGACCGGACCGGCGTTGAACGTCGCGAACAGCCCCGCTAGATCCTCGAACGCCGACGCCTCGAACCCCGCCGCGAGAACCGCCTCCCGCGACAGCGCCGGCTGGTATGCGAGTCCCTCGACGTACGCTGCCGCGACCGCGTCGGCGTCGGCGACCGCGGTGTCGAAGGCGGTGCTCTCCAACTCCGGCTCTAGGTCCTCCCAGAGCCGGGTCAGGAAGCCGGGCCACTGCGCGAGACAGCGATACACGCTCGGGAGCGAGCCCTCGTCGAACCCGTGGAACGACTGGATGGCCGCGACGGCGTCCGCCGCGGACTCGGGCACGGCGTCGACGGCGACCATCGAGGGGTCGAGTCCGCGGTCGGCGTCGACGTGGTCGGGGAACGGTGCGGTCGCGCCCGGGTAATCCGGCACTGCCGTCCCCACGTCGCCGCCGTTCATCGAGCGGTCGACCAACTCGAACAAGACGGCGAGGCGCGGCGCGACGGCGTCGAACGTCGCGATCTGTCCGCGGAGTTCGCGCGCCTCCGCGGGCGCGAGGTCCAGGTCGCCCGCCCGGTACCGTGGGCCGTCGACCGCAGAGAGGACGGCGTCGCGGTAGGCGACGGTCGTCTCGGCGAACGCGCGCGTGTCGAAGGCGGGCTTCACCTGTCCCCAGAGGTAGCGGGTGAGATCCGGGTGGTTCGCGGTCGCCGTCCGCCAGATCCAGTTGACGACGGGCGCGCGGAACGTGTGTCGGATGTCGTCGTACATCCCCGCGCGCCACCCCGTCGCGTCCGCTGCGTGGAGTTCCTGACTGGTGTCCATGCGCGGTCGTCGCGGGGGGACGTGGTAAGTCCACCTCGCCCGTGTGCGCCAGACGGACGTGGGAGATGGCGAGGCGGAGGGGTCGCGTCAGACGCGCGTCCGACCCGACGGCTGGAGTTAAGCCCGGGCGGGCGTCAGGATGGATCAATGAGCGACGAGACCATCACCGTCGCGGACGTGAGCGACGGCGTCGGCGGCGAGTCCGGGCTCTCCGCGGGGACGCCCATCTCGCTCCCGGTGGTCGAGATCCTGACAGGTCGGGGCTTCATCACGGGCAAGTCCGGCAGCGGGAAGTCCAACACCGCCTCGGTCGTCATCGAGAAACTGCTCTCGAACAGTTTCCCCGTGCTGATCGTCGACTCCGACGGCGAGTACTACGGGCTGAAAGAGGAGTTCGAGATCCTCCACGTCGGCGCCGACGAGGAGTGTGACATCCAGGTGTCGGCGGAACACGCCGGCAAGATCGCCTCGCTCGCGCTCGAACAGAACGTCCCGATCATCCTCGACGTGTCGGGGTACCTCGACGAAGACGAGGCCTCGGAGCTGATCCGCGAGACGGCCAGACAGCTGTTCGCCAAGGAGAAGAAGCTGAAGAAGCCGTTCCTCATGCTGGTGGAGGAGTGCCACGAGTACATCCCCGAGGGCGCGGGGATGGACAAGACCGGCAAGACCCTCATCAAGATCGGCAAGCGCGGCCGGAAACACGGCCTCGGCATCGTCGGCATCTCCCAGCGACCCGCCGACGTGAAGAAGGACTTCATCACCCAGTGCGACTGGCTCTGCTGGCACCGCCTCACCTGGGACAACGACACGAAGGTCGTCTCCCGCATCCTCGGCAACGAGTACGGCGAGGCCATCGAGGACATGGACGACGGCGAGGCGTTCCTCATGACCGACTGGGCCGAGTCCATCCGCCGGGTCCAGTTCCGCCGCAAGACGACGTTCGACGCGGGCGCAACGCCCGGGCTCGACGACTTCGAGCGCCCCGACCTGAAGTCCGTCTCCGGCGACCTCGTCTCCGAGTTGAAGACGATCACCGACGAGCGCGAGCGCACGGAGTCGGAACTCGCCGACCTCCGCCAGGAGTTGGACAAGAAGAAGCAGCGCATCACCCAACTCGAACGGGAGTTGGAGGAGGCGCAGGACATGTCGAACATGGCGGACAAGTTCGCACAGGCGCTGCTCCAGAAGGCCGAGGCGCCGTACCGCGGCGGCACCGGTCGGACCCTCCAGCGCGGTGCCGGCGATGCGGGTGTCCCGTCGGCGAACGGCTCGGCCCCCGAACCGCAGCGACGCGACGAGGACGACGAGTTCGGCCAGTCGGTCGCCGAGGACCAGTCCGAACTCCACGACTACGAGGACCCCGAAGCGGTCGCCGCCGACAGAGCAGACACCGACGCGGCACCGGACCCGGTCGCGACCGCGACGAACGGCGCGGCGGCTTCGGCGGTCGACGACGCCGGCGCCGGCGACGGTGACGCCGAGACAGCGGCGGAGGCGGACGCGACGCCCGAGCGTGTGGCGGACGCGGTCCCGCCGACCGAGGGGGTCGACATCTCGCCGGCGCGCTCACGGTCGGGGTTCGCCGCCGACACCGACGGCGATGCGACGGCGTTCGTCGACGGCGACGAACTGCGCCACCGCGAGGCGGTCGTCGCGGGGTTCGTCCGTGCGGTGCAGTCGCTGGAGGACGTGACGCAGGGAATGCTCGCGGCGTACCGCGCGACGGGTCGGTCGACACCGTTCGAGGCCCACCGGGCCGCGAACGGGTCGGGCGACCGGACGTACGCGTACGCCCGGAACAAGGTCCTGCGACGCGCGGGGTTCGTCGAGCATCGCTCTGAGGGCGAGTACGCGTACACGCTCCCGGACCTGGTGCGCCGCGTGTACGGCGGCCACGCCGACGAACAGGAACTGGTCGAGGTCGTCGCCGAGATCGAAGCCGCCGCGGGACTGGACCCGGACCTGTCGCCGTGACGCTGAAACTCCCGCCAAGCGGCGACGACCGCTGGCGGCTGGCACCGCACGCGCGGGTCATCGTCTACGAGACCGACGACGGCAACGAACTGCTGACGATCTACGACTGCGGCGCCGCCCAGAAGCCGCCCGCCGCGCAGGTGATCGGCAACCTCGTCCGCGTGAACGCCGCCCACGAGTTGGAGCGCGGCCCGACCGGCTACGTCGTGTCGATGCGCGAGGACGCCGACTTGGTCAAGCAGGACGCCGACCACTACCTGATCGAGGCGGTCGACGACGCGTCGGACACGCTGTGATCGCCTCTCACACCGGCCAAACGCTCTTGACGCCCTGCGTGCAGGATGGCAGTAGATGGAGCCCAACTTCTCGTCTCGCTGACTGGCGCGTCGGCGAGGACGTGTCGGTCGGCACGGTGGAGGCGTCCTCGCCTCCAACGGTCGGCTACTGAGCGACCGGTCGTGAGCCAGTCGCCGTCGGGCCTCTCCGCTCGACGGCCTCCGGGAAACGACCACGACACACAGTGAACGTACGAGACAGACTCACCGGCGGGCGAGCGGTCGTCGCCGCCCGCGAGGAGGATTCGACGCCCGACACGACGGAGATTCGGCGACTCGCCGCGAGCGCCGGCTACGACGTCGTCGGCGAACTGACCCAGCGACGCCAGGAGGACCGCCGGTACAACCTCGGGGCAGGGAAAGCACGAGAACTGGCGGCTGTCGTCGCCGACACCGAGGCGACCGCAGTCGTCTTCGACGGCGCGCTCACCCCCGGCCAGTACACGGACCTGCTGGAGGTGTTGCCCCCGGAGACGACCCTGGTGGACCGGTACCGCCTCGTCCTCGAAATCTTCGCGGCGGGCGCCGGGTCGTCAACGGCCACGACGCAGGTTCGACTCGCGACGCTTCGGTACGAACTCCCGCGCGTCCGACGCGCGAGCGAGGAGTCCGTCCTCAACCGGGCGACCGAGAAGGGCTCGCCCGTCCTCGACGTCGAACGCCGCATCGACGACTTGGAGCGTCGTCTCGCAGAGGCGACCGACGCCGCTGCCGACCGCCGAAGCCGACGCCGCGAGGAGGGGTTCGACCTCGTCGCGCTCGCGGGGTACACGAACGCGGGGAAGTCGACGCTCCTCCGTCGCTTGGCCGACGACCTCGCCGTCGACGCCGACGACGACGGTACTGAGGACCACGATGGTACGGCCGCCGCCGACGTGACCGAGACGGCGACGGTCGCGGACCGACTGTTCGAGACGCTGGAGACGACAACCCGACGGGCGACGCTCGGCGGCAGACGGGTGCTTCTCACCGACACCGTCGGCTTGGTCACAGACCTCCCCCACGACCTCGTCCGGTCGTTCTCCGCGACCATCGACGAAATCGGTGCCAGCGACATCGTCCTCGCGGTCGTCGACGGGAGCGCGAACGACGCCCAGATCCGACGCCGACTGGAGACGACGGTCGACGTGCTTGCCGGCGACGCGTCCGGGGCGGTGCTCCCCGTCGTCACCAAGGTCGACCGACTCGACGAGGCGTCACGAGACGCCGCGGTCGCCGTCGTCGCGGAGACGCTCGCCGCCGCCGACGTCGACGTCGACACACACGATCCGGTCGCGGTCAGCGCCCACGACGGCGAGGGGGTGCAGGCACTCCGCGAGGCGGTGGTCGACGCCCTCCCGACTGCCGAAGCGCGACTCACCGTCCCCAACTCGTCCGAGACACAGGCGTTCGTCTCGTGGCTCCACGACCGCGGTGATGCCGCGGTCGCGTACGACGCCGAGGCGGTCACCGTCGAGTTCGCGGGCGCGCCCAGCGTCGTCGACGAGGCGAAGCGACGCGCCGCCGACCTCCGCGAGAGGTAGGTGGGGCTGACGACGACTCACGACGGTCGGCGGTCGCCTGCCGAGGTCGCAGGACCGAAGGCACATCCGCCTCGACCCCCTCCGATCGAGCATGGACGAAAAGACCGACCCGTCGGCGACGCTCACCCTCCCGACCGGCGAGACGGTCGACCCCGACACGGTGTTCAGCTTCAACGGCTACCCCTATCGCTTCCGCCCGCTCGACCACGCGGAGTACGCGTTCGCCCTCTCGCCACTGGTGTGGGGCGGCGGCGACATGGACGTCCCGTTCGAGGACCGCGAGGAACTCCGCGAGCAGTGGGGGCCCGAGTCACGCGGCGTCCTCACCGACGCCGAGTGGCGAGACTGGCTCGTGGAGGCGCGCGCGGACGACCGCTTCGGCGACGACGAACTCGACGTCGTGGAACGAGAACTGTTCGGCGGCGACGGCGGCGGCCTGCTCGACCGTGTTCGGCGCGCGCTCGGGGGGTGAGCCGATCGCACGACCGGCCAACCGCTGTGAGCACGCTTAAGAAGCGCCCACCACTCTCCTCGCGCATGAACACGCGCGACCTCTCGGCGAACGCGCCGTACGTCCCCGGCCGCGGCGTCGAGGAGGTGGCCCGCGACCTCGGGCTCGACCCCGACGAGCTAGTGAAGCTCTCCTCGAACGAGAACCCGTTCGGCCCGTCCCCGAAGGCCGTCGAGGCGGCGCAGGCCGCCGCCGAGGACGCCCACGTGTACCCGAAGGCCGCCCACGCCGACCTCACGGAGAAGCTGGCGGCGACGTGGGACCTCGCCCCCGCGCAGGTGTGGGTGAGTCCGGGCGCCGACGGCGCGCTCGACTACCTCGCGCGAGCGACGCTGTCCCCCGGCGACACCGTGTTGGTGCCCGAACCGGGGTTCGCCTACTACCCGATGAGCGCGCGCTACCACCACGGCGAGGTGACGACGTACCCCGTCGAGAAGGCCGACGGCTTCGCCCAGACAGCAGACGCGATCCTCGACGCCTACGACGGCGAACGGATCGTGTACGTCACGACGCCGCACAACCCCGCCGGCACCGAACTCCCGCGCGAGGAACTCGTCGCCCTGCTGGAGGGTGTCGACGAGGAGACCCTCGTCGTCGCCGACGAGGCGTACGGCGAGTACACCGACACGCCCTCGGCGGCGGGCCTGCTCGACGAGTACGAGAACGTCGCCGTCACGCGTACCTTCTCGAAGGCGTACGGGCTGGCGGGCCTGCGTATCGGCTACGCGCTCGTCCCCGAGGCGTGGGCCGACGCCTACGCCCGCGTCAACACGCCGTTCGCGGCCAACGCGGTCGCGCTGGACGCCGCCATCGCGGCGCTCGACGACGACGACCACGTCGAGAAGAGCGTGGAATCCGCGCGTTGGGCGCGCGACTACATCCGCGCGGAACTGGACGCCCCCACCTTCGACAGCGCGGGCAACTTCGTCCTCGCGGAGGTGGGCGACGGCTCGGCGGTCGCCGAGCGCGCACAGGAGCGAGGCGTCATCGTCCGGGACACCGGCTCGTTCGGCCTGCCAGAGTGCGTCCGCATCTCCTGCGGCACGGAGGCGGAGACGCGGGAGGCCGTCGAGACGCTGAACGACGTGCTCGTGGAACTCGGGGTCGAAGCGTGAGCGACGCGACCAACGACGACGACGCGCCGGCGCCGACGGGAGCCGTCGACCGCCTCGTCGTCACCGGCACGCCGGGGACGGGAAAGACGACCGCGACGGACGTGCTGGCCGCCGAGCGCAGCGTCGAAGTCGTCCACCTGAACGACCTGATCCGCGAGGAGGGCCTCTACACCGAGCGCGACGAGGAGCGCGACTCGCTCGTCGCAGATCTCGACGCCGTGGAGGCCAACCTCGGTGACTGGACCGGCGTCGTCGACTCCCACCTCGCGCACTACCTCGACGCCGACCGCGTGGCCGTCCTGCGGTGTCGCCCCGACGTGCTCGAAAAGCGGTTGATCGAACGCGGCGAAGGCGAGGCGAGCGCGCGAGAGAACCGCGAGAGCGAGGCGCTGGACGTGATCCTCGGCGAGGCAGTCGAGCGGTTCGGCCCGGATCGAGTGTACGAGATAGACACGACCGACCGCGACCCCGACGAGGTCGCGACCGAGTTGGGTCGCGTGCTCGACGGCGACCGCGAACCGTCGGCGGGCGAGGTAGACTTCGTGGAGTACCTATGACGCTGGACCAGTTCAGACCCTGGGCGGAGAAGGGACTGTCGCCGTTCGTGCGCGCAGCCGATTCGCTCGGCCTCTCGCCGGACGGGGTGAGTGTAATCGCGTTCGCCTGCGCCGTCGCCGCGGGGGTCGCCTTCGGCCTCCAGTCGCCGGCGGAGGCGCCGCTGGCGTACGTCGCGGGGTCGGTGCTCGTGTTCGCGAACGGCTGGCTCGACCTCGTGGACGGCGCGCTCGCGCGGGCACAGGGGACCGACTCCTCCGGCGGCGACCTGCTCGACCACGTCCTCGACCGCTACGCGGACATCGCGGTGCTGGTCGGGTTGGCCGCCGGCGTCGGGCGCTTCGACCTCGGACTCGCCGCGGTGACGGGCGTGCTGATGACCTCCTACCTCGGCACCCAGATCCAGGCGGTCGGCATCGGGCGGGAGTACGGTGGCCTGCTCGGCCGCGCGGACCGACTCGCGCTGGTCGGCGTCGTCGGCGTCGTCGCCGCGGTCGTCCCCGGCCCGCTCGTCGCGGGACTGGGTGCCGTCGCGCTCCTGTTGGTCGTGTTCGCCGTGGTCGGCCACTTCACCGCGATCCAGCGGTTCTGGGGTGCGTGGTCGGAGTTGAACTGAGCAGCCGACCCACGCAATCGAACCTCGCAGGCGAACGAACGTTTTTGTGCTCCCCCTCGGATGACGAACGTATGACCGGTACGCCCGACAACGTCGGGGTCGACGTCCCACTCGTTCGGGGACCGGACGCGACACTCTCGTCGGCGCTCGCAGCCCTCGAGGACGGGTGCTGCGTCCTCGTGACGGGCGACGCCCCGGACGACGCCTACCGGGTCGCCGCCTCGCGCTACTTCGGTGCCGCCGACCGCCGACGCCAGCGACTACTCGCGCTCACGCAGGACGACGCCGCCCCGAGGGCGTGGTTCCCCGACGGGGTCGACCCGGATGGCGACGAGGAGGCGGCCCTCGTGCGACTCGACGGAGCAGTCCGCGACCCCGCCGCGGTCGGAAATCCGTCTGTCGACACCGCCAGTCCGACCGACGCACCCGACGCACCCGACGAACCAGAGTCGACCGACGCACCCGAGTCGACCGACGCCGACCGCGTCGACCTCGTCGGGGGTGGCGAGGCTGGTGTCGGCGTCGACGCAATCCGCGCGGCCGTGTTCCACGCCGTCGAGGAGTTGGCGACCGACGGCGACGAGCGACTCGGCCTCCGGGTCGGCGTCTACCGTGCGGACGCGCTGTGTGCCGCGGTCGGCGCCGAGGCGGCGCGGCGCCTGCTTCGAGACGTCGCCGCCGAGACGCGCGAGCGCGGCGGCATGGCGCACATCCACCTCCCGCGACCGGCCTCGGGCGACCCGCGGTCTGACCCCGTCGTCGACGAGTTCGCCAAGTCCCTCGGCGACGAGTTGGACGTCATCGTCGAACTCCGGTCGCGCGAGACCGCTCCCGTCCCAGAGGAGCGCTGGCACATCCTCGGGTGGGGGACGACCGAGTGGAACCCCCTCCGGTGATCTGATGCCAGGACGAGAACAGGAGTCTCCGTCGGGAGCCGACCACTCCGGCTCCGGTGACGCCCCGGCGGGAGTCGGCGTCGACGGGGCGGCCTCCGCCGTCGTCCGACTCGTCCCGACAGAGCGGGGCTCCCCCACGGCCTACGAACTCGTCGACTCCATCGAGGAGGTGAGTCTCCCGGTCGCCGTCGAGGGAGTCACCGACGGGTCGACGACGGCCGGCGCGACGCGGGTCGACGCCGCAGACCGGTTCCCCGCTCCCGTCGACGGCTGTTGGCGCGTCGACGCCACGGCGGTGACGCCGCTTTGCACCGCCGACGTGTACGTCCGGGACCCGGACAACACTGTCGTGGCGACGGCCACCGCCGAGGCACCCGCGCGCGTCCCCGCCGGACCGCACGTCCTGGAGTTGTCGACGGCGCCGGTGAAGACGTACGTCGCCGTGGACGGCCCCGCGCGCGTCTCCTACGAGAACCGGTACCCGAAGGTGTCCGTCGAGGAGGCCGCCGTCGGCGACGGTCGACTCCTGATCGGCGCCCGGTCGCGCCGGACTTCCCCCGCCGGGACGGTGACGGTTCCCGACTCGCCAGCGGGGCTGGCGCGCGCTATCTCGACGTTCGGGTCGGCACTGGCGACCACCTCGCCGGAGCGGTCGTTCCCGACGCTTCGGGGCCACCCGCCGCTGTTGGAGCGCGGTGGTGAGTTCTCCGCCCCGCGGTTCGTCGAACGAGTCGACGAGGGGGTCGTCCTCGGCCTGCCGTTCGAGTACGACGCGCTGTACTCGGCGACGCCGCTGGCGTTCTACCTCGCGGCGGCGGTCGTCGAGAGCGACCAGCCGTACCTGCAGGCCGGCGACGTCCGCCACGACCTGCCGAGCGACCCGGAGGCGCTGTCGGAGCGGCTCTCGACGCTACTTCGCCACTGTTTCACCCTCGACTGCGCGACGCGGGCCTCGTCTGCCGGCTTGTACGACGTCGACTTGCACGTCCACGAGACGCTGAGCGACCGACTCGACCCGCCGTGGGAGGAGTGGTACGAGTCTCCGCTCCCCGAGCGCACGGCCGCGTACCTGGAGGTCTCGCCCGAGGCGACGCTCGACTGCCTCGACTGGCCGCACACGACGGACGTGGCGCCGGCACCGGAGAACGCGACCGTGCTCCCGTTCCTCGCGGCGGACCTGTCGGTGGTCCGGTCGCCGCCGCCGTCGCCGACGACGAGCGGCGGCGGCGACTCTGGCGAGTTGGACGCGTTCGTCCGCGCCTCCCGCGACGCGGTTCGGGGCGCGTCGTTGATCCGGAGCGCGGCCGACGACGCCGACCCGCTCACCCGCAGGCCGACGCAGAACGCGGGCGACGACTCCGAGACGGTCGTCACCCCCCGGGAGGCCGACAGCATCGCACAGGCGTGGGTCGGGCCGGGCTACCCGATGGGCGCCGCGAAGCCGACCGTGGAGGCGTACCGCCGGCGCCTCGACCGAACGCCCGCCGAGGACCTCACCATCGGCGTCACCGTCGTCTGCAACGACGAGGCGATGGTCGACGAGTTGGGCGACACGTACGGTTTCCGCGACCACATCACGTTCGACATCCGCGAGGAGCGCGACCTGACGGTCGCCGAGTTGCGCGACCTCCTCGCCGGCGAGCACGACTTCTTCCACTACGTCGGCCACGTCGACGAGCGTGGGATGCAGTGTGCCGACGGCTTCCTCGACCTCCACACCGTCGAGTCGACCGGTGTCGACGCGTTCCTCCTGAACGCCTGCACGTCGTACCGGCAAGGGATGGCCCTCGTCGACGCGGGCGCACTCGGCGGCGTCGTGTCGCTGACGGACCTGCCGAACTCGCTGGCGACGCGCGTCGGTCGCGACCTGGCGCGCCTGTTCGACGCCGGCTTCCCGTTGTACGCCGCGCTGGACGTGGTGGGGACCGGGCCGTTCGCCGGGAACGCCTACAGCATCGTGGGGGACCCGTTGGTGCAGTTGTGTCAGTGTGCGACTGGAGTCCCGATGGTGACGTTCCTCAGGGCCCCAGAGGGAGAAGAGGTGTCCTCAAGATTCCGTTACTACCCGACCAGACATTTCAGTACAGGAACTATGGCTCGACCACATATTGGAAGCTCAAAAAAGAATTACGTGGGGTCGGGAGATGCGACGACCCACGAATTCACTCGAGGGGGATTGAAAGAGTTCCTCTCGGAAGTTAGGGCACCGATCAGCTTCAACAATCAGCTGCTGTGGTCAGACGAAGTTCCAGCCGAGGAAATTTTCAACAATTAGGGTCCAGCCGTGGCGGAGCTGACAGCCATCGCGTTCCCCGCACTCGACAGCAGGAGAACGAGCGTGAACAGCGCGCCCATCATCCGCGGGTGCTCGGCCAGCCAGGTCGACATCGTGGTGTCGTTGTCGGACATTGTATCTTCCAAATACCTCGTGTTTGAATTCAATATATCGGAAAGATTCTGATAACATACGTGCAGAACCAATGATCGATATTCGGAGTATATAATACGGGGAGGAAACCCCCGACCGTGGCACACGATTTATACCGCGCAACGCGCTACTCCAAGGTATGCCCCAGTGTGAGATGTGCGGCGCGGAGAAGGCGTCGCTCACCACCACGAAAGTCGAGGGCGCAGAGCTGGAGCTCTGCGGCGACTGCTCGGACTTCGGCACCGAAGTCCGCACCGAGAGCAGTTCCTCCGCCTCGACGAAGTACTCCACCTCCTCTTCGTCTTCGTCGTCCTCGTCGTCTAGCTCGTCGAGTTCGTCGTCCTCGTCGTCGTCGACGCGGCGGCGGCGCGACATGTTCGACGACATGGAGACGGTCGCCGCCGACTACGACGCGCGGATCCGACAGGCGCGTGAGTCGACCGGCATGAGTCAGGAAGACCTCGCGAAGGACATCAACGAGAAGGCCTCCGTCATCCGCAAACTGGAACGCGGCGACATCTTGCCCTCCGACGACGTCCAGCAGAAACTGGAGCGCAAACTCGGCATCTCGCTGGTTGAAGGCGAGTCCGTCGACGACGCCGACTGGGAGGGCTCCTCCTCCGGGAAGATGACCCTCGGCGACGTGGTCAAGCGCAACGACAACTGACGCCGCAGCGCGGCGCCCCCGAGTGGACGACGAGCCGCAACCGCTGTCGCGACCGAAGCGCCTTTTCGTCGACCGACCCGATTACCCGCCCGTGAGCGACTCCGACACCCTGATCCTCGTCAACCTGAAGGCGTACCCGTGTGACCCCGTCGAGATTGCGGCGGCCTGCGCGAGCGTCGCCGACGACACCGGCGCGCGCATCGCGGTCGCTCCGCAGGCCGCCCACCTCTCGGCGGTCGCCGACACCGGCGTCGAGACGTGGGCCCAGCACGTCTCCCCCGTCGAGCACGGGAGCCACACCGGGTCGACGCTCGCGGAGGCCGTCGCCGACGCGGGTGCGACCGGCACGCTGATCAACCACTCCGAGAACCGCCTGAAACTGGCCGACATCGACGCCTCCCTGGCCGCCGCCGAGCGCGCAGGCCTGGAGACGTGCGTGTGCGCGAACAACCCGGCGCAGTCGGGCGCCGCGGCGGCGCTCGGCCCAGACGCCGTCGCGGTCGAACCGCCGGAACTCATCGGCGGCGACGTCTCGGTCGCGTCTGCGGACCCCGCCATCGTGGAGGACTCCGTCGCCGCGGTCGAGGCGGTCGACGCCGACGTCGACCTGTTCTGCGGTGCCGGCGTCTCGACCGGTGAGGACGTCGCCGCCGCGGGCGAGTTGGGCGCGACGGGCGTGCTCCTCGCCTCTGGCGTCGCGAAGGCCGACGACCCCGAGGCGGTGCTGCGGGACCTGGTCTCGGGACTGTAACGCTTCGTCGTAAGCCGCCATCCGGCGTTCGAATCGGTCGCGGGACTGTCTGCGTTCCAACGGTGCCGCGTCGCGCGACGCCGCCGCGCGACTCAGTCCTGCCGGACCTCGTGTTCGAGCACGCCGACGCCCTCGACCTCAACCTCGACGTGGTCGCCGTCCGAGAGGGGGCCGACACCAGCGGGCGTTCCCGTGGCGACGACGTCGCCCGGTTCGAGTGTCATGTACGTCGTGATCTCTTCGACGAGTTCCGGGATGGCGAACATGAAGTAGTCGCGCGAGGAGGACTGCTTCGTCTCGCCGTTCAGTCGGAGTTCGACGGACGCGTCCGCTGGCACGTGTTCGGGGTCGGCGATGCAGGGCCCGATGGGCGCCGAGCCGTCGAACGCCTTCCCGCGCACCCAGTTTTGTTCCTTGTTCTGGTCGTCCCGGTTCGACACGTCGTCGAGACAGGTGAAGCCGGCGACGTAGTCCATGGCGTCCTCGGCGGCGACGTTGCGCGCCTGCTCGCCGATCACGAACGCGATCTCGGCCTCGTGGTCGACCTGCTCCTTCCCCGCCGGCAGCGTGACCGTCGATCCGGGGTCGGCGACGCAGTTCGGCGGCTTCAAGAACAGCAACGGTCGGTCCGGCACCTCGTTGCCGAGTTCCTCGGCGTGGTCGGCGTAGTTGCGGCCGACACAGACGATCTTCGAAGGCTCACACGGCGCGAGCAGGTCGACGTCGTCGCGGGTGGTGTCGAACGCCTCGCCGGCGGCGGTGACGACGCCGTCGTCGTAGGTGCCAGTGCGGACGGTTCCAGCTGGGTCTCGGATACGAGCGTAGCGCATTGCCAGCGGGTCGGGTGGATTCGGCTTAGTCGTTGTGTCCGCCAGCGGTGCCGACGCAGTCGCTCGTCGGTCGAAAAATGGAGAGAAGTCGACGACTGCTCGCGTCGACCTTACAGTTCGACGGCGCTCTTCTGCCCGAGCGACTCGGGGACAGTGAAGCGGATGCTCGTGGTCGCGCCGGACATCGTGTTGATCTTGATCGTGACCTCCGATCCCTCCGCGAGGTTACTCGGTGCGTTCGTGTCGCCGAATCCGTTGTCCCTAAGCGCGAACTCGATATTGAAGCGGTCGTCTGCGTCGTTGAGGACCGTGTCCGAGCTGTCGGTGTTCTTCACAGCCGTCGTGGTGAACTCCCACCCGGTCTCACTGGAACTGGTGTGGGTTAGCGTCTCGGTTCCCTCCGGTCCGATCCAGTTGATCGTCGCGTTCGAGAGGTCGATCTCTCCCGCACCCGGTGCCTGCGTCACGGTTACGTTCACCTGCTTGATCGTGTTGTCGGTCTGGTTCACCGAGCCAGTCGTGACGACCTCCTGGAGCCGGTTACTGACCTGCTTGCTCGACTGTTGACCCGTCTCCTGCGACTTGCTCTGGAGGAAGCCGGCGGTGTTGATCAGGACGCCCGCGGCGATCGCCGCCACGAGCACCATCGCGATGAACACGATGAGTGTCCCGATTCCCACTTGCCCGCGTTCTTCCTCGTCCGTGATGAATTCGAACATGGTTTGCCTGTCTCCGCCCACGCTGGGCCGACAGTTACTCTCCCGGAGGCCGCTCCCCTACATATATCTCAGCCGCCAAGTATCAACGCTGAAAATCGGAGGCGGCCGCCCGGTGCTCGTCAGCGGACGGTGGCGTCGGTCACCCGGGAGAGTCGGTCGGCGACGGCGTCGTCGAGGCCCGCACCGGTGACGCGCCACCGCCAGTTCCCTTCGGCGGTGCCCGGCGTGTTGAAGCGGGCGTGGCTGTCGAGGCCGAGGAGGTCCTGCATCGTCGTCACCGCGAGCGTGGCGTCGGAGTTCCACACCGCCTCGATCACGTCCCACTCGATTTCGCTCCCGTCGGTGCCGAGGTTGTAGTGGAGGCAATCGCGCTGTTCGGCCCCGAGCGACTCGTAGTAGCCGACGACGGTGTCGCTGTCGTGCGTGGAGGTGTACCCCACCGAGTCCTCCGGGTAGTGCATCGGCTGGTAGAGGTGTCCCTGCTGGCACCAGTCTGCGTACTGGGGGACGCGCATCCCAGGAAGGTCGAACGCCTCGCGCAGGGAGGCGCTGTCCGGGTCGAGGAATCCGAGATCCTCCGCGACGAACGGGAGGTCACCGAACTCGGCGCGCACGGCCTCGAAGAAGTCGTGCCTGGGGCCCTCGCGCCACTCGCCAGTCGCGGGGTCGTCGCTGTCGGCGGGGATGGCCCAGAACTCGTCGAACCCCTTGAAGTGGTCGAGGCGGGCGTAGTCGACCATCTCGAACAAGCGGCGGAGGCGGTCGAGCCACCACGCGTAGTCCGTCTCGGCGAGGCGCTCCCAGTCGTACACCGGATTCCCCCAGCGCTGGCCGCCGTCGCCCTGGTTCGGCGGGACACCCGCGACGGTCGCCGGACGGTTCTCGTCGGTGAGATCGAACGCTTCGGGGGCGGCCCACACGTCGGCGGAGTCGAGCGCGACGTAGATCGGCAGATCGCCGAGGATCCCGATCCCGCGCTCCTGTGCGTACGCGCGGAGGTCGGCCCACTGGCGGTCGAACGTCCACTGGCAGAACGCGCGGAATCCGACCTCGTCGGCGAGGTCCTCACGGTAGGCCGCGAGCGTCTCTGGGTCGCGCGTCCGCGCCGGTTCGGGCCACTCCGTCCACAACTCGCCGCCGAACTCGGCTTTCAGCGCGCGAAACAGCGTGTAGTCGGCGAGCCAGTCGGCTTCGCGCTCGCGGTAGTCGGCGAACGCGGCGTGTTCGTCGGGGGCGCCCTCGTTGCGGAACCGGTCGAACGCGGTCCGAAGGCGGTCGAGTTTGAACGACTCGACGGCGTCGTAGTTCACCTCGTGAGGCGAGAAGCCGGCCTCGTCACCACTGAGTTCGTCGTCGGTGAGGTAGCCCCGGTCGGCCAACTCCGCGAGGTCCACGAGCAGGGGGTTGCCCGCGAACCCGGAGAACGTCTGGTACGGCGAGTGGCCGTGGATACCAGCGGTCGGGCCCAGGGGACACACCTGCCAGACGGACTGGTCGGCCCGGTCGAGGAAGTCGAGGAACGAGCGGGCGCCCGCGCCGAGGTCGCCGATGCCGTGGGGACCCGGCAGCGCGGTCGGGTGGAGCAGGACGCCGCTTCGTCGGTCGAATCGCATTGTGGGGGCATGGTGCCCGGGGCGTATGAAGTGCCGGGTCTGTTGGGGGCGCAGCGCCCGGCGACGACGCGAACAGCGGCCCCGTGTGTGCGGTCAGACGACGCGATAGACGGGGATGTGGCGACGCCCGGGGACTAAGTACCGCACCCGCGATACGCGACACAATGACGTACACCGTGCTGATGTTGGGGTGGGGGTTCCCACCGAACGTGACCGGGGGCCTGGACACGGCGGTGGGCGAACTGTTCGAGCGCCTCGAGCAGCGCGACGGCGTCGAGGTGGAGTTGGTGCTGCCGGCGGAGTACGCGCCCGAGGGCCGCGAAAACATCCACGGCGTCCCGACGGGCGAGGGCGACATCATCACCCGGATCGGTCGGCTGTCGGGGGCGTTCGTCGACCGCGCGGCCGACGCCGACATCGTCCACACGAACGACTGGTTCGGCTACAACCCCGGGTCGCGCGCGCAGGCCAGCCACGACGTCGAGTGGGTCACGACGTTCCACTCGCTGTCCTCTGACCGCAACGCCGACCCACCCGAGCGCGAGAAACGCACCGAACAGCGGGTCGTCAACCGATCGGACCACCTGCTGGCGGTCAGCGAGTTCACCGCGGGGAAGATCAGCCACGAGTACGGCCGCGACGCGGAGGTCATCTACAACGGCTTCTCGTCGGTCGAGCCGACCGGGCGCGACGTGAAGGCGGAGTTGGACATCGACGGAGAGATGCTGTTCTTCGTCGGTCGCCACACCGACCAGAAGGGGCTGTCGTACCTCTTGTACGCGCTCCCGAAACTCCGGCGCGACGTGACGCTCGTCATCGGTGGCACTGGCCACCTCACCGACCAACTGAAGCGGTTCGTGGAACTGCTCGACATCGAAGACCGTGTGGAGTTCGTCGGCTACCTCCCCGAGGAGGAGTTGGGCGACTACTACGCGAGCGCCGACCTGTTCGTCTCGCCGTCGCTCGCGGAGCCGTTCGGCATCACCATCGTCGAGGCGCTGTCGGTCGGGACGCGCGTCGTCGCCGGCCCCAGCGGCGCCGCAGAGGTCCTCCCCGACGACTGCCTCATCGAGGTGGAGCCGAACTCCGAGGCCATCGCCGCCGGCATCGAGCACGCGCTCTCGTTGGACTCACCGATCGAGTACGACGTGCGCACGTGGGACGAAGTCGCAGACGAGCACGTCGCGTTCTACGACCGGATCCTCGCGGAGAAGCGAGACGAGGCGTGAGGAAGGGGCGCTGCGCGCCCGGTGGCGTCACCGGAGCAGTCGGAAGTCGGTGACCGGTTCGGGGTGGACGATGCGGAACCCGTCTGCGGTCGGCTCCAGTCCGACCCGGTCGGGGGCGGGCCCCCCGCGCTGGTACGGACTGTCGGACTCGCCCGGCGACTGGTACGGGCTGTCCGAGGTGACCGACTGGTACGGACTGTCGGACACCGACTGGTAGGGGCTGTCCGCGGTCGACGGACCGGTGCCGTAGGCGTCTTGGCGACCAGCCGAGTCCGGTGGCCGGCGGAAGTCCTCCGGCGGGAGGTAGATGCGCTCGCCCGAGGCCGACTCGACGACGACCGCCGCGTCGCGGTCGCCCGTGACGGTGATCACGGTGCGTCCGTCCGCGATGTCGATCTCAACCGAGACGGGACGGTCCTCGTCCGGGGCGTCGTCGGCGTCGGTCGCGGGCGTGTCGTCGGGGGTCCCCTCCATACCCACGTCATTCCTCGGCGCCCACTTAGGGGTTCCCCGCGGAGTACTGTTTCGGGCGAAAGAGCGAAACCGTCGCCGAACAAGCCATGCCCCATGGAACATCCAGGACAGCCCCGTGTGTGTGCGGTGGGTGAGTCCGTCGAACTCGCCCCTCGCGATCCGGACCCGAGCGTCGACTACGAGTGGCGCGTCGTCGATGCGCCGACCGACTCCGAGGCCACCGTCGACGAGGACGAAGCCGTCCAGTGGTTCACCCCCGACGTGGCCGGTCGCTACCGCCTCCGCATCGACGGCGGCGGTCACAGCTACGACCTGACCGTCCGCGCGTTCGCCGCTGAGACTGCACAGGCTGGCGGCCTCGGCGGCGTCTCCGGCGCGAGTGGCGCTTCCGGGAGCGGCCTGTCTGGCTCCGGGGGTGCCGTCGGCCAGTCTGGCGGCGCCAGTGGCTCTGCCCGCGGTGGCATCGGCGGGCGCGACGGCGTCGAGCGACCGCGCGTCCACCTCTCTGTCGACGTCGACAGCGACGAGGTCCACGTCCGCGCGTCGGTCGACCCCGACGAGGCAGACACCGACGTGGAGTTCATCCTCGACGACCGCGACGACCTGCGGGAGGCCGACGTGCGCGTCGACGACCGGACGCTCACCGTCGCCCGCGACCGCCTGCCCGAGCGGGCGCGCATCTACGCCGTCGCGGTGAGCGACGAGGCGTACGGTGTCACCGACAGCGTCGACATCCGTCGCGAGACGCTCACCGACGGCGGGGAGGTGCTCGCCGAGAGCGCGACCGACGGCCTCGCCGTCGACCGGCCGTACGACCCGCCGGAGTGGGCGGTCGACGCGACCATCTACGAGGTGTACGTGCGCACGTTCGCCGACCCCGAGCACGACCGCGAGCCGTTCGAGGCGATCCGGGAGCGCCTCGACGACCTGCAGGAACTGGGGATCGACACGCTGTGGCTGACGCCGGTCCTCCAGCACGACGGCGCCCCACACGGCTACAACATCGTCGACTTCTTCGAAATCGCGGCGGATCTGGGCGGGCGCGAGGAGTACCAGAAACTCATCGACGCGGCCCACGAGCGGGACATGAACGTCCTGTTCGACCTCGTGTGCAACCACTCCGCACGCGACCACCCGTTCTTCGAGGACGCGTACCACAACCCCGACAGCGAGTACTACGACTGGTACGAGTGGCAAGCGAACGGTGAACCGGGCACGTACTTCGACTGGGAGCTGATCGCCAACTTCGACTTCACGTCGCTGGAGGTTCGTCGGCACCTGCTCGACGCCGTCGACGAGTGGGCGCCGATGGTCGACGGCTTCCGCTGTGACATGGCGTGGGCCGTCCCCAACGGCTTCTGGACGGAGGTGCACGACCGCGTGAAGGCGATGGACTCGGAGTTCTTCCTGCTCGACGAGACCATCCCGTACATCCCGGACTTCCAGGCGGGGCTGTTCGACATGCACTTCGACTCGACGACGGCGTTCACGCTGCGGGAGGTCGGCGCGGGCAACGAACCTGCCGAGGCGGTGCTGGACGCCATCGACCAGCGGCGGCAGATCGGGTTCCCCGACCACGCGTCGTTCATGCTGTACCACGAGAACCACGACGAGACGCGCTACCTCGCCTCCTACGGCGAACCCGCGGCGTTCGCCTCCGCGGGCGCGCTGGCGACGCTCCCCGGCGCGCCGATGGTGTACGCCGGCCAGGAACTGGGGCAACTCGGTCGCCGCGACCAACTCGACTACGAGAGCGCCCGCGAGGACCTCCGGTCGCACTACCGCCGCCTGCTCGCGCTCCGCGACGACCACCCGGCGCTCCAGCACCGCGCGGCGCTGGAGCGCGTCGACTACGAGGTGGCGGCGGGCAACGCCGACTCGGTGGTCGCCTACCGCCGCGAGGCCGCCGACGGCGAGGCGGTCGTCGTCGTCCTCAACTTCGCGTCCGGTCCCGCGGCGGTCACGGTCGACGCGGCGCTCGGCGACACGGACCTCGTCACGGGCGACGACGTGGTCGACGACGACGGCTCGGTGACGGTCGACGACGTGGTCGTCCTCCCGGTACAGGACTGATCCGGGCGACCGTCGTCGCGCCGACTCCCGCTCGGGGGTGACCCCGCCCCCCGCGACGACGGATGCGAACTGCTCACGTACCGCGGAGTCTTTAACCACGGGAGTAGTTGCACGGGTGAATGCGGCTTCGAACGGCACTCAACGACTACAAGCGCGACCGCGGCCACGGCGCGACGGGCACCGCCAGCACTGTCCACGGAGCGTTCTCCGGACGGGGCGAGCGGCTGGTGCACGTCGCGCCGACTGGGAGCATCCGGGACTTCTCCTCCTCGCTGTCGGGGCTATCCGGCGTCGACAGGTCTCGGTTCGGCATCGAGACCGACGAGCGAACGTACTGGTTCGACGACCTCCAGACCGTCCGACAACACTACTACCGCGAGACGGCCCTCGTCGAGACGGAGTACGACGCCGGCGAGTTCACCATCCACCAGTACGACCTGACGCTGGGGCGCGAGCACCTCACCCACGTCGAGTTGCGTGGGTCGATCCCACCGAAGGCACACCTCGTCGCCTTCCTCACGCTCGCGCCGGAGGGGCAAGAGACGCGTGTGGGGCGGCTGATCCACGAGGGAGCAGGCCCGGTCGACGGCGACGCGGTCGAGGTGTTCCACCGCACGGAACACGACTACGTCACCGCCTCGACGGGGCTGGAGGACGTGCGCGCGCAGATCCCAGAGCGGTTCGAGGAACTGCTGGACCCAGACCCCGTCGCGCTCCCGCGGGAGGGGGCGATCAACCGCTACGAGGACACCCACCTCAGCGGCGACGTGGTCGTCACCGCGCCGCTGGAGCGCGCCGGTCGGGGCCTGCGCACGACGCTCGTCACGATGCTGACCGACGACGACGACCGCGAGGGCGCGCTGTCGCGACTGCGCGACTGCGCCATCGAACACGCCGGCGCGGACGAACTCCGGACGGTCGCACGGGAACGAACCGGGCTGTCGGTCCCCGACGACACGCCGCGACGGCAGACGGTGCGCTCGGACATGCGAGCGCTCGACCTCCTCGAAGCGCCCAGCGGCGCACGAATCGCTGGACCGGAGTTCGACCCGTTCTTCCGCAACTCCGGCGGCTACGGCTACACGTGGTTCCGCGACGACGCACGGGTGTCCCAGCACCTCATGGAGTCGAGCGAGGCGCTCGACCTCGGGGTCGACCCCGCGGACCTCGCGCGCAGCGCTCGCTTCTACTGTGAGGCCCAGCAGGCCGACGGCTCGTGGCCCCACCGCGTGTGGGCCGCCGACGGCTCGCTGGCCCCGGGGTGGGCGAACGCCCGCGTCGAGGGACGCGACGACTCCGCGGAGTACCAGGCCGACCAGACCGCCCTCACCGTCAACTTCCTCGCGACGTTCCTGCGCGAACACGGCGAGGGGCTGTCGACCGCAGACGAGCGCCGGATCCGCGAGAGCGTCGCCGCCGGCGTCGACGCGCTCGACGAGGCCCGTGGCGACGACGGCCTCCCCGAGCGGTGTCAGAACCTCTGGGAGGACCTGGCCGGGCGGTTCACCCACACCGCCGCCACGTTCGTCGAGGCGTACGCCGCCGTCGCGCGCGCGCCGGTGAGCGACGACCTGCGGACCCGGGGACGCGCCGGTGCCGAGGAGACGTTCGACGCGCTCGACGCGCTGTGGGACGCCGACTCGCGCACCTACGGGATGCGCCTGACCGGCGACGACCTCGACGACCGACTGGACTCGTCGACGTTCGCGCTCGTGGACGCGCTGGCCGCCGTCGACGCCGTGGACGGCCTCCACGTCACCGAGACGGACATCGACCGGGTCGCAGACCACGTCCGCGCCTCGTTGGACGGGCTGTACCGCCGGTCCGAGGAGTCGTCCGTCGAGGGGTTGATCCGCTACGAGGGCGACGACTGGCGCACGGAGGGCCAAGACGACGAGAAGGTGTGGACGCTCACGACCGCGATGGGCGCGTCCGGGGCGGCGACGCTCGGGGCGTTGCTGTCCGAGCGTGGCCGCGAGCAGACCGCCGGCTGGATGTTCGACCGCGCCGCGGAGCTGTACGCGCTCATCGAGGACGACGGCCCGCTGACGACGCGGACCGGCTACCTCCCCGAGCAGTGGTACGACGACGGCACGCCCGACAGCGCGACGCCGCTGGGGTACGCCCACTGCTTCCGCCTGCGCACCACCGCGACGCTGGCGGCGTACGACGCGCTCCCGAGCGCCGCGGCGACGCCGACAGCGCCGACCGACCGACCCCGGTGGACGACCGGCGAGAAGTTCGGCGTCGGCACCGCCGCAGACCACGGTTCGCTGGACGCCTCCCGGGTGTGGTTCACCCTCACGGAGGGGGCGCTCACCGAGGTGCGGTTCCCCCGCGTCGACCTGATGAACCTGCGGACGCTGGACTTCATCGTCTCGGAGGCGGACGCCGACTACACCGTCCGGACCCACGTCGAGGGGCCCCGGCCGGGCGACGACACCGTCGAGCGGCGGGTCGTCCCGACCGAGGACGACGCGCTGTTGTTCGCCCACGAGATCACAGAGACGGGCGACGGCCGCGGCCACGAGTGGACGCTGCGCGTCGAGTACGCCGTCGACCCGACCCACGACGCGGTCGTGGCGGACATCGACTTCCGCGCCGACGACCGCAAGGAGTACGACGTGTTCGCGGTCGCCGACACCGCGCTCACGAACACGGGCACGCGCGACCGCGGCCTCCGCCTGGGGAAGCCGGGGAGCCACCACCTCGTCGCCCGCGACGCCGGCGCCTACACCGGCGAGTCCGGCGACGCGATGCTCGTCGACGAGGACGGCAACGGCTACTCGGTCGCGGTCGCGATGGCGACGAGCGACCGCTTCGACTGGGCGACCGTCGCGGCCGCCGGCAGCGACGACCTGGCGACGCTGTTCGCCGAGGGCGAGGTGCCGACGACGCGCTCGTCCATCGACGACGACAACGTCGTGCTCGTCGGCCGACTCGGCTCGGGCCGGCGCACCAGCGAGACGCTCGCGCTCGGGTTCGCCCGCCAGGCGGACGCCTCGGCGGCGCTCGGTGAGGCGGTGGGCGCGCTCGCACGCGGGTACGAGACCGTCCGCGAGGCGTACCGCGACACCTGGCAGACGTTCCTCGGGAAGAAGCCCCTGCCAGACTCGGTCGCCGGTGACGCCGACCTGGCGAACCAGTACCGCACGGCGCTGATGACGCTGCGGGCCGTCGAGGACAAGACGTACCGCGGCGCCTCCGTCGCCTCGCCGTCGGTGCCGTGGGGCGAGGCGGTCCACGCTGGCGAGCAGAAGGGGTACGGCTACAACTTCGTGTGGGCGCGTGACCTCTACCAGGTGTTCACGGCCGCCGAGTTGACCGGCGACATCGAGACGGCCATCGACCAACTGGAGTACATCTACGAGTACCAGCAGGACGAGGACGGCTTCATCCCGCAGAACACCTACCTCAACGGAATCACCCGCTGGGGCGGCGAGCAGATGGACAACATCTCGTTCCCCGCGGTGATGGCGTACCACCTCTGGGAGGACGGCGTCGCGTTCGAGGACACCCTCTACGAGTACGAGAACGTCCGTCGGTCGGCGGACTACGTCGCCCGCAACGGCCCCTTCAGCGCCCAAGAGCGCTGGGAGGAGGAGTCGGGCTACTCGCCGTCGTCCATCGCCGCCGAAATCGCCGGCCTCGCGTGCGCCGGCAAACTCGCGGTGGAGCACGGCCACGACGCCGACGCGCTCGTGTGGCTGGCGCTGGCGGACCGCTGGGCCGACGAGGTGGAGACGTGGACCGCGACGGAGACAGGGACGGACCGGCACACCCACACGCCGTACTACGTGCGGGTGACCCGGGACGGCGACCCCGACGCGGGCCACCTGCGGACGCTCGCGAACAACGGCCCGCGCCTCGACGAGCGCGACATCATCGACGCCGGCTTCCTCGACTTGGTCAGACTGGGGATCAAGCCGTGGGACGACGAGACGATCCGCAACTCCGTCCAGGAGGTCGACGACACCATCCGCGTCGACTTACCCGCCGGCGCCGCGTTCTACCGCTACAACGGCGACGGCTACGGCGAGCGCGACGAGGGAGACGTCGGCGCCCCGTGGTCCGTCGAGAACCACGGGAAGGGCCGTCTGTGGCCGCTCCTCACGGGCGAGCGCGGCGAGTACGAACTGCTGGCCGACCCCGAGGAGACCGACCGCGAGGACCTGCTCGACCCGACGGCGCTGCTGCAGACCATGCAGCAGTTCGCCAACTCCGGGCGGATGATCGCAGAACAGGTGTGGGACCGCGACTACCGCACCGAGTACGACTGGGAGTACGGTGAGGGGACCGGGAGCGCGACGCCGCTGGCGTGGTCGATGGCCCAGTACGTCCGTCTCGCGCACGGCATCGACGCCGGCGAACCCGTCGAGACGCCCACGTTCGTCCGCGAGCGCTTCCTCGAACGGCGCCTCCACGACAGCGACGAGAAACCCGCGCTGCGCGTCGACACGAGTTTCCAGGGCAACACCGTCGTCGTCGCCGGCAAGACGACCGGCGAGCGCGTCGCCGTGACGACGCCGGTCGACTCGGCGATCATCACCCCGGAGGACGGCGAGTACGAGGTCACCCTTGACATCGGCTACGGCGAGAACGACATCACCGTCGCCGCCGCCGGCGACGCGGACTTCGAACGGGCCGCCACGACCGTCACGCGATTTACGGTCTGACCGGATCGACCGCGAATCCGCCGCCGGTCGCGACGACCGTCCTAGTATCTCCTAATTCTATTGGGGATGTGTGAAGATACCATCAGGGTCACCTTTAATATCGGAACCGAGGTTAGTGTGGGTATGCACGAGCCGGAGACGACGTACGTCGGGAAGGCGTGCGCGTACATCACTCGCGGCGGCTCGGAACTACTGGTGTTCGAGGGCCCCGGTCACGAGGGGCTCCAGATCCCGAAGGGGACTATCGAACCGGGCGAGCGCCCGCGGACGGCGGTGTTCCGGGAGATTCGCGAGGAGAGCGGACTGGCGACGCTGTCGAGCGTCGAGAAACTGGCGACGGACGTGTGGACCAGACGGGAGTCGCCGCCGAAGGCGTACGTTCGGCACTTCTACCACGCCGAGGTCCACGAACCGCGCGACGAGTGGGTCCACGTCGTGCGCGAC
This sequence comes from Halobaculum marinum, assembly GCF_029338555.1. Classification (GTDB taxonomy): domain Archaea; phylum Halobacteriota; class Halobacteria; order Halobacteriales; family Haloferacaceae; genus Halobaculum; species Halobaculum marinum. The sequence goes on along the minus strand of NZ_CP119989.1, from coordinate 1,367,668 downwards.
GGCGGCGCCGAACACGGGAGCGAGTTCTCGTTCTCGTGGATCGGCCTCGACGAGGCGCGCGAGCGTGGTTTCGCGCTCGACCTCGACGACTACGTCGGTCACCTCCCCGCGCGGTCGGCCCTCGGCGGACCGCCGCAGGCGGCCGACTGACCGCGCCTGTCGACGCACCGAACTTCCGTCGTCGGTCGGTCGGTCCAGTGGCGAACGGATTTATGTGTAATTCGAGCGAACGGTGTCGTGTATGTCCGAAATGGACCTCACCTGGCACGGCCACTCTACGTGGGCCGTCGAGATCGGTGACACGCGCCTGCTGATCGACCCGTTCTTCGACAACCCGCACACGTCGCTCTCGCCGTCGGACGTGGCCGACCCCGACTACGTGCTCATCACGCACGGGCACGCCGACCACATCGCCCACGCCGGGGAGTTCTCGGACGCGACGCTCGTCGCGACGCCGGAGATCACGGCGTACCTGAGCGACGAACACGGCTTCGAGGACCCCATCGGGATGAACCTCGGCGGCACCGTCGAGTGCGGCGACGCGTTCGTCACGATGGTCCGCGCGGACCACACCTCCGGCCTCAACACCGGCTACGAGCACGAGGTCGGGATGCCCGCGGGCTTCGTGCTCTCCTCGCAGATGCCGACACAGACGAGCGACGCCGAGAACACGACGTTCTACCACGCCGGCGACACGGCGCTGATGTCGGAGATGAAGGACGTGATCGGGCCGTTCCTCGAACCCGATGCCGTCGCGGTCCCCTGCGGCGACCACTTCACGATGGGGCCGTGGCAGGCCGCCGTCGCGGTCGACTGGTGTGACCCCGACTACGCGTTCCCGATGCACTACGACACGTTCCCGCCGATCGAAATCGACGTGGACGACTTCGTCCGTGAGGTAGACGGCACCGGCAACGACGCCGAAGTCGTCGTCCTCGAGGGTGACGAGACGTTCACCATCGGCGGCGACGCGTACTGAGGCCGGCGGCCGCGTCGCGGCGCTCTGGACGACCCCTGAATGTGGGCGAACGCGTCGCGGAGTCGCCGCAGTAACAAGGTTTAGGCGTCGAGCGACCCACCTTCCGCTCGCACATGTCCGACATCGAGACCTCCACGGTCAGCGAAGAAGGGTTCACGAGCACGAGCGAGGTCGGCGACTTCGAGTTGACGATCGACGCGCTGGGTGAGGACGGTCCCGACCCCAACTCCGTGCTGGTGGCCGACTACGCCTCCTGTTTCCTGCCTGCGTTCCGCGTCGGCGGCCAGCAGCGCGGCCACGACGACCTCGGTCGCGTCCAGATCGACGCCGAGGCGACGCTCGACGACGACGACGATCTGACGGGCATCAGCTTCGACATCTACGTCGAGGCCGACGTCGACGACGACACGCTCGCCGACATCGTCGAGCGCGCCGAGGGTATCTGTCACGTCCACACGGCGCTCCGCGAGGGGCTCCACGCCGACGTCACGACGCACGCCAACGCCTTCTGAGCCGGCGCAGTCGCTCGACACGCCGTCGTTTCTTCGAGGCCGTAAGAAGGACCGCGAGCCGCCGCCGTCGCGGCGACCGGCGCGCTCAGTGGGCTGTCTCGTCGCCCCGGTAGGTTCGGTACGTCATCGCGCGGCCGTCGATGATGACCACGTCCTCGTCGGAGTGGTCGGTAGTTCCCTCGAGGGGATCGGCTGGCTCGTCGCGGAAGACGTACGGTGAGTCGCGCTCTTCCATGACACACCATACCACATCACCCGGCATAAGTCTTTGTCAGACAATACCACACGTGATTCTCCGAGCGACCAGTTCACTCGCGTTCGGGTGATCAGTCGGTACGTTCCTGAGGCGTCGACTCGGCCGCGAGCACGTCGGCGAGGCCCGAGAGGTCGTCGAGGACGTAGTCTGGGTCGTATGGGGAGTCGGCGACGTCGGCGCGGTCGGTGACGCCCGTCAACACGAGCGCGGTCGTCATCCCGGCGTCGGCGCCGAGCGCGATGTCCGTGTCGAGGCGGTCGCCGACGACGAGACACTCCTCGGGCGGACAGCCCACCGCGTCGAGCACCAGGTCTCGCGCCGTCGCCGACGGCTTGCCGAGGACCGCGTCCGGGTCGTGGTCGAGGACGCCGCGGACGGCGTTGATCACCGCGCCCGAACCCGGGACGAACGCGTCGGCGCCGGGGATGACGCGGTCTGGGTCGGTTCCGACGTACGGCGTGCCGTCGTTCAGGGCCCACAGCGCCCCACAGAGGTCGTCGTAGTCGAACGAGCGGTCGATGGAGACGACGCCGGCGGTCGCCGCGTCGCGATCGGTCGTGACGGTCAGGTCGGCGGCCTCCAGTTGCTCGACGAGGCCCGCCTCCCCGAGCACGTACAGCGCGTCGTCGGCGTGGTTGTCGCGGAGGTACGCGACCGTGCTGTCGGCGGCCGTGACGACCTCGGACTCGTGCGCGTCGATACCGGCGGCCGCGAGTCGCTCGACGTACGCCGGCGGCCCCTTCGTCGGGTTGTTCGAGCAGAAACACACCGAGAGCTCCGCCGCGCGCAGGTCGACCAACGCCGCCGGCGCGCCCGGAATCGGATCTCGGCCCCGCACGACCGTCCCGTCCACGTCGAGTACGACGCCGCGTATCACGGGCGCGCTTGGGCCGGAACGGTGTTGAAGCCGTCGCCGGGAGCGACGGTCGGTGGGTCGTCCCATCGGTCTTGTTCGGGTACCGGCGAACCGCTCCGGTATCACGGATCTGTGAACGGTAACGCGTATGTGTCGGCGGCCCCGCCCTCGGAGTACAGTGACCGCCGCGCAGTTGACCCTGGTGCAGATCGACAACTACGGCCCGTGGACCGTGACGCCGGAGCCGCGTCGGGAGATGGACCTCCAGACGCTCCAGTCACGCCTGTTCGCGGACCTGGCACAGTACATCGGCAACCGGGGGGGCTACGTCTTCTTCACCCGCTTCGACAACATGGTGGCCGTGACGAACGGCCTCGACCGCCGCGACCACGAACTCCTCCAGGAGTCGGTGGGCAACCGCTTCCCCGTCACCGTCAGCCTCGGTGTCGGCGTCGACGAGGTGCCGATCGAGGCGCTGGAGACGGCGACCGAGCGCGTCCAGGCCGCCGGCTCCGCGCAGTCGTCGGACCGCAGCGAGGCGTTCGCGGGCGAGTTCCTCACCGAGTCGGCCGACGACGACGTGCACATCGCCCACTTCGACGTGAACGACGCGACGGGGAAGTACACCGACCGCCTCAACGAGTTCGACTCGTTCATCAACATCGAACACGGCTACGCCAGCCTGATGAAGTACATGCGCGAGGAGCACGGCGCCCTGTCGTTCTTCGTCGGCGGCGACAACGTCATCGCCGTCTGCCCGGACCTCACCCACGACGAGTACATGGGCGCCATCGACCACGTCGCCGACGACGCCGGCGTCCAGTTGAAGGTCGGCGTCGGCAGCGGCGAGACGCCCCACGACGCCGGCTACGCCGCCAAGCACGCGCTGGAGGACTGCCGCTACGAAGGGACGCTCGTCGAGTTCGCCTGAGTCGGCGCCGGCCACCACGCTCTTAGTCGTGTCGGGTGGAGGGAGACGAGAGACGCGTGCGATCGCTGGCCGCGCGCTGCTCCCGTTCTCACCCACATGACTCTGAACCCGACTGACCGATCCGTCGACGTCGACCCCGACGGACCGGTCGAGACACGCGCGGAACGACTGCTCGACGCGTTCCTCGAACACGAGGAGCTCGACGAGGGACTGGCGGACGCCGTCACCCGCCTGCGACGGCGGGGTCACCGCTGGGACGCACTGGAACTCGTCGTGGTCTCACAGAAGGACCCAACCGCCGCGCGACGCCTCCTCGAGGCGGCGGTCGTCGACGGCTGACTCGCCGCCGGGACCGCGACGAGCCGACCACGACGGTCGACTGCGCCGGCACGGGGTCGGTACGTTTGTCACCTCTCTTCACCTACTCGGACGCCGTGAGCGACAGCGCGACCACGGACGAGCGGCGAGCACGTGCTCGCGGCGCACTGATCGGCCTCGCCTGCGGCGACGCACTCGGTCGACCAGTCACCGGCGACACGCCGGCGGCGGTGCGCGACCGGTACGGACGGGTGACGGAACTGCTCGGTGCGGACGGGCACCGGGCCGGCACGACAACCGGCTTGACGGCGGCGGCTGTCGCGACGGCCCACGACCACATCGGCGAGTCGGGGGACTGGCCGGCGCCAGCCGTCGCGGGGTCGACGGCGGGTCGAACGCTGACGGCCGCCGTCCCGCACGGTCTCGTGGACGCACCCGCGAGCGAACGGGCGGCCTCGGCGGCTGATACGACCGAGCGGCGGGCCGACGCCGACCCCGTGGAGGACGACACACGCGAGGCCGCCGCGGTGGTGGCGGTCGTTGTCGGCGAACTCGTCGACGGTGCGACGACGGCGGCGGCCCTCGACACCGCCCGGACGGTAGCGCTCGACCGGGGAGCGCCCGTCTCGGTTCGGGAGACGCTCGCGGTCGTCGGCGACCGGGCCGCCGTGACTATCGCGACCGCGGGGCCGGCGCTGGCGTTGTTGGAGACCGCGCTGCACGAGGCCGTGGTCGCCGACGGGCCGGAGGAGTCCACGGTCGCGTCCGTCAGCCGTGGCGGCGAGGCAGCGGCGCTCGGCGCCGTCGCCGGTGCGCTCGCCGGTGCACGCCACGGCGAGGCTGACGTGCCGATTCGGTGGCGCAACGGACTCGGCGAGACTGCTGCGGTCCTGCGCGACCTCGCGGACGCGCTCACCGAAGCGTCGCCAGCCGAGCGGCGGTGAACAGCATCGCTAGTCGGGAGTGTACGCGCTGGCGTCGAGAGAAGTGGGAGTATAGTGGTTGTGTAGAGATCCGGACTGCGCGGCGAGCGTGGCTCGCACGCTCGGCGTGGTCGACTACTGGATGTGGCCTTCTTCGCGAAGCTGCTGTGCGTCGTCGGACTCGTAGCGCCAGACGACCTCGGCCTTCTCGTCTTGCCAGTCCCACGGCTCGGCGATGACGATGTCGCCCTCCTTGACCCACGTTCGGAAGCGCATTCGGCCGGGGATACGGCCCATTCGCTCTTCGCCGTCGGCACAGCGCAGTGTCACGCGTCGCCCGCCGAGCATCTCGGTGACGGTGGCGAACACCTGGTTGTCGTCCGGCATCCTCAGCGGCTTTCGGTTCGGAGAGTCGTCGCTCATACGTTCTGGTTGGTGATGGAGTGGGATAAGTACGTGTATTCGGGGAGCAGTCGCCCCGCTCGACACGACGTGAGGGGCCCGGAGACGCTGCGTGGTCCCTCCACATCTGGCTTTAAGCTGATTGCGAGCGATTATCCCCCCGGGAATATGCATCGACAGACCGGTCACCCTCTTGGAGGGTCCCCCCGCGTACCGAGGTCCGGCTGAACGTTCGAGACTGAACGGCTCGAACGCCCGACGGACCGCCGACGCGGTGCGGGCGATCGAGTAGGCCGTGCACAGCCCAGAGACACGCAATCATGCAACCACAACAGAACACCGGCACCCTCGGAGACTACTTCACCGTCCTGTCGGACGGGCACCGGCGTCGACTGCTCGTGGCGTTGATGCAGTCGAACCCGCGTGACGAGTCAGAACTCCACTCGGAGAGCGTCGTCGACGAGTTGACCGACGAGGACGACCAGTTCCTCCGCCACCGACTCCACCACGTACACCTGCCGAAACTCAACGCTGCAGGGTTCATCAGCTGGGACCGGGAACGAGACGTGATCACGCGCGGACCGCGGTTCGACGAGATCCGGCCTCTCCTCCGACTCATGGAGCGACACGCCGACGAACTCCCGGACGACTGGCCGTGATCCCCGGCGCCGCGAACGGCTCGCGACGATTGTCGTCCTGACCGAAGCGGAGTTGACCGCCCCCAAAGTGCGACTTCTCGAATAGCTCTCAAACGCTCTCGATACCCACGCGCCCCCGTGTTCGTCTCTGTCGGTGGGAACCCGGAGACGGGCAACACGAACGCTGGCTGGCTCCTCGTCGAACTGCGCAAGCAGATGGTCAACTACGACAAGGAGGAGTACGCGGACGAACTGGAGCGGCGTCGTACGGACACGGAGACCATCGACATCGAGGAACATCGCCCCCCGACGGACTTGGGCACGGAGGTGCCCAATTACTGACGCGTGCCGTTTTGCCACGCGTGCAACTGTCGGGACTATTCGAGTAGGTTTATGGAGTGAATGGGGTCGGAGGGATTTGAACCCCCGATCGACTGATATCTCCGGTCGGCACCTCGGTACTCCAGAGGGTCGTCGTCGCGTCCGATGATCAGTCGGACGCTCGGTATATCAGTCTGGAGTTCGTCACCGGGCGCGTTGCCTCTGGAGTCAGTCGCCATACCGGGCTTGGCCACGACCCCGTGCAGTCGCTCATTCCGCCGAGATACCTAAAGGGATTTCGATCGGATCCGCTTACTCGCGGTCGGTTTCGCCCCACGCGCACTCCTGGCACTTGTAGGCGGTCACGAACTCCGTGACGCTCGGCATGTAGCCCACCGACAGCACGTCGCCCCCACACTCGGGGCAGTCCCGGTCGGCGTCTTCGATCGGTTCGGCGTCCATCACGGAGTCGCCCTCGACGATCTCTGCGAGCCGTTTCGGCGTGACCATCCGTCCTTCGACGACGCGGTTGCTCATGAGGGTCAGTGAACACCGGCGGCGATAAAACGCCGCGGTTGCGCGTCAGTCGGTCGGTAGGCGAGTCACAGCCACGGCGCCCGCGACGGTTCGTCGACACCGTCGGCGGCGCCGTCGTCGGCGTCGTCGTTTGCGCTGCCGGCAGAGTCGACCGGGTCGATACCGGCGGTCGACGCCGTCGGCGTGCTCCCGAACGCGACGCCCGCGTCGGGGTCACGGTCGGCGTCGACGCCGCTCGTTGCCGCCGCCGACGGCGTGTCGTGGTCGACGTCGACCTCGTCGCCGCCGTCGGTGGTAACCGACCCCGCGGCAGTCGGGCCAGCCGACTGGCCGCCGGAGGCGTCGTCGTCGCCTTCGACGAGGTCGTCGCCGCCGTCGCCGGGGTCGTAGGCGAACAGCCCCGTGACGCACAGCACGCCGAGCGCGACGGGTTGTTCCGTCGGGAGCAGGCCCGACACCGACAGTGCCAGCGTGCCCAGCGCGACCGCCGAGCCGAAGCGGAAGCGGTCGATGTCAACGCGCCCGCGGAGGTGGTCGCCCGCCAGTGCGATCGACAGCGCGAACGCGACGCCGACGCCGGCGGCCGCGGCCGCACGGGCGAGCAGGTCGGGGTCGAGCGAGACGACCAACTCGGCGCCGGAGGGCTGGAACGACGCCAGCAGGCCCAGGCCGATGATCGCGCCGGGGCTCGGGAGGTACTCGCCGATCTCTGCGCTGGCGGTCTTGGCCGCGACCGCGAGGATCACCACCGCGGCGAAGCGGTGGAACACGGCGGTGTCGAGGAGACTCTGGATCGTCTCGGCGAGGGCGGCCTCGACCATCGCGACCGGGACGAGGACGGCACCCAACAGGAGGATCGAGATCGCCTTCTCGCGAGGGGTCCCCTCCATCTCCGCGAGGACGACCGCCATCGTGGCGGAGCCACCGAAGATGAGCAGGCCGGTCTCGAGGATGCCGAACGGCACCGTGAGCGCGCCGGCGATGACGAGCGCCGGGAAGATGCCGTCGATCAACGGCAGCGCCATCACGGTCGCCAACAGCCTGGTCGCGCCGCCGACCTGCCGCTCGAGGCGGAGCGCGATGGGGTGTGCTGAGGTACTCACGGCTCAGCGATACGACCCGGCATAACCCTGGACCGGACGGGGATCTGGTGACGACCCGGAGGCGACGGACGCTCGGGTGGAGAACGGGCGTTCCCCTGTAGCCAGCCAGTCGAGTCCGCGTTTGAACGGAATAAATGTCGGGAGTGCAGCGTTGTCGCTCACCCAGCCGACGATACCCGTTGCGATGCGGGACTCGAAGTCCATACAGGTACACTGTGGTAGCCGAGACTTAATCGTTGCGTGGGACATGCCCACACAGTACGGGCGATCTCTCGCGGTTCTTTATATACACGTGCTACGGTTCGTCGGTGTAGTCGCCGTTGCGTCGTCGGACCGTCGGACCGGGTCCGCTCGTCGCGCAAGAATTGCGCCGTCCGAGGCGGTGGCGGGGGTGGATCGCCCGACTACACCATCGACGTGCCCACCGCACCCCGATATCGGGGGGTCGACCCCGCGAAACTGTACACGGACGTGTGTGAATCACTGCCCAGGCGGAGCGATTCTCGGAACGCTTTTGCGGTGTCCGCCGCCACCGTTGATATGGCGAACGACGGTTTCGGCGGTAGTCCGTTCTCACAGAAGCTGGAGGTACCGGAAGCGCTGACGTTCGACGACGTGCTCCTTCGACCCAAGGAGAGTCGAGTCGAGCCAGACGAGGCCGACGTCTCGACGCGCGTGTCCACGAACGTGGCGCTAACCATCCCCGTGCTCTCGGCGGCGATGGACACGGTCACCGAGTCCGAACTCGCGATCGCGATGGCGCGCGAGGGCGGCCTCGGCGTCCTCCACCGGAACATGACCGTCGAGGAGACGGCCGCCGAGGTCGAGCGCGTCAAGCGCGCCGACGAACTCGTGATCCGCCGCGAGAACGTCGTGACGGCCTCGCCCGACCAGCCGGTCAGCGAGGTCGACGCGATGATGGAGTACGAGGGCGTGTCGGGCGCGCCCGTCGTCGACGAGGAAGACCGCGTGCTCGGCATCATCTCCGGCACGGACATCCGCCCGTACCTGGAGGTCGGCGAGTCCGACGCGGTCAGCGAGGCGATGACCGACGAGGTCATCACCGCGCCCGAGGACGTCGATGCGCGCGAGGCGCTCGAACTGATGTACGACCACAAGATCGAACGCGTCCCCGTCGTCGACGACGACAACCACCTCGTCGGCCTCGTGACGATGCAGGGCGTGCTCGCTCGCCGCGAGCACACCGACGCCGCCCGCGACGAGTCCGGGTCGCTGCGCGTCGGCGTCGCCGTCGGCCCGTTCGAGGAGGAGCGCGCCGTCGCCGCCGACGAGGCCGGCGCGGACGTGCTGTTCATCGACTGCGCGCACGCGCACAACCTCAACGTCCTCGACTCCGCGGAGGCGATCAAACAGGAGGTCGAGGCCGACGTCGTCGTAGGCAACATCGGCACGCGCGAGGCCGCCGAGGCCGCCGTCGACTTCGCCGACGGCCTGAAGGTCGGTATCGGGCCGGGCTCGATCTGTACCACCCGCGTCGTCTCCGGCGCCGGGATGCCCCAGATCACCGCGGTCGCGCAGGTGGCCGACGTGGCCGCTCGCGAGGACGTCCCCGTCATCGCCGACGGTGGGATCCGCTACTCCGGCGACGCGATCAAGGCGGTCGCCGCCGGCGCCGACGCCGTCATGCTCGGCTCGTACTTCGCGGGCACCGACGAGGCGCCCGGCCGCGTCATCACGATGAACGGCAAGCGCTACAAGCAGTACCGCGGCATGGGCTCGGTCGGTGCGATGTCCGAGGGTGGCGGCGACCGCTACCTCAAGGACGCCGACGAGGACGAGGACTTCGTCCCCGAGGGCGTCGAGGCCGCGACCCCGTACAAGGGGCCGCTCTCCTCGGAGCTTCACCAACTCGTCGGCGGCATGCGCTCTGGGATGGGCTACGTCGGCGCGGAGACGCTCCCCGGTTTCAAGGAGCGCGCCGAGTTCGTCCGCGTCTCGCAGGCCGGCCAGACCGAGGGCCACCCGCACGACGTGACCATCACCGACGAGGCACCGAACTACAGCCCCGAGTGAGGTGCGCGCCCGAGGCGGCGCGCCCGCCTCGACGCGTCCACCGGGGCCGGTACGCTTTCGATGGGTGCTGACGTACACCACAGGTGGTGGCTGGTGGCCACCGCGGTTCGTGGGGCACCACAGCGGCGTGACGCAAAAACGTCACCCGACCCACACCGTTTTACTCGGTTCCTGACGCATCGCATACGATTAAGTACCCCGCGGCGTCAACAGAGTGCAATGGTCGGACGGCGCCAGAACGACCGGACGCGCCGCGGCGCGACGCGCTCGGACCGCAACACGTCGAAGGGGTATATTGATATGTACCCGTCCGACACACACGTACGAACGGACGGAATCCCCCAGAATGACTGAGGACACCACTGCCGCCGACTCGGCCTCCACCGACGAGCAGCCGGTGGTCCTCGTGGTCGAGGACGAACCCGACCTCGCGGACCTGTACGCCGCGTGGCTCGGCGCCGACTACGACGTTCGAACCGCCTACGGCGGTCACGAGGCGCTCGACGAACTCGACGGCGCCGTCGACGTCATCCTGCTCGACCGCCGGATGCCCGGACTCTCGGGCGACGAGGTGCTCGACGAGGTCCGCGAGCGCGGCGTCGACGCGCGCGTCGCGATGGTGACGGCGGTCGAACCGGACTTCGACATCGTCGCGATGGGGTTCGACGACTACCTCGTCAAGCCCGTCACGCGCGAGTCGCTGCTGGAGACGGTCGAGGGACTGTACGACCGGTCGAAGTACGACACGCGGATGCAGGAGTTCTTCGCAGTCTCCTCGAAGATGGGCGTCTTGGAGTCCGAGAAGGGCCGCGCGGCGTTGGAGGACTCCGACGAGTACCGCGAACTCGAACAGCGCGCGGCGAAACTCCGCGAGGAACTCGACGAGTCCGTCGCCGGCTTCGGTGACGAGGACTTCGAGGGCGCGTTCCGCGACCTCGACGGTGACGACGACGAGGACCTGTTCGACGACGCCGACTTCGACGACCTCTGAGCGGGTCGACGCTCCGAGAACCAGTGCTCCCCAGCGGAGCTGCCGGCTACGACTCGGCCAGGAACCGCTCCAGCCGCGCCATCGCCTCCTTCAGGTCGTCGAGTCCCGTCGCGTACGAGATGCGGATGTGGCCCTCGCCGCCCTCGCCGAAGGCCGTCCCCGGCACCGCGGCGACGCCCTCGGCGTCGAGTAACTCGGTCGCGAACGCGCGAGCGTCGCCGTCGGGCGCGACGTCGGCGACGCGGGGGAACGCGTAGAACGCCCCGCCCGGCTCCGAGACGTCCAACCCAACCTCGCGCAGGCGGGAGACCACGTAGCGGCGGCGGCGGTCGTACTCGCGGCGCATCTGCTCGACGTCGTCGTCACACCGGTCGAGCGCCGCCAGCGCCGCGTGCTGGGCGGTCGTCGGCGCCGACAGCATCGTGTACTGGTGGACCTTCGTCATCGCCGCGACCGCCTCGGGCGGCCCCATCGCGTACCCGAGGCGCAGGCCGGTCATCGCGTACGCCTTCGAGAAGCCGTTGATCACGACCGTCCGCTCGCGCATCCCCGGGCGGGTCGCGACCGACTCGTGGTCGCCGTCGTACGTGAGCGCCGCGTAGATTTCGTCGGCGATGACGAGCAGGTCGTGCTCGCGACAGAAGTCGGCGACCGCGTCCATCTCGTCGGCGTCCATCGTCGCCCCCGTCGGGTTGTTCGGGTAACAGAGCACGAGCACGTCCGCCTCGTCGACGCCGGCGTCGTACAGCGACTCGGGGGTCAGCGCCCAGTCGTCTTCGTGGTGGGTGTGGACCGGGAGTGGGTCGCCGCCGGCGAAGCGGACGCCCGGTTCGTAGGAGACGTACGTCGGCGTCGGCAGCGCGACGGTGTCGCCGGGGTTCACGAACGCGCGGAACGCCAGGTCGACCGCCTCGGAGGCGCCCGTGGTGACGAGAATCTCCTCGTCGGGGTCGTACGACTGACCGTAGCGGGTGACGCGTTCGGCGATGGCTCGCCGGAGCTCCACGGTGCCCCGGTTGGCCGTGTAGCTGGTGCGACCGCGCTCCAAGGAGTCGACCGCCGCCGACCGCGCGGGCCACGGGGCGGTGAAGTCCGGTTCGCCCACACCCAGCGAGATGACGTCGTCGCGCTTCTCGGCGACCTCGAAGAACTCGCGGATGCCGGACGGCGGGACCGAGGCGACGCGGTCGGCGGGCGCGAAGCGGGATCCGCGCCCGCCGTCGGCGCCAGCCTCCGCGTCGGGCGCCTGCTCCGTGCCGCCGTCGGTGCGTCGGTCCCCGCTCATGGCGTCACCGAGAGTCGGTCGTCGTCGTCGCCGTCGGTGAACGTCATCCCGCGTTCCTTGTACGTCTCCATCACGTAGTGAGTGACCGTCTTCGTCACCGCCGGGAGGGGGGCGACCTCCTCGGAGACGAACCGCGACACGTCGCCCATCGACGAGCCAGAGACGTTGACGGCGAAGTCGTAGTCGCCGGACATCAGGCGCAGGGAGTCGACCGCCGACGATTCGGCGATGCGGTGCGCCACGTCGTCGTAGTCGGTTTCGCGGTCGAGTTCGACGTTCACCTCGACGATTGCCGAGACGTGCTCGCGGTCGAGTTCGTCCCAGTCGACGATGGCGGTGTAGCCGCGCAGGGCACCCGACTCCTCGAGGTCGGCAAGCGCTTCCTCGACGGCGGCCTCGTCCAGCCCAGTTTGGCGGGCCAGGTCTGCGGTGGACTCGCGGGCGTCGGCGACGAGCGCGTCGATCAGGGTTCGGGTAGCCTCGTCCATGTGCCCGACTGCGCTCCCCTGGGCAAAGCGGTTTCGCCCGGTGCGATATCCGCGAGCACACCACACGATCCGGTCGGCGGCGACCGGCCGACCCCGGAGACGGCTCGTGTTTCGAACCGCTCATACGGCGGAGTCACCGAGTCGGGGGTATGAACTACCTCGTGTGGGCGGTCGTCGCGATGGGGGCGTACTCCCTGGTCGCACCACTGATGCGTCTGGCTACGGCCGGGCAGGGTGCGATCCCGAGCACGGTCGCCGCGCTCGTCGCGAACACGGTCCTCGTCGTCCTCACGCTCGGCGTCATCGGCGCCACCGGCGAGGGCGTCGTCGAACACTTCGCGGACCCGCGGATGCGCTACGTCCTCGCCGCGGGCCTGTGCCTCGGAGTCGGTATCCTCGCGTACTACCGGGCGCTCTCGGTCGGGCGCGTCTCGGTCGTCGCGCCCATCTTCGCCATGTTCTTCGTCGCCTCCTCGGCCGTCGGCGTCGTCCTCCTCGACGAACCGGTCACCGCGCGGAAACTCCTCGGCGTCGCCTTCGCGGTCGTTGCTGTGATCCTCGTCGCCGGAGAGTGAGATAATTTCGAGTCGAATTCCCCGAATAAAGTTTATCAGACATCGGGACGCACTCGGTTCCGATGCGGCGCTCGGGCCCCGGTCGGAACAAGCGGTCGGCCGCCGACGGCGGCGGCGGCGGTGGTGGAGAGCGACCGCGACGCCTCGCAGACACCGAGCGAGACGGCCCGACCACCGTCCGCCGGCGTCGCCGCCCACCGTCGGCGCCGTTCGGTTCCGCGCTCCCGCTGGGGGTAGCGGTCGCGGTCGTCGTCGCCGTCGCGGCGCGGGCAGTCGGGGTCGCCGCCAACGGCGTGCTCGCGGCCAGTGAGCGGTCGACGCTCGTCGCGCTCGGACTGGTCGACTCGTTGGGGAGTGTCGCCGCCGGGGGAGCGCTCGTCGCACGACTCGCCGGCCTCCTCGCCGTCGTCGGGGCGGGCTACTGCGTCGCGAGCGCGGGCGCCTGGGTGTACCTCCGACGCGGTGACGGCGACGACCGGTCCGGCGTCGGCAGCCGATCGGACTCGCGGTCGCGGTAACGGTTCAAGGGCCTTTTGTACGGCCACGACGAACGTGGCTCCATGACAGACTTCGAGAAGGACGACAGCGTCGTGCTGCACGACGTGCACAGCGAGTTCGACGGCGAGACGGGCACCGTGACGCAGGTCATGGAGACGATGTTCGGCGACGCGACGTACACGGTCAGCTTCGAGGAGGGGCAAGAGCAGGGCGTCCCCGCCGACGCGCTGGAGGCCGCCGAGGCCGACGCGGACGACGACGAGGAGGAGTAATCGCCCCCCGGGGCGACCCATTTTCAACGCGCTTAGGTGTCGACAGCATCAGCGACGCGTATGGTCGAGTTCCCCGACCGCCGTCGGAGCACGGTCGCCCTCCTCCTCGCGGTCGCCATCGTCGCGACCGCCATGCTCGTCCCCGTGCTCTCGGGTCACCTCGCGGTGGCGAACACGAGTCGGGTCGCCGTCACGGCGACCGACGCGACCGTCCTCGACGACGGCGCGCGCGTCGAGGTCACCGTCCGCGTCGACAACCCCACGACCGCCGCAGTCGTCGTGCGGCAACATCCCAGCGAGTCCGGACTGGCGCTGTTCGACGGCGACACCCGCGTGACCGAGTCGCGCGGCGTCGCCGTCTCGGGTGCTCGGGTACCTCCGGGCGGGTCCGCCGACCTGACGCTCACGCTCGACGCCGCCGGTGACCACCACCCGCTGACGAGCGACGACGTGGCGAGCGCGCGACTCGCGGGGTCGCTGCCCATCGAGGTGGTGGGCTACCGGACGGAGGTCGACGTCGGGACCACCGTGGGGGCCGACTCGTGAGTTCGTTGCGCTACCGCGCCTCGCGCGTCGAAATCGTCGCGCTCGGCGTCCTACTGGCGGCGCTCGGCGGTGTCCTCACGTTCGTCTGGGTGCAGGACGCGGTGTACGCGGCGGCGCTGCCGACGCCCGGGTGGCTCCCCGCGGCGCTCACGCTCGTCGCGGGTGTCTCCCTGTCACTGCTGCGCCTGGAACTGCGGAGCGCGACTGGCGTGCTCGTCGTGCTGCTGCCGACCTCGTACGTCTGCTACATGCTGTTGGTCCTGTCGCCGCAACTGCTCGCTGGGTGGGAGTTGAGCACCCTGCTGTTGCTGTTCACCTACGGCGCGGGCGGCCAGGGCTTCCTCGCGTGGCTCGTCACGTTCCCGATGGTGTTCGTCGCCGGCTTCGGTACCCACCTCGTCGTCGACGAGTTGTACGGCGGCTGAGCGACGCCGCCCCGTTCCCTTCGCCGGGGTCACCCCGCCAGACTCACGTCGCCCGCGCCACCGGCGCGCGCCACGCGAGCACCGCGACGGCCCCGACGGCGAGCACGACGCCCGCGACGCCGAGCGCCAGCCCCGGCGAGAAGCGGTCGGAGAGACTACCCCCCGCGAGTTGGAACGGGACGACCGTCAGCCCCGACACCATCGCCAGCGCAGACAGCGTCGTCGCGCGCCCCAGCGAGGCGATCCGGTCGTTGACGTAGTTGGCGGCGAACACCGACGTGGCCTCAGCCAACCCCCGAACGAGGAGGAACGCCGGAAACGCCAGCAACGGGACTGCCCACTGGCCCACGAGCAGCGCCGCCACGACGAACGGGACGGCGAGGAACCACGTCCGGATGCCCACCGTGTCGCGGAGCCACCCGGCGCGCCCGGTCAAGAGCGCCCCCACGAGACTGATCCCGGCGTAGTACCAGCCGAGGAACGGCTCGACGCCGCCGGCGAGGCCCACGACCGTCGCCCCCGCCCCGCCCGCGGCGGCGACCGCCTCGATGCGCGGCTGGAGGAAGATGAACACGAGGTACGTGACCGCCGAGAACAGCACGTAGTAGTACGGGAGGAACGAGCGGAGCCGCGGGTCCTCGAGCGCCGCACGAACCGCGTCGAGCGCGCGCCGCGGAGTGAGCGGGTCGAACGACTCGCCGTCGTCGTCCGGGTCGTCGACGGTGAGCAACACGAGTGCGCCGACGGCGGTGACGACCGCCGCGACGAGGAACGGGAGGGTGAGGTCAAGTCCCGCGAGCCAGCCGCCGACGACGGCGCCGCCCACGCCGACGGCCAGCGCGACGGACTCGCCGCGGCCGCGGACGGCGGCGAAGTCGCCGTCGCCGACCAGCGAGTCGTACAGCCAGGCGTCTTCTGTGCCCGAGCGGAAGGCGTAGCCGACGGACCACAGCACGTACAGCGCCAGCAACGCCGGGAACGTCGTCGCGAACGCGATGCCCGCGAGCGTGGCCGCGATCACACCCGTCCCGACGACCAGGCTGGCGCGCCGGCCGAGTCGGTCTCCGAGATAGCCCGTCGGCACCTCCGCGACGACAGTCGTCACGTTGTAGGCAGCCTCCAGCACCGCTATCTGGGTGAACGACAGGCCGACCGAGACGAAGTAGAGGTACATCACCGGGCGGTACAACTCGACCGCCCGGGTGGCCTTGTAGAGATAGTAGCGGAGGACGGCAGTCGTCATTCGCTCGTCGGTCCCGAGTGCGGCTACGAAAACGAACCGATCCGCCCGAGCGCGAGTCCAACCCTTTTCATCCCGACCCGCCTACAGGCGGGTATCATGGGTTCCGTTCCGTTCCACTACGTCGATCTGCGGGCTTTCTGCTACGCGACCGAAGACGAGAAACGCGTCGAGGACGCCCTCCGCACGTTCCTCCCCGAGGAGTTCGACATCGACCGCGTCGTCAACACCGGCCACCACGGCGACCGCATCGTCGTCTTCTCCGCGCGCGTCGAGCGCGCCGACGACGTGCGCCACGTCCTCTCGCGGCTCTCGGAGTTGGCCGAGTGGGACCGCGTGCTCGCCGAACTCGACGAGCGCGTCGACGACAACAACTCGCTGTTCCTCCGCCTCGACAAGCAGGCGGCGTTCAAAGGCCGCGCCGAGTTGGGGCCGGGGATCACGTTCCGCGCGAAGGTGGAGGCGTACCCCGCCAAGCGCGAGAAGGCGGTGAAGAACGCCCGCGAGACGTTCGAGGAGTTGGCCGAGGAGGCTACCGAGGCGGGCGGCGAGGCTGCCTGAACGGCACCGGATCGGTCGGCGTCGACACCGTCGCTACGGCCACTTGATCGAACAGCCGCGGCTCGGGCCGGGGTCCAACGTCACGTCTTCGCCCGCCAGCACCGCGTCGATGGCGTCCTCGACGTAGTACTCGGTCGCCTCGTCGTCGGGGTTGAGCGCGTCGTCGAGGCGACCGTGGTACGCGAGCGTGAACGTGCCGTCGCCCTCGTTGCGCAGGAGGAACGGGTCGGGCGTGCAGACGGCGCCGTACGCCTCGGCCACCGCGCCGGTCTCGTCGCGGAGGTACGCGTCGTACGCGACCTCGCCGGACTCGACGTACTCGACCATCTTGTCGAAGGAGTCGTCGGGGTACTCGGTCGCGTCGTTGGGGTTGATCCCGACGACCGCGCAGTCGTCGTACTCGGCGGCGATCCGGTTCAGCAGGTCGAACTTCGCCTTCGCGTACGGGCAGTGGTTACAGGTGAACACGACCAACACCGCGTCGGTGTCGAAGTCGGTGAGCGCGTGGGTGTCGCCGTCGGTTCCGGGGAGGTCGAACCCTGGTGCCACGTCCCCGCGTGCGAGGTCGGAGTCGGAGTCGGTCTGGACCATGAGTCGTCGACGATTGGGTCGCGGCGGAGAAAGTCGTTGGGCCGACCGTCGGCCTACCAGTTGTGCCCTCCGATGTCGAGGATCGCCCCACAGCGGGCGCATTCGGACACCTCAAGCGGGTCCTCGAGGGCGGTCGTCACGAGCGGTCGTCCGTCGGACGCTCCACACCGAACACACAGGAAACGACGTTCAAGGGTCACTGCATCACGCCCCCTAGTCGACGCGTGAGGGGATAGCCATGCGTCCCCATCCGGTTAGTTCGAAGTCACCTCCGGCGACGACGTGTCGAACTCATCGGGAGTGGTGTCGACTGTCGCGGGGGCAGTCGTCCTGTGTCAAGCGCGCTTCTGCGGCACGCTCTCGGCGGCAATCGAGTCGTCGCCCGCGGCCCCGGCGGCGGCCACCCACAGTCCCATCGCGACGAAGATGCCTACCATGATGGCGGCCATGCTGTCGAGGTACAGAAGTGGGAAGAAGAACGCGACGACCCCAGCGAGCGCCAACACGACCGGGGCGTTCGATGCGAGAAGCCCGTCTGAGTCAGTCACGGGATAGGATCGGTGGAGAAGTCGGATAGTGCTTCTGCCCAAGAGGACGTGCGAGGATCAGCCAGTCGCAGGTCGCCAGTCGCGTCCCGCAGGTCCCGCGGAATCCGTTCAGTCCGCCGTCGACGACACCGTGTGGAACGGCTCGCTCGCGATCGACTCGCGCAGGTGTGGCAGCGCGTCGCGGCCGTGTTGGTGGGCCGCGGTGACGACCGCGAACACCTCCTCGCGGCTCACCTTCACACCCTGTCCGGTGACCGCGCGCTCGGGGTGAGCGGAGAGTTCACGCAGCGTGCCGACCGCGAGCAGGTACGGAATCGCCCACGCCGCGAGGGTGTTGCCCTCGACCAGCGGCACGTGTTCGAGGTACGTCTGGGCGCCGTCGAGGAAGCCGCGGGCGAACCCCGCGGTGCGGGAGACGACGCTGGCGGTGCCCTCGCGGTTCTCGGGCGCGACGACCGCGTCCTGTGAGACGCCCTCCTCGGCGAGCCACTCGGCGGGGAGGTACACGTTGTTCTCCTCGGTGTAGTCGTCGTGGACGTCTTTCGCGACGTTCACGAGTTGGAGGAGCAGCCCGAACTCCTCGGCGACGGCGTACAGGCGCTCGGTGCGCTCCTCGTCGACGTTGCCGAGCGTGGTGACGAGGTTCGTGATGAGGTTCCCCACCGTGCCGGCGACGTAGTAGCAGTACTCCTCCAGTTCCCCCTTGGTCTCGATGCGGAGGCCGCCGTCGTCGGCGTAGCGCTCGACGAAGTCGGCCATCCCCGTCGCCATCTCGCGGGCCGGCGGGACGACCGCGGTGCGGACCTCCGGCGGGAGGCCCTCGAAGGTGGCGAACACGCGCTCGACGTTCGCGACCACCGCCCAGTCTGCCGACCGACTCTCCTCGGGCGGGAGGTGCGGGTCGACGTCGTCGCGGAAGTCGGTCGCGGTCGTGTCGTCGTCGGGGTCGAGGGCGGCGTCGAACTCCCGGAGGAGGGCTGCCTGTTCGTCCGGGGCGATGTGGTCGGCGTCCTCGACGGTGTCGGCGATACGGCAGACGAGATAGCCGAGACAGATGTACGACGACATCGGTTCGTCGAGGGTGTCCACGGTCAGCGCGAAGGTCCGCGACACTCCCTGCACGGCCTCGTGGCACCACGCGAGGTCGGCATCCGGGTGAGTCGCGGCGGGGCGGTCGGCGTCGGGCATTCGGTTGTACGGTCGTAAGGTAGGTGGGTTAAAAAGTAATGTGGGGTGTGTCGAGGTGCCACGATCGGAGGTGAACCCGGCTGTGACCTCACCATATTGGCGGCGAACTCGGGGCCGGCGGCGACACCGCAAAGATTGAAGCCCGCGAACCCACAGGGACGACCATGGACTTCGGCCTGACGACCGAACAACAGCAGATCCGCGACATGGTCGCGGAGTTCGTCGACGAGGAAATCGTGCCGCGGGCCGCGGAGATCGACGAAGAAGACGAGTTCCCGCGCGACATCGTGGACGAGATGGCCGAACTCGGCCTCATGGGGATGCCGTTCCCCGAGGAGTACGGCGGGGCCGGCCTCGACTACCACAGCTACGCGCTCGGGCTCTCTGAGATCGCTCGCGGCTCGGGCGGCCTCGGCACCGTCGTCGCCGCGCACATCTCCCTGGCGGGCAACATGCTGTACGCCTTCGGCGACGAGGAGCAGAAACAGGAGTACCTCACGCCGCTCGCGGAGGGGCGCGACATCGGCGCGTTCGCGCTGTCTGAGGCCGGCGCCGGCTCCGACGTGCCCGCGATGGAGACCACGGCGGAGAAGGACGGCGACGGCTACGTCGTCAACGGCGGCAAACTGTGGATCTCGAACGGCTCGGTCGCGGACACGGTGACGCTGTTCGCCAAGACCGACCCCGACGCCGGCAACAAGGGCATCTCCTCGTTCGTCGTCCGTCCCGAGGAGGACGACGGCTTCATCGTCGAGGGGACGGAGCACAAACTCGGCGACAAGGGCTGTCCGACCGCCGAACTCCGCTTCGACGACCTGTACCTCCCCGAGGACCGCCTGCTCGGCGACGAGGGCGACGGCTTCGTGCAGGCGCTGAAGACGCTCAACGGCGGGCGCATCACCATCGCCGCGCGCGGCGTCGGCATCGCGCGCGCCGCGCTGGAGGAGGCGGCCCAGTACGCCACCGAGCGCGACCAGTTCGGCGGCCCCATCTCGCAGTTCCAGGCGATCCAGCACAAGATCGCCGACATGGACACGAAACTCCAGGCCGCGGAACTGCTCATGCACAAGGCCGCGGACCTGAAGATCAAGGGTGAGCCGTTCATCAAAGAGGCCGCGCAGGCGAAACTGTACGCCAGCGAGATCAGCCGCGAGGTCGCCAACGAGGCGATCCAGATCCACGGCGGCTACGGCTACACGAAGGACTTCCCCGTCGAGCGCTACTACCGCGACGCGAAGCTCAACGAGATCTACGAGGGCACCAGCGAGATCCTTCGCAACACCATCGCACGGCAGGTGCTCGACGAGTAACGATCCCATCGGTCCGCCGATGCCCCCCGCGCCCGATCAGCAGCCCTCCACACCGTCCGTCGCCCATGAGTAACGATGCCCACGAAGTACTCGTCGTCGCGTTCGTCGGCGTCCTCGTGGTGACTGCCGGGTTGACCGCCGCGACGCTGACCGACCCGGCGAGTCGGTCGCCCCCGACCGACGGGCGGCCGGTGGCCGAGCCAGACCTCCGCCCGGTCGCCGACGCCGAGCCGTGGAGTAGGCTGGGGGACGAGGCCACCCCGCCCGGCGGCTCGGCGGTCACTCGCATCCACGACGCCGGCGAGACGGGCGACGGCGTCCGAGTCGGCGTGATCGACGCGTCCGGATACGACCCGAGTGATCCGGTCGTCGCAGACCGAGTGCTCGCCGTCCGCGGGTTCGGCGACTCGGATCCGCTGGCAGGGCCCGACCACCACGGAACCGCGACGACGACGACCGTGGCAGAGGTCGCCCCCGGGGCTCGCTTCCTCTTGACGAGGATCGACTCCCAGCGCGGGTTCGTGCGCGCCGTCGAGTGGCTCATCGAGCGAGACGTCGACGTGATCGTCGCACCGGTCTCCTTCTACGGGGCGGCTGGCGACGGGCGGTCGCGTGCTGCGAGCGCGGCCGCCGCCGCGGTCGACGCGGGCGTCACCGTCGTCGCCCCCGTCGGCAACGTGGCAAAGCGCCATTGGACAACGGTCGACCGCTCGACCGACGCGACGGTCGTCGTCGACGGTGCGCGTGAGACGCCGCTGCTGGGCGACCGCGAGCGCGCCGTTGTCTGGGTCGAGTGGGAGCGTGGCACCGGGCCGTACACCGCGACGCTGTACCGCCTCAACGACGACGGGCGGACGCCGGTCGCACGCTCGGTGCCGTATCGCCGAGACGGGACGCCGAACGCCAGGCTGTCGACGTCACTTCGGGGCGGCCGGTACGCGGTCGTCGTCTCGGGACCACGAGACGACACTGGCGGGCGTGTGTCGCTCACCTCGCCGACCCACCGCTTCGGCGTTGTGAGTGCCGACGGGAGCGTGCTGTCGCCCGCGGCGGGTGCGGGAGTGGTGGGGGTCGGTGCCGTCGGCGAGCTCGGCGAACCAGCCGCATACAGCGGTCGCGGCCCGACCACCGACGGACGGCTCGGTGTCGACGTGGCCGCTACTGGCACCGTGGTCGGCAGCGGAGACGCCGAGCGGTTCGAAGGCACGTCCGTGGCGGCGGCCCGGGTCGCTGGCGTCGCCGCGCTGATCCACGGCGCCGATCCGACCGTGACGCCGCGAACGGTCGAACAACGACTCGAACGGACGGCGATGGACCGAGGTCGCGACGGCGTCGACCTCGCGACCGGACACGGCGTGGTCGACCCGTGGCCGGCCGTGTTCGGAGCCGACGAGCGGTCGCCAGCGGCCGGTCCCACACGGACGCCCACGTGACCGACCCGTGGCCGTCGACGGCTCAGAGGCCGCCGCGCGCGGACCGTTCAAACCGCACCTGTAGTCTTGGAGGGGTTTTTGTGTGGTGGTTCGGAGGGTGAGGTATGTCCTCCGTCTTCGAACGCCTCGCCGGAACGGTGGCGTCGAACGAGCGACCCCGGGTGATCGACGTCGACGACACCGAGAGCGACGAGGTCCTCGACGCGCTCGCCGCCGAGACGCGCCGCGGGCTGTTGCGATCGACGTTCGACCGCCCCGGTACCGCCTCTGCGTTGGCCGAGCGGGTCGACACCTCCGTCCAGAACGCCCACTACCACCTCAAGACGCTCGAGGAGGCGGGACTCGTCGAGCCGGCCGGAGTGAGCTACTCGGAGAAGGGCAATGAGATGACGGTGTACGCACCAGCCTGTGACCCGTTGGTGTTCGTGGGCGACGCCGAGCGCCGGCGACCGGTCCGCGAGGCCGTGCTCGATGCCGTGGGCGGGGTGGGGCTCGTCTCGCTCGGCGGGCTCGCGGTCGCGTGGGGGCTGGAGACGCTCGACGGCGGTGGGGTCGAGCGGGCGGTCGCGGTCGGATCTGCCGGCGTCGGCGATGGCGCCGTCGGATCGCCGGTCGGGATTGACGTGGCCGCCGTGTTCGTCGTGGGGTGCGTCGTCGTCGCGATCGTGGTTGCTGTCCTCAGTCGGTGCTGAGGGAAGGTCCGGTGGGAGGGCCGGTGCCTACCGCCGGAGTGCGCCGCCGACGAGAACCACGCCGGCACCGCCGAGGAGCACACCAACGACCAGTGCACCAGCGCCGAGCACGGATGGGGAAACGACATCGAGTCCGTCGAGGGGGACGGTCGTCGCCAACGACGTCGCCGTCGTCACCGTCGGCGTCGCCGCTTGTGGTGTCGTGGTGGGTGTAGCCGACTCCGTCTCCGGGGCTGACTGGAGCCTCAGGCTCCCCACGTCGTCGAGGTGGTCGTCGTCTGCCAGGTGACCACCCTCGTACAGCGCGAGGTCGTAGTCGCCGGGATCGAGCGGGACGGAGACCGCCCGGTCGCTGGTCGTCGACACCAGCGTGTCGCCGTCGTCAGCGACGGCGAGCACCCGTTCGGGGTCGCTGGCAGCAGCCGTGTCGAACACGACCGTGACGGACCCGTCGCCGTCGTCGTCACGAACGGTGGCGCTCGTTTCGTAGCCCGCCTCCTCGCCACCGATCCGGAGCGTCGCAGTCCCGCCGGGTGAGACCGTGATTTCGATGGAAACCGAGTCGCCGACCGTCCCCGACAGGAGCGACTTGGGAAATCCGGGGAGGAACCGTTCATCAGTACGCTCGGTGGTCGTCGAGGGTGTCGACGACGCCTCCGCCGGGGTCGCCGTCGGGCCGGGAGTCGATCCGTCCGAGGCGACGATTTCGCCGGGGGCCTCGTCGACGACCTCGCCATCGTAGAGGAGCCTCGCGGAGAACGTCCCGCCACCGCGTTGTTGGGAGAAGTCGACGGCGGCGGTGAACGTACCGTCGGGGGTGACCGTGACCGTCTCCCGCTGGACGAACCGAGGCTCGGTGTCACCCGTCGACCGGAGACTGACGGTTACCTCCGTCCCCGGGTCGAGCGTCGTCTCACCGCGAATCGCTTGGCGGGGCTCGGCCTCCACAGTGATCGCGTCGCCGGCGTACACGAACGCGGCCGACGCCGCATCAGTCGAGGCCGGTGGCGACTCTGGGGGAACCGCGATCACGGTCGCGCCGGAGGCAGCACATGCCAGTATCAACACTGCGAGGAGTGCGAATCGTCGCCCCCTCACGGCCGATCACCTCCGCCTCGCCGGCGGGTGTGTCCATCAGTCGGTCGGCTCGGGCGGTCGAGAGGGGCTTTCGAATCGGGTTCGGGGACCATCGAGCGGACTGTCCCGTGGGCGGGAAAAGAGTGCCACGAAAGCGAAAATACCGGCTTGAACGGCCCGGCGTGGTCAGTCGTCGCCGAGCGCCGCCTCTGGCGGCGTGTTGAGCTCCACGTTCCCGGAGAGGTCGCGCTGGGGGAACGGGATCTCGATGCCCTCCTCATCGAAGCGCTGTTTCACGTTCGTGACGTACTCGCCGCGCGTCTTCACGAAGTCCGCACGCGACGGGTTGGCGATCCAGACGCGGCTCTTGAGGCCGACGTAGCTGTCGCCGAGTTCGGTGAGGCGGACCGACGGCGCCGGGTCCGAGAGGATCTCGGGGTGGCGCTCGGCCTCCTCGACGATGATCTCGGTGGCGTGTTCGATGTCGTCGCCGTAGCCGATGCCGAACAGGAACTGCAGGCGGAGCGTGTCCTTCGCGACGGGGTTCTTGATCACGCCGTCGGTGAGTTGGGAGTTCGGCACCGTCAGCAGTTCGTTGTCGAACGTGCGCACCCGCGAGACACGGAAGGAGATGTCCTCGACGATGCCGGAGTTGCCGTCCCACTCGATCCAGTCGCCGATGCGGAACGGTCGGTCGGTGAAGATGAAGATACCAGCGACGAAGTTCTTAATCACGTCCTGCATCGCGAAGCCGATGGCGAGCGTCGCCGCCGCGGCGACGGTCGCGAGCGACTGCAGGAAGTCGCCGTAGCCGGCGAAGCCGAAGCCGACGGCGATGCCGACGAACACGACGACGACGTTCGTGATCTTGCGGAGCGGGCGCTTGGCGTGGGTGTCGAGGCCGCGCGACTCCAGCACGCGGTCGACCAGCGGCACGACGAACAGCCGACCGACGAGGTAGAACGCCCCGAGGACGACGGCGAACGTGATCGCGCCGCCGAGCACGTCGGCGATCCCCGGCGGGACGCCGAGGCCCGCGAGGAAGTTCGCGACGGGGGTCGCGAGCGTCGCGCCCGCGGCCTCCTCGCCACCGCCGGTCGTCCCGGGCGCCGGCGTCGCCGTCTGGAGGAGCGGAATCCCCACGAGGCTCATCTGTGGAGGACCGCCGTGTGGCCGCGCGTCTCGACGAGGTCGGCGTTCACCCGCTCGGCGAGGTCGGCGGCGAGTTCGTCCACGTCGGTGCCGGCCTGCGCCGAGCGGTGGAACTTCACCTTCACGAGGTCGCGCTCTGTCAGTTGGTCGTCGAGTTCGTCGACGACCGCGGAGACGCCCTTCTTGCCGACCCAGACGGTCACGTCAAGGTCGTGGGCCTGCTTGCGGAGGTCCTGATCGGTCATGGAGGTCGCTACCGGCGGAAGCCGTTTGAACGTTCCCGTTCGCGGTGTCGACGCCCGTGTGCCGGGGTGACGGGCTACTCGCCGTACGGGTAGCGCGCTGTCGCGCCGCAGTCGCACCGGACGACGACGTGGCTCCCCTCTTGGAGGCGGACGCGAGCGTTCCGACCGGGGATCAGGTACGCGTCGCAGGCGTCGCAGGTGAACCGCTCGAACCGACGAGGGACACCGCAGCGATGCCGCTCTGCGATCCGGTTCGCCAGCCGAACCGCCTCGCGGGCGCGGTCCTCGTCGCCGGCGAGCGTCATCGAGCGCGCGAACGCGGCGAGGCGGTCGATGCGCTCCTCGGCGATTTGGTCGTCGGACATCGGCGGGTCGTTGCTACTGGGTGAGAGACTGCGTCGGATAGCGGTTTCGGGTGCTCGGCGTCGCTCCCGGCGAGTCGCAGTCACCGACGATCACCCCCGCGTTTTAGCACGTTCCCGACGAACCGTCGCACAGCAACCATGATCACCTCCGAGCGGATGGCGATGGTCGACCGCAACGCCGCGGCGCTCGGCGTCCCCCGCAAGCAACTGATGGAGTCGTCGGGCAACGCCGTCGCCCGGCTAGTCCGCGGTCACGCCGACCCGGGCGACCGTGTCCTGCTCGTGTGCGGGCGCGGGAACAACGGCGGCGACGCGGCGGTCGCCGCTCGCTTCCTCGCCGACTACGACGCCCACGCGGTGCTGCTCGGTCGCCCCGAGACGATCACGACCGACATCGCACGCGAGAACTGGGAGGCGCTCGTCGACAGCGAAGCGTCGACGGCGGTCGTCGGCGACTCGCGCGCGTTCGCCCTCGACGAGTACGCGCCGGATCTGGTCGTCGACGCGATGCTCGGCACCGGCGTGACGGGCGCGCTCCGCGAACCGGAGGCGACCGTCGCCCGGCAGGTCAACGCCGCCGACGTGCCCGTCGTCTCCGTCGACGTGCCCTCCGGCGTCGACGCGGACACGGGCGAGGCGGCGGGCGTCGCCGTCGACGCCGACGCCGTCGTCACCTTCCACGACGAGAAGCCCGGCCTCGCCGACCTCGAGGCCGCCGTCACGGTCGCCGACATCGGCATCCCGACCGCCGCCGAGACGTTCGTCGGCCCGGGCGACCTCCGCGCGCTCGACCGCGCGAGCGACTCCCACAAGGGCGACAACGGCGAGGTGCTCGTCGTCGGCGGCGGGCCGTACACCGGCGCTCCGGCGCTCTCGGCCCGCGCGGCCCTCCGGGCTGGCGCCGACCTCGTGCGGGTCGCCTGCCCCGACCACGTCGCCCGCGAGATTCAGGGGTACGGCCCCGACGTCATCGTCCGCCCGTTCGCTGGCGAGCACCTCGCGCCGCCGCACGTCGAGCGCATCCTCGACCTCGCCGCGGGCCACGACACCGTCGTCTTCGGGCCAGGACTCGGGGACAACGAGTCCACGCTCGACGCCGTCGGCGAGTTCCTCGCGGGGTACGACGGGCGGGCGGTCGTCGACGCCGACGCGCTCCAGGTCGTCCCCGAGGTCGACACCGACGCCGAGTTGATCTGCACGCCACACCAGGGCGAGTTGCAGAAGATGGGCGGCACCACTGCAGACGACTGGCGCGACCGCGCCGACCTCGTCCGCGAGTTCGCCGCCGAGGTCGGTCACACGCTCCTCGTGAAGGGAGCGTACGACGTGGTCAGCGACGGCGACGAGGTTCGCGTCGGGCGGACCGGCAACCCCGGGATGACCGTCGGCGGCACCGGCGACGTGCTCGCCGGCGTGACGGGCGCGCTGGCGGCACAGATCGAGTCGCCGCTGCAGGCGGCGGCGCTGGCGGCGTACGCGAACGGTCGCGCGGGCGACGACGCCGCCGAGGCGTACGGGAACGGCCTCGCGGCCTCCGACCTCCCGGATCGCATCCCACAAGCCCTCCGAGACGAAGGGGAGTGACATGAGCGACGACGCCACGCCCGACGCCGACCGCGACGACGACCTGACCCACACCGACGAGGCCGGCGACGTGCAGATGGTGAACGTCGGCGAGAAGCCCGACTCCTCGCGCCGCGCGGTCGCCCGCGGCACCATCCACCTCACCGAGTCGACGGTCGAGGCCGTTCGCGGTAACGAGTTGAAGAAGGGCGACGTGCTCGCGACCGCCCGCGTCGGCGCCGTGCAGGCGGTGAAACACACCTGGGAGACGATCCCGATGTGCCACCAGATCCCGATCACGAACGTCGACACGGAGTTCACAGTCTCGGAAGACCGCATCCACCTCGAGGTGGCCGTCGAGACGACGGGGAAGACGGGCTGTGAGATGGAGGCGCTGGAGGGGGTCACCACGGGGCTGAACGTCGTCTGGGACATGGTGAAGGCCGCCGAGAAGGACGCGACCGGGGGCTACCCCGACACCCGGATCACGGACGTGGAAGTCGTGACGAAAGAGAAGACGGTACTGCAGTAGCCGAGCACACGTCGGTTCGGTTACCATACTGCACCCGTCCGGTCGCCACCTCCCAGTCGGCGGATACCTTTTAATGCCGGACGGAGTATCACCGTCCATGATATCACTCGACGAGGCCGTCACGGCGCGGTTGGAATCGCACGGCACCCGCTTCGAAGTCCTCATCGACCCGGACGCGGCGCTCGCGATGAAGCGCGGCGAGTTCGACGGAGAACTGGAAGACGTGATCGCCGCCGAGGACGTGTTCGAGAACGCCTCCCGCGGCGACCGACCGCCCGAGGAGGACGTCGAGGAGGTGTTCGGCACGACCGACCCGATGGAGATCATCCCGGAGGTCGTCCGCCGCGGCGAGATCCAGATCACCGCCGAGCAGCGCAAGGAGATGCTCGAACAGAAGAAGAAACAGCTCATCAACAAGATCACCCGCAACGCGGTGAACCCGCAGATGGACGACGCGCCCCACCCGCCCGAGCGCATCGAGCGGGCGCTGGAGGAGGCCGGCTTCACCATCGAACCGATGGAACCGGTCGAGAACCAGATCGACGACGCGCTGGAGGCGCTGCGCCCGGTGATCCCGATCCGGTTCGACGAGGTGACCATCGCGGTGCAGTTGCCCGCCGACTACGCCGGCTCCGGCCAGGCGAAGGTGCGCGAGTTCGGTGACCTCGAACGCGAGGAGTGGCAGAACGACGGCTCGTGGGTCGGCGTCGTGACGTTCCCCGCGGGGCTCCAAAACGAGTTCTACGACCTCGTGAACGAGGTGTCCCAGGGGGAGGCGGACACGCGCGTCGTCAAAGAGGAAGACGAGATCAGTCGGCGGTAACGGAGCGGGGACCGGCGCGGCGGGCCGGTCGTTGGATCGTGTGTCGGTGCGTCGTTATCCGCGCTTGAAGCCGATGAAGAAGCCGCCGGTGAAGCCGGCGGACACCGACAGCGTCGACAGGATCGTCTGCACCCACGTCGGCGGCGTGCTCGCGGTCGCGGCCTCGCCCGCGGACATGAACGTGCCCCCGAGCTTGTCCCAGTTGACGGTGAGGATCTCACGCGACTCGAGGAACTTGAACAGCGCGAGCTCGAGCCCGATGATGACGGCGATCAGCTTCGCGACCTTCTTCGCGGCGAACCCGATGATCCCGCCGATCACGGCGCCCGTCCCGAGTTCCAGCCCGAGTTTCTGCGGGTCGATTCCCAACTGTGCGATCACTTCTGGCCCTGGCATACCCCGGGATGGGCCGTCCCCGGTTAAGTCGTTTGTGGGGTGAATAGCGACACGTTCGTACTCGGCTGGGTAAGACCGGCCCGGCGCGGGCCCGACCGCGGAGGGTCGAGACCGGATCGATCGACGGCGCCCGGGAGGCGCCAGCGCACGTCGGCGCGGAATTGAAGTCGTCTGGTCCCGTAGGCGCGCGTATGCGAAGCAACCGGGGCGACGGGGTGGAGGGGAACCATCCCTGACCGCAGAACCGGCGACGACCTCACCGCCGTCGTCGCCAAACGCGTCGACCGAGGCCGCGCGGACCTGACGGAGATCACCGAACTCGCGCGCGCCGCCGGCTACGAGGTGACCGGGTCGCTCACGCAGACGCGTGACCAGGACCCCGCGTACCACTTCGGCGAGGGGAAGGCGGACGAACTCGCGGCGCTGGTCGCCCGCGAGGACGCCGACGTGGTGATCATCGACAACGAGGTCGGCCCCTACCAGACGTTCAACATCGGCTCGAAACTCCCCGAGGGTGCCGAGGTCATCGACCGCTTCACGCTCATCCTCGACATCTTCGGCCAGCGCGCCCAGACGCGCAAGGCGCAACTGCAGGTCGAACTCGCCGAGTTGCGCTACGAACTCCCGCGTGCGGAGGTGAAAGCGAGCCTCGCCAAGCGCGACGAGCGACCGGGGTTCATGGGGCTGGGCGAGTACGACGAGTCGCGCGAGCGCGACATCAAGTCCCAGATCAGCCGGATCAAAGACGAGTTGGACGCCATCGCCGAGAAGGAGGAAGAGCGGCGCGAGCGCCGCCGCGAGTCCGGGTTCGACCTCGTCGCGCTGGCGGGGTACACGAACGCCGGCAAGTCGACGCTCCTCCGTCGACTCGCGGACGACCTCGACGTCGACGAGAACGCCGAGAAACACCCCGACATCGACACGACCGCGGAGTCGCAAAACCAACTGTTCACGACGCTCGGCACGACCACTCGGCGGGCGAACACGGGCAAGCGCGACGTGCTCCTCACGGACACGGTGGGGTTCATCTCCGACCTGCCGCACTGGCTGGTGGAGTCGTTCAAGTCGACGCTCGACTCGGTGTACCACGCGGACCTCGTCTTGCTCGTCGTCGACGCCAGCGAGTCCGTCGAGGAGATGCGCGAGAAACTCGTCACCTCCCACGACACGCTGTACGAGCGCAACGAGGCGCCCATCGTCACGGTGTTCAACAAGGTCGACCGGCTGAGCGACGACGACCTCCGGCGCAAGCGCGAGGCCCTGTCAGCGCTGGCGCCGAATCCCGTCTGTGTGTCCGGGCTGACGGGTGACCGCATCGAGACGCTCCGAGGTCGCGTCGAAGCCGAACTCCCCGACTGGAAGCGCGAGCGCCTGTTGCTCCCGCTGTCGGACGACGCGATGAGCCTCGTCTCGTGGATCCACGACAACGGGTACGTCGACCGCGAGGAGTACGACGGGCGACAGGTCGACGTGGAGTTCGAGGCGCCCCCCTCGGTCGTCGAGCGCGCCCGCTCGCGCGCCGCCGAGGTCGAACGCGAGGCGGCGGGGTCCGTCGAGTCGGCGTAACCGACACCGAACCGCGACCCTCCGAGATCCCGGTTCTCGAACCAGTTAGCCGGCGGTTACTAAACTGGGTGGTCTGTGTGTCGCCGGTACGATGAGTCAGGAACTGTACCACGTCGTCTGTCGCGACTGTACGACGGAATCGCTGCGACCGACGCGCGAGGCGGCCGCCGCCGTCGCCGACGACCACGCCGAGACGGTCGACCACGAGGTCGCGGTCGGTCGCGTCCACTGACGCGTCTGCCCGCGACGACGGCCGGGACCGACCGACGTTTGTACCGCCCGGTCGACCCGCTAGTATGACCGACGACACCGACGGGGCGGTCGCGACGGCGGTCGAGGCCGCCGAGCGCGGGGGCGCGCTCGCGCTGGACTCGTTCCGTTCAGACCTCCACGTCGAGACGAAGGCGGACGGCCCGATGGATGCGGTCACGGCGGTCGACCGCGCCGTCCAACGACGCGTGTTCGAGTTGCTCTCCGACGCCTACCCCGACGACGTGTTCGTCGGCGAGGAAGAGGAGGCGCGCAAGCGCGTCCCCGACGAGGGAGACGCGTGGGTGGTCGATCCGATCGACGGGACGGTCAACTACGCCGCCGGCAACCGCGTCTGGATGACGAGCGTCGCCCGCTGTCGCGACGGCGACCCGGTCGCCGCGGCGAACTACGCCCCCGCAATCGACGACCTGTACGTCGCCGGCGAGGAACAGACGTACCGCAACGGCGAGGCGGTGTCAGTGAGCGAGACGACGGACACGGCGGCGTTCACGGTCAACCCCGTCTTCGGTGTCTCGCCGCGGCACAAGCGCTCCCTCAGAGCGGTGATCGAGACAGTGCTCGACCGCTTCGGCGACCTCCGTCGCTTCGGCTGTGCGCAGGCGGCGCTGTCGGGCGTGGCGACCGGCGAGTTGGAGGCGGCGGTCTCGACGGTCGAACTTAACGACTGGGACACCGCCGCTGGGGTCCACCTCGTCCGACGGGCAGGCGGTCGGGTGACGGACATTCACGGCGACCGGTGGACCCCGGGCTCGGCGGGACTGATCGCGTCGAACGACGCAGCCCACGGCGTGCTGGTCGACGCATTCGACCAGACGCCGTGAGCGCGCGACCGTCGGTCGTTACCGGAGCGACTCGATGACGCGCTCCAGGTTCTGCTTCTCCTGGACGCCCACGAGTCGCTCGGCCTGCTCGCCGTCGGCGTAGAACTGCAGCGCGGGGATGCCGCGGACGCCGGCTTTCTGGGCGAGGCCCTGGAACGCGTCGACGTCCACCTTCAGGACGGTGAGGTCGTCGTATTCGGCGGCGAGCGCCTCCACCGTCGGCTCCAGCATCTTACACGGCCCACACCAGTCGGCGTAGTAGTCGACGAGGACGATGCCGTCGCTCGTCAGGTCGCTGAACTGTTCGGTGCTCTCGACGTGGATGGGCTCTCCGGCGCCAGTTTGACTGC
This sequence comes from Halobaculum marinum, assembly GCF_029338555.1. GTDB lineage: Archaea > Halobacteriota > Halobacteria > Halobacteriales > Haloferacaceae > Halobaculum > Halobaculum marinum. Next base: position 1,336,052 of record NZ_CP119989.1, on the reverse strand, counting down.
TCATACCCCTCATTGGGAGGTGGCGATGATAACCGTTGCACAGAATTGTTGGTTCCGCGCACGACCGAATCAGCGACCGCCAGCGGCGACGACTCACAGCGACGGTGTCGTTTCGGTGGTGGTCAGGCGACTCGGGCGTCAGGCTTCGTACGAGAGGAGGACGCCGTCGTCGACGCGCTCGACACCGGTCAAGTCCAGCGACGGGAACCCCTCGACGAACCCCTCGCCGTCGGCGAGCGTCGGCGCCTCGCGCCCACCGACGACGAGCGAGCCGACGTAGACGGTGAGTTCGTCGACGAGGCCGGCGTCGAACAGCGAGAAGATGACCTCACCGCCCCCCTCGACCATGGTGCGCTCGACGCCCTCCGCCTCCAGCGTCTCGAAGGCCGCGTCGAAGTCGACGCGACCGTCGTCGCCGCTCGCCTCGACGACCTCGGCGCCGGCTTCGCGGAGTGCGTCGAGCCGCTGTGGGTCGGCGCGGTCGCTCACGAGGAGGTACGTGGTCGCCTCGTCGTCGAGGATCCGGGCGTCCGTCGGCGTGCGCGCACGCGAGTCGGCGACGACGCGGGCGGGGTTCCCCGGGCGGCCGTTGCGGAGGCGCTGGACGCGGCGGTCCTCCTCGTCGAGCGTGAGGTGCGGGTCGTCCGCGAGCACGGTGCCGACGCCGATGAGCACGGCGTCGGCGGCCGCGCGGATGCGGTCGACACGGTCGAAGTCGTCGTCGCCGCTGATGCGGACCTGTTCGCGGCGGCGCGAGGAGAGCTTCCCGTCGACGGAGACGGCGGCGTTGACGTGGACGTACACGTGGGCGGGGACTGGTGGCGCTGGCGACTCAGTTCTGCCGGTAGCCGAGCGGCTTCTTCTGTTCGAGTTCGATCTCGACGTGGACGGAGTCGGGGAAGTCCATGTGGCCGACCTCGCGGGCGATGTGGTCGTTGCCGTGGATTTCGAGGCGGCGCGCGAACACCTCGAACGTCCAGTCGCCGAGTTCGTCGCCCGAGGAGAGTCCCTCGTACAGCGGGACGCGGACGCGTTCGGCTGGTTCGGTGTGCGGGCCCTTGCACTCGGCGCCCTTGCGTTCGAGCATCGACCGCAGGCTGTTCACCGTGTCGTCGAGGGCGGCTCGGTCGCCGCTCTGAAAGCGGAGTTTGGTTACGAAGGTCATGAGCTGGGGGTCTACCCCATCTGATTCACCAGAGCGTGAAAAACGCATCTACCCGTTCCTCGCCACGTGGAGCGCTCTCATGGCGGCTCGGTGATCGGAGGCGCCGGCGCCGTTCGGCGGCGCCGTCTGTGGATCGGCCGGCGTCGACTCCGTGCGACTGGGGGTGATTCGGTGTGGGTGGGGGTAGAATCCGTTGGGATGGGTGGGGATGGGATGGCGATTCGAGGTGTGCGTTCGGAGGTGGGTGCGGTTCCTTCGGGGGTGGATGCGGTTCCTGCGGGGGTGAATGAGGTTCCTGCGGGGGAGGGTCGCGCGAGGTCGATCCGAACCATCGGCGTTCGCGGGCGCTCGGGCCGGCTCGGCGGGTGAGCGTCGTCGCCTGCCGGTTTCCGCTCCGACATACTCTTGAACCGGGGTAGCTTACCTGTCGCCAATGCCGGTCGAAGCGACTAGCGCTGGAGCCATCCTCTTCCGCGACACCCGCGGCCGCAGGGAGTACTTGCTCCTGAAGAGCCGACCCGGGGACTGGGAGTTTCCCAAGGGCGGGGTCGAAGGGGAAGAGGAACTCCAGCAGACGGCGATCAGAGAAGTGACTGAGGAGGCGGGGGTCGAAGACTTCCGTCTCATCGACGGCTTCCGCGAGGAGTACGACTACGTGTTCGAGGCGGGCGGCAACACCATCCACAAGACGGTGCACCTGTTCATCGCCCACTCGTTCGAAGCCTCCGCGGAACTGTCGACCGAACACCGCGACCTGCAGTGGCGCGACTACGAGCAGGCGCTCAACACCATCACGCAGGACGGTCCCCGCGACATCCTGCGCGAGGCCCACGAGTACCTCGACGAACTCCAGGCGACCGACGCCGAGGGGTACCTGTTGGGCACCGAGAACTGACGCTCGGGCGACCCCGACGCGGCGATTTTCGCGGACCCCGACCCACCAGCGTCGGCGCTCCCCCACCCGACAGCCTCCGCGCACCGAAAGCGGTTAGTCAGCCGTGACCCCACGGAGGCACGTGTTTCCGGGCGCCGGCGACAGCGAGTTCGCCTTCGAGTTGCTCGTGTGCCGTTGGGCGGAGTTAGCGTGGCATCCCGCCGACGGCGACCGGCCGGTCGTCGTCGCCCGCCAACTCGGCACGCGCGAGCGGCGGTGGGACACGGTCGTCCTCGAAGTCGCGCCCGAGGTGTTCGCGACTCGCCGCGCGTTCGGCGAGCGGACGCTCGACTCGGACCTCCTGCGCGTCGTCCGCGGCGCGCCCGCCGAGTGGGCGTGGTACCGCGACGCACTCGACGATCCGGGGTTCCCGTGGCGCTACATCCGCGAGGCGATTCACCGCGCCGCCGCCCTCGACCTGATCGAGAAGCGGAGCGGCCCCAACGGTCGGATCGAGTTCCGTCGCGTCCGCGAGTACCCCGACTGGGTCGAGCGGGTCATCGCCATCGAGAACAAGCCGGACCTCGACGCCAGCGCGGCGCGTGCGCTCGCGGACCAACTCCGCCACGACGTCGAGTCGGGCCTGGCCGACGAGGTGTGGGTCGCTACCGGGACGACCGGCGAACGCGTCTCGCCCGCGCTGTTGGAGGACATGCCCGTCGAGGTGGGCGTGCTGGAGTTCGACTTCGCCGACGGCGTCGACGCCGACGCCGGCGAGGTCGTGTGGCACCCGACGAGTCTCCGCGCCGACGGCGACGCCCGAACCAGACTCCTCCTCGCCGAACGCGCCTACGGGAAGGGGTGGCGCTCGCTCAGAGAGACGATGCGGCCGGACTGCCGCCACTTCGAGGTGCGCCGGGAGGGCCGCGCGCTGGTTCCGCACTGCGCGGCGAAAGGACGCGTTCCGACGGCCGCGGAGTGCAAGGGTGGGTGCGCGGAGTTCTCGCCGGAGCCACCGCAGTGGCGGACGAACGGCTGGCCGATAGCGGGCGGGCCGGGGAAGGGGGTCCGGGAGTTGCTCGAACGGCGTCGCGAGCGGGAGCGTGACCGCGTGGACAGCGAGTAGCGCGTTACGCGTCGGCCTCGGAGACGACCTCGACGTCCTCGCGAGGGACGGCGAGTTTGAACGTCGGCACCGTCCGGTAGACGACCTCGACGACGTTCTTGCGGCGGAGACTCTGGAGGGCGCGGCGCACGTCGCCCGCCTCGGGGTCGACACCGAACTCCTCGCGGACCTTGTTCAACACCGAGACGACCGACTCCGAGCGCTCGTCGTGGTCGGGGACGACCGCGAACACCTGCCAGTGGAGTTCGGGGACGGTGATCCGCTCGGGCACCGCGTTCGGGTCGTTCTCGTCGTCGACGACGCCGGGTTCGACGCCGGTGAGTTCCGCGGCCTCCGGCGTCGCTCGGATGAGGCTGTTGTCGTCGCGGTAGTAGTAGTCCTTCAGGTGGCCTTCGAGGTAGCTGTGCACGTCGCTCCCGCTGTCCATGCCCCACCGGTCGCCGAGTTCGCTGTTCTTCGTCGGCTGGAGTCGCACCACGTCACCGAGGCGCTCCAACTCCTCGTCGGTGAGGTCGCTCATCAGCGGGGAGTTCCGGTGGGGAGTATTTGGGCCTCCCGGTTCGAGAAGTCGCCGTCGCTCACCCGAGCAGCAGCGACAGACAGCACACCGACCCGCCCGCCTTCTGGAACTCGGTGGTGTCGACCGGCACCGGCGTGAATCCTGCGTCCCGCAATCGACGCTCCGTCTCGGGGTTACCCGAGGACAGCAGGACGTGCTCGCCGTCGACGCAGTGACAGTTACACGCGAGTCCGCCCGTCGCCTCGTCGAGCGGCACCTCGACCACCGTCTCGAACAAGGCGTCGATGCGGGCGCGCCCCTCGTCGGTGAACGCCTCGGGGACGACGAGCGCGGTCTCCTCGGTCAACGGCGCGAAGCAGACGTCGAGGTGGTAGAAGTGCTCGTCCGTCAACTCCAGTGTGACGACCGGCGCGTCGACGAGGTCGGCGAGGCCGTCGTACGCCGCGCGCTCGGTGCGGACGCCGTAGCCGCCCCACAGGAGGCGACGGCCCGGGTGCCAAATCGCGTCGCCGGTGCCCTCGAAGGCGGCGTCACCGGGGAGGTCGAACACGTCGTAGCCGACCGCGCGACACCAGCGGGCGAAGTGCGCGGGTTCGCCGGCGCGTTCGGCGGTCGCCATCCGCGCGAGGACGACCCCGTCGCCGTCGGCAGTCGGGACGCCGAGGTTGGCGGCGAACACCAGGTCCGGGAGCGACGCGGGCGCCACGTGCCCGCGCCCGGACTCGCTCGGGTCGGGCGTGCCGTAGCGGTCGGGGTCCATGACGACGACCCGTTCGGCGTAGCGCTCGTACGTCTGACGGACGCGGTCCCACTCGCTACGGGCACGTGCGCCGTTCACGCGGCCGCCCATGTAGGGGTTGATCCGGTAGCGAACGTCGAAGTACGTCGGCGCGACCAGCAGGACGGTGTCGTGGTCGGGGCGTGCGGGGAGGGCGGTTCGCTCCAGCGGCAGCGGGGTTCGGTCGTGGTAGACGGTTCGTTCGATCGTCGACATTCACCGACAGTCCGCATCAGTCAGCCATAGTAAGTCGCGATAGAATTGTACGAACAGTCGGTTACAGGCCACCTATCACTCACGATCTTCACGCTGGCGCTCGGTGTACGGGCGACCCGTACGACTTTGCCGGCGGGGAGCGACCGCCCGAGTATGACCGACTGGGACACGATCCGGTACGAGGTCGCCGACGAGGTCGCGACGATCACCGTCGACCGCCCGGACAAGCTGAACGCGCTGAACGTCGAGACGCTGGAGGCGCTGCAGGAGGCCATCGCGGAGGCCGAGGCGGCCGACGTTCGCGCGCTCGTGTTGACGGGTGCGGGGGAGAAGGCGTTCATCGCGGGCGCCGACATCTCCTACATGAAGGACCTGGGGACGGCCGAGGCACAGGCGTACGCCGAGTTGGGCCACGACATCGCCCGGTCGCTGGAGACGTTCCCGGCGCCGACCATCGCTGCGGTGAACGGCTACGCCTTCGGTGGCGGCTGTGAACTCGCGTTGGCGTGTGACCTGCGTGTCGCCGCCGAGAACGCCATCTTCGGCCAGACGGAGATCGATCTGGGCATCGTCCCGGGGTGGGGCGGCACCCAGCGGCTCCCCCGACTCGTCAACGACGAGGTGGCGCGGCGGCTAATCCTGTTCGGCGAGCGCATCGACGCGACCGATGCCCACGAGTACGGGATGGTCGGCGAGGTCGTCGCTCACGACCAACTCGACGCGCGGGTCGACGACTTGACCGCGGATCTGGCGGCCCAGCCGAAGTTCGCCGTCGCCGCAGCCAAGGAGGCGATCAACCAGTCGCACGAGACGGGACTCGGCGCCGGGCTGGAGTACGAGCAGCGCGTGTTCTCGGGGCTGTTCGGGACCCACGACCAGCGCGAGGGGATGGACGCGTTCGTGGACAAGCGGGACCCCGAGTTCGAGTAAGGCGTCGTCGGAGCGACCGACGGGAGCGAGACGACGGAACGCGAGCGGGGAGGAACGACCCGCGAGCAGGGCGAGGGCGAGCGTAGCGAGCCCTCGGGACGCGGCGGCGCGGTCCTCGGGCCGCGCCGCCCAGAAGACGAACGCCGTCGGAGCGACCGAGACGACGACACTTGTCGACGAGTACGTCGCGACCGTGACCGAGGGAGACACCGCGGGCCCCTCGATGCTCGCGGAAGCGGCACCCGTGGCCAGGTGACCTCGTGCGCCGCAGACGTCCGGACTGTCGACGGCCTCGTTCTGGACAATAAGATGATACGCTCGGCGCGCGTACCTCTTCGCGTACACATGTCCTCAGTCAAGTTCTCGCGCATCGACTCGCTGTTCGAGGAGCTGGAGTACCCGGTGAGCCGCGAGACGGCCGCCGAGGAGTTCGACGACGTGACGGTGCTGTTTGCCGACGGGGAGGGGAACCTCGGGGAGTACGTCGCGGAGTGTTCCAGCGAGCAGTTCCGCAGCGCCGAGGACCTGTACGCGGACCTCAACAACGTCCTCCCGATCGAGGCGCTCGGCGAGCCAGGGCAGTCCGAAGGCGACGCCTGAACCGACGACGAGGAGGTAGCCAGTGGGCGGTCCCGGGGACAGAACCCTGACGTTAAGTACGAGGACGGCCGACGAGGCCGATATGAACTTCTGCGACGAGTGCGGCTCGATGATGAAAGCGGACGACGAGAAGTGGGTGTGCGGTTCGTGCGGCCACGAGGAACTGCGCGACTCCGCGACCGAACAGGAGATGACGACGACGCAGGGACAGGAGGGGACGACCGTCGTCGACATGTCCGACGTCGACGCCGCCGAAGTCGGCCCGACGGTCGAACAGAAGTGCCCCGAGTGCGACGAGGTGCAGACGGTGCGCTACGAGATGAAACAGATCCGCTCGGCCGACGAGTCCGAGACGCGCTTCTTCACCTGCACAGAGTGCGGGAAGAAGTGGCGCGAAGACGACCACTGATCGGGACCGCGCGCTCGGCGGGCTTCGTTTTCGCGCACCGGTAGCCGTCAGCGACTTGCAGGTAGCCGTTTCCGTTCCGACGACCGCTCACTCCACGACGAGTTGTGCGCCGTCGCGCGGACAGTAGTTCACGTCCCGCGCTCGCGTCTCGAACCCACAGGTGGGACACGTTTTCGCCGGCTGTCGGTCCTCGCCGCCCGTCAGCCCGCGGAACAGCACCGGGACGAACGGGAGAAACAGGAACACGAGCAGCGTGTCGAAGTAGTACCACGCGGCGACGCTGACCGCGAGCGACACGGCCAGTCCGACCAGCGCCGTGCGCGTCCGCGATCCGACCATCGATAGTCAGTCGCCGCCGTCGTCGTCCTCGCCGCGCTCGCCGGCTTCGGCGGCCGCCTCTGCGGGGTCGACGACCTTCTTCCCGGTCGCCTGGGGGAGCACGACGCGGTCGGCGTCCTCCCACTCGCGTTCCAGTTCCGCCCCCTCGAACAGGCGGTCGAGGAACACCGCGAGGCCGGCGACCTCCGAGTGGGGTTGGTTGGTGACGCCGACGTTGTAGTCGGCCTCCTCGTAGAAGTCGAATGGGACCTTCTCGCCACCGACGACGACGAGGAGGGGCGCGTCCACGTCGACGGAGTCGGCGCGGATGTCGGTCTCGACGTCCTGCACGCGCTCGCCGTACATCGTGAGGTGGACCACCGTCCCCTCCCAGTTGCGGGTGTACGCGCGCTGGTCGTCACGGAGTTCGACGGCGAAGGGGCCGCCGAAGCGGTCGGTGATGTCGCGGATCGTCTCGGCGGACTGCCCGGCGTTGTCCGGGAGCACCACGCGGTCGGCGCCGAGCGCCCGCGCGGTCAGTCCCACGTGGGTCGTCATCCGGTCGTCCCGTCCGGGGCGGTGGCCGTACCGGAGGACGACGACGTCGTCGGTCATACGTCCACGTCGTCGCGGCGGCGTAAGGGCGGTTCGCTTCGTGCGCGGTCGACCGAGCGAGCGACCGGAGGGAACGAGCGAGGGAGACCGCGACCACCGGCGGCGCGGTCCTGTGCCGCGCCGCCCGTTGAGACCAGATCAGCAGTCAAGACCGAGCGAGCGACACCCGCTCGTACCCCTCACCCGCCAACGAGTCTTTAGTCGTCCGACACCTCTCACCAGCCATGACGAAGTTCCCCGAGGACGTCGCCGGCGTCGGCGACGACCGGATCGTCGGCAGCACAGCCCTCGTCACCGGCTCGACCAGCGGTATCGGTCGCGAGACCGCACGGGCACTCGGCCGCCTCGGCGCACACGTGATCGTCCACGGACGCGACGACGAGCAGGGGCGCGAGGTGGTCGACGCCATCGAGGACGCGGTGAACGAGGGGACCGCCGAGTTCGTCCGCGCCGACTTCGCGAAGCCCGACGAGGTGTCCCGGCTGGCCGACCGGACACGGAAGGCGGCCGGCGACGAGGGGCTCGACATCCTGGTCAACAACGCCGGCGGCTACTTCCGCGAGGCGCAACTCACCGACCTCGGCGTCGAGTACACGTTCCACGTGAACCACCTCGGCCCGTATCAGCTCACCGCCGAGTTGCTCGACGACCTCGCAGACGACGCGCGGGTGGTGACGACTGCCTCCGATGCTCACCGCGGCGATCAGATCGACCTCGACGCGGTGACGACGCTCGACGACTTCTCCTCGTGGCGGGCGTACCAACGGTCGAAGCTGGCGAACGTCCAGTTCGCCGCCGAGCTTGCTCGTCGGCTGTGGGAGCGCGATCGCAGCGTCACCTCGAACAGCTTCCACCCCGGTGCGATCCCCGGGTCGGGGTTCTTCCGGCACCTGCCCGGCCCGCTGTCGAGCGCCGCCAGCGGACTCGGTCGGCTCCCGTTCGTGACGACGCCCGCGGACGGTGCCGCGACCGCCGTCTACCTGGCCGTCTCCGAGGAGGTGGCCGACACCTCCGGGCGCTACTTCGCAGACCTGCGCGAGAAGAAGCCCTCGACAGAGGCGCAGGACCCGCGTGCGATGCGGCGGCTGTGGGAGGCCAGTGCCGACCTGCTGGGCATCGACGAACCGCTCGCGGAGGAGCGACCCAGCGCCGAAGCGACCGCCGACGGCGACGACGTAGACACCGACGAGGTCGACACTGACGAATCCGACACAACTGACGCCTCGCCGACAGCCGAGTGACGAGGGGCGAACGCCGGCGACCGGCAGTCCGCCCGACGGCGCGCACGCCGGACCGGAAGACACTTTCCGCGCTCTCACGCCCCCACGGACATGGACCTGACCGACGCAACCGCCCTCGTGACGGGCGGGGGCGGCCTCATCGGCTCGCACCTCGCGGGGCACCTGCACGACGAGTACGACGCCGACGTGCGCGTCGCCGACGACTTCTCGAAGGGCGAGCGCGAGCGCATCCCGGACGGCGTCGACGTGATCGAAGCCGACCTCACCGACGAGGCGGCGACGCGAGAGACCGTGACCGACGACCTCGACGTCGTGTTCCACCTGGCGGCGTACACTGACACGAACTTCGACGACGACCGTCGGCTGTTCGAGGAGAACACTGAGATGACGTACAACGTCTTGGAGGCGATGGAGGACGCCGGCGTCACGAACCTCGCGTTCACCTCCTCGTCGACCGTGTACGGTGAAGCCCCCCGGCCAACCCCCGAGGACTACGCCCCCCTCGAACCGATCAGCATCTACGGCTCCTCGAAACTGGCCGACGAGGCGCTCATCTCTACGTACGCCAAGAGCTACGGCTTCACGGCCTGGGTGTACCGCTTCGCCAACATCGTCGGCCCGTACCAGCGCGGCAACGTGGTCCCCGACTTCATCCAGAAACTGCAGGCCGACCCCGAGGAACTGGAGATCCTCGGCGACGGCCGCCAGGAGAAGTCGTACCTCCACGTTACCGACTGCGTCGACGCGATGTGCCACGTCGTCGAACACGGCGAGCGCGACCTCAACACGTACAACCTCGGGTCGCGCACGACGACATCCGTGAACCGCATCGCCGACATCGTCGCCGACGAGATGGGGCTGGACCCCGACTACAGCTACACCGGCGGCGACCGCGGCTGGACGGGGGACGTACCGAAGATGCGCCTCTCCGTCGAGAAGCTCTCTGCGCTCGGGTGGGAGCCGCCCGCCTCCAGCGACGACGCCGTCCGTGCGGCGACGCGGGATTTACTCGCTGAACTTCGCTGACGACGCGCGAACACCCCGTCGAGGGTGTCACACAGACTGTCAACACCCAGCACGAATTATTTACTCGGTCGTGAAAAACTATTTCTACTTGGCTCGCGTACACGTTAGTATGAACACGTACCGCCAAGCAACCTACGCCGAAGTCGCGACCGCTATGCACCAGATCACCGACCGTGCCGTCCCGCTGGGCCGCCCCGCCAGCGACGACTGAGCGGTCCAACCGCGGAGTTCTCTCGGTTCTTCCGACGCTCGTTCACTCGTCCGGCACGACGACCGACATCGACGCCGACGCGTCCGCGTCGGTCGCCGCGAGCGACCCCGTGACCTCGTACTCGCCCGCCGGCGTCGACGCCCACGTGCCGTCGTAGGCCACCGACTCGCCGGGTGCGAGCGTCTCGCTCCCGAGCATCATCGCGAACGCACGCCCCTCGCTCCAGCGCCACACCTCCGCGCCGTCGGCGTCGACCGCGACGAACTCGGCGCGCTGGCCGTCCGAGAACGAGAGGTCGACCGCCGCACTGCCCGCGTTCTCGACCGTCAGCGTCAGTTCGAGTCCCACGTCGGTCGGTGCGACCGTCAGCGTCGCCGTCAGCGCGTCGGCCATACCTGCACATCACGGGGTGGCGAAAAGAACGTACGGGTCCGCTGTCGCGGGTGTAGTCAGTTGTCGCTCGACGTGTAGCCCAGTGCGGCGGCCGTGTCGAGGAGGCCGGCGCCCTGCTCGTTCGACGCGAGGCCCAGATCCTCTGCCGTACTCTTGAGGCGCGAGCGCGCCTCGCTGGCGGTGTAGCCGTCGGCCATCAGCTGGCCCGCGGCACCAGCGACGTGGGGCGTCGCCATCGACGTGCCCGAGAAGGTAGCGTACGAGCCACCGGGGACCGTCGAGTACACGTCCGTGCCAGGCGCGATGATTTCGACCTCCGGGCCGGTCGAGGAGAAGCTCGACAGCGAGTCGTCGCTGGCGGACGAGGAGACGGCCATGCACTCGGGGTAGGCGGCCGGGTACCCGACGCAGTCCGTACAGGGGCCGGAGTTCCCCGCCGCGGCGACGAGGAACACGCCGCGGTCGACGGCGTACGAACAGGCGTCCTTCAGCGCCGCCGACCCGGAGGAGGCGCCGAGGCTCATCGAGCCCACGTCCCACCCCTGGTCGGCGACGTACTGGACGCCGGCGGCGATGTCGGAGAAACTCCCCGACCCGCGCTTGTCGAGCACCTTCACCGCGTGCAGTGTCGCCTCGGTGGAGACGCCGACGACGCCCTGGGAGTTGTCGTCCGCGTTCGCGGTGCCGGCACAGTGGGTGCCGTGGTCGTTGTCGTCGTCCCAGTCGTACTGGTACTTGCCGCGCGACTTCACGAACGCCCGCCCCGAGCCGAGGTTGGCCTGCAGGTCGGGGTGGTCGGAGTCGATACCCGTGTCGAGGATGGCGACGTCTGCGCCCGCGCCAGTCGACCCGTTCGCGTGGGCGACCTCGGAGTCCGTCCGGTCGATGCCCCACGGCGTCTGCTGAGCGAGCGCGTGCATCTGCCCGTTCTCCTCGACGTAGCGCACGTCGGGGCGCTTGCTGAGGCCCTGGATCGCGTTCTCGTTGACGCGGATCGTCATCGCGTCGAAGTTGAACTCGCGGACGACCTCGCTGGCCTCCGCCTTCGCCGCGCGCTTGCCGCTGTCGGCGCTGTAGCCGACGTTCACCTCGACGGTGCCGGGCGAGGCCGACGCCATGCCCGCGAGTCCGGTCGTCGCGACCGCCGCCCCGGTCGCTTTCAGTACGTCACGCCGCGTCTTCCCGTCACGATATACCATGACGAATGTGACAGAGTGACAACCGACTATAATTCTATCGAAAACGGGATTAAATTACTATATAGTTATTCATCTAAATTTGTTTGTTGGCTAATATAAATCGACAGTCGGCGTTTCCAACGTCCCCCGACCGGTCGTCTCGGCGACCGCCGCCGGATGGGACACGGATATACCCGACCGGGCACTATCGCGGGACGTGCAGGTCGTGGGCTACGACACGCCGTCTGGCGCGCTGTTCGTCAGCGACGGCGACCCCGACCCGTCGGCGCCGCCGGGGTCGCCGACCGGCGAGGTCGACCGGGTCGCCCTCGACCCGGGAACCGACCTGTCGTGGCGCCTCGGCGATCGGCGCTGTGCGGGGACGGTCCACGACGACGGTCACGTCGCCTGCGGTAACGCGACGGCGCCGTACTGCGACGACCACCGGTCGACGTGGGTGTGTGCGCGGTGTACCGGGACGTGCCTGAAAGACGAGATGGACTGCTTCGACGACCACGCCATCTACGTCGCGGCGTTCGCCCCCGACGTGTTCAAAGTCGGCGTGACGCGCGAGTGGCGCCTGGACACGCGACTGCGCGAGCAGGGCGCCGACCGAGCGATCCACCTCCAGACCGTCGACGACGGGCGGATCGCTCGCGAGATCGAGTCGTCGATCGCCGCCCACGGACTGGAACGGGTGCGGCCCGACGCCTCGCCCGCGGTCGCGCCACCGGACGCGGACGGACTCGTGGATCGGGTTCGCGTGCCGACGAAGGTCGCGGGACTCGGGACCGCCGTCGACGACGACGCGTGGGACCGTCTGCTCGCCGGCGTCGACTACGCGGAGTCGTTCGCGTTCGACTACGGCCTCGACCTCACGGAACGACCGGTGGCTGAGACGCTCGCGACGGGGACCGTCGTCGGGACGAAGGGGCGGGTGCTCGTGCTGGAGAACGCCGGCACGACGTACGCCGTCGACATGCGCGACCTCGTCGGCTACGAACTCGAGGAGGGGGCCAGCGAGCGCGACCTCCAGTCGAGTCTCGGCGCGTTCGGGTAGCCGTGACACCCGACGGGGCTCGCGACCGCGCCGCCACAGTCTCAGATCCGATATCTCGTGGGGTCACTTGATACGTCAGTACGGGGAATCCCCAACCAGGATGTTTCGACTACTTCGACGCAGCTTCGCGGTGAAGCTCTTGGTCGGCTTCGCGCTCACGACGGGCGCGACTGTCGGCTACGGGCTGGTGACGCGGAACGTCGTCGGAACGATACTGATGGCGACCGCGGGGCAGGTCGTGTTGGGAGCGTATCTCGGGACGAACACCGTCGTGTCCATGCGCACACTGGAAGAACAGACCGAGGCGATCGCCGGGGGAGACCTCGACGTGGAGGTCCGGACCTCTCGAATCGACGAACTCGGGCGGGTGTACAGTTCCGTCGACCGGATGCGCCGGTCGCTCGCCTCCCGGATCGAGGAGGCAGACCAGGCGCGGACGGAGGCCGAAGCCGCCGAAGCGCGCGCTCAGTCGCTCGCGGACGACTACCAGCGGACGGCGACCGAGTACGCCGAGACGATGCGCGCCGTCGCGGACGGCGACCTGCGGCGGCGGATCGACGTCGACCGGGAGCACGACGCGATGGAGACTGTCGGCGTGGCGTTCAACGACGCCGTCGGCGAACTGGAGGTCGCACTCGCACGTGTGGACAGTTTCGCACGCGACGTGGCCGACGGTGCCGGCGACGTCCGCTCGGCCGCCGAACAGATCGACGACCGAACCGACGACGTCCTCGCGGCGACCGACGGCATCGACGCCGCGACCGACGAACAGCGCGCGACCGCCCGAACGGGCGCCAAGGAGACGGCTGACCTCTCGGCGACCGCCGAGGAAGTCGCCGCGACCACGGAGTCGCTCGTCGAGCGAACCGACGAGGCCGCCGACGCGTCCGCGGAGGCGCGCGCCGCCGCGGGCGACGCCATCGAGACGATGGGCGACGTCGACGAGACGATGACCGAGGCTGTCGACCGCATCGAGACGCTCGACGAGGCGACCGCCGACATCACCGAGGCGGCCGAACTCATTCGCGACATCGCCGAGCAGACGAACATGCTCGCGCTGAACGCGAGCATCGAGGCCGCCCGCGCCGGCGGCGATGCGGGCGACGCTGGCGACGGCTTCGCCGTCGTCGCCGAGGAGGTGAAGGGACTCGCCGAGGACACCGGCGACCGCGCGGACGCCATCGCCGGCATGATCGACGAGGTGCGCACGGAAACCGAGCGGGCCGTCGAGGCGATCCGGGCGACCAGCGAGCAGGTGAGCGACGGGTCGACGACGGTGGCCGAGGCGGTGGACCGACTCGACGACATCGCCGTGGCCGTCGAGGACCTCGACCAGGGGGTCCGCGAGATCAGCGACGCGACAGACGAACAGGCGTCCGCGGCCGCCGGTGTCTCCGAGACGATCGAAGACCTCGCGGAGAACAGCGACCGGACGGCCGACCGCGCCGCCGAGGCCAACGCCGCCGCGACCGAACAGTCGACGACCGTCGACGCCGTCGTCGAGGAGTCGGAGACGTTCCGGGTCCGCTCGGACGACCTGCTCGACGTGCTCGCGGAGTTCGACCTCCGCGAGTCGCGCGTGAAGCGCGGGGACACCGGGGACGCCGACACGGTCGTCGCCGAGTCCAGGGGGTCGACGCCCGCCGCGATGGGCGACGGCGGGACCGCCAGTGGAGGTGATCGCCGATGATCGGCGGGCTGGATGCGGCCACGATTGAGACGTTCGTGTTCGCCAGCGGGACCGTGGGCATGCTCGTCGGCGTGGCCGTCGTGGCGTGGCTGCTCCGCGACGACACGCTCGACCCCGAGGCTGGGAAGTTCCGATACCTGCTGATCGTCCCCGTGTTCGCCGCGCTCGCGTACGCCGCGATGGCGGTGGGCGTCGGTCGCCTCTCCGTCGGCGGCGTCGAGGCGGAGGCGGCGCGGTATCTGGACTGGTTCGTCACGACCGCCGTGATGGTGTGGTACGTCGGCCACGTGGTCGACGTGGAGCGCAAGTGGATGCTGCTGGCGGCGACCTTCGACGGCCTGTTCATCGCCGGCGGCTGGGTCGCGACGACGACGCAGGGGACCGTGAAGTGGGCCGCGTTCGCCGGCGCCTGTGTCGCGTTCGCGGCCACGATGGTCGTCCTGTTCCGGGTGTACCCGCGCAGCGCTGGCGAGATGACGCCCGAGCGCGAGCGCCTGTTCCTCCGGCTTCGCAACCAAAGCAGCGTCATCTGGCTGGTGTACCCCGTCGTCTGGCTCGCTGGCGGCGCCGGCTTCGGGCTGGTGTCGACGCTCGGAACCGTGATGCTGATCACGTTCCTCGACGTGGCAGCGAAGGTCCCGTTCACGTGGGTCGTGTACGAACACCGGGGCGTGTTCGAGCGCACGCTGACGGCCGAGCCTGTCGACGGTCCGGGTGCGGGCGATGCCATCGGCGGTCAGGACGCCGCCCCGGCGACAGACCACCCCGTCACGACAGCAGACTAACCGCCCCCAGCCCTTTCCTTACCCTCCGTCCGCAGTCGTCCACTCGGCGTCCGACAGCGTCCGCTGGACGGCCTCCTCGCCGACGGCGGCGGCGAGTTCCTCGAACCCCTGTCTGACCGCGCGGTCGGAGGCGTTGGCGACCAACCGAGAGACGATGAACTCCGGCGTGGACTTCCCGACGACGCCGAAGCGTGGCTGGTAGTCCACCAGCAGGTCGAGGTCGGCGGTGAGCCCTTCGGCGAAGATGCCGTCGACGCGTGCGGCGTCGGGCAGCGGCGAGAGGTCCTCCGCGAGGTGGGTGACGTACACGCCGACGGCGCCGCGGTCGACGGTGAGTTCGACGAGGCCGTTGAGCAGGTCGGCCGCGCGGCCGGGTTCGGTGATGGCCTCGAACTCGTCGACGAGCATCAGTGTCCGCCCCTCGCCGACGAGTGGTGGGACGACCGACTTCAGCGTCGACTCCAGCACGCCCGCGTTGAACGACGCGTGGCGGCGGTGGAACACGACCGTGTCGAATCGACCGACCTCGGCGGCGTCGGCCGGGACGGGCAGGCCCATCGACGCGAGGGTCACGACCTGACACACCGTCTCCAGCAGCGTCGTCTTCCCACCAGAGTTGGCGCCCGTCAGCACCGCGACGCGGTCGTCCGCCGGGGCGGGGATGTCGAGCGCGTGGTCACCGACGCCGTAGGTGACTGGCTGGACGTCGCCCGAGAGGAAGAGATTGCGCGCGTTCGCCACGGCGACCCCGTCGCCGTCGAGCGTGGGGCGAACGAGGTCGTGGGCGACGGCGAACCGCGCCAGCGACAGCAGGAACGCGATGTCGCCGACCGCCGACGCGACCGCGTCCACGTCGGCGCCACCGGCGGCCACGTCCGCCTCCAACTCCTTGCGGACCGTCTCGGCGCGCTCGGCGGCCTCCGTCTCCAGTTCGTCCGCCAGTGTCCGTAGCATCGACCCGACGAAGTCCGCCGAGTCGACGGCGCCGTCGGGCGCCGCCGAGCGCACGCGGCCGCGGTCGAGGCCTGTCTCCCCGGCGACGTACTCGACGACCGCCGACTGAAACGCGTCGGCGTCGCGGGCGCCACGCTCGCGGACGGTCTCCACCACGTCGAACGCCGAGTCCGCGAGGTCACGGGCGCGGTCGGCCCGCTCGCGGAGGGCGTCCAGTCGGTCGTCGGCGCCCGCCGCGACCCCGTCGTCGGTGAGGACCGCGAGCGCCGCCGCCGCCTCTCGGAGCGCCGTCTCGTCGACGTCGTCGAGCGCGGCGAACGTGCCGCCGCGGAGCCCGGCCTCCCGGAGCGCCAGCGCACACTCGACCGCCGCGCGGTCGGTGCCGCCGGCCTCGTCGTACTCGGCGAACGCCGCCAACACGGCCTCGCGCTCATCGTCGTCGAGTGCGGCCCACGCGTCGCGCGCCTCCAGCACGTCGTCGAGGCGCTCGCGGCGCCGCTCGGCGCTCGTCAGCGGCGTGAGCACGCGCACACGGTCGGCGGCGTGATCGGTGACGGCGTAGCCGGCGGCGATGTCGAGGAGGTCGTCGTACACCTCGCGGGCGTCGCGTGTCCCGAACAGGTCCATCCCCGCTTTCCCGTTGGCCCGGCGGAGCACGCGGGTCGCGCGCCCGCGTGAGACGCCCGCGTCGACGAGCGCGCGCACGTCGGCGGACTCGATGGCCGCGATGGCCGCCTCCTCGCCGAGCGACTCGCGGAGCGTGTCGGCCGTCTTCGGGCCGACGCCCCAGTACTGCTCCAATCGCATACGCGGCTGTGTGGACGCGGGGGTGTAGACGGTACCGGTCCCCGTCCGGGCGTCGCCCAGGGGTCACTCACGACAACGGAGGTGCGAGCTAGCTGGTCAACGGGCGGGACCGTCGGGTCGGGCCGCGTGGTCGTCGTCGGGCGCTTGCTCGCGATTCGTGGCCTCGGCGAGCGGTGTCGCGTCAGCGACTGTGGCGCTGACGGCGTCGGTGGTGAAGTCGGCTGTGACTTCTGTGGCGAGGTCGTCGGCGACCGCGGCGGCGAGCGTCAGCAGGGCTCGTTTGTGGTCGTCGCGAGACGCCTGTAGCGACATGGGGGTGACGCCGCGCGTCTCGTAGTCGGCGAGCGCGTCGGCGTCGAGCGCGTCGCGGTCGATCAGGTGGTCGGCGACCGTTCGGACGAGCGCGTGGAGGTGGACGAGTTCGTGCTTCCGCATCGTAGTACACGTCGTAAGTGCTGAAGACGGCTAAAGACGCCGCTCAGAGGCCGAATTCGACCGAAGACGGGGAGTAATCGATTCCGTCTGGTACGGATCAGGCGCTGGAGGAGGAGCCGCCGTCGGCGCGGTCGCGGTACACGCGCAACAGCTCCTCGAGGATCATCCCCGAGCGGTCCGTCGTCGCGTAGTTCTCGTCGATGAACTGCTCGGCCTCGGCGAAGTCGTTGCGGAGGCCGAGTTGGCGCACCGTGATCACGGCGTTGAGGAAGTCGCGACCGCCGTCGGCCCCCAACAACACCGGCTCCTCTTTCAGGTCCAACTCATCGCGGATCTCGCCGTAGTTGAACGTCTCTGGCTCCCAGTCGTCGCTGACGAGTGCGAGCACGTACTCCGCCGAGAATCGGTAGAACTCGGACTTGCTCTCGAAGACGCCGTCGTCGACGAGTGAGTCAATCTCGTCGACCACTTTGTCTGGGTATCGAACGGTGTCCTTGGCCATTCCGAGTTCCTCCTTCGTCAGCCCGTTAGTACGATGCATATAGAGTCTTTTGGTAGCCTGACAGACTCGTCTCCGCGATCAGTCGATAGGAGCCCCGAGGCACCTGATTTTCCCATTTGATACGCAAAGACGACATTCAAAGGGGTGCGCGGTCGGTCGGGGGTGCCGACAGCGAACCGTGTCGTTCACCTGTCCCGTGGCCGAATCGCGGCGCGTGCGTCGCCCGTCGCTCGATGCCGTCCGGGGGTTCGACCGCGCGGTGTACGTCGTCGCGGCGGGGCAACTGGTCAACGTCTTCGGCGCCGGCCTCGTCTACCCGTTCGCGACCGTCCACTTCCACCTCCAGGTCGGCATCGCGCTGGCTATCGTCGGCCTCGGCCTCGGCGCCAAGAGCGTCACCTCCGCCGCCGGCACCGCAGTCGGCGGCTTCCTCGCGGACGCCGTCGGTCGCAAACCCGTGATGGTCGCCTCGATGGCACTCACCGCGGTCGCACTCGCGGCATTCGCGTTCGTCCCGGCGTTCGCGACGGCGGTGCCAGCCGGGGTCGTCGCCGCGACGGGCGTCTCTGCCCTCGGCGTGGCGTTCGTCGGCGTCTGCGTCGTCTCGGGATTCGTCTCCGGTCTGTACACGCCCGCCAGCCACGCGATGACTGCCGACCTGACCGACGCCGCCGAGCGGGACCGCGGCTACGCCCTGTTGAAGGTCGCGAACAACGTCGGCTTCGGCGCCGGGTTCGTCGTCGGCGGCCTCCTGTACGCGGTCGCCTCCGTCGCGGTGTTCCTCGCCGACGGCGCCACCTCCGCGGTCGTCGCGCTCGTGCTCTTGCTGTTCGTCCCGCGGGTGGACCGCGACGACGCGGGTGGCGACGATGGAACCGACCACGACGGAGGCGACGACCGCGCCCCGACCGGCGCCCTCGCGGCGTGGTGGCGCGCGGCGACCCGCCCGCGGGTAGTGGCGCTGGCGGCAGTCAACGTCGGCTTCGCCGTCATGTACGCGCAGATGCAGACGACCGTCCCCGTCGTCGCGAAGGAGGGACTCGGCCTGACGGCGGCGCAACTGGGCACGCTGTACGTCGTGAACCCGCTCACCATCGTCCTCCTCCAACTCCCGCTCGTCGACGCCGTCGGAGGCTGGCGTCGCACCCGCGGCCTGGTCGCCTCGGCGGGCTTCTGGGCGGTGTCGATGCTGGCGGCGTGGGGCGCCGACCTCGCCTCCGTGGCGCCGGGAACGGGACTCGCCGCGCCGGCGGTGCTCGTCGGCGTCGCGCTCGTCGGCGGCCACCTCCTGTTGCGGACGGTCGGCGAGATTCTCCACTCGCCGCTGGCGTCGGCGCTCATGTCGGACCTCGGGACGGCCG
The DNA here is from genome assembly GCF_029338555.1 of Halobaculum marinum. Lineage (GTDB taxonomy): Archaea > Halobacteriota > Halobacteria > Halobacteriales > Haloferacaceae > Halobaculum > Halobaculum marinum. The sequence goes on along the minus strand of NZ_CP119989.1, from coordinate 1,316,858 downwards.
CCGAACGAGGGACGCAACTGTCCGTGCTGGAGGTTGCAAAACGACTCGGCATCGGGCTGGGGTCGTTCGCCAGGGGAGTGCTCTTCGACTACGGTCTGTCCGAACTGCTGTGGCCGGCACTCGTCGCCGTCTGCGGCCTCGTCGTCCTCGCACTGCTCGCGCTGGAGCGCACTGTGACTCCGCGAGAAAACGGCGCCCGGGGGGACGCGACGCGTGAGGCGGTCGGTGAGATCGGAGACGACGACGCCGCGGGGTCGGCGTCGGAGTGACCGAGTGTGGTCGACCGTCTCCTCAGTCGTCGCCAGCGTGGCGCTCGCCGCCGTCGGCGACCGCCGGTGTGTCGAACGGGTCGGCGGTCGGGTCGGGGCCGTCTGCGGACTCGGTCTCGAACTGTTCGAGGCGACCCGTGAGCCGATCTGCGAGCCCCGACAGCCCCTCGGCGCGGTCGGAGATCTGGGCCGTCGAGGCCGCCGCCTCCTCGGCGGCGGCGGCGACGCCATCGACGGTGTCGGCGCTCTCCTCGCCGGCGATGGCGGCGTCTTCGACCATCGAGACCACCTCCTCGGTGGAGGTCGCCTGCGAGTCCGTGGCGCGGTTGATCTCCTGGACGCCGCTGTCGGCGGACTCGATCCGCTCGCTGACGTCCTCCAGCGCGCCGAGCGCGTCGTCGATGGTCTCGCGCCCCTCGCGCACCTGCTCGCCGGTGGCACGCATGTTCTCGGCGGCGCCGTCCGTGGCGGCGCGGATGTCGTCGACGAGGCGCTCGATGTCCGCGGCGGCGACGGACGCCTCCTCGGCGAGCGCCTTCACCTCGCTGGCGACGACCGCGAAGCCGTCGCCCTCCTCACCCGCACGGGCCGCCTCGATGGAGGCGTTGAGCGCGAGCAGATTCGTCTCGTCGGCGATTCCCGAAATCGTCTCGACGATGGCGCCGACCTCGCTGACCTCGCTCTCCAGCCGTTCGACCTGGTCGACGGCCTGGGTGGCACGCTCCTCGACGGCGTCCATCTCGTCGAGGGCGTCCTCTGCGAACTCGCTGCCGGCCTCGCCGCGCTCGGCAGCCGCCCGGGAGACGGTCGCCACCTCGTCCGCCGAGGAGGCAACCTCCTCGACGGTGGCGGACAGTTGGTTCATCTCGCCGGCGGCCTCGCGGAGGCGGTCCCCCTGCTCGGCGGTCGACGCCGACACCGTCTCGACGTCCGCGCTGACGCCCTCGCTGACCGTACGGATCTGGTCGGCGCCCGCGGCGACCTCTTGGGCGGTGGTCGCGACGTGGGTGGCGGTCTCGCCGGCATCGGCGACGAGTGCTTCGAGGTCGTCGATCATCTCGTTGAACGACTCCGCCACGAGCGCGAGTGCGTCGTCGCGGTCGCCGGGGTCGAGTCGGACCGTGAGGTCGCCGTCGGCCGCGCGGCGCATCGACGAGCCGAACGCCTCCGCGCGCGCCGTCAGCGCGTCGTGCAGTTCGCGCATCTCGACGCGCGCCGCCTCGGACTCCTCGCGAGCGGTCTCGGCGGACTGGCGCGCCTCGCGTGCCGCCGACGCCTCCCGCTCTGCGTCCGCGCGGGCGGCCTTCGAGTCGTTCACGACCGACAGGGTGCCGGAGGTGCCGACGGCGAACGCCGCCACGGTCGCGGTGAGCAGGGACACGCTCAGCGTGTCGAGCACCGACCACTGCACGCCGGCGTGCTCGGCCAACACGACACCGGTCCAGCCGGCACCCAGCACACACGCGAGGAGGTAGTTCGCCCAGAAGCCGGACTCCACCTCGGCGTCGCGGTAGTTGAGGACGGCGTAGCCGGCGGCGCCGACGAAGCCGAGGAAGCCAACGAGGTCGAACAGCGTGGCGAGTTCGACCATCAGGCCACCTCCCCACCGTCGGTCACGGCGGCGTCTGCTCGGCTGGGCGACTCGTCGTCGCCGTCACCACCGCCCAGTTCGTTGCCCGTCACGATCCGCTGGCGACGCCGGTAGGCGGCGACGAGGAACAACAGGCCGGCGGCGCCGATGCCGACCGCGTGTTCGAGGAGGCCCAACACCTCGCCGAGGAACAGGTGTTCGGCGTTCGTGGCCACTGCACCGAACACCAACAGCGCGTAGCCGAGTGTGAACAGTCGTGACCCCTCTGTCCGTTGTGTGACCACCGGAATCAGCCCGACGAGTGCGACGGCGACCAACACCAATTCCTTGGCGTCGAGCGCCCCCAGTTCGAATGCCATACCCGCACGGTCGCGACCGAGGATATAACGGAAACGGCGTGGTTCTCACCGGAGATTCTGACACTTCAGGCCCTGAGGAGCCGGTATCGGCACCTCCGACGTAGTCACGCCGGTGGGGAGAATTGCCGGACGCGTTACTTGCTCTGCCGGTACACCAGGTTGCGCTGCACCTCGCTGGCGCCCTCGTAGATGACTGGAATGCGCACGTCGCGGTAGACGCGAGCGATGCGGCGCTCGGTCAGGATAGAGCGGCCGCCGTGGAGCTGCATCCCGCGCTCGGCGCAGTCGACGGCCATCTCGGTGGACTTGAGCTTCGCCATCGCGGCCCACAGGCCGGCGTCCTCGTGGTTCGCCAGTTTCTCGGCGGCGCGCCAGTTGAGCGAGCGGGCGGCCTGGAACTCGGTGATCATGTCTGCGAGGTCGTGCTGGACCGACTGGAACTCCGAGATGTGGCGGTTGAACGCCTCGCGGTCGTGGACGAACTCCCACGCCTCCTCGATGGCGGCGGCGGCGAGGCCGATGCCGTGGCCGCCGACGACGACGCGTCCGTGGTTGAAGAAGTCCGCGAGCATGTAGAAACCGCCGCCCTCGGCGCCGATGAGGTTCTCCTCGGGGACGAAGCAGTCCTCCATGACGATGTGGCCCTGCTTCGAGGCGCGCATCCCCATCTTCTCGGGGATGTGCTCGGCCTCGTAGCCGTCGGTGTCCGTCTCGACGATGAAACAGGAGTAGTTGCCGTAGCGGTCGTCGGAGTCACCCGTCTTCGCGTACACGGTGAGCCAGTCGGCCTCGACGGCGTTGCCGACCCAGTACTTCTCGCCCGTGATCTCGTAGCCGCCCTCGACCTTCTCGGCCTTCGTCGTCATGCCCGCAAGGTCGGAGCCAGTCTGCGGTTCGGAGACGGCGAGGCCGGAGAGTTGCTCGCCCTCGGCGACCGGGCGGACGTACTCCTCACACTGCTCCTCGGTGCCGTAGTCGTACACGAGTTCGTTGCCGAACGACGCGAGCATCAGCGTCAGGCCGATGCCGGCGTCGGCGCGGTAGAACTCCTCCGCCAGCGCGAGCATCTCGTAGATGTCGAAGCCGCGACCGCCGTACTGCTCGGGGATGTCCTGCCCGACGAGGCCGGCTTCCTGGCCCGCCTCCAGCACCTCTGTCGGGTAGTCGTCGGCCTCGAAGTGCTCCTGCGCAACGGGCGCGATGTGCTCTTGAGCGAACTCGCGCGCCTCGCGCTTCACGTCGCGCGCGTGCTCGGGAACCAGCGACTCGTCCAGCAGTCCAAGGTCCGTGTTCATGATCCCCACTCGGGAACGACTCACCATAACATCCGTGGAACTGTGGACCCCGGGCCTCGCGTTTACTGGGCTCTCCGTCGCTCTCGTCGCGGGCTACTCCTCGTCGTCGTCGGCACCAGTTTCGCCGTGGTCGGCGTCCGGATCGGTGTCCCCCGTCTCCCCCTCTTCGACCGTGGAGTCGCTCGTCTCTTCTCCATCCGTCTCGGGGGCGTCTTCCTCGCGTTCGTCGGCCCCCCCTTCGGTCGTCCCGCGCTCCGCTGCCTCGTCACCGTCCCCGCCCCCGTCATCGTCCACCGCCTCCTGCTCGTCGGCGTCGGCGGTGCCGTCAACGACGGCGGTCAGCCGCTCGCGCACCTCGGGACGACGAACGGTGCCGGAGACGGTCCGCGGGAGCTCCTCCGCGAACGCGACCGTGCGGGGGAGTTTGAACCCCGCGAGCCGTTCGCGACAGAACGACTCCAGCGTCGCCGCCGAGAGGTCGGGGTCGGATCGGACGACCAGCGCGGCCACCCGCTCGCCCCACTCGTCGTCGGGGACGCCCACGACGACGGCGTCGTCGACGCCGGGGTGCTCGCGGAGCGTCGCCGTCACCTCCCCGGGGTCGACGTTCTCGCCGCCGGAGATGATCCGGTCGTCGAGGCGGTTGAGCACGTACACGAAGCCGTCCTCGTCGCGGTAGCCCACGTCGCCCGTCCGGAGCCACCCGTCCTCGGTGAACGCGCCGGCCGTCGCGGTGGGGTTGCCGTAGTAGCCGTCGGCGACCGTCGGGCTGGCGACGACGAGTTCGCCCGTCTCACCCGGCGGGAGGAGCGTGCCTTCCGTGTTGCGGACGGCCACGTCCGTCCAGAACAGCGGGCGACCGACGGTGCCGACGCGGTCGAACGCCTCCTTCGGTCGTGCCGTCGTCACCTGGGACGCCGTCTCGGTCATCCCCCACGTCGGGTGGACCGGGACGGAGTAGTTGCGACAGCGTTCGATCAGCGAGTCCGGCGCGGGTGCACCGCCGAGCAACACGGTCCGCAGGCAACTCGGGAGCGTGCCGCGGGCGTCGAGCATCCGCGACAGCATCGTCGGGACGAGCGAGACGCCCGTCACGTCGTACGCGCGGATGTCGTCGACGGCGCCGCCGGCGTCGAACTCCCGCCGGAGGACGACGCTCGTCCCGTACAGCGTCGCCCGGTACAGCGGCATCACGCCCCCGGTGTGGTGGAGCGACAGCGTCGCGAGGTAGCGGTCGTCCGGGAGCACGCCGAGGCGGAACGCCGACGCCGTCGCCGACGCGAGCACGTTCCCCAGCGTCAGCGACACGAGTTTCGGGTCGCCCGTCGACCCCGAGGTGAACAGCATGAGGAGGTGGTCCTGTCGCCCCCACCGGACGGTCGGGACGGCCCCGTCGGGCGCCGCGTCCACGTCGGCGACGCGCCCGTCGCTCGGGGTGTCTAACGAGACGACCGGCACCGGGTCGTGGTCGCCGGCGGGCGCGTCGCCGGGTACGTCGGCGGGTGCGTCGGCGTCCACCGGGGCCTCCTCGTCGACACCCTCGTCGGCGACGCGGGCGGGTTCGAACCCGTCGGTCGAGTCCCAGCCAGTGGCGGCCCCGTCGCTTCCGCGGCCGAGGGCGGCGTCGACGACGACCGACTCGGTGTCGGCGCCACACACCACTGCGGTCGCGTCGGCGGCGGCGAGTTTCGGTCGCAGTTCCGCGGCGGTGAGGCGGTCCGAACAGAGCACGAGGCGGACGCCCAACCGCATCGCCGCGTGGACGAGTGCGACGTACTCGACGCGATTGTCAAGTACGACCGCGAGGTGGTCACCCGGGCCGATACCGAGCCCCGACAGTCGGGAGGCGAGTGCCTCCGCTCGGGCGTCGAGGTCGGCGTACGTCAGCGACTCCCCCGAAGCGGCGAGCACGAGCGCCTCGGCGTCTGGCGTGGCGGCGACACGGTGGGAGAGCCAATCGCGCATGGGGGCGAATGGGTCGCCCCCCACTACCCTCTTTCCATCGTCGCGAGCGAGCGGGACCGGCCCGTCTCTTCAGTGCTGGACGAACTCCACGAGGATCCCGCCGGTGTCGCGCGGGTGGAGGAAGGCGACCTCGTGCCCCCACGCGCCCGGACGTGGCTCCTCGTCGATCAACTCGACGCCGAGGTCGCGGGCGCGGGCGAGTGCCCCCGCGATGTCGTCGGTCGCGAACGCCAGGTGGTGAATCCCCGGCCCGTTTCCGTCGACGTAGCGGGCGATGGTCCCCTCGTCGTCGAGCGGTTCCAGCAGTTCGAGATACGAGTCGCCGACCGCGAGGAACACGACGCGCATGCCGTCGAACTCCTCCTCGTGGACGACCTCGCAGTCGAGGAGGTCGGCGTACAGCGCCGCGAGGCCGGCGGCGTCGTCGGTCGCGATCCCGGCGTGGTCGAGATGCATACCGGTCGGTCGGCGGCGGGTGCGATAAAATCCGTGTCCGTTCCGTGTCCGGGTCCTGGTCCGGCGGCGTCGACGACGCGAGGTTACTGCCCGGGCTTGTACTCGCCGAACTCCTCGCGCATCACGTCACAGATCTCACCGACCGTCGCGTACGTCTTCACGGCGTCGACGATGTGGGGCATGACGTTCTGGTCGCCCTGACACGCGTCCCGCAGCGAGGCGAGCGCGGCGTCGGTCGCCTCTTGGTCGCGGTCGTCGCGCAGGGCCTGCACGCGGTCGATCTGTGCTTGCTCCTCCTCTTCGGAGACGTCCTCCAAGTCCATCTGGGGCTCCTCGTCTTCGATCCGGAACTCGTTGACGCCGACGATGACGCGCTCGCCCTCTTCGATCTCGCGCTGGCGTTCGAAGGCGGTGTCTTGGATCTGGCGCTGGACCCACTGGCTCTTGACGGCGTCGAGCATCCCGCCGCGGGTGTCGACCTCCTCCAGGATCTCGAACGCCTCCTCCTCGATGCCGTCGGTGAGGCTCTCGACGTAGTAGCTCCCCGCGAGCGGGTCGATGGTGTCGGCGGCGCCCGACTCGTGTGCGAGGATCTGCTGGGTGCGCAGGGCGGTGCGCACGGACTTCTCGGTCGGCAGCGACAGCGCCTCGTCTTTCCCGTTCGTGTGCAGCGACTGGGTTCCGCCGAGGACGGCCGCCAGCGCCTGGTAGGCGACGCGGACGACGTTGTTCTCAATCTGCTGGGCGGTGAGCGTCGACCCGGCGGTCTGGGTGTGGAACTTCAGCTGTTTCGACTTGGGGTTCTCCGCGCCGAAGCGCTCCTCCATGATCTGGGCCCACATCCGGCGGGCGGCGCGGAACTTCGCGACCTCCTCCAGGACGTTGTTGTGGGCGTTGAAGAAGAAGGAGAGCTGTGGGGCGAACTCGTCGACGTCGAGACCTGCGTCGACGGCGGCCTGCACGTACTCGATGCCGTCGCCGAGGGTGAACGCGATTTCCTGGGCGGCGGTGGAGCCGGCCTCGCGGATGTGGTATCCGGAGATGGAGATGGTGTTGAACTTCGGCGTCTCGTTCGCGCAGAACTCGAAGATGTCCGTGATCAGCCGCATCGACGGCTCCGGCGGGTAGATGTAGAGGTTCCGCGCGATGTACTCCTTCATGATGTCGTTCTGGATGGTGCCCCGGAGTTCGGACCGGTCGACGCCCTGCCGGTCGCCCATCGCGACGTACATCGCCAGCAGCACCGACGCGGGTGCGTTGATCGTCATCGAGGTGGACACCTCGTCCAGCGGGATGCCGTCGAACACGCGCTCGAAGTCCTCCAGCGAGTCGATGGCGACGCCCGACTTCCCCACCTCGCCGGCGGCCATCGCGGCGTCGGAGTCGTACCCCATCTGCGTCGGCAGGTCGAACGCCATCGACAGCCCCGACGACCCCTGGTCGATCAGGTACTGGAAGCGCTCGTTCGTCTCGCTGGCGGTGCCCATGCCGGCGTACTGGCGCATCGTCCACAGGCGCCCGCGGTGCATCGTCGGGTAGACGCCGCGCGTGTACGGCTCCTCGCCGGGGAAGCCGATGTCCTCGTCGTAGTCGATGTCCGCCACATCGTCGGGCGTGTACAGTCGTCGCACGTCCTGCCCGCCGGTGTCGGTGTCGAACGTCTCCTTCCGCTCCCCGAAGCGGTCGAGCGTCGGCGAGAGGGTCTCCTCCTCCCACTCCCGCTTCCCCTCGCGGATCGCTTCGAGGTCGTCGGGGTCGTACATGATCGACCGAACACGCGCCCGTGGCTTAAAGCGGGGGGACGGTGGCCGCGGGCGGGGGACCGTGCCGCCGGCGGGCGTCGACCCGCATCCGAAACCGCCGCCGTCGTCGTGTGGGCTTTATGTCGATGCCGCTGGTGGGACCGGCCATGCAAGTCGCTCCGTTGCAACTCGACCCCGTCCTCACCGGGGCGTACGTGTTCCACACTCTGTTCGCCGGCCTCTGGGTCGGCGCGGTCGTCCTCACGGCGTGGAAGGTGGTGCCGCTGGCGCGAGACGGTGACATGAACCCGGAGGTGCTCGGGGGCATCACCTCGGGCGTCTCGTGGATCACCCGGATCGGCGCGCTCGTGTTCCTCGTGACGGGGGGCCACATGGCCGCGACCGTCTACGGCTCCGAGGGGCTGTTCATGCCGCCGCGTGGCCACGTCGTCCTCACGATGCTGGGGCTGTGGGTCGTGATGACCGGTCTCGTCGAGGTCGGCGGGAGCAAGATCCGGTCGGCGCTGGACGAGGGGAAGGTCCGCACCGCCGCCCGCGACGGTGGGACGTTCCTGCGCGCCGCCGCCGTCGTCGGGCTCGTGTTGCTCGTCCTCGGTGGCTACCTCGCCGCCTGAACGGCCACTCGCACCGTCGCTGACCCATCGCGCCTCACGCCTAAGTCCCAGCCCCACGAGCCGCCGGTATGGTCCTCTCAGAGGAGGTGTCGCGGTTCGTCCGCGCCGCCGGACCCGCACACACCGACGTACAGGAGCGCATGGCCGCCTTCGCCGCCGACCACAATTTCCCGAACATCGGTCCCGAGTCGGGTGCCGTCCTCCGCCTGCTCGCCCGCCTCACCGACGCGAGCACGGTGTTCGAGTTCGGGTCTGGCTTCGGCTACTCCGCGTCGTGGTTCCTCCGCGGCGGCGCCGACCGCGTGGTGCTCACCGAGTTCGACGCCGACGAACTCGACCAGGGGCGCGCGTTCATGACCGACGCCGGCCTCGCCGACCGCTGCGTCTTCGAGCAGGGCGACGCGATGGAGACGGTCGAGCGCTACGACGGCCCGTTCGACGTGGTGCTGATCGACCACCAGAAGGAGCGCTACGCCGACGCCTTCCACGCCGTCCAGGACAAACTCGCGCCGGGCGGCGTCGTCGTCGCGGACAACGTGATGCGCGGCCCCATCGACTTCGACGCGCTGCTGGCGTACGTGGACGGCGACGCCGACGCGCTCGACGCGCAGAACGACCAGACTCGTGGGATCGCCGACTACCTCGACGCGGTCCGCGGCGACGACGGCGTCGAGACGACCGTCCTCCCGGTCGGCTCCGGACTGACCGTGAGCACGACGGTCGAGTGATCGACCCGGGCGAACATTGAAACCCGAAGCCGGGACCAGCGACGCCGTGCCTTGATCCTCGACCCGTCGTGTCCAGCGGGTGTGCGACACACCGCGACGGGAGCAAGCGGCCGAGTGACGGGGTGTCTCGGTCGACGCGTGTCGCCTGTCAGCCTCCTCGACGCTGAGGTACGCGTCTCCTTAGTGACGCGAACGACGCTGTGGCGCCGACTCCGTCGTCGTCACCGCCGGCTGCCGGGTTGCGGGTCGACGTGCGGCTTGGGCATCAGGTCCTCGAACGGCTGGTCGTCGAGCCACTCGATCAGGTGGACCAACTGGTCGCTCGCGGCCTCGAACAGCTGTGCCCCCTTCTCCGGCGTCGCGTCGGTCTGGTCGCCGAAGACGCCGTTCTCGGAGTTGTCGGGCGAGTCGTAGTACGTCCGCGAGCCGAACTGCCGCACGTCCGCCTCGGTGAGGTCGACGAGGCCGCCGTCGCGGGCCGCCTCCAGTCGGTCGGTCCGCACCAACTCCTCGGCGATGTGCATGATCATCGCCGTCTCCTTCGGGCCGCCGTGGGGGCCGTTGTGCTCGAAGATGGACGAGACGAGGTCTGGGATCGACTCGTCCCACATCCACTCGATGGCGTAGGCGGTCTCGTCGCGCCGGAGGCGACGACCGACCTCCCGGAGGTGCTGGGTGTTGCCGCCGTGGGCGTTCACGTACACGATCCGGTCGATCCCGTGGTAGGTGAGGTTGCGCGAGAAGCTCTCGACGTAGTCGCGGAACACGCCCGGTTCGACCCACATCGTGCCGTGGAACTGGCGGTGGTGCTCGGAGACGGCGATCCTGACCGGTGGGGTACAGAGGACGTTCGTGCGGTCCGTCGCCTCCCGCGCCAGCGCCTCGGCGATGAGGTAGTCGGTGGCCAGCGGCAGGTGCGGGCCGTGCTGTTCGGTCGAGCCGAGCGGGACGACCGCAGTCGACTCCTCGGCGACGTAGTCCCCGAGTTCCGGCCACGTCTGGTGAGAGAGGTACACGGTCGAGGCAGGGACGCGGAGGGGATGAATCCGGGGGTGGCGGCGGCCCGCGACCGGGGCGGCCCCACCGTGACGACCGGCGGGGGCTTCGCCACGCTTTTGCTCCGTGCGGGCCACTCGCCGGGTATGTTCGGAGGCGGCGGGATGAACCCGCGCAAGATGCAGCAGATGATGAAGCAGATGGGTATCGACGTGACCGAGATCGACGCTGAGGAGGTCGTCATCAAGACGGCCGACGAGGACCTCGTGTTCGAGGCGCCGCAGGTCACGAAGATGGACGCCCAGGGCCAGGAGACGTACCAGATCGTCGGCTCCCCCGAGACGCGCGAGAAGGGCGCGGCCGCGGCTGTCGAGGGCGACGCCGACGCCGGTGACGCTGACGCCGACGACGGCGGCGCGGTGCCCGACGACGACGTGCAACTGGTCGCCACGCGCGCCGGCGTCAGCAAGGACGAGGCCCGTGAGGCGCTGGAGGCCGAGGGCGGCGACCTCGCGGCCGCAATCTCCCGGCTGGAGTGAGCTCGTACCTCCTCGTCCACGCCGAGTCGGACCGGGAGTACCTCCGCGGTCCTGGTGACGAACTCCAGACCGACTTGGGCGTGCTCGAGGTGCCCGAGGACGTCGAACACGGCCAGGTGCTGGAGACGCATCTCGGCGAGCCGTTCCACGTCCGTCGGCTGCGCGGCCCAGACCTGTTCAACCACTTCGAGCGCACCGGCGCGCCGATGATGCCCCGCGACATCGGGCTCGTGATCGGCCACACCGGCGCGCAGTCGGGCGACCGCGTGCTCGACGCCGGCACCGGAACCGGCGTGCTCTCGGGCTACCTCGGTCGCATCGGCGCCGACGTGACCACCTACGAAATCGACGCAGAGTTCGCCGAGAACGCCCGCGAGAACATGGCGATGGGCGGCGTGAGCGACCGCGTCGAGGTGCGCACCGGCGACCTGACCGACGACCTCGACGCCCTCACCGACGGCGAGCCGTTCGACCTGATCACCCTCGACACCGCCGACGCCGCAGACGTAGTCGCGCGGGCCCCCGATCTGCTCGTCCCCGGCGGCTACGTCGCCGTCTACACACCGTTCGTCGAGGACGCGCGCGACACCGAACGCGCGGCCCGCGAGGCCGGCCTCGGCGAAGTGCGCACCATGGAGACGATCCAGCGCGAACTGACGGTCGACGACCGCGGCACGCGCCCCAGCACCGCCGGCGTCGGCCACACGGGCTACCTCCTCTTCGCACGCCGGATCGAGTGAAAATCCAAGCGACTCGAATCCTGAAAACTGAAGTCAAGGACCCGCGCACATCCCGTCGTGACGACACGTTCCCCCTCTACACTCGCGGGAGAGACCCTCGCCGACGCCGACGACGTGTTGCTCGTCGCCCCGCGACCGGCGCTCGTCCGAGCGGTCGTCGACCGCCTACGCGAGCGCTACGACGGGACGGCGGCGGTCCCCGACCGAGTCAGACTCCTCTGTTCGCCCGAAGTTGCCGAAGACGCGTTCCGCGACTTCCTCGTCGCCGCGACCGCCGTCGAGGCCATCGAGTCGGGTCCCCTCGCGGTTCGGACCGCCACCGTCGACGCGAGCCTGTCGGTCGTCGACGGGACCGTTCAACCGCGGTTCCGCCTGCCACCCGACGACGACGGTGTTATCGGCGGGAGCGTCCACGGCGCGGAGGCCGACGGCGCGGTCTCGGCGGCACTCGCCGAGACCTACGACCGCCGCTGGGAGCGCGCTGACGAGCGCGTTCCCGACGTGCCCGCGCACGAGACGCTGGTCGAGTCGTTCGCCGACCGGTGGCCCGAGGCGGCGCCGGAGTTGGACGACGCGTTCGACGCCGCGAGGGGGACGGACCGCTCGCCCGTGACCGTCTGTACGCTCGTGGCCGCGCGAAACCGGATCCTCACCATGCGTCTCGGCGAGTGGGCCGAGGAGGTCGACTTCTCCAGTCGGACCGAAATCGCCCGTGCGAAGTCGCGCCTCGTCGACGCGGGCGTCGTCGACACCGAACGCGAACCGGTCGGTGTGGGCCGCCCTCGCCACCGCCTCGTGCTCGCGGATGAGGCGTTCGCCGGGCTGGCGCCCGCCACACTCGTCGAGCGTCTCGACGAGACGCTGGAGGCGTAGCGACCGACTGTCGGCGATACGCGGTGGCGGCGGGGGGACCGCCACCGGGGACACCGATAAGTCGGTCGGAGCCGTTTGCGTGACACGTTATGAGCGCCGACGACACGCCGGGGCGGGGACGCGGAGAGACCACGACGTGGCCCGACTTCGGGATCGCGTTGTACGAGCGGCTGACCGGTCGCGGCGCCGAGATCAGCTACACGTTCGACGACATGGAGGTCGACGTCCCGAGTGCGGCGGGTGAGGACGCCGAACACGCGCACTGGCGACTCAACGGGACGCTCCGAATCGCCTCCAGCGAGCACGCCGACGAGGACGACGAGGAGTGAGCGACGCGAGGGGCGGTCGCGACCGCCCGCCGACTGGCGATCCCGAGACGCTCGCCGTGGAGGAGTTTCGAATCGCCGCCGACGTCGAGGCGACCGTCGACGGGGACGCACTCAGTGTGCGGACGGTAGACGGTCGGGTCGAGGTGACCGCCGACGGGTTCGGTGCGCTCCGGCAGGTCCGGTCGCTTCGGGACGTGCTCCCGGCGGCGGCGGTGGACGCACTCGACAGGCTCCCGGTCGACCGCGTGCCGCTCGGGGTCCGCGTCGCCGGCGTCGAGGTGGCCCGTATCGACCCAGGCGTCCCGCCCGGTCCGCTGTCGCGTGCGCTGGGCGTCGCGCCGGCCAGCGTCGACCTGCGCGGCGTGGTCCGCGCGCTCGTCCGGGAGCGACGCGAGCGGTGAGGCCACCGCCACCCAACGCAGGTCGGGGTCACGCCGTGTCGCGCATCAGCGCGAACAGGTCCTCGCGGAACCGCTCGGGGTCCAGCGCCGCCGTCACCGCGTCGGCGGTCGCGGCGTCGGGCGCCTCGCGGACCGCCGTCGGGTACGCGCCCCCGACGAGGAGGTAGGCGTCGTCGGCTGGGCGGACGGCCGCCCACCCACGCGCCCGGACGCCGACGCCGTCGAGACGACACAGTGCCTCGTAGCCCGCCAGCCGGTCGGCCGGGTCGAGCGACTCGCTGGCGTCGGCTGTGGCGTCGGGGGCGCGACGGACACCGTCGAACCCCCTTTCGCCGAGCGTGTCGGCGAAGCCCGCGTGGGCGCGATTGGCGATGATCCGCGTGAGCGGCGGTGAGGGCGTCGCTGACGGCGTCAGCGTCAGTCGACTCGCGACGAAGAAGCGCCACAGGCGGTCGAGGCCAGTCGCCTCGCGGAGGCGCTCGCGGAGGTCGACGTCTTCGTAGACGACGGTCGCGGCGTCGACGGTGACCACCTTGGCGTCGAACGCGCGCGTCTCGCGTCGCTCGCGCTCGCGCCAGCCCCCGGCGTCGAGCGTCGCCGTCGGGAGCGTGGGAAACACCGACATACGTCGGTTCGGCGTGTCGGGTTCACACGGCATAACTGTCCGCCCGTTGTCGCCGGGGTCGATCCGTCGCGCAACCGCCGCTAGCGGGCGAGTGGACCCGACGAGTCGGTGACTTTAACCGACATCCGCCCGCAGTTTCGACAAATGGCTTTTGAGGACCTCCTTGGAGACCCTGTCATCCAGAAGTACCTCCACGAGCTCGTCGGCCCGACGGGGATGCCCGTCGCGGCGGCCCCGCCGGATGGCGAGGTCACCGACGAGGAGCTCGCCGAGGACATGGGACTGGAGTTGAACGACGTCCGCCGCGCGCTGTTCATCCTGTACGAGAACGACCTGGCCTCCTACCGTCGCGTCCGCGACGAGGACTCCGGGTGGCTCACGTACCTGTGGACGTTCCACTACGAGAACATCCCGGAGAACCTCGACGAGGAGATGCACCGGCTCCTGGAGGGGCTGGAGAAGCGCCGTTCCTACGAGTCCGACCACCAGTTCTACCTGTGTGAGGTCGACTCCATCCGCTTCGAGTTTGAGGAGGCGATGGAGTTCGGCTTCGAGTGCCCCGAGTGCGGGTCGCCGCTGGAGTCGATGGAGAACTCCCGCCTCGTCGAGGCGATGGAGTGGCGCATCGACCAGCTCCGCGACGAGTTGAACGTCGACCGCGACGAAGCCGAGGCGGAAGCGTAGATGGTTGTCCTCGCGACCAAGTGCTACGTCTCCGGTGAGGCTCGCGACCGCGCACTCGACGGGATGACCTCGCTGGTGGGCAACGAGTTGGGCGACCTCGACGTCGAGTTCGACGTCGGCGTGCGCCACGACGACTTCGTGTCCGTCACCGTCTCCGGCGACGACGAGACCGTCGCTCGCAACGTCCTCCGCGAGGAGTGGGGGGAGATCACCGACCACTTCAGCGACGGCGAGACGTACGCCGGCACGCTAGAGGGGTGGGACGAGGACGGGTTCGTCCTCGACGCCGGCACGGAGGTCCGCATCCCCGCCGACGGCCTCGGCCTCGGCGCCGGGACCCCCGAGCAGATCCGCGACCGGTTCGGCATCGTCCAGCACACCACCCTCCAGTTCGTGTACGACGAGGACGGCGACCACGAGTTGGCCGACGCCGAGCGCGACCGCCTGTACGACTGGACGCGCGGCCAGGGCCGCGTGAACGTCAACTCCGCGACCCGCGCGGAGACGCGCGCGACGGTGAACCGCGCCGGCCACGCCAACGACATCGTCACCGTCGAGCGCCTCGGCCTGCTCGAACAGAGCATCATCTGCCGGGAGAACACCGACGCCCCCGGACTCCTCGCGTCGATCGGCGGCTACCTGCCCTCCGAACTGAAGGCGGTCGTCCCCCAGTAACAGATGGATCGGAGTCGGCTCCTCCCGGTGGTCGCGCTGGTCGCGATGCTGTCGCTGTCGGGCTGTCTCGGCCTGCTCGGCGGCGGCTCCGTCCCCGCCGAGCGACTCGACGCGGCGCCGCCCGGCGGGTCGTACGCCTGGAACGAGAGTGTCGACGACGACCTCGACGCCCACATCACGATCAACGAGGACGCGACGTTCTCGGCGGTGTACGCCGTCAACGGGAGCGAGATCGAACTGTTCCGCCGCGACGGACTCGGCGGGACGAACCCGCTCGACGTGCGCGCGGTTCGGTACCGCTACCCCAACGGGACGGTGATCAACGGCACCGAACTCCACCGGCGCGGCGCCGTCGATCAGACGCGCGACGTGGTCCGCATCGACCTCCCCGGCGAGGGCGACGTCGACGGCGACCGCCTCGCGTTCACCGCGGGGTCGACGCCGAAGCGGTTCGCGCTCCCGACGTACGTGACGGGCTCCTACGAGGTCGTCCTCCCGCCGAACCGCCGCACGTCGCTGCCGGTGTTTGGCGACGCCAGCCCCGGTGGTGCGACCACCAGCATCGACGACGAGAGTCGCCTCCACATCCGCTGGGACGACGTGCAGTCGCGCTCGGTGATCGTCCAGTTCTACCTCCCGCAGGACGTGCAGATCTTCGGCGCGGTGTTCGCCGTGTTCACCGTCGTCGGCGCCGGCGGCCTCCTCTACTACCGCCGCCAGATCGAGGCGCTGCGCGAACAGCGCGAGGAGATGGGCCTCGACGTCGACACCGGCGACGACGACCTCGGCGACGACGGCCCGCCGCCGGGGATGCGATAGCCGCGACAGTCCGACCGCGGGGCGCCGCCGCTCGCCGTCGCTCCGAAGGTCGCCGCTTATCCGCCCTCGTCTCTTGTCCACGCCCATGACCGAGCAGTCGCCGCCGTGTCTCGACGTGCCGCCGGACGCCGACCTCCCGCCGCTGGCGCTCGACATCGACGGCACGCTGACGACGCCCGACCACACCGTCGACCCGCGGGTGTTCCGCGTGCTCCCCGATTGGCCCGCGCCGGTCGTCCTCGCGACGGGGAAGTCGTTCCCGTACCCGGTCGCGCTGTGTCACTTCGCGGGCATCCCCGAGCGCGTCGTCGCGGAGAACGGCGGCATCGTCTGCGTCGACGAGACGGTGCGCGTCACGGGCGACGCCGACCGGGTGGCTCGCGCGGTGGCGGCGTTCCGCGAGCGCGGCGGCGACCTCGGGTGGGGCGACGCAGACACGGCGAACCGCTGGCGCGAGACGGAGGTCGCGGCGCGCCTCAACGCCGACGAGGACCTGCTCCGGGCGGTCGCCGACGAGTTCGACCTGACGTTCCTCGACACCGGCTACGCGTACCACCTCACCGACCCCGACGTGAGCAAGGGCGCGGCGCTGGAGGAGGCGGCGGCGGTGCTCGACCGCGACCCCGGCGAGTTCGTCGCCGTCGGCGACTCGATGAACGACGCCTCGACGTTCCGCGTCGCGGGCGACAGCTACGCGGTCGCGAACGCCGACGCGACGGCGCGTGAGGCCGCCGACACCGTGCTCGACGAGGGGTACATGGACGGCACGCTCGCGGCGCTGGCGGCGGTGATCGAGCGGGCCGACAGGCGGGTCTGACTCACGGGCCCGGATCCCGGGTGCGACGAGAGGGGCGCGGAGACGGGCCGCCGTGCCGACTACTCCGGCGTGGTCGCGTCGGCGACCCACGCGGCGAACGGCTCTGCGACCGCGTCTTCCTCGAAGCGCTCGACACACGGCGTGTCGTACGGGTGCGCCTCGGCGATGCGCGCCTCCGTCTCGGCGACGCGGTCGGCGGTGGTCTTCACGAACAGTACCTCCTCGGGGTCGTCGGCGACGACCGCTCCGTCCCAGCGGTAGGTGGAGCGGCACGGGACGCGGTTGACGCAGGCGGCGAGGCGCTCGTCGACGAGCGTCTTCGCCAGGTCGGCGGCGGCGCCCGGCGGGGCGGTGACGTACAGCGTCGGCACGACCGGCTTACGCGCCGGCGGCGCCGTCGTCGACCTCCTCGAACGGGACGAACGTGCCGTTGATGTCCCACTCGTGGACGCAGTACACCTCGCCCGCGGCGTCGTCGGCGACGACCCAACTCTCGGTCGCGTCGTCGAACCGCTCCTCGCGACCGCACCGCTCGCAGACGCGCTCGCGTGGGCGTCGGATACGGACTGACATACTCGACTGTGGTCCGCGATCGGACTTAAACCCTGCCGGGGGTGACTGCCGCCGGCGTCCCGGGGATGTTTAGCCGGTCCCCGTCGAACGGCGGACGATGGGATTCCACACGTTCGACGTCGACCGCGCCGACGCGCTGGAGGATCCGAGTCGCTTCCGCTACTGCTCCGGCGAAGAACTGCTCGCGATGCTCGCGCTCGGCGACGACGACGCCGTCGCCGACCTGGGGTCGGGGACCGGCTTCTACACGGACGTCGTCGCGCCCCACGTCGGCGCCTGCTACGCCGTCGACGTGCAGGCGGAGATGCACGACCTGTACGCCGAGAAAGGGCTGCCGGAGACGGTCGAGACGGTGACCGCGGGCGTCGCGGACCTCCCGTTCGCCGACGACGCGCTCGACGCGGCGTTCTCGACGATGACGTACCACGAGTACGCGACCGACGAGTCGCTGGCGGAACTCGCGCGTGTCGTCCGCCCCGGCGGCCGTGTGGTCACGGTCGACTGGACCCGCGACGGTCCCGGCGACGCGGGACCGCCGACCGACGAACGGTTCGGCGTCGGCGACTGTGCGAGCGCCTTCGAGGAGGCCGGGTTCACCGTCGAGCGCGCCGAGACGCGCCGCGAGACGTTCGTCTGCGTCGCTCGCCGCTGAGGAGGCTGACGAGAAGACGGCACCCGGCTACCGGTGGCCGTCCCAGAACCGCTCCAACCCGAAGCGGAGCATGTCCGAACTCACAGGGCGGAACTCCTCGCGTTCGTACTCGGGGAGGTACTCTCGGACCCCGTTCCACGACTCGCGAGCGTACCGCGCGTCGACGAGACAGCGGACACCGACCTCGTCGGTGCCGCGGATCACTCGCCCGATGGCCTGCCGCGCCTTCCGGACCGCCGGAACCGTCAGTGCTGTCTCGAAGCCGTCGCCGAACTCGCGGTCGTACGCCGTCTTCACCGCGCGCGTCCGCGGCGACGACGTGTTGATGATGGGAACGCCGCAGACGACCGCCGCCGCGAGGCGGTCGCCCTCGTAGTCCACGCCCTCGGTGAGGGTGCCGCGGATGCTGGTGACGAGCACCTTCGCGTCGCCGGCGAAGAAGTCCGCCTTCAGTGACTCGGTGGCGGTGTCGTCGCTCGACTCGTCGAGCAGGACCGGCTTGTCGACCCGGGCGTCTGCGTCCAACGCGCCCGCCATCCACTCCGCCTCGCCGTAACTGGGCATCCCGACGAGCACGTTCCCGGGCGTCGTGCTCGCCACCTCCGCGGCGGCGTCGACGTGCGCCCGGCGCGTCTCGTTGTCCTCGCCCGTGGGGCCGCGGTTGGAGTACGTGAACTTCGGCACGTCGAGCGCGAACGACTCGCGGTTCTCCTCGGGGAAGCCGAGCCCGTACGTTCGCTCTTCGACGGGGCGACCCTCCGATTCGAGGTAGTTGAGCCCCGTCACCTCTTCGAACACGTCCAGCGGCGCGAGCGTCGCCGACATGAGGACGCCGCCGCCGAACTCGGCGAGGCGCTCGCCGATGGCGTCGGCGGGCACGCAGTTGTGCAGTGCGAGACGGGCCGAGTACGCCCGGCGCCACGAGTCCGGCGGCGCCGTCTCGTCCCACGTCCGGTTCAGTTCCAACTCGCGGAAGTACGACTCGTGGTCGCAGCGGTACCACGCGTTCAGCGTCCGCCCGACTCCGGGGGCCGCACGCTGGCGGTCCTCGTCTTCGGCCTCGTCGAGGATGCGGGCGGCGACCGCGCCGACCTGCTCGGCGCGCGCCCACACGTCCTCGCCGTAGCCGGCGTCGCGGGCCCACTCGGTAATCTCGTCGACCGCCGGCTCCTCCGGGTCGCGGAGGGGGAGTTCCTCGTCGTCGAGGTCGGTGAGGTTCTCGCGCCAGCCGACGCGCTCGGCGTCGAGGAAGCCCGTCACGCGGCGGTCGAGTTCCTCGCGGAGGTCGGTGACGAACTCCCGGAGCAGTTTCACCTCGTCCAGACTCACCTCGGCGTCGGCGAGTTCGCCGCGCACGAGGTCTGCGTCCGTCGTCCCCTGCGCGCGCTGGCCGGCGTCCTCGAACTGGACGGGCTGGATCACGCGGGTCAACTCGTTCTCTGCGTCGCGCAGGCTCGTGTCGGCGACGCCGTCCGAGACGAGGTCGCGGACGCGCGGTTCGAGCATGTGCGCCTCGTCGCAGACGACGAACGTCGAGTCGTCGACGAGCGCGCCCGTGAAGCCGCCGACGGTGGTCGGGTCGAACGCGTGGTAGTAGTTGCCGACGACGACCTCCACCTGCGGGAGGATGGCGCCCATCATCGAGTGCGGGCAGGTGCCGTGGCCCGCCGACAGCCGGACCAACTCCTCGGCGTCGATGAGCCCACGGTCGGTGAAGTCGAACGGGACGGCCTCGGCGGCGTCGCCGTCCTCCGGCAGGTCGTCGAGGTAGCGCGCGTAGAACGGACAGAACTCCACGCCGTCGCGGGTGGCGCTCCCGCCGTGTTCGGGCATCGACGGGAGGTACGGCGTCGGCTCGCCGGCGGTCTCGAGGTAGTCGACGCCGTCGTCGCCGGTGTCGGCGAAGCCGGTCTGGGCGCGACGAGCCTGCTCGACGAGCGCGCCCGCGGTGGTCTCGCCGCCGTCGGCGTCGCCGACGAGGTTCCGGGTGCGCTCGCGGAGGCCCTCACAGCGCTCGTACACGTTGGTCGTGTCGACGCCGCCGCGGTTCTCGCGGGCGTACGGACACACGTCGGCCTTGCCGACGAGCGTCATCCCGGAGACGGGGCGCCAGTCGTCGGGCAGCCCCTCGTTGATCGTTCGGAGGTCCGCCTCGAACTGGCGGAGTTGTTGCTTGACGCTGGTGAGGACGAGTACGCGCTCGTAGTCGCTGTCGGGGTCGCGCACCAGGTCGATGCCGGCGGTCAGCGCCAGCATCGTCTTCCCGGTGCCGCAGGCGCCCTCCAGCGTCAGGAAGCCGTCGGCGGCGGCGACGGTGCGCGCGGCTTCGATGCCGTCGGCTTGCTTGGGGTACGGCTCGTCGTGTCCGAACACGCTGCGCCACGCCTCGTCCGTCGCCTCGGTCACGGTGGAATCGGGGGTAGCCACGGGGTTCAATCCGTCGATGGCGCCGCTCTCGGATATGAACGTTCGCAGTCAGTCGGAAGGAGGGTCGGCGTGAGCCAGACGGGGACGACGGCGCCAACTCCCAGCTACAGCAGGCTCGCGCCGAGGACGATCACGGTGAGGTTGTTGGCGTAGATGGCGAGGCCGGCGGCGAGGAGGAGGCCGAGCCACGTCTCGATCACGAGACCGTAGTACGGCCGGACGCGTGGCGAGGTGACGCGGTACGTCTCGAACACGCCGTGGAACACGACCGCCGCGAGCACGACCGCCGCGAGGTTGAGCGCGACGAGCACCGGAAGCGGGTGGCCCAACGCCCACCGGACCAGCGGGTTCGCCTCGGCAGCACGCCCGACGGCGGCGGCGGCGTACATCGTCGTCAGCAGGTCGACCGTCACCAGCAGGAACAGCGCCCCCGCGGCCCACGCCCAGTACTCCTCGACGCGGTCGGCGATCGTCGCGTGGCGCTCGGTCGGCATGGCTCGAGTCGCGGAGTGCGAGTATCTAACAATAACGGTCCGTCACTTGGTTCCGATACCCACGGTGTGGATCCAGCGAGTCCCGGCACCCCCCACGCGCTCCGTGACCTTGGTCACCCCCCGCCTGGCGACTCGTCGATGGGCGTCGGGAACCGACCGGCGAGGTACAGCGCGCCCGCGACGACCAACAACAGGGCTACGCCGGCGGCGAACAGGCGGAACACCCAGTCGAAGGCGACTCCCGAGTCCGTGAGTGCGCCGAGGACGCCGGAGCCGTTCGCCTCGAACAGCAGCGACGCCCCCGAGAAGACGGCGTAGGCGCTCGCGCGGTCGGGTGCCGGGAGCGTCGACAGCATGTACGTGTCGACCGCGGGAAACAGCGCGTGGGCGGCGTAGCCGAGCGCGACCGAGACGGCGGCGAACGCCACCAGCGACCGTGCGTACGTGAGCGCGACCAACGACACGAGGAACGCGGCGTTGAGTGCGAGCAGGTACGGCACCTTCGGGAGTCGGTCGGCGAGACGACCGCCGAGCCAGAACGCGGGGACGCCGGCGGCGAACGCGACGGTGAGGAGGAGGTTCGCGTTCGCGTCGCTCAGCCCCTCCGAGAGCAGGTAGCTCACGTAGAAGTTGAACACGCCCTGCCACGCGAAGCCCGCCACCGCGACGAGCGACATCCCCGCGAGCACGATCCGCCAGTGCGACAGCGCCGCGCGGAAGTTCCGCGACTCCGGGGCGGCGTCGGTCGCCGGGCCGTCGGTGACGGAGCCACCGTCGGGGCCGCCGAGACGGACCACGACGAACAGCACGACGGTGAGCACGGCGGCGCCGACGGCGAGCAGCGAGAACACGACGCGCCAGTCGCCGAGTCGCGCGATCACCGCGAGCACGAGCGCCGGGGCGACGACGCTCGCGACCTGACTGGCGGTGCCGTGGACGCCGACCGCCCGCCCGGTCGCCTCGGGGTACAGTTTGCCGATGAGCGGAATGGCGGCGACGAAGTAGCCGCCGGTGGCGAGGCCGACGGCGAAGGCGCCTGTCTGGAGCGCGAGGAGGGTGTCGGCGGTCGCCGTGAGCGCCGAAGCAACCGACAGCGCGACGCCGGTCGCGAGGACGACCCGCTCGCGCGCGACCCGCGTCAGCACCCACCCGACCGGGATGCGCGGCGCGGCGGTGCCGATCCACACGAGCGACGTGACCGAGCCGACGGCAGCAGCCGAGATGCCCAGGTTCTGCTGGAACTCGGGGACGAGTGGGGCGAACGCGACGCGGCCCAGGTTGACGAGGAACACGAGGCCACACAGCGTGGTGAACAGGCGTTTGGTCACGTGATCGGGTGTGTCGTTGGCGGTGCGGAGGTCAAGCGTTGTGGATCGCAACCCGCGTTCACAGGACGAGGCGGCGCGGCGACCGGCGCGGATCTGATCCAGCACGCTCAAACCCCACCGCGGAGAAGCGACGCCAACAGACCGTGCGCGTCCTCGACTACCTCGAACTGTCGTCGCAACTCCACCGCGCCGGTATCGGCACCGCCCACGACCAGCAGGTCGAGGCGATCGAACGCGCCCGCGACGCCGGCGCCGACGTGGAAGTCGTCACCTCGCCGTGGCCCGACGGCGACCCCGTCGAGGGACTCACCAACGGCCTCCGCGGCCGCGGGTTCCTCGCGGACGTGGACGTGGTCCACCTGAACCTCATCGGCCCCGCAAGCCTCGCGCTCGCGCGCCACGCCAAGCGCACGGACACGCCGTTGGTGCTCCACTGCCACGTGACCAGCGAGGACTTCCGCGAGAGCTTCCGCGGGTCGACCACCATCGCGCCCGCCCTGCGTCGGTACCTCCGGTGGTTCTACTCGCAGGCGGATCTGGTGATCACGCCCTCCGAGTACACCAAGCGCCGCCTCGAAGCGTACCCCGTCACCGCACCGATCCGTGCGATGTCGAACGGCATCGACTTCGGCTCCGTCGCCGACCACGCCGACTACCGCGACGAGTACCGCGAGCGGTTCAACCTCGACGGCGTCGTGATGTTCGCCGTCGGCTCCGTGTTCGAGCGCAAGGGACTCACCGACTTCTGTGAGGTCGCCGAGCGTACGCCGTACGACTTCGCGTGGTTCGGGACGGTCGACTCCGGGCCCCAGGCGTCGCCGACGGTCAGGAAGTGGACGCAGCACCCCCCGGAGAACGTCACCTTCTCCGGCTGGGTCGACGACAAGCCCGGCGCGTTCGGCGCCGGCGACGTGTTCTTCTTCCCGACGAAAGAGGAGAACCAGGGTATCGTCGTGCTGGAGGCGATGGCGTGCGGCAAGCCGTGCGTCCTCCGCGACATCCCCGTGTTCCGCGAGTACTTCGAGGACGGGCACGATTGCCTGCTGTGTGAGACGCGCGAGGAGATGGTCGAGGCGCTGCACCGCCTCGCCGACGACCCCGACCTGCGCGAGCGCCTCGCCGAGAACGCCCGCGAGACCGCCGCCGAGCACTCGCTGGAGCGCGTCGGCGAGGAACTCGTCGCGACGTACGAGGGCCTCCTCTCGTGAGTCGGCCGCGAGACGAAACCGGTTTCACGCGACCCGGAGAAGGCTCCGGCCAGTGACCCCTCGAACCGTCGCCGCGTTCACCGACACGTACCTGCCGACGGTGAACGGCGTCACCTACACGTTGGAGTCGTGGCGCCGGCGCTGGCGCGAGCGCGGCGGTCGCATGGACGTCGTGTTCCCCGGCGCGCCCGACTACGAACCCGGGGACGGGGAGTACACCACCCGCAGCGTCGGCTTCCCGTTCTACGACGGCTTCAGGATGGGGCTCCCGGGCGTCCCCGACGCCGTCCGCGACGCGGACGTGATCCACGCCCACACGCCGTTCGCGCTCGGCCTCTCGGGACTGTACCTCGCGCGCAGGGCGGACGCACCGCTGGTCGCCTCCTACCACACCCCGACCGCCGAGTACGCCGACTACCTCGCCGCCGGCCCCGCGCAGGTCCTCGTCGAGGGGGCGGCCCGCCGCTACGAGCGCCGGTACATGAACGCCGCCGACGCCGTGGTCGTCCCGAGCGAACCCGCCGGCGACCACCTCCGCGACATCGGCGTCGACACGCGCGTCGAGGTCGTCCCCAACGGCGTCGACACCGACTTCTTCGCGCGCCCGGACGACGACGCCGTCGACGCCTTCCGCGCCGAGTACGACCTCCCGCTCCGCGGCGACGGCCCGGTCGTCGGCTACACCGGCCGCCACGGGTTCGAGAAGGAACTGGAGGAGATACCGCCCGCCGTCGCCGCCGCCGACGCCGACGCGACGCTCGTGTTCGGCGGCGACGGGCCCGCACGCGACGCCGTCCGGGACGCCTGCGAGGCGGCCGGCGTCGACGCACGCTTCCTCGGGTTCCTCCCGCGCGAGGAGTTGCCCGCCTTCTACGCCTGCCTCGACGCGTTCCTGTTCCCCTCGCCCGTCGAGACGCAGGGCCTCGTCGCCTTGGAGGCGAACGCCTGCGGCACGCCCGTCGTCGGCGTCGACGCGGGTGCGCTCGCCGACACCGTCGTCGACGGCGAGACAGGCCACCACTACCCCCACGGCGACACGGCGGCGTTCGCCGCCGCGCTCGACCGGACGCTCGCGGAGCGCGACGCCTTGTCGGCGGCGTGTCTCGACCGCCGCGAGCAGACGAGCGTCGAGCACGCGGTCGACCGTCTGGAGGAAGTGTACGAGGCGGTGACGGAGTAGCTCGGCGCCAGCGCTGTCGGGTCGCGTGACGCGTCATCGCAAGAATGTCGTCGAGTGCTGAAACGCTCGCTCCGCTCGCGTCTCGCGTTAGTCTTCCAGTGCCTGTGCGATCCGCTGGAGCTGCCGCGTCGCGTCGCGCACCTCGTCGCGGAGCTGGCGCACCTCGCGCACCAGTTCCTCGTTACCGACCGACTCCTCCTCGCGGGCGCCGGGGCCGCCCATCCCGGGCTGTCCGCCGCCCATGCCGCCGGGGCCGCCGCCGCCCATCATGCCGCCCATCATCTGCGCGAACGGGTTGCCGCCGCCCATGCCGCCGGGGCCGCCGCCGCCCATCATCTCCTCGGGGGAGGGCGCGCCGCCCTCGCCCTCCTCGCGCTCTTGTTCGCGTCGCTCGCGGATCTCTTCGACCCGCTCGCGGAAGGACTTCTCCTCTGCCTCTCCCTCGTCGCCCTCGCCTGCGTCCGTCGGGTCGTCGTCTGCCATACGCCGGCGTTCGGTCCGGCGTCCGAAAAGCGTTGTTCCTCGGGGGGCGGAACGGAGCGCTCTTGTGCAACGGCCTCTGAGCACCGCGCGTGTTCGCGGACCGGTCCGAGGACGTCGCCGACGACACGCCCCACCGCGGCTACGGGGTCGCCGTCACTCCCGGTGTGAGCGGACCCTGCGCGCTCGTCACCGGGCACGGGCCGGCCAACCGACTCCTCACGTGGCGAGATGGTGCCCTCCACGACGTGGCGACGCCCGCCGTCGCCGACGAGGGGCGCCACGCCATCGGCGTCGTCGCCGCCGACCTCGACGCCGACGGCGCCGAGGAAGTGTACGTCCACAACACGAACGCCTACGAGGGGCGCACGCGCGACACCGACCTCCTCCTCGACCCGGTCGACGTGCGCCCGGACCACCCCGACGTGCGCTGGCGCGACCTGTTCGGCCTCGCGGTCAACGCCAGTCGAGGCAACTTCCGCGCCGGCCGCTCGGTCGCCGCAATCGACCGCTACGGCACCGGCCGCTACGGCGTGTTCGTCGCCTGTTACGGGCTCCCCTCGCGCTTCTACGAACTGGGCGACGACGGCGAACTCTCTGACATGGCAGGCGCAGTCGGCCTCGACGTCGAGGCCGGCGCGCGCTCGCTGTACGCCGGCCCGCTCGTCTCCGACCGGATGGACCTGTTCGTCGGCGTCGACCGGGGTCGAAACCGCCTGTTCCGCAACGAGACGGGCCACTTCCGCGACGTCGCCGAGGCGGTGGGGGTGGCCGACCCGGGGACGAACGCCCGCGGGGTCACGGTCGCCGACGGCGACCTCGCGGTCGGCGGGTGGGAGACGCCGAGTCGGCTGTTCACGACGGACCCGGACGGGACCGCACGCCCCGGCGGCGGGCCGGACGCGACGGACGGAGTGCGCGACGCCGACCGTCCCAACCTCGACGACACGCCGCGCCCGCCGGAGGGGACCCGCCCGGACGGCGGCCTCGATACGTTCATCGACGCCGCCCCAGCCGACCTCGCGTCAACGACGCGGGTGCGGACGCTCGTCGCCGCCGACTTCGACAACGACGGTCGCGAGGAGCTGTTCTGCAACGTGATGGGCGGCGAGAACCGGCTGTTCCGCAAGACCGACGACGGGTGGACGACACTCGGCGCCGGCGCGGCGACCGAGCCGAGAGGACTCGGCACCGGCGCCGCCGTCGCGGACTTCGACGGCGACGGCGCGCTGGAGTTGTTGGTGGTCCACGGCGAACTCGCCGCCCAGCCGCTCACCCTGTACACCGTCCCGGAGGCGACGGAGAACGACTGGCTGCGCGTCCGCCCGACCACCCAGTACGGCGCGCCCGCTCGCGGAGCGACCGTCACCGTCGAGACCGCCTCCCGAACCACCCGGAAGGTCGTCTGTGCGGGCTCTGGCTACCTGTGCCAGATGGAACCGGTGGCGCACGTCGGCTTGGGCGAGGAGCGCCCCGAACGCGTCACCGTCCGCTGGCCCGACGGCCACGAGGCGACGCTGGACCGACCGGACCCGAGGACCGAACACGAGGTGGCGCACCCGATGGCGCCGCGCTTTTGAGCGACACCGTGACGGAACCGCTTTGAGGCGGCGCCCGGCACGTCGACACATGACCGACGACCGCACCCCCCGTCGGGGGAAGGTCGACCGCGACACGTTCGAGTCGGTGGTGCGTCCCGCGCTGGGCGCCGACCGCGACGACGTGCGCGTCGGCCCCGCCCACGGCGTCGACTTCGGCGTGCTCGACGTGGCCGACCGGGCGGTCGTCTGTGCAACCGACCCCATCTCGCTGCTCCCCGAGTTGGGGTACGAGCGGGCGGGCCGGTTCGCGCTGTCGTTCGCCCTCGGCGACGTGGCGGTGTCGGGGGTCGCGCCGACCCACCTGTGCCCGTCGTTCGCGCTCCCGCAGGAGGTGTCCGACGACGAGTTCGCCGCCTTCTGGGCGGCGATGACCGCCGAGTGCGAGGCGCTCGGCGTCGCCGTCCCGACGGGCCACACCGCCCGCTACCCCGGCGCGTCGCTCCCGTGGGTGGGGGCGGCCACGGTGCTCGGCGTCGGCGACCACGACGACGTGATCCGACCCGACGGCGCTCGCCCGGGCGACCGCCTGCTCGTCACGAAGGGGCCCGCTGTGGAGACCGCCGGCCTGTTCGCGTCGGTGTTCCCCGACGCGCTGGCCGACCGCGGCCTCGACGAGTCGACACTCGCCGAGGCGGCCGCCTTAATCGACGAGACGAGCGTCGTCCGCGACGCGCTCGCGGCCGCGACGGCGGGGCGCGAGGCGGCCCGGTCGGGCGACGCCGCGGCAGGGGTCACGGCGATGCACGACGCGACGGAGGGCGGCTTGCGCGGCGCGCTGTGCGAGACAGCCGCGGCGGCAGGCGTCCGGATCGACGTGGACCGCGCGTCAGTCCCGACGGTCGACGCGGCGCTGGCGACCTGCCGCGCGCTCGACATCGACCCGTGGGCGTGCACCACGTCGGGGACGCTGTTGCTCGCCGTCGACCCCGACGCCGTCGACCGCGTGGTCGCGGCGTTGCAGGCGCGAGGGACGCCCGTCGGCGTCGTGGGCGACGTGACTGCGGGCAGCGGTGTGTTCGTCGACGGCGAGCGCGTCGACCCGCCGACCGAGGACGCCTCGTGGGGGGTCTACGAGCGCCTGTCCGCCGGTCGGTGAGTCACGAGCCGCCGGTGTCCCCTCGGCGGACAGTCGGCTCCGAGGACAGCTAACAGGTCAGAAATCTGTACGATTCGTTAACTAACAGCGGTGCTTCTAGCCACACAGTATGGGAGACGACGTAGATTGGACGGAACAGTCGTCGCCCGGGCCGGCCGCAGAGGTGTCCCAGTTGCTGGCGGAAGACGACCTGTACCGGGCGTTAGCCGGGCGGGGGCGGCGGCGAACGATGGCAATCCTCCTCGACAGCGGCGTGCGTCACGTTGACGACATCGCGACGGTGCTTCTCGGCTGGGAGGTCAGCGAGTCGAACGGTGTTGGATCGCCCGCCGAGCGCGACCGGATCGCCGTCAGACTCCACCACGTGGACCTTCCGGTGCTCGCTGACGTGGGGCTGATCGCGTACGACCCTGAGTCGAGGGTAGTCGCCCCGACCGAGGTCCCGCCAGACGTCGCCGACCTCGTCCGGCGGAGCATCGCCGCAGAGTCTGCGCACCGACGGTGACGACCCCCGACCAGTCGGGCGACACCCTCGACTCCCTGCTCCGCGGTCTGACCGACCGCGGGCGTCGGTTCACCGTGTACCGTCGCGAGGGCGACGACGACGTGCTCGACCGGTTCCCGAACCGGAACGTCGAGGTCGCCACGGAGACGCTCCCACCGGACGGTCCCGACCCGTTTCTCGTCGTCGAGGAGGACGGCACCTTCGCCGGGATGGTGAGCCTCGCCGACGTGGACAGTCTGCTCGAACCGCCGATCGCTCGCCCGGGCGAGCGCGACGGCGTCTCGGAGGGGTACCGGGTGTTCTTCGACGCGCTCGACGACACCGTGTTCACGTCGATACGCAGACGGGAACTGCTCGCGGTCAGCCGCGAGATCGAAGACCGCGCCTACCGCGTCGGCCACGGGACGCTGCGCGTCTGCTTCCAGTCGCTCTCGACGTTCCGCACGCAGTTGCCGGTGTACCGCGTGCTCGTCGACGACACCGCGCTCGACGTCCACGTCTACGGCGCCGCCGACTGGGAGCCACCGGCCGTCCCCGGCATCACTTACCACGCGCTCGAGGAGGGCGAGGACGACCCGCTCGCCCGCTTCTGGGTGCTGGCGTTCGACGGCGGCGGCCACGAGGAGCGTGCGTGCGGCCTCGTCGCCCGCGAGACTGGCGACGCCTACACCGGCTTCTGGACGGACGACCCGACAGTAGTCAAAGCGGTCGCGACCGCACTCGACGCGTGAGGGGCGACGTGGCTCCGTCGTGAGCGACACGCGAGGCATGCGAATTGTCACCACACCTAACAGAGTTCGCGGCGTAGGTCGACAGATGGACGCGCCCCACCGGCTCCACGACCTGCTCGCGGGGGCGAACGAGATCAACATCGTCTGCCACAACAACCCCGACCCGGACTGTCTGGCGAGCGCGATGGCGCTCGGCCGGATCGCCGCCGCCGCCGGCATCGACGAGCGGCGGATCCTCTACAGCGGCGACATCTCCCACCAGCAGAATCGCGCGTTCGTGAACCTGCTCGACATCGACCTCGTGCCGTTCGACCCGGAAATCGTCGTCGACAGGCCCGGAGACACGTTGCTCGCGTTCGTCGATCACTCACACCCCGGGGAGAACAACGACGTGCCGCCGGGCACGCCGGTCGACATCGTCATCGACCACCACCCTACGGAGTCGATCGACGCGCGGTTCGTCGACCACCGCGAGGGGACGGGCGCCGCGGCGACGATCCTGACGGAGTACGTCCGCAGCCTCGACGTCCCCCTCGACGCGACGCTCGCGACGGCGCTGTTGTTCGCGATCCGTCGCGAGACGCTGGAGTTTCTCCGCGGCGTGACACGTGCAGAGTACGAGGCCGCGGCGTTCCTCCACGACGACGCCGACCGAGAACTGCTCCGGAAGCTGTCCACGCCGTCGGTCACGGGGGAGACGCTCGACACCATCGCCACCGCCATCTCGAACCGACGGATCGAGCGCTCGGTGCTCGTCTCGGGTGTCGGTCGGACGGGCGAGCGCGACGCGCTCCCGCAGGCGGCCGACTACCTCGCCACGCTGGAGGGCGTCGAGACGGCCATCGTCTTCGGCGTCGTCCACGACAAGATCCACCTGAGCGCGCGCTCGCCGGACGCGCGGATCCACATCGGCGAGGTGCTCAGACGGGCGTTCAGCGACGTGGGGAGCTGTGGCGGTCACTACGACGTCGCCGGCGGCACGATTCCGCTCGGCATCTTCGGCGACGAGTCCGCCGACGAGGCGGGAGCGCTCGACGTGGTCGCGGCGGTCGTCACCGCTCGGCTGGTCGCCGCGCTCCGCATCGACGACGACGAGTGAGGGGAGCGCGGCCCCTGCGCCGAGGCGACTGCGGTCGCCGGCCGAGGCTCACTCGCCGTCGGCCGCCGCCAACCGCTCGCGCGTCGCCGCCGCGAGGTCGTCGAACGCGGCGTCGGCCGCGGCCACCTCGTCGGCGAACGACAGGAAGCCGTGGCACATCCCCTCGTAGTCGAGGTGCGCCACGTCGACGCCGGCGTCGTCGAGGCGGGCGGCGAAGGCGGCGCCGTCGTCGCGCAACGGGTCGCACTCGCCGGTGACGACGACCGCGGGCGCGGTGTGCCCGAGGTCGGCGGCGCGCAGTGGTGCGGCGTAGGGGTTGGCCGCGTCCACGTCCGACCGGAGGTACGTCTGCCAGAAGTAGCGCATGTCCTCGCGAGTGAGGAGCGGGCCGTCGGCGTTCGCCTCGTAGGAGTCCGTGGTGAACGCCCGGTCGGTGATCGGGTACAGCAGCGTCTGGACCGCTGGGAGATTCCCCTCGGGCGTCGCCAGCGACGCCGCCGCCGCGAGGTTCGCCCCAGCCGAGGAGCCGGCGACCCCGACGACACCGTTGCCGCCGAACTCGGCGTCGTGCTCGCGGGTCCACTCCAGCGCTCGGATCGCGTCGTCGACGGGGGCGGGGAACGGGTGTTCGGGCGCGAGTCGGTAGTCGACGGAGACGACGACTGCGCCGACCCGGCGGCACAGGCGGCGCGCGAGGTCGTCTGCAGAGTCGAGCGTGCCGAGACACCAGCCGCCGCCGTGGAAGAACACGAGCGTCGGCGCCGGCGTCTCCTCGGGCCGGTACACCCGCACCGGCAGGTCGTCGCCGTCCGGGCCGTCGACGGCGAGGTCGAGCGTCGCGGCGCCCGGGAGCGCGGCGTCCGGATCGCCGTCGCCGCCGAACAGGTCGTCTTCGATCCGGCGGGCGCTCTCGACAGAGAGGGCGTGCCACGGGGGCACCCCGAGCGCCTCGATGTCGGCGACGACAGTCGCCAGGTCGTCGTCGAGGTGGGGGGGAGAGTCTGTGGGTGGCGCAGCCTGCGTGTCGGCGTCGCCCGCGGCGTCCGCGGCCGGGTCGGCGTCGGTCATGCAAGCGACACGGGCGAGTCGGACAAGAACCGCACGGGATCGGACGGCCTGCGGCGGCGGGCGCATGGGTCGGGTCGCGTGGGTCGGGTCGCGTGGCGCTCCGGCGACCACCGCCGCGACCGTGCCGCTCTTGCGCGGGCACCGCGGACACCCGGTGTGCCGCTCTCGCTCAGTCGGGTCGTCGGCGACGACGCCGACGTGCTCGCCGACCAGGACTTCCGGCTGTTGCTACTGGCGTCGCTCATCTCGCCGATGGGCGCGTCGGTCGTCTCGCCGGTCGTCGAGACGCTCGCGGGGCCGTACGGCGTCCCGCCCGCCGAGGTCGCGCTCCTCCTGTCGGCGTTCACCGCACCCGGCATCGTCTGTATCCCGCTGTCTGGCGTCCTCGCCGACCGCTACGGGCGCAAGCCGGTGCTGGCCGCCGGCCTCGCGCTGTTCGGCCTCGCCGGCGTCGCGTTGACGCTGACGACCGACTTCCGGGTCGCACTCGGTCTCCGCCTCCTGCAGGGCGTCGGCTACACCGGCATCGGCCCGATCCTGATCACCGCGACTGGCGACCTGTTCTCGGGCGCTCGCGAGTCCGCCGCGCAGGGCGTCCGCTTCACCGCCGTCGGCGCGTCGCTCACCGTGTTCCCCCTGCTGTCTGGTGTGCTGGTCGCTGTGGCGTGGTGGTTCCCGTTCGCGCTCTACGCCGCCGCGCTCCCCGTCGCCGCCGCCGTCTGGCTTCTGTTCGACGAGTCCGCAGACCTCGGCGGCGGGGACGACGACGCGTCGACTGACGACGACACGAGCGGCGTCCGCGCCCTCCTGTCGCTCGCGACGCGCCCCGCGGTGGCCGCGACGCTGGTCGGACGGGCGACGCCGGGGTTCCTCTGGTTCGCCTTCCTCACCTACAACTCCATCGTCGTCGTGCGCCTGCTCGGCGGAACCCCCGGCGCGGCGGGCGCGCTCGTCGCCGTCGCCTCGGTCACGAGTGCCGTCGCGACGACCCAAACCGGGCGGATCACCGCTCGGTTCGGGCGGACCGCGCCGACGTTCGCCTCGCTCGTCGTCGGGGCGGTCGGGCTGGCGGGGCTCGCGCTGGCGCCATCCGTGCCGGCCGCACTCCTCGCAGGTGTCCCGGTCGGCGCGGGCTTCTCGGTCGCGCTCACGCTGTACCGCTCGGCGATCACTGGCCTCGCGAGCGACGACCTTCGCGGCGGCCTCGTCAGCCTCGGGGAGTCGGTCGGGCGCGTCGGGTCGACCGGCGCACCGGTCGCGATGGGGGCGGTCGTCACCCTCCTCACCGACTCGCTGGGCTACGCGGGCGCCGTCCGCGGTGTCTCGCTCGCGGTCGCCGTCGGCGTCGTCGTCGTCGGTGGCGCGCTGCTGGTCGTCGGCGACCACGGCGCCGACGACGGGCGAGAGGCGGGGGCGACCGCGAGCGACGACTGACCGCCGGCTGCACCGCGTGCGGCGGTCGCTCGTCGAACCCTCGACCTCCTCGGTTAGCTCCCGTCGCCAACGACGATCCGGCCGGGTTCGACCATGTAGGGGTGACCGTAGCCGCAGTAGACGGTGCACACGAAGCCGAAGGAGCCGGTCGTGTCGACGACGAACCCCACCTCGGCTGGGACGGTCGCATGGTGCCACAGGTACGTCGGCGGCGCGAGCGTCCACCCGGCGCCGGCGCCCCAGCAGCCACCCGGTCCCCCCATCCCCGACGGCCCGGGGCCGCGAGGTGTCGACGGTGATCCACCGCCGCCCGGTCCGCCGGGCCCGCCCGATCCCGGACCACCCGGTCCTGCACCACCCGGTCCCCACCCTCCGTGCGGACCGTGGTGCCCCCCTCCGGGACCGTGGCCTGGACCGACCGCTCCAGTTCGGAGGGACTCGTCGTCGACGATCGCGAGTCCGTGGTCCGGGTAGGAGGCTTCCGCGGCCTCGTGGAGCGTCTCCAAGTCGGTCCCGCGCGGGTCGGGGAGCGCCGCCACGTTGCGCCGCGCGCGCTCCTCCTCGTCGGGAATGCCGTCGCGGACCCCGCTCGGGAGCGCCTCGACCGCGGCCTCTGCCTCCACGTTGAACAGCGTGAGCCGGAGTTCGTCCCCCGGAGCGAGCGTCAGTCGGTCGACCTCGGCGCCGTCGCCGTCGAGTAGGAAGAAGCCCCAGTGGTACGACCCGACGTACCCGCGGACGGTCTCGCCGTCCGCCTCCTCTTGGAGGGCTGCCGTCGGTCGGTTCGTGGGCGACCCGCTGGCACAGCCGGCCAGCGCCATCCCGACGATCAGGGCGGTCGCCCCTCGCCGCGTCACGGGTACGGACTCGTCGCTCATACCCCACCTCCGCGCGACTGTCCGCATTGTTATTCGTGGCGTGTCACGTCCACTTCGCGCCGTTCGCGGTCACCGACACTGTCGGTCGGCTACCGGTCCGATTCCGCCGACCACCGGAGCCCTCGCCCCGTGAGCATCGTCCGACGACGCCAACGCTAACTGTCGCGCCCCGTAGTCGGAGCCATGAGCGACACGGACACCGCGAGGTACTCCCTCGCCGACGCGCGCGAGCGCGACGACGCGGACCCGCTGGCCGCCTACCGCGACCACTTCGCGGTGCCCGACGGCGAGCGCTACATGGACGGGAACTCGCTCGGCCTGGCGCCCGACACGGCGGTCGCGACGTTGGAGCGCGTCACCGACGAGTGGAAAGAACTCGCCATCCGCGGGTGGGAGGCGGCCGACCCCGACTGGTTCCACTACGGCGAACACCTCGGCGACCTGCTCGCGCCGCTGGTCGGCGCCGACGGCGACGAAGTCGTCGTCGCCAACTCCACGACCGTCAACATCCACACGCTGATCGGAACGTTCCTCGACACGCTCCCCGGGACGCCCGCCGGCCCCGACCCGAGCGCCGACCCGCCCGCGGTGCTCGTGAACGACCTCGACTTCCCGACCGACCACTACGCGATCCGCGCGCAGTTCCGCCAGCGCGGGATCGACCCCGACGAGCAGTTGGTCGCCGTCGAGTCGCGCGACGGGCGCACCGTCGACGAGGCGGACATCGAGGCGACGCTGGCGGAACGCGACGACGTGGGCATCGTGTTCATGCCCTCGGTGCTGTACCGCTCGGGCCAACTCCTCGACATCGACCGGATCACCGCCGCCGCCCACGAACACGGCGCGCTCGCGGGGTTCGACTGCGCCCACTCGGTCGGCGCGGTGCCGCACGCGCTCGGCGACGCCGGCGCCGACGACGAGGGGGCGGACTTCGCTGTGTGGTGCTCGTACAAGTACCTCAACGGCGGCCCCGGCGCGACCGCGGGGCTGTACGTCCACGAGCGACACCACGACGCCACGCCCGCGCTGGCCGGGTGGTGGGGCAACGACAAGACGACGCAGTTCGAGATGCGCCACACGTACGACCACGCCGGCACCGCCGGCGCCTGGCAGATCGGAACCGTGCCGATGCTGTCGTCGGCGCCCATTGAGGGTGCGACCGAGTTGATCCGCGAGGCTGGTATCGACCGCGTGCGCGAGAAGTCGCTGGCACTCACCGACTACCTGATCGCGTTGGTGGACGAACGCCTCGGCGACGCGTTCTCGGTGGGGACGCCGCGCGAGCACGCCCGTCGCGGCGGTCACGTCGCGATCGAACACCCGGAGGGGTACCGGGTGAGCGAGGCGCTACGCGACCGTGGCGTGATCGTCGACTTCCGCCCGCCGAACGTCGTCCGCGTCTGTCCGGCGCCGATGTACACTCGCTTCGAGGACGTGTTCCGCGTCGTCGAGACGATCCGCGAGGTCGTCGAGTCGGACGCCCACTTGGAGTACGACCCGCGCGGCGGCGGCGTCACCTGAGGCGCGGTCCCCGAACCGCGAGGAGGCGGCTCACTCCCCCAGGAAGCGCAGGCCTCCGCCGACCAACAGCGTCAGTCCGCCGAGGATGAACGTTCCCGGGAGCGGGAGCACGAACAGTCCGAGACCGACCAGCAACACGATGGTGGAGAGGCGCACGCAATCGAGTCGTCGCGCCAGTCGGAAGTGCTCGGTGGCAGTTCCGGCGGCGCCGGAACCGAACGCGTGAGGTGGGTCGACTCGGCTTACTCGCGGACGTACTCGGGGTCGAACATCTGCGCTGAGGTGGGTGCGGGGTCACCCTCGGTGCAGTTGTACGCCGAGAGGTCGGCGGCGCTCGCACCGGCCGCCCGGAGGAGGTCCTCGTCGTAGGCGGCGTGGCCGGTGTACTCCGCGGGGTCGTTGTCGAGGATGGAGAGCACGGCGTCGGCCAGCACGTGCGGGGTGCGCCAGTCGTCCTCGGTTCCGAGGCCGAAGTAGCGCGTCGCGCGGGTGTCGACGGCGGTCACCGGCCAGAACGTGTTACAGCCGATGTCGTCGCTGGCGAGTTCCTGTGCCAGCGACAGCGTGACGAACGACATCCCGAGTTTCGACCACGCGTAGGGAGCCTTGCCGGGGGCGCGGTCGATCGTGATCGGCGGCGCGTTCGTGAGGATCCACCCGCCCTCTTGCTCGCGGAGGTGCGGGATGAACGCCCGCGAGACGAGGTAGGTGCCGCGCACGTTCACGTCCGTCAGCAGGTCGAAGCGGTTCGCGGGGAGGTCCGCGACGTTCGCCAACTGGATCGCGCTGGCGTTGTTGATCACGATGTCTATCGTGCCGAACTCGTCGATGGCCTCCTCGACGGCGGCCTCGACGGCGTCCTCGTCGCGCACGTTCAGTTGGATGGCGTGCGCGTCGACGCCTCGGGCCTCACACTGCTCTGCGGTCTTGTGGATCGTTCCGGGGAGGTCGCCGCCGGGTTCGGCGGTCTTGCCCGTCGAGACGATGTTACAGCCGTGCTCGGCGAGCGTCAGCGCGATGCGCTTGCCGATGCCGCGGGTGGTGCCGGTGACGAACGCCGTCGACCCGGAGAGGTCGGGGCCCTCGAACGGCGGGTCGGCTCGGTCCGGTCCGGCGGGCATCGCCTCGTCGGCGTCGGGGTCTGCGTCGGCCATACAGGGCGTGTGTCCGGGGGGTTCCTGTAGCTACCGACGACAGCGTGACACGAGTTGGACGCAGTTGAACGGTGCGCGGTGGGTCGGCGAGCGACTGGGTCGAACGTGGGCGACCCCTCAAACGGCCTCGCCGACCCACCGGCGGAGACGGGTGACCGCCGCGGCGTATCGCTCGACGAGCGTCGCCAGCAGTCGGCGCTCGGCGGGCGAGAACCCCAGCACCCGCAACACGCCGGCGTACACCGCGAGGCCGCCGAGCGTGCCGACGACCGCACCGAGGGCGCCGGGGAGTGCGGCCCGCGCCGCCAGCGCGACGGCCACGAACGGGAGCGCCGCGCCCAGCGGCTTCAGGTGTGCGCGGGTGAACGGCTGGAGCCCCTCGACGCGGTACAGCACCGCAACCTCCAGGCCGTTGTTCACACCGAGCATGAGGAGGTAGGCGACCACCAATCCGGCGAGGCCGAACTCGACCGTCAGCGGAATCGCCGTGACCGCGAGAAACAGCGTGATGGCGGTGTTGACGACGAGGAGCGCGCGCTGGTGGTCGGTCATCCGCAGGAGGATGCCGACGCTCCCGGCGGCACATGCGAGCACCTGCGCGAAGACGAACCCCGGGAGCAACGGGGCGTACGCGACGAACGTCGGCCCGAACAGGGCCATCACCGACTCGCGGTACACGACCACCGGGACAGAGAGGGCGAGCACGCCGACGAGGACGATCCGACTCGTGACGTGGTACAGGCGAGCGAGCGCCTCGCCGTGCCCCTCGTCGTTGAGCGCGGCGGCGACCGGCGGGACGAACTGGTTGATCGCCATCAGCGGCAGGCGCACGAGGCTCCCGACGAGCACGCCGACGGCGAAGACGCCGCCGGCGGTCCCCGAGAGGAACACCGCGATGAGCGGGTAGAAGCCGAGTCGCTGGGTCGTCGTCGCGAAGCCGCTGAGGAACAGCGGGAACGTGTAGTCGACGTAGCGCTGCCGGATCGCCGCGCCGTCGGGGACGCGCAGTCGAGGGCGGAACCCTCGCGAGCGGGCGAGCCACGCCGCGCCGCCGACCGCGACGGCCCCCATCGCCAGCGGGACGCCGACGGCGACGCCCGCGAGGTCGCCGAGGACGAGCGCACCGACCACGCCGACGGCCACCTGCGCGAGGGGGAACGCGACTCGCTGGAGGAGGTTCAACGCGGTCACCTCCTCGGTCGCTCGCAGTACCCGCGCGACCGCGAACATCGCGACCGTCGGTGGGAGCCCTAAGGCGAACACTCGGAGGTACAGCCCGAACCGCGGCTCCTCTCCGGTCATCGTCACGACGGCTGGAGCCGCGAGGTACAGGAGCGCGCCGAACAGCACCGAGACGCCGACGACGAGCGCGACGGCGAACGTCGCGATGGCGTCGCGCTCGGCGTCGGTCTCGGTCGTCGGCAGGAAGCGGCTGAGTCCGCCGCCGAACCCCAACGCGAGGCGACGGAGGAACCGTTGGAGCCGCCGGGCAAGCGCGAACAGGCCGTACGGGCCGGCGGCGAAGGTGTTGGTGAGCAGGGCGGTGAACGCGAGCGTCAGCCCGCGTTGGGCGAGGATGCTCGGCGTCGACACGACCGCGCCGTGGGCGACCCGTTCGAGCGCGGTCGCGAGGCGCTCGTCCGGCGACGCGGCTTCGGCGAACCGGCCTCTCGGCGCGGCCTCGTCGTCGTCGCGGTCGCCGGTGTCCTCGCCCGGTGCCATCGGATCGGCGGTGTCGCGAGCCAGAGAAAAGCCCGGCGGAGCGCGTCGATTCCCGTCGGTTTCCCGACTACTCGGGGTGGGGGACGTACGAGTCGCCGACGCGCACGGAGAGCGCGCTCGGGAGCACGCGGAAGTCGAGGCGGTCGTGCGTGGCGACCTCGCCGTCGCGGCTGAACGTGATCGGGGCGCCGTCGTCGCTGGCGACGTGCAACTCCGCCGCGCGGAAGTGGGTCACGCCGGGCGTCTCCTCGCCGAGCAGTCGGTGGATGGCCGCCTCGACCGCCATCCCCCGAGCGGGCATCTGCTCGGCGACGACCACGTCGAACTGGCCGTCTTCCATGTCCGCCTGTCCACCCTCGCCGACGAACTTCCGGGCGTTGCCGACGAGCACGCACAGCGCCTCGCCGGCCCACGACTCGGCGGGCGACTCGACGCGCACGTCCAGGCCGTCGAACGCCACCGTCTCTCGGGCACCGGTGACGAGGAACGCCAGCGTGCCGAAGCGCTCCTTCAACTCGTCGGAGGTGTCGGTGGAGGCGTTGGCCGGCAGGCCCGCGATACACGACACGAGGAACGGCGCCGTCGACTCGCCGGCGGCCCCCTCGGCGACGCCCACGTCGAGCGCCCGGGCCTCGCCGGTGTCGGACAGTTCGATCCCGTGGTCGAGCGACTCGATACCAAGCGTGCCCGCGAGGAGGTTCGCCGTCCCGGCCGGGAGTACCGCCAGCGTCACGTCGTCGAGCGCGTCCGCGCGGTGGAGACCGCAGAGCGCGTCGTTGATCGTGCCGTCACCCCCGCACACGGCGAGCGTGGAGACCCCCTCGCGACCGGCTTCGGTGGCCAACTCGACGGTGTGGGCGGCGCTGTCGGTCTCGGTGACGGCGAACCCGCGCGCCTCCATCGCCTTGCGGACCCGCTCGGCGTGGTCGGCGGTGCCGCTGTGGGGGTTGAGGAGACAGCGGCGCGAGCCGATCTGCATACCCGAGCGAACGCCGTCGCCGCACTTCAACCCCGACATCGCAGCCCGCGGGCGACGACTTTTCCCCGTCCGACGGCTACGTCTGTCGTGTCTCGCATCGGTCGCCTCCTCGTCGCGGTCGCCGTCCTCCCGCACGAGGCAGCCCACGCCGCGGTCGCGCGCCTGTTCGGCCTCGACGCGGAGGTGGAGGTGCTGCCCGCGTGGGAGGGGGCCGGTCGACCGCTCGGGCGGTTCGACGCCACGGTCCCGGAGGCGACCCCGTCGGCGGTGATCCGAGCGGTCGCGCTCGCGCCGCTGCTGTACATCGCGGCGGCGGCCCTGCTCGACGTCCTCCTCCCCGGCGGCTCGGACCTGCGGTTCCTCGCCATCGCGCCGCTGGCGTACTGGGCGGCGCTGTCGAACGGCGACCTCGCGGTCGCCGCCGACCCGGAGGGGGTCCGCGAGCGCGGGCGGTTCCTCGTCGCCGACGAGGGGTGGAGCGGCCCGACCGCCGACGCGCTCACGGTGCTCACGACCGGCGCGGTCGCGGGGCTGTTGCTGGCGTGAGCGACGTGAACACGCCGCGCGGTCGCCGGACGAACGGAACCGATTAGCCTCGCGCCCGCCTCGCCCGACCCGTGTCACGGCTCCGTCGCGCAGGGTCGGCGCTGGCTCGCGCGCTGGCCGACGCGGGCGTCATCGACGAGCGGCGCCTGCGCGCGACGACGGACCTCGCGTGGCCCCGCATCGTCACCGGGTTCGCCATCATGTCCAAGCGGACGGTGGACCTCGCGCTCGTCGGCCTCGTCGTCGGGCCGGCGGCGGTCGCCGGCCTGACGCTCGCGAACGCGTTCTGGATGCTCGCGAAGTTCGTCGCCATCGGCCTCGCCGGCGGGACGGTGTCGCTCGTCTCGCAGAACTACGGTGGCGGCGACGGCGACCGCGCCGCCGCGGTCGTCCGCCTCAGCGTGCTCCTGTCGGTCGTGTTGGCCGTACCGGCGGTGCTCGGCTTCGGCCTCGGCGCCGAACCGCTCGTGGACCTGCTCGGCGAAGACGCCGACAGCGTCCGGTACGGCGCGGCCTACCTCGCGGTCGTCGCGCCCGGCCTCCTGTTCGAGTTCCTCAACCTCGTCGCCAGTCGGACGTACGCCGGCGTCGGCGACACGCTCACGCCGATGGTCGTGCGCGCCGGCGGCGCAGTCGCGAACATCGCCCTCTCTGCGGCGTTCGTCCTCGGGTTCGAGATGGGCGTCGAGGGCGCCGCGCTCGGCACCGCGCTGGCGACGGGGCTCGTCACCGTCGTGTTCGCGTGGGGGATGACCGGGCGCGACTACGTGCGTGGTCGCGGCGCCAGTCCCGTCCCGCTCCGCCTGCGCGGCTCCGACGACGACCGGGAACTGCTCGCGCAGATCGGTCGCGTCTCCGCCCCGCTGGTGGCCCGGCGGGCCGCCCAGGGGTTGGTGGTGTTCCCGCTGCTCGCCATCGCGGCGACGTTCGGCCCGGTAGCGGTCGCCGCCGTCGGCGTCGGGCGACAGGTGCGCGCGCTCGTGGGGAGTTTCTCGTGGGGGTTCGGCATCGCCGCGTCGACGCTCGTCGGACAGGCGCTCGGCAATGGGGAGGAGGCGGAAGCGGAGGCGTACGGTCGGGGCATCGTCCGCCTGTCGCTGCTCGTGTACCTCCTCGCGGCCGCGGTCGTCGTCGCGCTCGCGGACCCCATCGCGGGCGTGTTCGTCGACGACCCCGCGAATCGTGCGCTGTCGGCGGACTTCGTCCGCGCCGCAGCGGTGAGCGTGGTGGCGCTGGGCGTCGACGGGTCGATCACGGGGACGCTCCGGGGCGCCGGCGACACCCGGGTGCCGTTCGTCGCCACGCTGGCGGGCGCGTACCTCGCCGCGCTGCCGCTGGCGTGGGCGGGCACGGTGGTGCCATTGCTCGGCGTCGGTGGCCTGCTGGTCGCGCTCGTCGCGGAGACGGCGGTGCCGCTCGCGGTGAACCTCCGTCGGTTCCGCTCGAATCGGTGGAAGGCCGTCAGCAGGGACTACCGCCCGGACGCGGCGGACTGACTCTCAGGGACGACTGACTCACTCTCGGAGAACGACCAACTCCCAGACCCGTCCACCCCGAACTGGGCGCTCACCGTTGGTACTCCGGGAGCACCGCGACTCGTTCGCCGTCGACGAGGATGTCGCCGCCCCCGTCGAGCGCCACGCGCTGGCCGTCGACGACGAACTCGAAGTGCCAGTCCTCGCCCGCGAGCGACGACAGCGCGTTCAACACGTCGCCGTCGATCCAGTCGTGGAGGCTGAACTCCAACTCGAGCGGTTCGACGCCGCGAGAGGTGGCGATTGCCTCGACGACCGCCAGCGGAATCGCCGTCTCGGCTACCATCGACCCCACCTCCGGGCCGCCGGGATGCAAGCGGATCGGCGACGCTGCACGATCACACCGCCCCCGGCAGTGGGGTCACACGCTCGCCGTCGCGCGCCACGGCGAGCAGGGGTTTGGCGCGGTCGAACGTCGGTCCCCCGGTCACCTCACCGCGGTCGTCGTCCCAGCTGACGAGCCCGGCGTCGACGAGTTTCGGCAGGTGGACGTGGTGCAACTGGATGCGCCGCGGCCGATGGTCGGCGACGTCTCTCGGGAGGTCCTCCGGAATCCTGAGGCGCATCGGCGGGCCGGAGTCGAGCATCGTCCACAACAGTCGTCGACGCGTCCCGTCACTCAACACCTCATAGAGGCCGTCGACGGTGAGGTCGTGCCCGGTCATCGTAGGGACACACCACGACCCTCCGGTATAGGTGATTCAATCAGTTGTCCACACGATGGTTCGGCGTTAGTGTACGATCTGCTGTGTGCGGAGGTCGCGACACGGCGACGACGACGGCGACGACGGGGAGCGACGGAGCCACCGAGCGCGTGGAGCGACGACCGCACCACCCACCCTTATGTCGACGGGCGGCAGGGACACCGCATGCGTATCACGGTACTCGGCGCGGGCACGATGGGGAGCGGCATCGCACACGCGGCCGCGACCGCCGGTCACGAGGTGGCGTTGCGAGACATCGAGTCG
Source organism: Halobaculum marinum (assembly GCF_029338555.1). Taxonomy (GTDB): domain Archaea; phylum Halobacteriota; class Halobacteria; order Halobacteriales; family Haloferacaceae; genus Halobaculum; species Halobaculum marinum. Next base: position 1,275,141 of record NZ_CP119989.1, on the reverse strand, counting down.
TCGTACGTCGAGGACGGCATCGAGTCGGTCGACGCGACGCTCGCCGGCGGCGTGGAGCGGGGGAAGGTGACCGAGGCCGAGCGTACGGCGGCGCTCGACCGGATCACGGGCACCACTGACCTCGCGGCGGCGGCGACGGGTGCGGACCTCGTGATCGAAGCGGTGCCGGAAGATATGGACCTGAAGCGGGAGACGCTCGCGGACGCCGAGACGCACGTCGCTGACGACGCGGTGCTGGCGTCGAACACCTCCGCGCTGTCGGTGACGGCGTTGGCGGACGCACTCGACCACCCCGAACGGCTGGTCGGACTGCACTTCTTCAACCCCGTCCACCTGATGGGGCTGGTCGAGGTCGTCGTGGCCGAGCGGACCGACGAGGCGACGCTCGCGACCGCTCGGGCGTTCGTCGACAGCATCGGCAAGGAGACCGTCGAGGTGCGCGACTCGCCGGGGTTCGCCTCCTCGCGGCTCGGCGTCGCGCTCGGCGTCGAGGCGATCCGGATGTACGAGACGGGCGTCGCGAGCGTCGCGGACATCGACGCCGCGATGGAACTCGGGTACAACCACCCGATGGGACCGCTGGAGTTGACGGACGTGGTCGGCCTGGACGTGCGTCTCGACATCCTCGAACACCTCCGCGAGGAGTTGGGCGAGCGATTCCGCCCGCCACAGGCGCTCAAACGGAAGGTCCGGGCCGGGAAGCTGGGCAAGAAGACGGGCGAGGGGTTCTACGTCTGGGAGGACGGCGAGGCGGTGCGACCGGCAGACGACTCCGCGACTGGATCGGAGGGAGTCGACGATGAGTGATCCGGACGGGGCGACCGATCCCACGGCGGTCGCAACGGAACTGGAGTACGTCGACTGCACGGTCGGCGACCGCGTCGCCGGCGTCGCCACGGTGACGCTGAACCGACCGGAGGCGCGCAACGCCTTGAACGCACAGGTCCGCGAGGAGTTGACGGCGGTGTTGGACGCCATCGAACAGCCGGACAGCGGCGTTCGTGTGGTGGTGCTCACCGGCGCCGACGAGGCGAAGGCGTTCGTCGCCGGCGCCGACGTGGGCGAACTCCGCGAGCGCGACATGGTCGAGCAGCGCCGGGCGAGCGAACGCCCGCGGGTGTACGAACGTGTCGCCGACCTCCGGCAGCCGGTGATCGCTCGGCTCAACGGCCACGCGCTCGGCGGCGGCTGCGAGTTGGCGCAGGCGTGCGACGTGCGCATCGCCCACGAACGAGCGAAACTGGGCCAGCCTGAGATCAACCTCGGAATCATCCCCGGCGGCGGCGGCACCCAGCGGCTCGTCCGCCTCGTCGGTGAGGGGCAGGCGATGAAGCTGATCCTCTCGGGAGAACTAGTCGACGCCGACGAGGCGGCGGACATCGGCCTCGTCGACGAGGTGTACGGCGACGAGCAGTTCGACGACCGCGTGTACGAGTTGGCGGCGGCGATGGCCGACAAGAGCCCCGTCGCGCTGGAGTACGCCAAGACCGCCGTCCAGGCCGCCTCCCGGATGGGCCTCGACGAAGGGATCGACTACGAGTCGGAACTGTTCGTCGGACTGTTCGCGACCGACGACAAGAACGAGGGGATGGACGCGTTCTTCGAGGACCGCGACCCGGAGTGGGAGGGTCGGTAGGAGTCGCGTCTGGCGACCGGATCCAGCCTCAGTACCGCACGACCGCGTCGACGATGCCGGCCGTCTGGCCGACGCCGACGAGTGCGAGTCCGACGAGGAGGACGGGCGCACTCGGCGCGGCGCCCCCGAACACCCCCGCGAGGTACGTCGCGGCACCCGCGATTGAGAGCGTCCCCGCGGCGTAGTTCACCGTCCGGGCGGTGTCCTCGGACTCCGTACCGGTATAGAAGAGCGCGGGTGCCGGGAGTATCGTCCACCCGACGACCGAGACGGTCAGCAGCGTCGGTGCCAGCGGGCCGGAGACGACCGACAGCCCGAGCGTCCCAGCGAGGGTGACGGGGATGCCCGCGAGGATCACGGTCCGCCACGCGCGGAGCACCCCCTCGCGCATGTCGTGCCACGAGAGGACGACGAACAGGACGAGCAGCATGTCCATCACGAGGTGGGCGATCAGGACGGGGCGGTCGCCGACGAACCCAAGGTGGGCGGCGGTCGTGAACGTCCACGCCAGCGGGACGAGCCCCGCGGGCGCCGTCTCGCGGATGCGTCTGAACACGGCGACGAGACGCGGGTGGCGGTGAAAACCGTTCCCCCGAACCTACAGCAGCGCCGCGGCGACGCCGACGACCGGGACGAGCACGAGCAGGTAGACGACTGCCTCGACCGCCCACGCCCGGCGAGTCGCGCGAAGGCGCTGGCGTGGGAGGCCGGTCGACCGCGGGAGCACGACCAGCGCGAAGAAGCCGACCATCAGCGGGTACATGAGGACGCCCGCGACGACCGTCGCGACGACGCCTGTACCGAGGACGCTCCCGACCGCGAGCAGGAGCCAGACGTACAGCGCCCCCGAGAGGAGGCCGGCGACGTAGTGGACGACCGAGGCGAGTCGCTCCGGCGCCTGGTCGGGGTGGGTGTCGGTGAGGACGCCGCTGGCAACGCTCGGGGGCGTCCACCCCTCGTCGAGGCGGTTCATCGCCCGGTCCATCGCCAACGTCGCGAGGCCGCCCCCGACGACGCCGACGAGGAACAGCAGCGGGAGCGACGGCGGTACCGACGCGAGCAGCGGAGTCGTGAACACAGACGGATCACGGGCGCGAGTTACCTATCGGTTTTCGCCGCGGCGGTCGCTACGCGCCGCCCGTGTCGTCGACGGCGCCCGCGTCGTCGACGCGGACCCATTCCTCCAACGTGAAGCGGTCGTACTCAGTCGACTCGACCAACTCCCAGTCGGCCTCGTCCCACTCGGGGTAGTGCGTGTCGCCCTCGTACTCGCCGTGGACGCGGCTCAGTGCCATCCGGTCGAGGTGCGGCTGGAACAGGTCGTAGATCGCCCCGCCGCCGATGACGTACGCGGTATCGGCGCCGAGCGACGCCGCGACTGCGACCGCCTCCTCGACGTCGGCGGCGTGGTGGGCGGTGTCGACGTCGAACGAGTCGACGCTCCGCGAGAGGACGATCTGCGCCGACCCCGGGAGGTCGTCGCGCATCGAGTCGAACGTCTTGCGTCCGAGGATCACCGGGTCGTTCGCGATGCGCGAGCGGTACTGCTGCTTGTCGGCGGGGATGGAGGGCCACGGGAGTTCGCCGTCGTCGCCGAGGACGCCGTTGTCGGCGACCGCCGCGACGGACACGAGTTCGACCATACACGCTGGACGGTCGGACGGGGCAAACCGCTTTCCCCGAGCGGCGACCGCCAGCCGGGTGGCCGTCGCCAGGCGGTCACCGCGTCCCCGCGCCGTCACGGTTATGCGCCCAGGGGAGTCCCTCACGGTATGAAGATCGGAGTCGTCGGCGTCGGCGGAGGCGGGACCGCGTTGGCGGACGCCCTCGTCGCGGCCGACGCGGACAGCAGCGCGCCGTTCCTCGTCGACGCGGTCGCCGTCGACACCGACGCCGCCGCGCTGGAGGCGCTCGACGGCATCGCAGACGACGACAGGCACCTCCTCGGAGCGGTCCACACCGACGGGAACGGGACGGCGGGCGACGCCGGCGAGGCGGCCCGGATCGCCCGCGAAGAGCGACCGGAACTGCAGGCGGCGGTCGACTCGCTCCCGGTCGGGAGTATCGATGCGACGGTCGTGTGTGCCGCTCTCGGCGGTGGCACCGGCGCCGGCGTCGCCCCGGCGGTCGTGGACGTGCTCGGCCAGGTGACCGGGACGCCCGTGTACGTCGCGGGTGCGCTCCCGGGCGTCGCCGAGGTCGGTGGCGACGGCGCCGCCGCGGACGCGACCTCGGACGGCCCGAAGCGGGCCGACGAGGAGGCCGACACCGACGGCCCCGACCGCCCGCTCGCGTCGAACGCGGCCGACGCCGTGGGGACGCTGACGGCGAGCGCCGACGACCTCGTGCTCGTCGACCCGGACGTGTGGCGCGCCAGCGGCGCTAGCTACGAGGCGACGTGGCCGCGACAGGACGCTGCGCTCGCCGAGCGACTGGGGGCGCTGTTCGCGGCGGGGGAGGCGACCGAGCCGACTCCAGAGCGCGTCCTCGACGCGAGCGAGTTGACCAACACGTTCGGCGCCGACGGCGTCTCGGTGGTCGGTGCAGCGAGCACGGCGGTCGAGAACGGGCGCCGCGACGGCGTCGTCGGCGGCCTGCTCGACAAACTCGGTGGCGGCGCCGAACCGGACGTCGACGAGGGAGAGGCGGTGTCGGTCGCCGTCAACACCGCGCGAAAGGCGGTCACACACCGGCTCTCGCTGCCGTGTGACCTCACGAGCGCCTCGCGTGCTGCGATCGCGTTCCACGCGCCGCCGGGGTGGCTCAGCCGACGCGGCCTCGAACGCGCACGGTCGCTGGTCGCCGAGGAGACCGGCGTGCCGGAGATCCGCTGGGGGGACCACCCGGACCCGCACGCCGAGTCGTTCCGCGTGACGGTCCTGCTCTCGGGAGTCGACGACAGCGACCGCCTCACGGCGTTGGAGCAGACGGTCGGGGCGAACCGACTCGTTTAGGCTCGTCCGCTCACGAGCCAGCGACATGACTACCGAGGGGGACGACGACCCGACGGTGCCGATCGTCTGCGAGGAGTGCGACACCCGGACTCGGGTGCCGCTGGCGGACCTCGCTGACCAACTGGAGCGACACAACGAGACGCGCCACGACGGCGAGGACGTCGCGCAGGTGGCGCCCGCGATCGCCGACCAGATCGCGGACCTCGTCGTCGAGGACATGGGGCTGCTCGACGAGGAGTAGGCGGCGGAGTCACTCGCCGGTGAGGCGTCTGTGTCCGTCGAGGAGGTCGTCCAGAAGCGCGCGGTGTTCGCGCGCCCGGGCGTCTCGCACGCGCTCGCTCGCCTCGGGGAGTTCCGCGTCGAGGTGACGCATCAGTCGCGCTCGCGCGAGGAGTTCGTACGCCAGCAGTCGATCCGCGGCGTCGGTCGGAAACGCCCCGGCGCTTTCGGTCTCGGATCCGTCGTGCTCGTAGCCGTCGCGGAACGCCGCTCGGAGGGTGCGGCGGCGCGTCGGCGAGAGGTCGTGTCCCTCTGTGAGTAGGGCGAGGGCCATCACGGCATCCCACAGCGGGTCTGCCGTGCTCGGGAGTTCCCAGTCGACGACGGCGACCGTGACGCGGTCGGCGGTTGGGTCCACCCGGAGATTGTCGAGTCGGTAGTCACCGTGGACGAGCGCCGGCGACACGCCCGAGAGGTCGAGGTCGTCGACGAGCGCCGCGCCCGCTTCGGCGACACGGTCGCAGACGTCAGCGAACCGACTGCCGCGAAGGTCCTCCACTTGTCGCTCCAGCGAGGCGCCGAGCAAGGTGCGGTAGTCACGCTCGCGAGTCACGGCCACCGCGCCGTCGACGACGCCGAGGCCGCCGACGGCGTCGAACCGGATCCGGTGTATCGCGGCGAGGTGTTCGCCGGCCTCCCGGCAGAGTCGCCGTGCCGCGCGATCCGGGAGCGACGCGACTCCGTCCGCGTCGACGCCCGGGACGTAGTCGAACACGGCGTAGGGGACGCCGAGCGGGTCGCGACCGGTGCCGCGGACGGTCGGGAGTGGCACGTCGGTGCGGGCGCGAACGAGGTCGACTGCGGCGGGTTCGGCGGGGAACGCGTCGGGGAAGCGCGTGCCGACCTTGAGGAAGAACTCGTCCCCGTCGACGCCGGCGACGCGGTAGCTGTGGTTCTTCCCGTCGCGGATAGGGTCGACGACCGTGACCGTTGTCGAGACGACGCGTTCGACGGCGTCGACGAGGGCGGATCTGGCGAACACGGTTACTGTGGCCGGAGGGGGCGAGGGCGATGGGCGATGCGGGAACGATGGGCGACGTGCTGTGCAGACACACGAGGACGTGCCGTCGTGAGCGACTTGAGTGGTGGGGGACGGTCGGGTGGCGAGCGAAAGCGGGAGACCGTCGGCTCGTGTCGAGCGCCCATCGAAAAAGACCGCCAGCGGCGACGAGTGGGTGGTGTCTAGTCGTCCGCGGGCATCTGCGACTGCAGGTGGGCGGCGATCTGCCCGAACTCGTTCTTGAAGGTGCCGAGGTCGTACTCCTGGGCGTGGATCATGCTGCTGTAGCGCGGTGTGTACCCCGCCAGGAACGACACCTCTGCCAGTTCACCCTCGGTCGCGCCGTGGAGTTTCGCCGCCTCGCGGTGGAAGTGGATGCAGTAGGGGCACTTCAGGTTGGCAGCGACCGCGAGGTTGATCAGCTCCTTGTACTTCGCCGGAATCTCCGTCTCGGCGAGGGCCATCCGCTTGAACGTCGGCCACTCGTCCACGAGGTCGTCTTGGTTCAGGTCGCCGAAGAAGCCCGGGACGATACCCAGCGTCTCCTCTATCTCGTCGACCGTCTGGTCGTACGCGTCTGTCGCCGATGTTGTTGCCATGCGTTGTTCCTCCAGTGTGTGACGGGACTCCCCGTCACCCGTGAGAGCGTACGCGACGCGCCGGCTTTGTTATGAATCGTGAGGGATTTCGGTACGGTCGGCCCCACGCTCGGAACGGTTTCCCGATAGACACCACGACAGCGGTTGATCGACCCGCAGCCTGCTCGCGACTCGGTCGTCATCGACGGGTGGACGTGTCGGCCCGGGTACGGTGACTGTCGGGGAGTGCCACGTCGGCGCGGGGGTCCCCGGTGCGCATCACTCTCGACGTCTCTGCGGTCGCTACCCGCGACCCTCGCGATTCCCACCCGGTGAGAGTCGAGGTGGTGTGTGATTCCACTTCACGGTAATCGGGGCGTACGGTGTCGGACAGCTCTCGGGCCCCCGGTTCGCTCCGGCGGCGGCTTGCTACCGGTCGCTCGTCACTCGGTATGATCGGCCTTGCGCTCGGCACGTACGCCGCGTGGACGCTGCTCACGTGGCTCCTCGAGGGACGGATCCGGACCCTGCTCCGCCCGGACGCGACGCTCGACCGACTCGTGTACACGCTCGTCGCGAACGTCCTCGTCGGGACGGTCCTCGCGCTGGTCGTCGCGGGCGCGCTCGTCGTCGGCGCGACGGTCGCCACCGGGACGGTCTCCCGCCGCGACCTCGGGTTCCCCGGGTGGCGGCGGTCGGTCGCCGCCGCCCTCGTCGGTGGCGCGCTCGGACTCGGGGTGTTCACCCTCCAAGGACCGGCGACGACGGACCCGGTCGTGCTGGTGAACGTCTACGCACAGGTACTCCCCGTCTCCATCGCAGAGGTGACCGTGTGCTGGGTGGTCGTCGGCGGGACCGTCGCCGCGGTGATCCGTCGCAGCGGCGGCTCCGACACCGTCGCGCGGGTCGCGTCACTCGGCGTCGCGAGTGTCTGCTTCGGCGCCTACCACTTCGCCCACAGCCCACCGTTCGACACGCTCGAGATGGTCGTCCTCCTCACGGTCGTCGGCGTCGCCACGAGCGTCGTGTACGCCGCGAGTGGGTCGGTGTACGGCGCACTCGCGTTTCACAACGCGCTCGCCCTCTACGGCGTCGTCGCCTCGCTCGCGGCGAGTGAGCGACTCGCCAGCTACGGTCGCCCCGTCGTCCCCGTCCTCGTGACCGGTGTGGTCGCGCTGGCAGTGTTCGTGGCGACCGAGCGACTCGTCGTCCGGGACGACGCTCCGTGACGAGTGCGCGCGCACCACCGGGGGTGCGAGATCAGGGCGTGGTGATCGTCCAAAAGCCCGAGGTCGAGACCGTCGGGTCGACGGCGAGTGTCGAGTGACCGCGTACTAGTCGCCGCGGCCACACACGCGACCGAGGTTACCGGGGCCTTCGAGACGGATTCGGCCTCGCTAACAAACCGTCCCGGCCACGTCAATTGCTACTCTACATCGGCGAGCGGAGGACGCGCTCGGTCGCTGTGGGGAGACGACCAACACATGGACGACGGCGGTGACGGCGCGGACGACTGGCTGGACGAACGGACGATCGCGAGCGTCAGAGGTGACGTACGGGCGTTCTGGGACTCCTTGGAAGCCCAAGCAGCACAGAACGTCGCACAGATCGCGTACTCGGTCGACGGGCGGACGTTCGCGTACGAGGCGCCGCTCACCGCCTCGCTGCCAGTCGGTGGGTACGTAACGCTGAACACGCCCGACGAACGCACCTACCTCGGACAGGTCGTCACGAAGTCCGTGGTGCACCGCGAGGGCGCCCAACTCGGCCTCGACCTCGACGTAGCCGACCTCCCGGGTGTCCCCGAAGGGGTGAACCTCTCGGGGGTCAGCGACCGCCTCCAGGCCCCCGCGCTCGAGGGCACCGGCACGCTGTTGGGTCGTGTCGAGACCGACGGCTTCCAGCGACCCGGCGCTGGAGACACCTTCCACCGAGCGACGATCGAACGGGCCGACGCGGCGCTGGTCGACCGCTACCTCGCCGGGTCGGAGCGACACGCGCGACTCCCGATCGGCCGGGCGCTGTACGTCGACGGCGAGGCGACCGTCCGCCTCGACGCGCCCGGCTTCAGCCGCCACACGTTCCTCTGTGGGCAGTCTGGGTCGGGAAAGACGTTCTCGCTCGGCATCGTGCTCGAACAACTCCTCTTGGAGACCGACCTCCGGATCGTCGTCGTCGACCCCAACTCCGACTTCACGTCGCTCGGGCAACTCCGCTCGCTCGAGGAGGTCAACCGCGTCCGGCGCGACCCCCTCTCGCCGGACGCGTACGACCGACTCGCCGAGCGCTACCGGGAGGCGACGGCCGGACTGCGAGTGTTCCGCCCGGCGGCCGTCGCCGGCGACGACGACGAGGTGTTGCGCCTGCGCTTCGGCGACCTCAGCCGGACGGAGCAGGCGACCGCCGTGGGGCTCCACCCGCTTGCCGACCGCGCGGAGTTCAACACGTTCTGGCACATCCTCGACCAACTCGGTGGCCGCGACTACTCGTGGGACGAGGTCCGGCAGGCGATCGCACGCGACTACAGCGAGGCGGCTCGGCAACTCGGCCTGCGGATCGAGAACCTCGGCATCGCCGACTGGGAGACGTGGTGTTCGCGCGGCGAGTCGTCGCTGCTCGACACGCTCGCGGGCGACGACTGGCGCTGTCTCGTCCTCGACGTGGGGACGCTCGGAACCCCGTCCGAGCGCGCCGTCGTCTCCAACGCCGTCTTGACGGACCTGTGGAGCAGGCGCGCCGAGCGCGAGCCGACGCTCGTCGTCGTCGACGAGGCACACAACGTCTGCCCACGCGACCCGGCCGACGAGTTGGTCGCCATCTCGACGGAGGCGGTGAACCGGATCGCCGCGGAGGGACGCAAGTACGGTCAGTACCTCCTGTTGTCGACTCAGCGCCCGACGAAACTCGCGGAGAACACGCTCTCGCAGTGTGAGAACCTGATCTTGATGCGAATGCACTCGCGGTCGGATCTCGCCACGCTGGCGGGCATCTTCTCGCACGTCCCGACGGGCCTCCTCGAGGAGGCGACCGGCTTCGGCCTCGGGGAGGCGGTGCTCGGCGGTCGATTCGTCCAGAACCCGACGTTCGCGCGCTTCGACGGGCGGCTCTCGGTGGAGGGCGGCAGCGACGTGCCGGCGACGTGGGCCCGACCCCACGAGTGATTCGGCCTCGAGCGTCCGGAACTTCCGGCGCGTTGGAATCTCCTCAAACGTGATACCGGGCGCCGACGACTCGTGTGCCATGGTGACGGAGCACAACCTCTCGGAGTACGAGGACGCCTACGACTCCTTCGAGTGGGACGACATCTACGCGGAGGCCGACTGGGACGCGCCCGAGCGCCTGAACATCGCCCACGAGACCGTCGACCGCCACGCGGGCGACCGCTCGAAGGTCGCGCTGTACTACGCCGGCGTCGACGGCGAGCGCGAGACGCTCACGTACTGGGAGTTGGCCGAGCGGTCGAACCGCGTCGCGAACGTGCTCGACGACCTCGTCGACGCCGGCGACCGGGTGTTCTCGTACATGCCGCGGGTTCCCGAGCACTACGTGGCGATGGTCGGGGCGCTGAAGCGCGGCGCCGTGTGGGGGAGCGTCAACGAGCGGTTCGGCCCGGACGGCATCTCCTACCGTCTCGACGACTGCAGCGCGAAACTCGTGTTCACGACGCCGGAGAACCGCGAGACGGTCGCTCGCGCCGTCGAAGACGCCCCGTCGGTCGAGCACGTCGTCGTCGTCAGCGACGACGGGACCGGGATTCGCCGCGGCGACGTGAGCTACCACGCCGCCGTCGCCGACGCCGCTCGGGAGTACGAGGTGGCCGAGACGGGCGGCGAGGACGACGCCCTCCTCTACTACACCAGCGGGACGACCGGCCTCGCGAAGGGCGTCCTCCACAAACACCGGTGGGTCGCCGGGGTCGCCGCGACCCAGGCGTACAGCGTCGACCTCCAGGAGGGCGACTGCTACTGGAGCACTGGCGACCTCGGCTGGCTCACCGGCCCGATCAACACGCTCGGGGCGTGGTTCTGGGGGGCGACGCTGTTCACCTACGAGGGGGAGTTCGACCCCGAGACGTGGGCCGGCCTCCTCGACGAGTACCCGATCAGCGTCTTCTTCTCGGTGCCGACGGTGTACCGGCTGTTCCGTGCGAACGAGGCGGTGTTCGACGACGTGTCGCTCGACCTCCGGCACGCCCTCTCCATCGGCGAACCGCTCGGCGGGGGCGTCGTCGAGTGGGGGCGCGACCGCCTCGGCGTGACGATCCACGACACCTACGGGCAGACGGAGACGGGGAACATGGTGATCAACAACTACCCCGCGATGGAGGTGCGCCCGGGGAGCATGGGCAAGCCGCTCCCCGGCGTCACCGCGGCGGTGGTCGACCCCGACACCGGGGAGCCGCTCGACCCCGGCGAGACGGGCGTGATCGCCGAGCGCGGCGACTTCCCGTGCTTCTTCGCGGAGTACTGGAACAAGCCAGAGCAGACCGCCGACTGCTTCGTGAACGACTGGTATCTCTCTGGGGATCTGGGCTACGTCGACGAGGACGGCTACTTCTGGTTCGAGGGCCGCGCGGACGACGTGATCATCTCCTCGGGCTACCGCATCGGCCCGTTCGAGGTCGAGAGCGCCCTCGGCGAGCACCCGGCGGTCGCGGAGGCCGCGGTCGTCCCCAAGCCGGACGACGAGCGCGGGAACGTAGTGAAGGCGTACGTCGTCCTCACCGCGGAGTCCGAGCCCACGGAGTCGCTGAAGACCGACATCCAACAGCACGTGCGGACCGAACTCGCGGCCCACGAGTACCCCCGAGAGATCGAGTTCGTCGACGAGTTACCGAAGACGGTGACGGGGAAGATCCGACGGACCGAACTGCGAGATCGGACAACGGAGGGCGAGGAGTAGCCGGTGGGTAGCCGGAGGCCGGTTCGGAAGGTGCCCGTGTGAGTCAGCAGTTGTGATTCGTCAGGCTCGCTCCTCCCCGGGCACGTCCTCGAACCGGATCTCCGACCGGCTCGACTCGCCGAGGCTCGCGAATTCGAGCCCGCCGGTGGGGAGGGGCTTCGAGGAGAGCCGATCAGTCCCGTACTGCCAGACGAGAATCGCGACGACTGCCCAGACGACGATCAGAAGCCCGATCTGAGAGACGAATTCGTCACCGACCACGCCGGTAGCCGTCGTGACGGACACGGCGTTCGAGAGCGTGTGGAAGACGACTGGGAGAAGCACACGCCCACCGGCGGCGTTGTAGAGCCACGTCGCGATGACGCTGATCCCGACGACGACCGGTGCATACAGCCAGAACGACGTCCCCGCCTGTGAACTGCCTGGCATCAAGAACAGTGGGACGTGCCAGAGGGCCCAGACGACCCCGATGGCGACGCTCGCCCAGAACGCACCGATCGACCGCTGGAGGACTGGGAGCGCCATCCCGCGCCAGCCGGGCTCCTCGAGTCCCCCTCTGATGAACGTCGCGAAGACGACCGCCGGAACTGCGGCTGCCGGAAGTACGCTCGCACGGTCGAAGCCGCCACCGGCGAGCAGAAACACTTCGAGAGCGACCACGTAGAGGCCGACGGGAACGAGGATGGCGGCTACCCAGACACCGACTGGCGCGCCGACGTCGACGAGATTCTGGAGCCACGACCGGAGATCGCCGCCAGCCGCGGCCACGAGGACGGCCGCAAGAAATGGCCCGAAGCCGCCGAACAGGACGAGCGCCGTCACGACTGGCGGTCGCCCCGTCTGCAGCATCCACGCGACTGTCAGCCACGGGAGCCACGTCAGGACGAACGTGAGCGTGACGAACGTGGAGAAGCGGTGTCGACGGACGAACGACTGAATCGAGGACACGGTTGAATACCCAGCACACGATTTCCTGTCGACATGATAAACACGCGACCTCGGTCCGATGCTCCGAGAACGACGGAGTGACCACGCTTGGGATTCTGTCGAGACCGAACGTGCGTGTGAACAAGGAGCGAGATGCGGGAAACCACAGATGGTAGCCGTCTCTCGGCGAACGTATCAGAGAATATAATTGTAGACGGCTGCAACCGTCTGACGAATGGACAGTGTCGATAGGATGGGGCCGCCGGGCGCGCCGATGATCGTGTTCATCCACGGCGCCGGTATCTCCCGGAAACTCTGGCAGCCCCAACTCGAAGCCCTCTCGGACGACTTTCGAGTAGTCGCACCCGACCTCCCCGGTCACGGGGGACGAGTGAGCGAACGGTTCGATTTTCCTGTCGCTGTCGAAACCGTCGAACGCCACCTCGCCGAAACGGACGCAGAGTGTGTCGTCCTCGTCGGTCAGTCGTTGGGGGGATACGTGGCAAGCGAGGTCGCAGCCCGTAACCCGGATCGAGTGAGCGGTCTCGTCCTCTCGGGGAGTAGTGCTGAATACCACGGGTGGCTCGGATTGAAAACAGCCGTCAGCAGTCTCCTGTTCAGACTTGGGGCCCGGAGTCGGTGGATTCGCAATCGGTTCGTAGCTTCCATGCATGACCGGTTGCAGTCGCGCCCGATAACTGACCAGCAAGCTACTGCGATCGTAGACGCCGGCATCTCGCTCGACGCGTGGGGGCAATCCGGTCGAGCGCTCGTCGGGTTTTCGCTCAGCGATCGCCTCTCGACGTATCCGGGACCGGTGCTGCTGTTGAACGGTGCCGACGACCGTCTCAATCGTCCGGCTGCCAGCGACCGACGCGACGACGTCCCGCGGGTCAGCACGGAGGTGGTCGCCGACGCTGGGCACACTGTCAATCTCGAACGACCGCGAGCCTACACAGAACACGTTCGACGGTTCGCCGAGACCTGCTGCGAACAGAACGGAGCGTAACTTCCTGCTACGTCCTCTCCACTACGTACACAGCCCAGCAACCATCCAGTCGATCAAACAGTCCCTAACAGTGGGATAGCGAGCGTCCCCAATCTCGTCGCGACGAAGAGCGAGAGTTGCGATGTAGAGGATACCCGAAGCGATCGTATCGACGTCCCCGTCGGTGATGCGCCCCGCTTGCTGCCACTGCTCGATGTACGGAACCAGAATGTCTCGTTTCTCTCGGTGACTCTCGAGGATGTCTGTGTCGGGCAGTTCCTCTACCAATCGAGCACGGTCCTCCCGGGAAATCGTCTTCCTGAAGAGCGGAGTGGTCACGAGCGCATCCCCGGCGACACGCACGAACTGCCGGAGCGCAGTTTCGGGGTCGTCCTCGTTTTCTTTCAACACGACCCGGAGGTCTGCATAGACGTGCTCGGCTTCTCGCCGAAGTATCGCGGCGAGCAACTCCTCTTTCGAGTCGAAAAACGAGTAGAAGGTGCCGGTCGCTATCCCAGCCTCTCCCGTGAGATCAGCGATTGCTGTCTCCTCGAGTCCGCGGTCTGCAAACTGTTCTGCGCCGACGTCGAGAAGCGTTCGTCTGATCTCACTGCGTCGTTCGTCGGTGAATTTTGGCACGCTGTCACCCACCTCTGCTGACGGCCGATAGTTCCCAAGACGGTTCCACGACAATTCGGAGAGTGTCGTTCGTCACGATCATCACACAGACTGCTGTGAATAGGGTGGAAGACTATTCATATAATTCTTTCCTGTTTTGAGGGCTTCCAGATGCCTCAGTGGCCGAGTAATAGGAACTATCCAAATCAGAGTACGACCCCTATATGAATAGAATCAAGAGAAGATTCATATAATCGGCTTCCGAATCGCTGGATATGACAGAGCAACTTTCTACACCACTCACACACCAAGTGATCGCGTCGCCACTCGGAGTCCTGTTCCAGTCTCGATTGTTCGAGCGAGTGAAGATAGCGACCGTCGACCGGGAGTTCGGCGTGTTGCGAGCCCGCGCCGCCGCCGATGTCGCCGGAACCGACGTAGACCGGTTCCTGGAAGAACTCGGCGTGACCAACCCGATCGACGACTCCCTCACGTCGAAGATCGCCCGCGCACTCGAGAAACACGACGACGCGAAGTCTCGATACGAGTCGGTTACTGCCGAGTGGGACGACGTGTTCTGGGGAGACCGACAGCGATCGATCGACGAACGAACGAGGCTCGAGAAGGAGCGACGTGCGGCTGGCGCCGCGTGGGTGTCGCCGCAGAAGACGTTCAAGTTCGCGTCGAAGAACGACCTCGTCGACATCGTGGACTTCGACGTCCCCGACCCGGAGACGACGATCGCAGAGTGGGGGTCGCTGACCCCCGCGGAAGTCTACGCACCGCCAGAGGAGGTTCCCGAGATAGCGCAGTCGGCGACCATGCGAGGCCCAGACACCCGAGAGTACCTCGTTCGGTTCCCGTCGCCATCGCCGTACGTGGACGACACGGCGTACGCGCGAGTGTACGAACCGTCCGACGCACCACCGGACGCGCCCTTGCCGACACTCGTCTACGGAACCGGACTGGCGATGGCCTGTGACTCCATCGAGTACTGGACCGAAGAGGAGTACGTTGGGCGAGAACTCGCGCCGTCCGGGTATCGCGTCGTGCTCCCGATTCCGCCGTGGCACGGTCGACGCGAGATACCAGGCTGGTACACGGGAGAACCGTACCTCGCCAGGATGCCGGTGAGCGCAATCGAGTTGTACGCGACTCAAGCGATAGAGACAGCCGTCGTCATCGACTGGGCTCGCTCCCGCGGGGCACCGACGGTCGGCGTCGGCGGCCTCAGTCTCGGCGGCATCGTCGCGATGTTCGTCGCGGCACACGCGGGGACGTGGCCCGAGCACATGCGACCCGACGTCGCCATTCCGGTTGCCGCCTCTGCAGATATCGGCGAGCTCCTCTTCGAGAGTTCACTAACCGAGATTTTGGGAGTGAGCGGCGCGCTCCGAGACGAGGGGTGGACACCGGCGCTGCTGTCGGAGCTCGATCCCCTGCTCAACGCGCCTGAAACGCCGGGAATTCCTGCCGATCGGATCTTCGCCGTCGGTGGGCTCGTCGACGAGATGACCCAGTATTCGACGACGAGTGACACGCTCGATCGGTGGGGCGTCCCCGAGTCGAACCGACTGGAGTGGGACTGTGGCCACTTCGGCGTCACACTCCGGGCGATGCGAACCGACGAGTTCCAGGAGTTCGTGAAGGGTGCTCTGGAGACCGGTCAGTGAGACCGATCCGTCGGGTCCGCTGATACGCCGATTTCGAGACGTTCTGTAAGAGTACGACCCCCGACCGAAGTGTGTCTTGGAGCGCTGTGGATACGCTTAGTTCCCCCCCGGGATCGTGACGGGGTCGAACCGCTGCAGACCGAAGTACGTGTTCAGGACGGCACCGAAGCCGACCGCTGCGACTGTGAGCTGTGCAATCCCCCCGAGGTACGGCACGAACCCGAGGAGTTCGAAGGCGAGGAGGAACACGGCGACACCAACGACCGTCGCGATGTCGTCGCGCTCGATCGGGAGTCGTGTCCCGACGATGTACCCGAATACGGCCTGGCCGTAGAGAATGACGAGAAACTCGGCCACGAGTCCGACGAGGGCGACTGGGATCAGGATGAGGGTGAACGCCATATAGACGAACAGAACGAGAAGAGTCGTCGCGCCGAGGCTCCCGACGACACCGCTGACCACTGTGTGCTCGGTGATGGCCGCGCCGACGTTCTCGATGGCGAGTGGGTGTCGCACGACGAGCCACAACCCGAACGCGCCGAGGACGAGGAACTGGAGGAGCACTCCCACGACCTGCCGAGTGGGAGACTCCGACGGGGTCGGGGGCTCGAACTGCGAGACCCGACCGACCGACGCGTCGGAACTGATCGTCGCGGACCCCGAGAATGTCTGGAGCGTCCCTGTCACAGTCGCGCCGTCACGGACCGAGAGATTCCCGTTGAGGAGCGTCACGTCCCCGTCGATGGTGCCGTCGATTGCTGCAGTCCCGCCGATCACGTAGACGTCGCCGTCGACGGTCTCGTTCACGGGGACGGTAGTCGTTCCACCGGCGACCACGTGGACGTCCGAGAGCGAATCCACGTCGTGCTCGCCCTGGAACGTCACGGACATCTCCCCGACGTCGCCCCCTCCGATAGAGGCCAGCAGCAGCACGACGATGAGCAGCGGGATGGCTTCCGTCGGGCTCATACGCCTGCCCCGCTGTTCTCGCGCGCGAGTGTGACCATCCGTTTCGCGTACAGACCGACGGCGAGTCCGAACAAAAGGAGGAGCGAGAGCGCCTGTACCACGTTCAGGTGAGAGAGGAGCGTGAGTTCTGACTCCTGGAAGTACAGTGCGAGCGCGGTGCTCGAGAACGTGGCGAGCCACCCGGCGACGCCGACCCCGATTGCAGAGTGGGTGCCGATCGTTTCGGGCGTGGAGAGGTCAGGCCAGAGCGCGAAGTTCAGCGTCGTGTAGAAGCTCACTGCCACCGCGTACAGGGCGGGATTCAGGGGTGAAGTGCCGCCGCTCGCAACTGCGGGGAACAGTTGGGCGATTCGCAGGTCCGACGTGTACATGACGTGTGTCAGGGCGAACAGCGCGAACGTCCAGAGGAAGATCCGAGAGATCGAGTAGTTCGCGTAGATGACGCCAGCCATCACCGCGCCGACGACGTGTGCCACGGCGATGAACAGGCGCGTCGAGAACTCCGGCGACTGCCAGGAACTCAGGAGGAGCGATGGTGTGTCGATTATCCGGAGAAACCCGAGGCTGTCGATGAAGAACACGCCGAACATCAGGACGACCGGAACGACGAACGCGACACTTCGTGCCCGAATCTGCTCGCTGTGACAGAACCGCCCAGTACCGTACCTCTCGTGTTGCTCCCCGAGGGCGTCGAGGATCGCATCGAGACTGTCAACGCGGACAAACGAGACGCCGGCCAGCACGACGATCCCTGGGACCATCGCGGCGACCATTACCTGACTGAAGACGTCGACTGACCAGTCGAGTGGGATCGCATTCGCGAAAAAGTACGCAATCGCTGTGATCGCCGCGGCGACGTACCCTCGGTCCGGAACCGGCACGAGGTCGATAGCGAGAGAGAACGAGACGGGAAATCCGACACCAAGGCCGATCGACGCGAGGACGATCCACGCGCCGAACGCGGGGACGGTCCGGATCATTGGGGCGACGAACGTGAGCGCGAACTGGAGACAGACGACGCCGAACAGGAGTCGGAGCTTCGTTCGGAGGTCCGTACTCCACCCGCGTCGGTCCATCGTCACGCCAGTCACGACTGCGACGACGAGTGTCACGAGCGCCAACGCCGCCATCCACATCGAGACGGCAGTCTCGGACATTCCGACGAGACGCGTCCCGAGGTCGATGAGGCCCAATTGGACGAACGTGATGTTGTAGTAGTACCCGGCGACCATCAGGGCGACGAAGAGACCGTACCCCGCCACCGGTAGCCATCGGCGCTCTCGAATGTGTGCAGTCAACTCCATGTGGGTCGTCCTGACCTGATGTACTCACGAACGGCCATTAATTACGGCGTCGAAGACAGTCGGATACCCTGTTCCTGCGCACCTTCAAACATCACGATAGCAGGTGGGTGAGCGTCTCCAGATAGTGGCTCACAGGAAGTACCAGTACCGACAGTGATCGCTCGAATCGCTTCCTGTGGCTCCGAGGGATACCCAAACGAACCAGCTACGAGCGGCCGGACCCCGCGAGTAGTGGGGTGGAGCGCCGACTGGTGACACAGTGTGAGTCCGTCCAGCACCACGACGACTGGGCTACGTGTCGGTCGGAAGTGGCGGGTGAGGCACTTCGTCGGCGGCCGTCATGGTCTTGGCTCCCCAGATCGCGACGATTGCCGCAGCGAGCACGAACCAGAGCCCGTAGTAGGCCGGGTCCGGGACCACGATGAATTCGGCGGTGGAGTTTACCCAACCGTGCAGGACGACGATGCCGAGGATGCTGCGTTCCGTGTTGTTGTAGATCCACGTGAACGCCAACGAGAGCGCGACGATTCCGGCCATGAACAACCAGAAGCTCGTCGTCGCAAACCCAACCGAATCGTGTTGGTACGTCCCCTCGACGAAGAACAGGGGCAAGTGCCAGAGCGCCCAGACGACGCCGAGGACCAGGCTCGCGCTCAACGCCGACCACTTCAGCTGTAGTCGGTCGAGTGCGTACCCTCGCCACCCTAACTCTTCGAGGATGGGGGGAAGGGTCGCGAAGAACAACGCAGGGAGGATGGCGAGAGGGTTCACGCTGAACTGGGTTACGCCCGCTCCCCACGTTGGACCGGTTCCGCCGAGGAGCAGATCCACGACGCCAGCGAGAACGGCGACACCGAGGGGGACCAGCAGAATCACGGCGAGCCATCGAAGGCCAACGCGTCGGGGATTGACGACGCGGTTCCAGAAGTCGGCCCGTCCGCGTTCGTCGTAGACGAGGTAGACGAAGACGATACCGGCCACGCCGGGGACGGCGAGACCGACGAGGAGCAACACGAGCCCGACGGCGCTGTCGAACCGAACGCCGAGAGCGATCGCTGGCAGCCAGAACGCCCACGTCCCCCCCACTGCGACGGCGAGGTACACCCACCAACGTCCGAAACCACCAGCGGAGGTTTCGATAGCATCGTCCGCACGTACTTGTGGGGTTGATGTGCTCATGTGTACCGTACGATGAGCCGAGGCGTAACCTCGGAGGATAGTTCTCACCGCACCGAAGCAAGACCTGGTTAACGGGAGACAGTGCCCTCACCCCCTCCCGACCACGACACCAGTGGTGTGCCCGTCGTCATCCGGTCGACTGCCTCAGGGGAGAACTCGACGTAGGGAGGGGGAACTACAAGAACAGAGAGTCGAAGACTCGAAAATGAATGTTCACGAACTCCTCGACGTTGGGACAGTCCAACTGAGTGCACTCCTCCTGCGTGATGCAACGTTCTTCTCCCGGTCGCTCGACTCGCGCCCGCTCGTGGAGGTGGCGAGCGAGACGGATGCCAGCGTCGACGACCTCGGTCGCGCTGGAGAGCGCACCGTCACCGTCGACACACCGGTCGGCGCGTTCGAGGCGGCGTACATGCCCTGGCAGTGGCGTGGCCCGGACTATCCGACGCTCATCTATCACCACGGGAGCGGCGAGCGACCGTTCGACTTCGGCCGGTTCAGTTCGAACTCGTTTCGACGGCTGTTCGTCGCGAGCGACGAGGCGATTCCGGCCAACCTCGTGGTCGTCAGGGCACCGTTCCACGACGGGTCGAACATGGACTACGCCCGGGCGATGGGTGATCTCGAATCATTCGTCGGGATGCTTGCCGCCTCGGTGGGCCTCATCGACGCACTCGCGGAGGAGGCGAGCGAGCGAACGAGTAGCCCGGTTCTCGCATCGGGCATCAGCCTCGGTGGCTGGGCTGTCAACCTCCACCGTGCCTGCTTCGACACCGTCGACCAGTACATCCCGATCTTCGCCGGGGCCGCGCTGGGGGAGCTGTTCCTCTCGTCCGTCTATCGGAAGATGACCGCCGGAACTGCGCAGCGACAGCCGGATCACCTCCGTGACGTACTCGACTTCGAGGAAGCGTTCAGGGCCGTCGAGGCGGACAACTGTGCCCCGCTGCTCGCCCGGTACGACCGCATCATCGAGTTCGACCGCCAGCGTCCGTCCTACGACGGGATGTCGCTGTCCGTCCTAGACAACGGCCACGTCACTGGGTCGCTCGCGACAGATCGACTCCGCGAGCACATCCTCCGTTTCCTCTCGGCGAGTAACACCGACGGCAACGGGCACGAATAGGTGTCGAGCAGTCGCCGTCGATTCGACGGTAGGTCGAACCGTCGTCGTCAGCACGCAGGAGGACTCGTCCTTCCGACGGCGTCTCCCGAACGTCGTGCGAGTGTGGGAGCCTCCCCGTCTCGGTTTTCCCTCCTGCGAGGGACCGTCAGAGCAGCGTAACCTGGACGAGCGAGAGGGCGACGAGGGGGACGTGAAACGAGGCGTGTGCCACCATCGCGGCCTCGAGGCTCCGTCGCCAGTAGAGCCACCCGAAGATGACACCAGCGACCGCGTTCAGGAGGACAGTCCGCGCGACCAGTGCTGGGGTGAGCGCGACCGATTGAGCGAGCGCCGGGAGGTGACCCAGACCGAACAGCACGGCTGCGACGACGATTGCGGCCCAGATGACGGGCGGTTGCGGGCCATCTGCCCGGCGGCCAGTGATGCGCCACCCGACGAGCACGAGCACCGACATGAGCCCGAACCGGAGCATGAGCTCCTCGGTGAGTCCACCGTAGAGGAACCGGACGGGGACGTACGCGAAGACGTTCAACACGGTTGGCCTCGTCGCTCCGATGACTGACTGCGGCAGGTCTTGGGCGACCAAGGGCATCATGACCGCGTCGAGGACGACGATCAGGACGCCCCCGACGATGCCGGTTCCGACAGCTACTCTGACATCGTTCCGGAGCCGTTGATAGATCTCACTGCCACTCACCCGCTGGTCGACGATGTACGACTGAAAGCCCACTCGCGGCGCTGCGTAGGCCCCGAGCAGACACGCGACGACGAGAAGCAACAGTGGATTGATAGCCGAAACGAGGGCGAGAAGTGGAAGCGACAGGCCGGCGGGGACGGCGCTTGCCGGCGTCGTGAAGTAGATGTAGCCGACGAGCGCCACGATTCCCGGCAGACCCAACAGCAGGGCCACACCGAACCGGTCGCCAAAGGAACGGCCGTTCGCAGTCGGAGGCATGGGCTGTCGACTCTACCGGTCGGCAAAGGAGTTGTGAAACTGTCTTCTTGCGCCATTAGTGGACCTCCGAACTCTGATCTGACGTCGGCGTCGTTGCTGCATGAGACGCGGCCTCGTACCCGAACTGACCGCGGGTGATGACGAACAGCACGGCGACAACCGTCCAGAGAGCGATTGTCGTGACGACGAGGATGGTCGTGGAGTCGCCGGCACTGATGACGTCGATTGGGAGCGGGACGAGCGTGCTGTTGGCCGTGTTGAACCCCGTGTGCGCCAGGATTGCGAGCAGGACACTTCCGGTCTCGTTGTAGATCCACGTCAGGATGAACGCGACCCCGACGATGTTCAGGATGCGAACGCCGACCGACGGCGCGACGTCGACGAACTCCGCGAGTCCGTGGAACGTCGTGGGACCGGTCGCCAGCAGCGGAAGGTGCCACAGCGCCCAAACGACGCCGAGGATGAGGGTCGCTGACACTGGTGCGTACTGTTCCTGGAGCTTCGGGAGCGCGAGTCCCCGCCAGCCGGGTTCTTCGTTCCCGCCGCCGACGAGCGCGATAGAGACGAACGAGACGAGGACGAGCGAGACGCGGTCGGGGAGGAGTCCGGGGTCGACGGACATGCCTGCGACGCTGAGGCCGACGCTCGTGAGTGCGACGACCACCAACGGGATGGTGAGCGCGGCGACGTACCACCGTGGTGCGACGCGCCAGTCGACGATCTGGCGAGCCCACGCCCGGACCGAATCGCGTCCGAGCCACGTGACGACGAGGGCCGCGAGTGCTGGGCCGAAGCCTCCGACGACGAACCCGAGGGTGCTGATCGGCTCGGACAGCCCGAGGATTGGGCCGAGCCACGCCAGCCAGGAGATTGCGTAGGCGAGTGCGAAGAACACCGCGACCGGATGGCCGTCGATGAGCCTGCGGACCTGCTGTCTCATCGTTCGAGACTCCGACGGCCGATTGCTGGTGTTGAGATCATGTGTCTTGCCTCGATCGCTAGAGGGGTAGGATGCCGAGCAGGGACAACTGCCAAGCGAACAGGAGTGCGAGCGCGGTCACTACCGAGTAGTGCAGCCGACCCCAGCGAGTCCAGAAGCCGTCTCGCCACGCGATTCCGGTCACGACGACAGCACCGACCGTCCCAGCGAGCGCTACGTATCGGAGCACCTTGCCTGCCCGCAGTGCCAACGATGGAGAGGCGGCCTCCGCGTTGAAGTTGATCCAGGCCATCAGGAAGATCACCAGCACGATAACCCAGAGTAGACTCACCGTTCCCAAGAGCCAGCGGGCAGCCCGTTCACGGTCGCTCCCGACGCTACCACCTCGCAATCGTCGCCACACCGGCTCACCGAGCCAGCGTAGTAAGCCAGAGAGGAAGGCCACGACACCGACACCGAGGCCAGCTTGGATCACGGTGAGTCGCTCGTACCACGGCACGCGTTCGTACGTGCTCGGGCCGAAGGAGTGTCGGAACATGTGGGTCGCGTCGCCGTCCTCGTCGAGTCGGAAGACCAGCATGTCGCTCCCGCCGACTTCGTCGTACACCCCTGGACGGCGTTCGACCCACCGACGAGTGTCGTCCGCCACAGCGGTAGTCGTCAGGTACCCCTCGTCGGTGGCCTCGACAGTGAAGGTCCGCGTCATCACGCCGAGGACACGCTCCCACGACGATTCAGAAACCGTCAGGGAGCGGTAGTCACCGGCCAGTTCGCGCGCTCGTTCGGCAGCACCGTTCGGCGGGTCGACAGCTGGTGTGTCCGATTCGGGGTAGTACCGGTCGGTGAACGCTTGGAGAAGTTCGAACCGGGCGGCCTGGCCGCCGGGAGCGTTGTAGACGACGAACAACCCGGTGTCACGCTCGGGGTAGAGCGCGAGCACACTCTTGAACCGGGGCGTGTCACCCCAGTGGCCGACGATGGTCTCACCGTTGCGGTCCATCTCGATGAAGCCGTACGCCATCCCGTTCAGCTCCGGCACCGCCTCGGATTTCGTGAAGTGTCTGCGGTGCATCTCGTGGACCGTCTCTGCCTCGAGGACGCGTTCGGAGCCGTACCGCCCCTCGTTGAGATGGGCGATCATGAACGCCCCCATGTCGCCCGCGGTCGTGCGGAGCGACCCGCCCTCGGGCGGGAGTGTCCAAATCACGGGGTCGTGGGCCAGGTACTCGCCGTCCTGGGAGGTGTACCCGATTGCACGTCGGGGCTCCAACTCGTCAGGGAGTGGCTGGGCGTAGGTGGTGTTGGCCATCTCCAGCGGCGTGAAGATACGTTCGTCGGCGTACTCGGTGAACGTCGTGTCGGACTGCTCGGCGAGGACGTGGCCCGCAAGCGCCGTCCCGTAGTTCGAGTACGCGACGAACTCACCCGGCGGGCGGACGCGCGCGGGGCGGTGTTCGGCTAGAATCTCTTCCATCGGCCGTATCTCGCTCGGGTCGTCAGTGACCATCCCCGCGAAGCTGTCCTCGAAGCCGGCTGAATGGGTGCCGAGGTGTTCGAGTGTGACCGGCTCGGAGTAGGTGTCAGGGACCGTGACGCTCGAGTCGGTCAGGTAGTCGTTCACGTCGCGGTCGAGTTCGAGCCGACCGTCCTCGACGCCCTGCATCACGGCCGTCCACGTGATGAGCTTCCCAGTCGAGCCGATGCTGAACACCGTCTCGGTTGCGTCGACAGGGCGCTGCGATTCGACGTCTGCGTACCCGTAGCCCTTCGCGAGAACCACCTCGCCGTCGCTGACGAGGACGACGGCCGCACCCGGGACGCGGTGGTCCTCCAACTGGCGGGCCATCGTCTCGTCGAACCACGCCTCCGTCTCCGTCAGAGTAGTCGGGTCGACCTGTTCGACCGACGTAGACGCGTAGGCTGACGGAGTCGCAGTCGGGCCCGTCGTCGGGGTGGCAGTCACGGTGAGCGGCGCACTCAAGAGTGCGACGACGAGTGCGACTGAGCCGATGAGCCGTATTCGTTGGTCGAACATTCGACCTACCGAGTGGAGACGGTCCCGTGGCCGCTCTCACTGAGTAAATAGCCGCCGAAGGCGACCAGCCAGAGCATCACCGGGTAGACGATCATCCGCTCAGTCCCACCGTGACCGATGGGTCCGAATGCGGCGGTGTTCCCACCATCACCGAGGGCCATCAACACCACGAAGACGAGTCCCAGCCCGCCGGCGAGAACCGCCAGTGCCCGCATGACGCCATCAAGGCGAGTCGCGCTCCCGATGGCCTGCACGTTGAAGAACACGAACGCGAGCAACGCGGCGAGGCCGTGCAGTCCACCGGTGTCCAGCGGGAAGAGGCCAGCACCGACGGCACCGATGCCCGCCAACGCGAAGATGGCCAGCAGCCAGCGCTTCCCGTGGGTTCGGTAGAAGAAGTACCCACCGAGGAGATTGAACACGCCGACAACGACGAGTGAGCCGTTGAACAAGAGTGCCGTCTCCGGGAATACCCCGAGGTCACTGATCGCAGCCGCGCGGAAATCGTATCCAGGCACCATCGCGGCCGCGAGCATGATGACAGTCATGAACTGTGCAGCGAGTGCGAAAAAGAAGATACCCGCCAGTGTTCGGGGCGCGAACGTCACGCCGCGAATCGAGAACACCGGCTCTGCTGTGGATTCGAGTTGGCTCATTTTCCGTTCACGGATACACATTCGTTGACTGAGAGAATAGGCCGAACTGACCCTTCCCGACGAATGAGAACCAACAGCGGGCAAATACGAACGAAGTGGTGTGTGGTTGTGCTGGTCATACCGGACGGTCCACAACCGCTGAAATAGCCTGTCGACCCTGGTCATCGCGACCGAATACGATTTCGACGGCGTGATCTGGTTCAAGCTCGTACGATCTCCACCGTCACAGTCCAAACCCCGCAATTGAGCCGGTGTTGATGGCAAATATTAGGAATAATCATTAAGGAAAGGGAGCAACACTTCAAGAATAGGATGATCTTTTATGATCAAACCGGTCAGCCTGAACTAGAATCGGTACCGACACCCGCTGTGGCGACCACCGCAGCGGAGGAGGTGGGCCGATGAGCTCGCCAGAGCAGCTGTCCGATGGCGACATCGACCATGCGACCGAGACGGCACAGGCGTACTTGGAGGATCTCGAGGATGCGATGCGCCGAGAGGATGCCGCCGCTGCGGCGGAGATGTTCTGTGCGGAGAGCTACTGGCGCGACCTGGTCGCGTTTACCTGGAACATCAAGACGGTGGAGAATCCCAGCGGCGTCGAGGACATGCTCGAGGAGACACTCGCGCACACCGGTCCGTCGGACTTCGAGCTGAGCGAGCCGGCGGAGGAGGAAGATGGGATCATCACCGCCTGGTTCACCTTCGAGACCGAGGTGGGTCGTGGTGAGGGTGTCGTCCGGCTGAAAGATGGCGGTGCGTGGACCTTCCTGACCGCACTGACGGAGCTGAAGGGGCATGAGGAGCCCAAGGGCAGAGACCGACCGATAGGCGCAGAGCCGGTTGCGGACGCAGACCGCAAAACGTGGACAGAGCGCCGTGAGGAGGAGCTGGAGAACCTGGGGTACACCGAACAGCCGCACACTGTGATCGTCGGTGGGGGACAGGGCGGCATCGCACTCGGTGCACGGCTCCGCCAACTCGGCGTGCCCACGATCATCCTCGAGAAGAACGACCGGCCGGGCGACTCCTGGCGCAACCGGTACAAGGGGCTCGCGCTGCACGACCCCGTCTGGTACGACCACCTCCCGTACATCAAGTTCCCCAAAAACTGGCCGGTGTTCTCACCGAAGGACAAGCTCGGCGATTGGCTGGAGATGTACACGAAGGTGATGGAGCTGAACTACTGGTCGAACACCGAGGCCACCAATGCACAGTACGACGAGGAGACAGGCACCTGGGAGGTCGAGGTCAACCGCGACGGTGAGGATCTCGTGCTGCGCCCAGAGGAGCTCGTGATGGCGACGGGCATGAGCGGCAAGCCCAACGTCCCCGACCTCTCCGGCGAGGAGCGCTTCAACGGCGAGATACACCACTCATCCGAGCACCCCGGCCCCGACGAGAAGTACGAGGGCAAGTCCGTGGTAGTGGTGGGCTCGAACAACTCGGCCCACGACATCTGTGAGGGGCTCTGGGAGGTCGGCGCGGACGTGACGATGGTGCAGCGGTCATCGACGCACGTCGTCAAGACGGACACACTGCTGGAGCACGGACTCGGTGATCTGTACTCCGAGCGGGCCGTCGAGAACGGCATCGACACCCACCGGGCGGACATGATCTTCGCATCCGTCCCGTACCGCATCATGAACGAGTTCGAAAAACCCAAATACGACAAGATGCGGGAGATCGACGCCGACTTTTACGATGCGCTCGAGGACGCCGGCTTCATGATCGACTTTGGGCCCGACGACTCGGGGCTGTTCATGAAGTACCTCCGCCGTGGCTCGGGCTACTACATCGACACCGGCGCCAGCCAGCTCATCATCGACGGAGAGATCGATGTGGCCAATGGGCAGGTAACCGAGTTCACCGAGGATGCGATCCTGCTGGAAGATGGCACCGAACTCCCCGCCGACCTTGTCGTGTACGCCACGGGGTACGGCTCGATGAACCACTGGGTGGCCGACCTGATCGATGAGGAGACGGCGCGGCAGGCGGGGAAGGTCTGGGGGCTCGGCTCAGACACGCCCAAAGACCCCGGACCGTGGGAGGGCGAGGAGCGCAACATGTGGAAGCCGACGCAGGTGGAACAACTGTGGTTCCACGGTGGCAACCTGCACCAGTCACGCCACTACTCGCTGTATCTGGCGCTGCAGCTGAAGGCACGCTATGAGGAGATCCCCACGCCAGTGTACGACAGGCAGGAGGTCCACCACGAGGGGATCTAGCGGCCGCACTCCCAAGGACGGTCGCCTGACAGGCGATGCCCCTTCCCCGTACTTTGTTGGTTATACCCTCTGTACTGACCGATCCGATCTGATCGAATTGGGAGAGAATTCTGCGCGAGATACGCGCCCTGTATTGTTCAAATCAGCCTGGGTGGTGTGCTTGGCTTCGGGCCAACGTACGCGCTAGCCGGTCGATGCACACCGCAGAGAGAAGCGATGGGCGCTGCAGGCTCCTGTTCGATCGTCGAATAGTTCCTATTGGAGGGTATGAGGCGGCCGATCTGGTGGGTCCAGACGAGAAGGTTTCCGAGGGGTCGCAACCAACCGACGATGTCGCTGGAACCACTCGACCCAGAATCAGCACTCGACCGCTATCTCACAGACCACGAGCATGGTCGACGACGGGCAACTGGGCCGTGATCCGAGCGCCTGTCGACAGGATGCTCTTCGGCGTCGAGGACGGCACCGACACGGAGACAGTCGCTATCGAACGGGGTAAAATCGGGTCCTCGTCGCCGCTGCGGACGGAGACAGGTTGGGTTCGGCCGAGACGACCGTCCAACAACTCCGGCTGTAGCGCTCTTCTTGCAGGACCCCTGTCGTCTCTGGACCGACGGTGTCCGAGCGCGCCGGGTCCCTCCGGTGGAACCATTAGCATCCGTTCGATGGTATCAGTATGTTTGGAACGAGCGGGGTCCGGGGCCGCGTCGGGCACGCGGTCACTGCCGACGTCGCACTGTCCATCGGGCGTGCGGTCGGGGCTGATACGGACTGTGTGGTCGTCGGGCGCGACGCCCGGGAGACGGGTGAGACGCTACAGGCAGCCCTGATGGCCGGCCTGCGGGAGACCGGCGCGGACGTGGTCGACGTCGGGCGCGCCGCCACGCCGACGGTCGCCCGATCGATCGCGGACCGGTCGGCCGACGCCGGCGTCGTGGTCACGGCGTCGCACAACCCCCCGCAGGACAACGGGTTCAAACTGTGGACCCCCTCGGGACAGGCCTTCTCCCCCGACCAGCAGACCGAGATAGAGGAGTCGATCGAATCCGAGGCGTACGCGCTCGCCGACTGGACGGGGCAGGGGAGTCACGAGTCGTGGGCCGGCGCGACCGACCACCACGAACAGACGCTCGTCGAGACGGGGCGCACCGACGCCGCCGCCGCGGACGTGTCGCTGTCGTCGCTGTCCGTCGTCGTCGATCTGGGCAACGGAATGGGCGGGGTCGCCGCCGACGCGCTCTTCGAACTGGGTGCTGACGTCGAGACGATCAACGCGCAGCAAGACGGCCGCTTCCCCGGCCGGCCGAGCGAACCCACGGCACAGACGTGTACGACGCTCGCCGCCACCGTCGACGCCGTCGGTGCGGACCTCGGGATCGCACACGACGGCGACGCCGACCGGATGATGGCGGTCACGGACGAGGGTGAGTTCGTCCCCGGCGACATGCTCCTCGCGATCTTCGGACTGGAGGTGGGGAGCGCGGGCGACCGTGTTGCCGCACCCGTCGACACGAGTCTCGCCGTCACGGACGCGCTCGCTGAGGTCGGTATCGAGCTCGTCCACACCAAGGTCGGGGACGTGTACGTCGCCGACCGAGCCAGAGACGACGATGTCGTCTTCGGCGGCGAACCGTCGGGTGCGTGGATCTTTCCCGAGGAGACGCTGTGTCCGGACGGCCCGCTCGCGGCGGTCAAACTCGCCGCCCTCGTCGCCGCGGAACCGCTGTCCGACCGGCTGGGGCGCATCGAGCGCTATCCGCTCCGGCGCACGGTCGTCGAGACGGCCGAGAAGGACGCAGCGATGGAGCGGATCGCCGCCGCCGTTCGCCGGACCTACGACGACGTGTCGACGCTCGACGGCGTGCGCGTCGACACCGACGAGGGGTGGTTCCTGATCCGGCCGTCGGGTACGGAGGCGAAGATCCGGGTGACAGCGGAGGCTCGCGATTCGGCCGCCACCGACCGTCTCCTCGACCGAGCGCTCGACTTCGTCGAAGCCGAGACCGCCCCCGCCTCGACGGAATAGTTTTTCAGTACTCCTCCGGAGCGATCGGTCGTGCAAACCGTTGTGCTGGCAGCCGGCAAGGGAGCTCGAATGGGGCCCTTGACCGATAACGCCCCGAAGCCGATGTTGCCGGTCGCCGGCAAGCCCCTCGTGGTCCACTGTCTCGAACACGCGATCGCCGCGGGTGCGAGTCGTCTCGTCGTGGTCGTCGGCCACGAGGCCGACTCGATCCGGACCGCACTCGCCGACCGGGACTGGGACGTTCCGGTCACGACCGTGGACCAAGACGAACTTCGAGGGACGGCCGACGCCGTCCGGACCGCCGCGCCCGAACTCGACGCGGAGCCGTTCGCCGTCCTGAACGGGGACGTCCTCTACGACGAAGCCTCCCTCGCGAAACTGTACACGTCGGGACCGGCCGTCGGCTCGTTCCGGGTGGACAACCCGTCCGCGTACGGCGTGTTGCGGATCGAGGATGGACGGGTCCGTGCGGTCGAGGAGAAGCCGGCCGATCCCCAGTCGAACCTCGTGAACACGGGAGCGTACGTGTTCCCCGCGGCGGCGTTGGACTGGCTCGCCGTCGGCGAGAGCGACCGTGGCGAACGGGAACTCACGGACGTCCTCCAGCGCACCTGCGAGACAGACGACGTGACCGCAGTCCCCTTCGACCGCTGGCTCGACGTGGGGCGGCCGTGGGAACTGCTGGCCGCGAACGAATGGAAACTCGCAGAACTCGACCGCCGTATCGACGGCGACGTCTCGCCCGACGCGGACCTGCGGGGTACCGTCGTCGTCGAGGCGGGCGCGACCGTCGAACCCGGCGTCGTCATCGAGGGACCGACGTACGTGGGCGAGGGTGCACACGTCGGGCCGAACGCCTACGTCCGTGGGTCGACGGCGCTCGGACCCGATTCGCGGGCCGGCCACGCGGTGGAGCTGAAGAACAGCGTCGTGATGCGCGACTCGGCGGTGCCCCACCTCACCTACCTCGGCGACAGTATCCTCGGCCGGGACGTGAACCTCGGGGCCGGGACGGCCGTCGCGAACCTCAGACACGACGACGAGCCGGTCGAACTCACCGTCAAGGGCGAGCGGATCAGCACCGGCCGGCGGAAGTTCGGAATCGTCTGCGGCGACGGGGTCAAAACCGGCATCAACTGCACCATCAACGCCGGCGTCACGCTGTCGAGCGGCGCGCGTGTCGGCCCCGGTGAGACGGTGCTCCGGGACAGGTGACGGCCGGGAGTGCAGTACCGGTAGGTTGACCCTACAGTGCCCACAGCGTGGTGTATGGACGAGCAGTTCCTCGAAGCGACGATCAGTATCCGCGGCGTGATCCGTCGACCCGACGGGACCGTCCTCGTCGTCCGTCGAGCCAGCGACGACGGCTGGGAACTGCCAGGTGGACGCATCCGAAGGAACGAGACGGTTCGAGACTGTCTCGCCCGGGAGATCGACGAGGAGACCGGACTGGACGTCTCGGTTCACAACCCGATCGAGGCGACGGCGTGGCAGAACCGGTCCGGCCGTGACCGGTTCGCGGTGTACTACCGGTGTACGAGCGACACAACGCCCGTCACGCTGAGCGACGAACACACCGACGCGGAGTGGATCGCGAGCGGGCCCGCCTGTGACCGGTTGAGCGATCCACAGGCGACGGCGACCGCGCGGGCGGTCAGAGCGGACGACTGAATGTCAGTCCGCTGTCTGCTCGCCTCCCGGCTGCGGAACGAGCCGTTCACCCGCCAGTGCGTAGAGCACACGACCCAGACGGGAGCCGATCCGCTCCCACCGGACTATCGGCCGCGCTTGCCCGCCGAAGGCCGTCTTGAACGCGAACGTCCCGTCCTCGAAGTCGGGCGTCGTCTCGCCGTAATCACACGTCGTGTAGCCGTGGTCGATGCCCCACTGGATCGCTGCCCGGTAGAGTATCTCCGACGGGTACACGTCGAAGTTCGTCGGATCGTACGCCGGAAACAGCAGCACGAGGCGATCGTGCTCGTCGTCACAGACCGCCAACAGTTCCCCAACCGGGTCGTCGTCCTCGTCCGTTGCCTGGAACAGTTTCAATCGGTCACCGACGGTGGAGTGCAGCGCGTGGAGCAACGCTGGCGACGCGCCGTCTCCACTGAGCCGTCGCATGTGCTCTGCGTGGTTCCTCGCGAACGCATCTACGGTGCCGGGCGTGAGCCCGATGTCGGTCGCGGTGACGCCGGCCTCGTCGGCTCGCCGCAGGTTCCTGCGCTTCTTGCCCGAGAGGTCCGTCGCGACCTCCGCCCACGGGCGGTCGATGTCGAGGACGAATCGACAGTCGCGTACGGAGGGTGCGTAGTTGCGCGCCCGGAGGCGACTCGCGTATCGGACGGCGGGTTCGGTCGCTGGCCGGATCAGGTGTCCGATGGTCCGTCCCGACGTGAGGTCGGCCATCCGGTCGGTGATGGCCGCGAACACGGCGGCTTCGTCGGTGGCGACCATGACGCTGTTGGTGCCTGGTTTCGGCGGGCCGAGGAAACGAAACGGCGTTCCCGAGAGCGGGCGGACGAACGTCGGGTGGACCCCGACGAGCGTGCCGTCGCTGCGGACTTGGACGTGACGGGCCGCGGCGTCGGTCGCAGTCTCGTACGCCTCGATCCACTCGTAGCGCTCGAAGACACATCCGGTATCGGACTGCTGCGCGACGACGGCGTTCCATTCTCGTGGATTGACCTCGGTGATGGACTGGTGAACCGAGGTCGTGTACGCTGGCATCTCGTCGACGTTCGCCCAACAGCGTGCTAACTCTATGGTTCGGGTTCCGTGATCGGTGCTGCCTAGGTGGGTTTATCCTCGCGACTGTCAAGAAGAGCCGTATGAGTAAACTGACCGTCGGTGTGGTCGGCGCAGGCTGGATGGCCACCGACTACCATATCCCGGCGTTCACCAGCCACCCGAACACACGGGTGGTCGCCTTCGCCGAACGCGACGAGGCGCGCCGACAGACCGTCGAGAGCGAGCAGTCCCTCCCGGGGTACGGCGACGTCGCGTCGATGCTGTCGGCCCACGACCTCGACGTCGTCAGCATCTGCACCCCGCCGAGCACCCACGAGGAAATATTTCTCGCTGCCGTCGACGCCGGCTGTCACGTCCTCTGTGAGAAGCCGCTGGCGTTGAGCGTCGAGAGCGCCCAGCGGATGGCCGATGCCGCCGATGCTGCCGGTGTCGTCACACAGGTCGGGTATCTCCATCGCTACTATCGGAACTACGAGCGGGCACTGAAGCTCCTCTCGAACGAGTTGATCGGCGACGTCGTCGAGGTGACCGTCGCCCACCACTCGGCACCACCCTCCGTCGGCTGGTACTACAATCCCGGTCTCTCCGGTGGTGGTGTCGCCCGTGACCTGTTCCCCCACACGTTGGACGTCCTCTTCGACGTGTTCGACGCCGCACCCGAGGTGACCGACGCGACCGTCCGCTATCTCGGTGATCGGGCGGTCGAGGACGCCGCCAGCGTGTCGCTCGACTTCGACGGGACCCCGGTGGACCTGTCGGCGACGTGGACACAGACGGACGGCGTGAGTCGCGTGCTCTTCATCGGCACCGAGGGGTGGCTGGAGTTGGATGCCGAGACCCTCCAAGGTGACGTCCACGGCCGACCGTTCGAGTTCCGGCACGGCGACCTCCCGCTGGTGGATATCGGCGTCGCGACGCTGTTCCCGGCGAGCGACGAGGACGCCCACACCGCACGCATCCACGACTTCGCGGACCACGCCGCGTCGGGCGACCGAGACACCGCAGCCCCCACCAGTCGCGGCGTCGACGTCGCGAGGGTCATCGACTCGGTGTACGATCGGTGTGACGTCGACTGGGCGGTGGAACGATGACGGTGCTCGTGACTGGTTCGACGGGGTTCATCGGCCTGAACCTGCTTCACTCGCTGGACCGCGATGCGGTGGCGATGGTTCGTCCGTCGTCCTCGACGAGTAGACTCCCTCCCGGCGTCGACACCGTCGAGGCAGACCTCTCGGACCCCGATTCGCTGGCGGCAGCGCTGGAGGGTGTCGACAGCGTCGTCCACCTCGCGGCGGCCGTCTACGACGAGCCACGAATGGCCGGGACCAACGCCACCGGCACCGAGCGGCTGGTCGACGCAGCGGCCGCCGCCGGCGTCGAGCGGTTCGTCTTCGCCAGTACGATCGGTGCCCATCCCGAGGTACCGGCCGACGCGGACTCAGCGTATCAGCGATCGAAAGTCGCGTCTGAGGAACTGCTGTTCGGGCACGAGCACCCCTTCGAGGTGTCGGCGATATATCCGACGTACATCTTCGGCCAGCGGGACTACCGGTTGACGCGGTACGACCACGTCCGGCCGATCGCGACCAACCGCGTCTTGGTCCCGCCGCTGTACACGGCCGACACGTACAATATCGTCCACGTGGACGACGTCGTCGCCACGATCGACCGGTGTCTGGACGGGACGACCGGCCGCCAGCTCGTCACCGGGCCGAACCTCACAAACAAGCAGGTGTTGAAAACGATCGCGCGGCACACGCCCGGCAACTGTACCGTGGTGAACGTTCCATACGGGGTGATCCGTTGGGGAGTCAAGCCGGCGATGGACGTACTCCATCGGGTGGGCGTCTCACCCGTGCCCGGCGAGGGCTTTCTCGAGCGGGGCGACTACGGCACCGTCCGCGAGGACCTGACCGAGCGGGCACCGGTCCGCCAACGCTCGTGGCAAACGGCGATCCGGGACACTGTCGAGTGGTACGATTCGGTGGGGCTGCTGTAGCGGGCGCTGGCGACACGGCGACTGTCGCGCCGCGTTGTCCGTACAGTCCGTCGAAACAAACCCGCCCGAGCCGGCTATCTCGTCAGCCGGTAGACGACGCCCTCTGTCTGGTTGAGCGGATCCTCCGCGAGTGCGGCCCGCGTCCCGAGCACGTACGAATCGTCGCCGTCCTGTCCGAACGAGAGCACCTGGATGTCGAGACCACCCTCGACTTGGAGTTCCTCGACCGACCACGTCCCCGACTCCTGCGGCTTCGCGGCGAGGAGCCGGCCGGCGGCCGTCGTGAACGAACTGGTGAACGCGCCGAACAGATAGTCCCCTTCGACGGCCCTGACGTCTCCCGTGTGGATGTGCCCCCCGATGACTGCGAACCCGACGGCGTAGCCCTCTTCGTCGAAGTGCGGGAACTCCAGGACCGGGTCGACAAGCGGCTCGCCACGCTCCGATTCGACGACACACTGCTCCTCGGAGCTGGTTCCCAGTTGCGGGTCGTGGCAGTGGGTTCCTTCCTTGAGCGGCCACCCGTAGTTGGCGCCACCTTCGATGACGTTGACCTCCTCCCACGTCGCCTGCCCCACGTCGCCGGCGATGAGTCGGTCACCGCTGAAGGCCATCTTCCACGGGTTCCGAAGCCCCCACGCGTACAGTTCGTCCATGCCCTCCTCGCCGACCAGCGGGTTGCCCGCCGGGATCCCGTACGGACGGGTGCCGGTTCGACTGTCGACATCGATCCGGATGATACTCCCCATCAGGTTGTCGAGATCCTGTGCGTTGTACGGGTTCAGCCCGTCACCCAACGAGCCGTAGAGGTAACCGTCCGGCCCGAACTCGATGGTCCCGGACTGGTGGATCGGTCGCTCCCACGGCATATCGAGGAGGATGCGCTCGCTGTCGGGGTCGGCAGTCGTGCCGTCGTCCGCGACGCTGAACTCCGAGAGGATCTCGTGGTGATCGATTTGGTCGCTCTCCGAAGGCGCGCTGTAACGGACGTAGAACAGCCCGTTCTCCGAGAATTCGGGGTGGAACGCCAGTCCGAGCAGGCCACGCTCGTCGTAGGCGATCCAGTTGGGGAGTCCCTCACCCAATGCGACGAGACGGTCGCTGAGATCCAGAAACGGCGTCGACTGCAGCCCGTCGGCGTCGTGGATGTAGATCGATCCGGTCTGATCGACGATGAACCTGCGGTCGAGGTCTTCGTCGGCGGTCACGAGCGCGCTCGGGGAGGAGAGGCCAGTGGCGACCTCCTTGACTCCGACGGTCGCCCCCTGTTCGAAGTACGGTTCCGGGGGTGCTCCGCCTCCGTTGCCGGGGGACGTTGTGGCGGTCGCGGTATCGGTGGCGGTGGCAGTCGGTTCGGGTTCATCGGTCTGCTGGCTCCCGCCGAACGCGCACCCCGCGAGGGCTCCGGCCAGCCCGACGGCGCCGGCTGTTCGGAGGAGGTGTCGTCGAGAGAAAGAGTCGTCGTTCCGTGGCGGTTTGTTCATAGACTGATAACGGGAGTAATGGACATTATACTTGGCTGTACGACTCGCAATGGGGGACGAAAGTGAGAAACGTATATCACTGGCACGCGTGACAGGTAAGCTGTGATTTCCTTCGTGGAGCGACTATGAAAGCGGTGCTGTTAGCGGCCGGCGGTGGCCGTCGCCTCGGCCCCTTGACTGAGCGACGACCGAAGCCGATGATCCCGGTCGGTAATCAGCCGATACTGGAGACCGTTCTGGAGGCAGCGGTCGGTGTGGGCGTCGACGAGGTCGTGCTCGTCGTCGGGCGCAGGAGCGATCGGATCCAGACGTACTTCGGCGACGGCGACGAGTGGGGTGTCGAGATACAGTACGTCGTTCAGGACCACCAACTGGGCGCGGCACACGCGCTCTCGCAGGTCGAGTCGGTCGTCGACGGCCACTTTCTCACCCTCCACGGCGACCAACTCGTCGAAGAGGCCCTGCTAGAGCGGCTCCTGGATCGGTGGGAAGAGACGGCGGCCCCGACGATAGCGGCCGTTCGGTCGGACAGACCGACGGAGTACGGTGCGGTCGAGATCGAGGACGGAACCGTCCGCAGCGTCTCCCGGACACCGACCGACGATCCGCCGTTCCTCGTCAACGGCGGTGCCTACGTCTTCGACGACCGCGTCTTCGACGTGATCCACGGGATGGAGGAGACGGACGACGGCGACTTCGGGATCGCGACGGCGCTCCAACGGCTGGCCGACGGCAGCGGTCTCGCTGCGGTGCTCCACCGCGGCTCGTGGCAGGACCTCACCTACCCGTGGGACCTGTTGACGACGAACGCCACGCTGGTCCAGGAGCACGAACAGCCCGATGCGACCGAGCGTCCCGGTGTGCACGACACCGCCGCGGTATCGGGGGCTGTCGCCCTCGACGAAGGGGTGTCCGTCGGACCGAACGCGACGCTGTTGCCCGGCACCTCGCTCGGCAGGAACGTCCGCGTCGGCGCGAACGCGGTCGTCTCGAACTGTATCGTGATGGCCGGCGCCCGCATCGGCGACGGGGCAGTCCTCCACGACACCGTCGTCGGAGAGGCGGCCACGATCGGACCGAACGTCACCGCCGAGGGCGGCCCGGCGGACGTCGAGATCGACGACCGGATCCATCGCGACGTCGGTCTGGGCGGAGTCGTCGCCGACCGGGCGACGCTCCGGGGGAACGCGACGGTGACATCGGGGACCGTCGTCGGCTGTGAGGTCCTGGCGGACAGCGGCACCGTCCTGCAGGGACGGATCGCGTCCGGGGAAACAGTGCGGAGGGCTTGATTATGTGTGGAATCATCGGATACGTCGGCGAGGAACAGGCACGACCACGACTCGTGGCGGGATTACAGCGACTGGAGTACCGGGGCTACGACTCGGCGGGCATCGCGCTCGCCGACGAGGGGCTGTCGGTTTTCAAGCAGTCCGGGTTGATAAGCGACCTCGACATCCCGGCGGAGACACCCCAGACCTGTGGTATCGGCCACACTCGCTGGAGCACGCACGGCAAGCCGACCGACGCGAACGCCCATCCGCACACGGACTGTTCGGGTCGAGTCGCCGTCGTCCACAACGGCATCATCGCCAACTACGACGACCTGCGGGAGACCCTTCCGGACCACGATTTCCGGAGCGAGACCGACACGGAGGTCGTCGCGCACCTCATCGAGGTGGAGCTCGAACACACCGACGACCTCCTTGCGGCGGTCGAAGCGGTCGTCGAACGCATCGAGGGGAGCTACGCCCTCGGCATCGTCGCGGCCGGTTACGACGGTATCGTCGCCGCCCGACGGAACAGTCCCTTGGTCGTCGGACACGGAACCGACGGGAACTTCATCGCGAGCGACGTGACACCGCTGCTCGAACACACTCGGTCAGTGTCGTACCTCGAGGACGGTGACGTTGCACAGCTGACCCGAGACGGGGTGCGCGTCCGGCACGACGGCGCGCCCGTCGACCGGGAGGTCACCACGATCGAGTGGGACGCCGACGCGGCCGAGAAAGCCGGCTACGACCACTACATGAAAAAGGAGATCCACGAGCAGCCGACCGCACTCCGGCAGGCTATCGCCGGCCGCATCGACCCGATCGAGGGAGAAGTCGAGTTGGGGGACCTCTCGATTTCGGCGGCGTTCCTCTCGGATATCGAAGAGGTACAGTTCGTCGCCTGTGGCACTTCCTACCACGCCTGTATGTACGGGAAGCAGTTGGTGGAGCATCTGGCGGACGTTCGGGCGACCGTCGAGTTCGCCAGCGAGTACAGCGTCGGGAGCGGCCGCGATCCGGAACGGACACTGGTCGTCGGCGTCAGCCAGAGCGGGGAGACGGCGGACACCTTGCGTGCCCTTCGGATCGCCAAACGGTCGGGCATCCGGACGCTCGGCGTGACCAACACCGTCGGAAGTACGATGGCTCGGGAGTGCGACGACGTGGTGTACATCCGCGCGGGACCGGAGATCGGCGTCGCAGCGACGAAGACGTTCGCTTCACAGGTCGTGATCCTCGCACTGTTCGCCGTGACCGTCGCGGACGAGCGTGGCGAGTTGGACCCG
The DNA here is from genome assembly GCF_029338555.1 of Halobaculum marinum. Classification (GTDB taxonomy): domain Archaea; phylum Halobacteriota; class Halobacteria; order Halobacteriales; family Haloferacaceae; genus Halobaculum; species Halobaculum marinum. Next base: position 1,237,377 of record NZ_CP119989.1, on the reverse strand, counting down.
ACGGCCGGTCGTGAACTGCTCGAACATCTCCAGAGCCTCCCGGGGGCGGTCCAGGGCGCCCTCGACCGGAACGACGCCGTCGAGGAGGTCGCCGACGCCTACGCGGGCGGTGAGGCGTTCTTCTTCATCGGTCGGCGACTCGGCAACCCCGTTGCACTGGAGGGCGCACTGAAACTCAAGGAGATCTCCTACGACCACGCCGAGGGGTTCCCGGCCGGCGAACTCAAACACGGTCCGCTGGCGCTCGTCACCGAGGACACGCCGGTGCTCGCACTGCTTACCGCCGGGACGCGACCCGACGAGACCCGAAACAACATCAAGGAGGTCCAGTCGCGCGGTGCGCCGGTCGTCGCCTTCACAGCACCCGACGACGACGGAGACTACGAGGTGGGATTCGACGTCCCCGATCTCGGACTGGTCGAACCGCTCGTGGCGAACGTCTACCTCCAGTTGTTCGCCTACCACGTGGCCGACGACAAGGGTCGATCGATCGACCGACCGAGGAACTTGGCGAAGAGCGTAACGGTCGAATAGATCGCTACGGCCGATCGCATTTCGTCCGGAAGCGATCGTGTTTACTTCAAGACACGACAGCGAAAATCCTGTAGGCAACTGATATCCAAGCTGGCGACGCATCTCTGTCGGAATGGCCCCGGACCCACCGCTGAAAGCGACCGATAGTTCAGTCACCCGACGTACATGGCTCAAGCTGACCGGCATCGCCACCATGGGGTCCGTGTCGACGGCCGGGTGTCTGGACGCTCCCACTCCCGATCGGCTCGGACTCGGCTACGGTGGGACCCCCTGGCGACTCTCGGGCGGCATCCCGGCGGCGCTGCTGGCAGGAAACCCCCTCTCGCTGGTCGGGCCCAGCGACGGACTGGTGGGTCACTGGCCGCTCGACGGCACCAACGACACGATGGCGGACGTGGCGGGCGGCAACGACGGCGTCGTTCGCGGGAACCCCCAACTGGGTGTGGCGGGCGTGTACGACTCGACTGCCATCGAGTTCGGGGGGGCTCCCGACGAGTACGTCGAGGTCGCGAACGCGAGCGTCCTCGCGCCCGACGAACTCAGCTTCGGGGGCTGGTACCGGACCACCAGCGGCGAGAACGAACAGACGGTCGTCCAGAAGGCGGACTCCCGCTACGGCGACGAGGGGTACGCCATCGACGTCCAGACGCCGAACAGCCTCCGGGCCCACGTCGGCGTCGAGAGCGGACAGGCGACGGTCAACCCCTTCGGCGTCGCGACCCACGACGGCGAGTGGCACCACGTATTCTGTACGTGGGATGGGCAGGCGCTCGTCCTGTACCTCGACGGCGAGGAGGTCGACCGCGACACCTCACAGTCGGGCACAGTGGTGCACAGCGACCGGTCGTTGTACATCGGGTACGGCGACAACGGCTACTCCAGCTACTACGACATGGACGGGGCCGTCGACGACGTCCGTGTGTACAACCGAGCGATCGGAGGTGACGAGGTCGCGGCGCTGTACGCCGGTGTCGAGGAGTCGACACCGACGCCCACGCCAACTCCAACACCGACCGCAACGCCGACTGCGACGTCGACACCGACGCCGACACCGACACCTACTCCGACCGCAACGCCCACGGCAACGCCAACGCCCACTCCGACTGCAACACCGACGCCGACACCAACTGAGACACCGACACCGACACCAACTGCGACACCGACGCCGACACCAACTGCGACACCGACACCTACTCCGACCGCAACGCCCACGGCAACGCCAACGCCCACTCCGACTGCAACACCGACGCCAACGGACCCGTCGACACAGCCAGCGCCGGTGGCACGGTGGCAGTTCACGGAGACGAGCGGGACGACGGTGGCAGACAGCGCCGGGGGGAACGACGGGTTCCTCCGTGGCTCGCCGGCCCTCGACACAGATGGAGTGTTCGATACGTCGGGCATCGCCTTCGGCCCGAACGCGGACGACTACGTTGAGGTCCCCGATTCGGGGACGCTGACACCGACGGCGGCGCTCTCGTTTTGCGGCTGGTACCGCACGACGAGCGGTGACCGCGAGCAGACGGTCCTCCAGAAGGCGGACGCACGGTACGGTGAGGAAGGCTACGCCGTCGACGTCCAGAGCCGGACCCGCTTGCGTGCGCACCTCGGCGTCGAAAGCGGCCGCGCATCGGTAAACCCCCGCGGCGTCAAGACACACGACGGCCAGTGGCACCACGTCTGTTGCACCTGGGACGGCGAGGCGTTCGTCGTGTACCTCGACGGCGAGGAGGTCGACCGCGACACGTCCCAGTCGGGCGACGTCGTCCCGAGCGGCCGGTCGCTGTACATCGGCTACGGCGACAACGGCTACACCGCCTCCTACGACATGAACGGGACCGTCGACGACGTGCGTGTGTACGAGACGGCGCTGACGAGCGACGAAGTCGGTGCGATCGTCGCCGGGGCGACGACGGCGCCTACGCCGACTCCGACCCCGACCCCCACGCCGACAGCGACGCCGACGCCCACACCGAGTGAAACACCAACCGCGACACCGATCCCGAACGACGAGTTCGGGGAGAGTGGCTACGGCAGCCACGGCTACGGCGGCGTCGTCGACGGGAGCAACTAATGACAGACAACCACCAATACGAAACCCCTGCGTCCGGGACACTGGACTGGGACCAACCGCTGAACCGCAACTTCGAACGCATCGACACGGACGTCGAGATACGGGACACGGACGCCAACCGAACCAACTACGTTCCCAAGGTCGACGCGAAGTTCCTCGCGACCGACACCGGGAACGTCTATCTGGGCGACGGCAGTTCGTGGTCCCAGCTGGGAACGATCGGCTCGGGCGGCAGTTCCTCGGGTGACGGGTCCAGCGTCGCCTCGCTCATCCTCTCGGGCTACGTCGTCGCACTCGGACGGAACAACTCCGTCCCACAGTCGGTCGATCCTGAGACCACGTCGACGCCGATCCAAGACGCGCTCGACATCGTCGCCGCCGCCGGCGGCGGCGAGGTACGACTCCCGGCGGGGGTCGTCGAGGAGACGGGGCCGATCCGTCCGTACGAGGAGACCCAGATCATCGGGCTCGGAGTCGAACTCTCGAAGATCGCGATCACCGACCGGAACGCAGACGGCATCCTGTTCGACCGCGACTCCGGTGTGAGTCGGGTCAAGCTCGACGGATTTGCGCTGAACGGGCCGGCAGGCGGCCAGCCAACGGGCGTCGCGATCCACCACGCCAACAAGGACACGCAGGACCTGCACGTGGGGCGACTCGTCCTGTGGGGCTGGAACAACTCAGTGTATCGCGTCGACGAAGGGGTCGGTCCCTTCCAGTGTCGCCACGATCAGCTCACCATCTACGAGTGTGACGCGGGCGACCAGGACGGCCTGTTCGAGTTCCGGTCGTGGTACGGCCCGGCGAACTGGTTCGGCACCATCGCGGCGTATCCCAGCGCCACGGTCAGCGGCAAGAACACGACGGTGTTCTTCTCGCGCGGCGGCACGCAGACGGTCGATTACCTCACGATGGGCGGATCCGCAGGCGTCGCGATCCACCAGACGTGGGACAGCGTCATCGAGTTCGGAAACGTCCACTGGGAGCCGACGACGAACCCGACGTCCCCGCCCGCTATCGTCCGGCTGCTTGGTCACAGCACGGCGATCATCGACTCCGTCAAACACGTCACCGGCGTGGCCGACTACGTCTACGAACTGGGCTACGACAGCTACAACGCCAGGGGTCCCGGCCGGAAGATACTCGGACCCTACATCGAACTGGGGGCTGAAGCCGACATCACGAACACAGTCGTCAACCTCGCGTACCCGGCCGATCCCGCCCAACCGTCGCTGTACAACGGATCGCCCGAAGACGTGACTGTGACCCACTCCAAGGAGTCGACCGGCGGCCTGCGAGCACTCGGAACGGCCGGGACGGGGTTCTGACCCGGCGCTCCCGGTGGTGTTTAATTACGGTCTCGATGCAGTAAGCGACATCCAATGACGGACAACAGTTCACGGGGTCGCGGCGACACGTCGCGAGGCGCACCGCGTCCTCACGCCCGCTACCGGATCGATCCGGCGGTGGAGGCGATCAGACGCCGTCTCGCTTCCTCCACGCTCGTCGAGCGCGTGGCGTGGCACACAGGCGAGACTGTCCACAAGCGGGTACCGACCGGTCGGAGCCACCCCGACCCGGTCGACATGGGGGACCGATACGCCAGCGAGGCGGTCCCGGAGTACCCGATCGCGGCCGACCGAGCCCCGGAGCGGTTCGTGCCGGCCGGCGACATCAACCCCGTCTTGACCGCCGCCGACGTGACCGACTTCGGCCGTACTGACTGCGTGGCCGACCCGTTCCTGTTCGTCACCGCCGACGGCGACTGGCACATGTTCTTCGAGGTATACACACAGAATCGCCAGCCGTCGGCGGTCATCGGTCACGCCGAGAGTGCGGACGGCTACGACTGGCAGTACGACCGAGTCGTACTTGAGACGGACGAACACCTGTCGTACCCGTACGTTTTCAAGTGGGACGGAGACCACTACATGGTTCCAGACACCTGGGCAAAGGAACGAGGGCCTGCAGCAGTCACACTGTTCAAGGCTGCGTCGTTCCCCCACCAGTGGGAGCCGGTCGCCGAACTCGTCAGGCCGGCGACCCCGATACACGACTTCAGTCCGTTCCGCTGGGAGGGCCGTTGGTGGGCGATCGTCGGGGACGGCACGGATCTGTACGCGTACTACAGCGACGACCTCGAGGCGCCCGACTGGACGCCACACGAGGCGAACCCCGTCGTGCAGAATCGGCCGACAGCGGCTCGTCCGGGGGGTCGTCCGCTCGTCTTCTCCGACTACGTACTCGCGTTCTACCAGGACTGCGCGGACCGCTACGGCGAGCGCGTTCACGCGTACGAGATCACCGAGCTCACACCCGAGACGTACACCGACACTCGACGCGCGGATTCGCCCGTTCTCGACCCTGCTGGGGGGCTCGGCTGGAACAGCGGTGCGATCCACCAGGTTGACGCGTGGTACGACGGCGACGGCTACCTGTGTGCGGTCGACGGGAACGTCGGTCTCGGGTATCAGGTGGTGGGCATCCACCACTGGGCCATCGGCATCTACCGGGCTTAGGGGAGCTCCTGTGGAACGGGGTCGGCCGCGGTCAGTCCTTCGAGGAAGCCGATGCCGTAGAACCCGTACTGTGCGGCGAGCAGCACCGGGACGAACAGCGCCAGCGGGCTTCGCCGGTCGCGGTACACCTGCGCCGTCGCGTAGGCGCTGACGAGGAGATACGCGAGCGCCAACAGCGGGACGTAGCGGGCCCGCTGCGCCGTCAGATCGGCCAAGAAAGCGACCGCGCCGCCGCCGAGTGCCGCCGATGGGAGCGGGGAATACCACCGGATCAGCTTCCCGTGGCGCCGCTGGATGCGGGCCATCGAGTAGCCGTACGAGCGGGCTTTCTTCGTGAAAGACGCGATATCGGACGAGAGGTGGTGTGAAACCGCGATCTTCGGGTCGAAGAGAAACCGGAGGCCGGCCTCGCTCAATCGGAAGTGCAACTCCGCGTCCTCGCCGACGTTGATGTCGCCGTCGAAGCGATGCTTCTCGAGGACGGCAGCGTCATAGATCACGTTACAACACGCGACAGACCGAACCTCTCGGACCCGGTCGATCGCGTGCGACTGCGGCGATCCGCCGGATCCGAACACCGTCCCCTGGAGAGACCCGACCAGTTTCGCGAACGCCGGGTCGTCCGGGAACGGGCGATTCGGGCCGCCGATACCAGCGATGTGGTCGGCGGCGTCGACCATCCGGTCGACGAGGCTCCTGAGCCACGTCGCGGGAACCGCACAGTCGGAGTCGGTGAACGCGACGTACTCCGCGTCGACCACGTCGATGCCGTGGTTCCGGCACGCACCGATGGTCCCACCGTCGACGACGTGGAACTCCGCGTCGTACTCGGCGACGACTCGCTCGGTGTCGTCGCTGCTCCCGCCGTCGACGACGACTATCTCGTAGCGGTCGTCGGGGTAGGTCTGTGCGGCCAACGACGACAGCGTTTCACCGACGGTCGGCGCCGAGTTGTACGTGACGACGACAACAGAAACCAACGGATCGGGAGCGTCGCCGGCTTGCGCTTCGGTCACGGCCGACCGCTCGCGGCGTCCGTGAATAACCCCGTCGATAGCTCAGCCCGTCACGCGGCCTGCTGTGCCGAGTACCCGCAACCAGCCGGTGTTCGATCTGCCGGTCACGTCGACGTCGGCCGGACGGCCGAATAGAACGAGGGCCGGGCGCCGTCGAGTCGGCCGACACGTCGTCACCGTCCCCCAGCGCACAGCCGGCGGTCGTCGAGGCGAGTACGAGCGCCAGCCACGAGCGACGGGGACCCGACCCGTCGTCGCGTCCACCCGTGGGAGGCTTCCGGAGGAGAGACCCTGGGAGGTGTATCCTATCCCACGAGAGTAGAGCTGTAGACGATCACGTCGCCCCGGAAAGCATAACACAGGACTCCTTGTAGGTAGGATGAACGTACTATCCCGTCGCGTCGCGACGATCTCTCTCTCATGTCAGACGACGATACCTCCCGATCCGAGTCGCAGCCCTCCTACCGGGTTCTCGGGTGTGCGACCGAACACCCAAGTCACCTCTTCCCGGTCCGCACGCCGTTCAATCACCGTTCGTTCGACGCGCTCAACAGGACTGGTGTCGACCTCGACGTGGTCTCACCGACGCCGTACGCCCCGCCGATCGGCCCGTTCTCGGAGTACCGACACGTGCCGAAGACCGAGCGGTGGGGGTCGTACCAGGTACACTACCCCAGATTCCTCTACGCCCTGCCGAAACGATACTTCTATCATCTCTCCGGGAACTCGATGCAGAAACGGCTCACTCGGTACGTTGCCAAGACGTTCGAGACGCCCCACGACGTGGTTCAGACCTGTGGGTTCTACCTGGACGGGTACGGCGCGCTCGAGTACTGTCGACGCCACGACATACCGCTGGTCGCGCTGTCGCACGCCGGAGATCTGAAGAACTTCGACCGATTCAACGACACCGTCCAATCACACATCCGTGAGACGATCGACTACGCCTCGGCGGTCCTGACAGTGAGCGACGAACTGGCCGACGTCGCTCGCAGGTTCACGACCGCTAACAAGGTCACGACCCTCCCTATCGGCGAGGACCCCGAGAAGTACCCGACCGACCGGCGCGAGGAGATCCGTGCGGAGTTGGGTATCGACCCGGACACGAAACTGCTGTTGTACGTCGGTCGCTTCGAGAAGGAGAAGGGCGTCGAGGAGCTCGTCTCGGCGCTCGAAGACTTAGACCGCGAGGACGTGAGCGTCGCCGCCGCCGGTCACGGCGGCGCGTTACGGTGGTGGTTCCTCGACCGACTGGGGAAACTGCCCCACCCGGCCCACGCGTACTGGGAGCTGGACCCCATCGCCGTCCGACGACTCCACGTCGCGGCGGACCTGCTCGTCCTCCCGAGTCACTTCGAGGCGCGGCCGACGGTCATCTACGAGGCGATGGCCGCCCAGACGCCCGTGCTCGCGTCGAACGTCGGCGGGATCCCGGAGATGGTCGTCGACGGGGAGACGGGGATACTGACCCCGCCTCACGACGCCGAGGCGCTGACCGAGGTGCTGGACTGCCTTCTCGACGACCCCGAGCGTCTGCGAACGATGGGCGCGGCGGGGCTGCAACGACTGATCGACAACGAGTGGACGTGGACCCGTCACGCCGAGCGGATGACCGAGATTCACCGGAGGGTCATCGATGCCTGAGGTCAGCGTCGTCGTCCCGGCGTACCAGCGGGGCGACATGGTGGGTCGGGCTATCGACAGCGCGCTCGCCCAGACACTCGACGACATCGAAGTCATCGTCGTCGACGACGGAAGCGACGACGATACCGAGGCCGTCGTCACGGGGTACGACGACGACCGCGTGCGATATGTCGCTCACGAGACGAACCGCGGCGTGAGCGCCGCCCGCAACACCGGCCTCGCCGCGGCGACGGGCGAGTACGTCGCGTTCCTCGACTCCGACGACGAGTGGCTCCCGCGAAAACTCGAGCGACAGCTCTCGGTGCTGGCGGACCGCGGTGAGGGGTGGGTGGGCGCGTACTGCGGGGTGGCGACCTGCGGGCTCTCGCCACTTGGCCGGCTCGCGAGTGTGGTCTCCGAACGGTTCTTCCGGTCGGCCGCGCCGCGCGAGGGCGGCCGGGAACTGGCCGAGGCGCTGTTGTCGATGCAGGTGTTCATGGGGCCCGGGTCGACGCTGCTGGTCGAACGCGACGTGTTGAACGCGACCGGCGGGTTCGACGAGGGACTGTCCCTGTACGAGGACTGGGACCTCGTCTTACGGGTGCTCGCGGTCGGGAAACTGGCGTACGTCGACGAGCCGCTGGCGGTAACCCACTTCACCGGCAACGCCCCGGCGAAGGCCTGTGTCGTGAACGACCGGCGCTTTCTGGAACGCAACGCCGCTCTTGTTGCCGACCTGGAGGCACGCGGCGTGCGGGTCGAGCGGATCCACCGGATGGGGCTGGTCGGTCACTTCCTCGCCGAGGGTCGATTCGGCGAGGCCGCCGAGTATCTCGATGCAGCGACGCTCGCCGAACCGAAGAACCTCGCCCGAGTGGCCTTCTGGTCGGTGCTCGGTGTTCGAGCCCTTCTGAGGGGCGACCGATGAGCGACCCCTACGACGTGTTGGCCTGTTGCATCCACCATCAGAGTCACCCGTTCCAGGTTCGCTCTCCGTTCAACCATCGTTCGTTCGACGCCATCAACCGCACCCACGCGGACCTCGACGTGGTCGTGCCGACGCCGTTCGCCGCGCCGGTCGGCCCGTTCTCGGAGTACTCGCGAGTTCCCGAGACCGAACGGTGGGGGACCTACGTGGCCCACTACCCGCGGTTTCTGTACATGATCCCGAAGCAGTACTTCTACCACGTCTCCGGAGACTCTCTGCAGAAACGCGTTCCTCGCTATATCGAGAAAACGTTCGAGACGCCACACGACGTGGTCCACACCTCCGACATCTATCTCGACGGATACGGGCTGCTCCCGTACTGCCGGAAGCACGATCTGCCGATCGTGGTCACGAGCAACGCCGTCGACCTTCACAACTTCGACTCCTTCAATCAGCAGGCCCAACGGCGGATCCGCGAGACCATCGACTACGCCTCCCGTATTCTCGTCGTCAGCGACGAACTGGCCGCTGTCGCCCGGCGGTTCGCCCCCGAAGAGAAAGTCCAGACGGTCCCCATCGGCGAGGACCCATCGAAGTTCCCCACCGACCGACGCACCGAGATCCGGGCGGAACTGGGTATTGACCCCGACACGAAACTGCTGTTGTACGTGGGGGCCTTCACCGAACAGAAGGGCGTGAAGGAACTGGTCGAGTCGGTCGACGCGCTCGAACGGGACGACGTGCTGCTCGTCACCGTCGGCCACGAGGGCGACCTGCGCTGGTGGCTGCTGGACGAGCTCGGCGAACTCTCTCACCCCGCCCGGTCGCAGTGGCGACTCGACCCGATAGCGTTGCGACGCTGGCAGGTCGCCGCCGACGTCGTTGTCCACCCCAGTTGGACGGAGGGCAGGCCGACGGTCATCTACGAGGCGATGGCCTCGAAGACTCCCGTCGTTGCATCCGAAGTGGGCGGCATCCCCGAGATGGTCGTCGACGGCGAGACGGGCGTCCTGACCCCGCCGAGAGACCCGGCGACGCTGACCCGCGTGCTGGACGAATTGCTGGACGATCCGGAGCGACTGCGGGCGATGGGTGCGGCGGGGCACCAACGCCTCCTCGATCAGAACTGGACGTGGAGCGCACACGCGGAGCGGGTGACGGACATCCACGAGGCGGTGATGGCCGAATGGTGACCGTCTCGGTGGTCATCCCCTACAGCGAACGCTTCACGCCTCCGGAGATGCTCGAAGAGGCGAAAGAGACCGTGGCCGCACAGACCGTCGACACCGACCTGGTCGTCGTCGACGACGTCGACACCGGCCCGGCCGACGCCCGGAACGTGGGATTGGAGCGTGCCGACTCCCGATACGTCGCTTTCCTGGACGCCGACGACCTCTGGAAACCCGACAAACTCGAGCGCCAACTCGACCGGATGGCCGACACCGGTGCCGGGTTCTGTCTGGAGGGCGAATCGATGTCGCTCGACGAGTTCGTCTACCGCGTTATGCTGAACGAGTTGACGTCGTTCACCTCTTCGATGGTGGTCGACACCGACCGCGTGTCAGCCACCTTCGAGTCGGGACTGAACCGCGACGAGGACCGACTCTACGCCCTCGAGGCGGCGACACAGGCTGGTGTCTGTTTCTGTCGGGACCTCTTCGTCCGCCGTCGCCACGACCGAAGCATGATGGCTACCGGCATCGAAGTCGACGAGTACGTGGAGGCGTGTACGGAGTTCGCGTATCTCGCTGACCAGCGGGTTCCGGCGGCTCATCCGTACCTGAGCATCTACTACGTGCAAGCGTTCACGACCGCCGGACTCGCGCTCCGGAGGGAAGGGGAGCACGACCGGGCCGTCTCGTATCTCGTGCGAGCGCTCCGCATCTCCCCACACCCGTACACGCTCTGGCATCTCCTGTTGACGCTCTTGTCTCGCGCTCTGCCGATAGGTCCAACACAGTGATCGGAACCGACCGAACTGTACTGGGCGCGGATACGACTGGTCGTGACCCGACCGGAACCGTGGACCGGACGAGTGGCGGGCGTGTCGTCTCTGGCGACTGTCCGGGGAGTCGTTCGCGTCTCGTTCGCACGGACTATCGGAACGGGCGCGAAGCTGTCGACGGACTCCGGGGGCGTCCGTGAACCGAGACAAACCGGCTCCCGTTCGACCGCTCGCGGGGTCGGTGATCCCGCGACAGTTGAACTTCGCGCGGGCCGGCGGCCTCCTCTTGGCGCTGGAGATCGTCGGCGTCGTCATCGGGTTCGGCTCGACGGTGTACTTCGCGACGACGCTGGGTGCCGCGGCGTTGGGGGTGTTCTTCCTGTTCGAGGCGGCGCTGGGAACACTCGGAACGTTCGGGGATTTCGGGATTAACGGCGCGATCGAGAAACGCATCAGCGAGGGACGCGAGCCCGGGTCCGTCCTCAGCGCGGGCCTCCTCCTGAAAGGCGCGCTGGTGCTCGGACTGACCGCCGTCGTCGTCCCGTTCCGCCAAGCGATCAACGCCTACGTCGGCGCGGTCGTGGTCGGTCCGTTGCTGGTGGCGTTGGTACTGTCCCAACTGGCGGTGCTCTCTATCCACGTTATGCGGGCGGAACTGCGAGCCGACGAGACGGCGATCCTCCAGTTTCTGCGTCTGGTGACGTACGTCGCGGTGTCGGTCGCGCTGATCCGGTTCGGTGCCGGCCCGATGGCGCTCGTCTACGGCCTCATCGCCGGCTACCTCGTCTTGCTCGCCGGGGGCGTGCGACGGACCTCGACGGTGCCCGCCCGTCCATCGATCCGACACGTCCGGACCCTGGTCGACTACGCGAAGTTCAACGGGATCTGGGGACTGGGCGGACAGGCATACAACACGATGGACATCCTGGTCATCGGGCTGTTCCTCACGAGCGCCGACGTGGCGGCGTACGAACTGGCCTGGCGCGTGACGCTGATGACCGGGATCGTGGGCGGCGTCGTCGCTAACACCGTCTTCGCCCAGATGAGCGCGTGGGACGCCGCCGGACAGCGTGATCGCATCGCGCCGACAGTCCGAGACGGACTGTTGGCGTCGTTGGTGCTCGTCGTTCCCTCCTTCGTCGGCGTCGCGTTGCTCTCTGAGGAGATTCTCGGGTTCGTCTTCGGGCCGGAGTTCGTCATCGCCGCAGCCGCGTTCGTCGTTCTGATGGGCGAGAAGTTGGTCGCTGCGGTGAACAACGTCTTCGACGCGACGGTTCGGGCGGTCGATCGGCCGGACATCGGTGCCTACGCGACCGTCGCGTCGCTGGCGTTGAACATCGTGTTGAACATCCTGTTGGTTCCTCGATACGGACTCGTCGGGGCCGGGCTCGCGACGGGCCTCTCGATGGCGATCAACACGGTCGTCCTCGGCGGGTTCCTCCGCCGTCTTGTCCCGATCGAGTTCCCCGTCCGGGAGGTCGGGTGGTGTGTCGCGGCGGCCGGACTGATGGGCGTTGCGGTCGTCGCAGCGGGGACAGTGCTTCCGGCGACGCTGGCCGGACTCGTCGGGCGGATACTCCTCGGAGGGGCCGTCTATGGGGCGGTGGTGCTCGCCTCACCGAGCATCCGGGCGAAGTTCTTCAGCGCCGTCGGTCAGTTCGGTGGCTGAATCGCGAGTGCGAACCGAAACCACCGGTCTGCCAGCGAGTCGCAGGTGTGACGATGTGTGATCCAGCCGGCAGGTCCGGCGTCTTCGGTGCCGTGGCGGAGGTCCGGCCGTGTGCCGAGAAGACGGTGGACGAAGGCCCGAGATGGCGAGCGCTGAGGCGACGTCGAACCGCCGTTCGAACGCCGGAGTCACCGCCGCCGCAAGCATCGAGAATGGTGCGGGTGAACTACCCGCCGGGCGTCGTCACGGTGGTGTTGGCTCCGTAGACCCCCGTGTGGCCGTCCTCGCTGTAGTAGATCCGAACATGTTCATTAGTGTACACTTTGTCGACGGTGGTGTCGGTTCGCTCGAAGGTGTCGTCACCGACGGCCAATCGGCCGAGCCCCCCGCGCCGGATGGCATCACCCAGTGCGACGATGTGGTCGGTCCAGCTGTCGCGCACGACGAGGAACGGCGCGTCGGTGCGCAACCCCCCGGGCTCGGCCTGGATCCGAGCGGTCGCGTTGAATCGATACGTCTCGAAGGCCCGGTTGGTTATCTTGTCGGTGGCAACCGGTTCCTCGACAGACCGCTCGATGAACGCCGCGGTCGTCCCGACAGCACGGTATTGGTCGTCGCTCATCGACACTTGTTCGCGGGGTTCGTCGAGGTACACGCCGGAGACGTCGTCGGCGGCGAGAACTGTGAAGCCCGTCGCGCCACCCATCGCCGCGACGAGGAGGACAGCCGCAGCGGCGTAGCGCCGGTCGACGGACAGCACGCGCCCCAGACCCACGGCGACCGGGAAAATGGCCACGAGCGTCACGACGAACTTCAGCCGTTCTATCTGTGGGATCGAGATCGGGACCGGGATGAGGAGGGCGGACAGTCCCAGTCCGGTGACGGTCAGCGTGAATCCACGCCTGTACGTCCCGAGGTGGTCGATCAGTTCGTACCCAGCGAGCAGCAGGATCGAGCTGAGTCCGACGGCGTAGATGCCCGTCGCGGTCGACAGCCACTCGAAGGCGCGACCGACAGTGTCGGCCGGCAGTGTCGCTCCGTACGTGTACAGCTGTTCGGCGGGCGCGACGGCCACGTCGAACAACACGCCGAGGGTCAGTTGAACGATCCCTACGGTGATGAGACTGGGCGAGTACGACCAGTACGCGAGCAGAAACACCCCGCCGACCACACCGGGGAACAGCCAGCGGTACCGGAACCATCGGTAGCTGTGGGCCTGTGGCTCGTCGAACAGATACGGCCGGGCGAGCGCTACCGGGACGGCGGCGACGGCGACCACGGCGAAGAGGAGGTACGTCAGGTGGTGGGTGATGGTCATCGTCGCAACGAGGCCGATGACGAAGACAGAGAGTCGCCGAAACGCACGCTCGTCGGCCACGTAGCGTAGGTGACTGTTGACGAAGAGGGCAACGAGGACGAGGATGCTCGCCAGCGCCTGCGGGTAGAAGTACACCGCGTGATAGGAGAAGAACTCGAGCACCGTGACGGATAGTGCGGCCAGGAGTCCGAGTCGCCGAGAGCCGAACACGGACCGACCGAGCAGGTATGCGAGCGGGACGACGAGCGTGAACAACCCGATGCCGGTCAACACGAGCGCGTCGTAGCTCTGCAGACCCGTCGCGTACCGCACGGTTCCGACGAGGAGGTGAAAGACGGGGTAGAGGTCGTACCCGTGGGGGATCGCCGCCCAGTAGCGTACCCGAACCAGTGTGTCGACTGCGGCGACGTGAGCGAACGTATCGGTGCCGCCGAAGTACACGTCGGTCGTGAGGTACTTGCCGAGTCGGCTAGCCAGAAAGAGCCCGCCGAGTTGTGTCAGTACCGCGGGAACCGACGGCTCGGCCCTGAGCTGCAGCGCGACCAGCCCCAGTCCGAGCGTGAGGACGACCGCGAACACGATCACTCGGCTTCCTATCAGTGCGGTCGCGATGACACCGCTGCCCGCCAGCACGAGGACGCCCTTCGTGACGAGCCTCGGTGGAAGCCGCCGTGAGACCGTCTGGCGTTCGCCCATCGACCCCACGAATAGGAGCGCGGCGACGACGGCTCCTCCGAGCGTGAATCCGGCACGCACCAACGTTGGTTGCGGGAGCAGGCCGAGCACGCCCGCAGCCAACAGACCGACAGCAAGCAGTAGACAGACACCGAGCGGAAGCGCCAGTAAACGGCGTTCACGAGTGAGAGCGCTCATAACCAGTCGTTGCTGTCTCCTCAGGTGGAGGTATCAAAAGCGTTGAGTCTCGTAGACGTGGGACGGATCGGCCAGACGAGAGTCACTCGTCTGAGACGACGTGGTCTGTGTGTAAGCTTATTGGTCTACTACCCGAGAGAACGGTGTGTACAATCGACGGACTGCACTGCGGATGAGCGGTGCAGCACTGGCCGGCGGGTTGGCCGGCTGTGGCAGCGCGGGGCCGGAGCCGACAGACACGCCGGACCCAACGGAGACGCCGGACCCAACGGAGACACCGGCGAACAGGACTGTCGATATGACCGATGAACTCAAATTCGAACCCAAGACGCTGACGGTCACCGTTGGCGACACCGTCGACTGGGCGACGACCGGCGCGGTCGCTCACAGCGTCACCGCTTACGAGGACGACGTTCCCGACGGCGCGGCGTACTTCGCTTCGGGCGGGTTCGACAGCGAACCCGCCGCCCGACAGGCGTATCCGGAGGGGAGCGTCGGACCCGACGAGGGGTACAGTCACACGTTCGAGACGGTCGGGGAGTTCCCCTACTTCTGTATCCCCCACGAATCGGGGATGACCGGGACGATCATCGTCGAGTCAGCGTAGATACTCGCGGAGCCCGTCGGCGAGCGTGACGGTCGGTTCGTACCCCAGCCGGTCGACGATCTTGTCGATATCGGCCACGCTGTGGCGGATGTCTCCCTCGCGGGCATCGACGTGGGTGATCTCGGCGTCCGGCGCGACCTCGTCACGGATCAGTTCGGCCACCCGATTGATCGACGCCCGCGTCCCGGTGCCGACGTTGAACGCCTCCCCGGTGGCGTCGGTGGTCGCCGCGAGCAGGTTCGCTTGGACGACGTCCGCGATATTGACGAAGTCACGGGTCTGTTCGCCGTCACCGTGGACGGTCACTGGACCGCCGGCCCGTGCCTGTTCGGCGAACGCGGAGATCGCACCCGCGTACTCGCCGCCCGACTGGCGCGGCCCGTAGACGTTGAAGTACCGCAGGGCGACGGTTGGGAGGTCGTACAGTTCGTTGTAGAGCCGACAGTAGTGGTCGCCCGAGAGCTTCTCCAGTCCGTACGGTGAGGAGGGCTGTTTGGGAGCCGTCTCCGAGATCGGCATCGACTCCGGAGCCCCGTAGATCGCCGCACTCGAGGCGAACACCACACGGGCGTCCTCCCGGCGAGCGGCTTCCAGCACCGCGAGCGTCCCCTCGGTGTTGATCGAGTGGCTCGCGGTCGGGTCGTCGACGGACCGGGCGACGCTGACGAGCGCGGCCTCGTGAAACACGATGTCGACACCCGCGACTGCGTCGGCCAGTGCGTCCTCGTCGCGGATGTCCTCCTCGATGACCGTCGCGGCGTCGGGAGGGTTCGCGTTCCCGCCGCCAGAGCGGTTGTCGAGGATCCGCACGTCGTTGTCCGGACAGAGTGCATCGGCGATGTGGCTCCCGATGAACCCCGCACCGCCCGTCACCAGAACTGTTTGTCCGGACACAGGCTGACTCATGGACGTCCGTCGTCTGGGGTCGACAAATAGCCGCTGGTGGTCGCTACGATCGGTGTGTGTCCCACCACGGCGCACGGGAGAAGTGGACGAGGAAGGCGACACCGACGGTCGCAGCAGCCGTGAACAGAACCAGCGTCGAGGTCGTAACTTCGAGTCCGTCGACGAAACCGCCGAAGCCGACGAAGTCGTCGTACGGGTAGGGCGGTAGTATCGGCCACAGGAGGAAGGTGAACTCCTCCGTGCGCCAGTAGTAGACGGCGGCGTACGTGTCCCCGACGAGATGCGTGAGATACCCGAACCCGAACGCGAATCCGATCCCTGGATGACGGCGGTACCACGCAATCGCGACGACGACGGCAGTTAGCGGGATCGCAAACAGCAGCGAGTGGCCCAGCGAGCGTCCCGATGGAACCGCGTTGAACCACCACGCCAACGGCTTGTCGATGACGTCGGCGAACTGTGTCCCGACGACCACGGCGATCAGTTCGGCTCTCGACAGACGTCGTCCAAACAGGAGCACGATCGCGAGGAGGAGGATGTAGCCGAACGCGGCGTGCGTCCACGGGAGCATCTAGCAGACGGACAGGCCAAGCGCGTGTAAAGGCCCCGCTATCAGTTCCGGTGCCGTTATGCTCCGATGTGCCGTCGGGTCGTTCGATGGCTACCCCACGCCAGCGATCGTTCCTGTTGTGGCAGGCCGGCTGGATGCTACTCGGCATCGCGCTACTCGCGAGTGTGGGTCGACTGGCAGGTGACCTGGTGTTCGTGGTTTCGTTCGCCGGACTCGTCGTCGTGACGGCGTTGACCGAACCGATCCACGCGAGCGTCGACTGGCGTTGGCGCCTGCGCTGGCCGCTGGCAGTCGGGGGACTCGTCTTCGCCGTCTTCGTCGGTCTCCGCACGTTCGAGAAGTTCGTCGGCTCCCTATGACCACCGATAGGTGACCACGAGGACTCCGTCCTCGACGCTGGCGTCGACGGTTATTGGGGTGTCGAGGTGTCGGACGAGCGCGACACCGACGAGCGAGACGACGGGGTGGTCGAACAGCTCCTCCGTCCCGACGCGACTTCCGACGACAGTGACTACCACTTCCTCGTCGGCCGTCGTCGCGCTCACATGGCCGGCGAGCTCGAGCTCGTTGACTACGACGTCGACGAGCACCGAGAGGCGTTCGCTCAGGGCTCCCTCGCCGGCATCCGTATCGACGGTGGCCAGCAGTCGTTCGCCGATGGGGTCGAACGTCTCCCCGTCGACGGCGAGCGAGACGCCGTCGTCCTCGTCCGGGAGGTACCGGTGTTCACCCGTCGGGGTCCGTCGTCGGGTGTTGCGGGCCAACGTGGTGTAGACCTCCGTCGTCACCGCCGCCGACACTGTCGGTTCGGTGAAGACGAACCGAAACAACAGCGCGAGGAACAGGGCCGTCCCACCCCACGCGACCAACAGCCCCCGGAGTTCGGGAACCGCGAATCCGGCTGCGACGAGGAGCACACCGAGCCCCGTGAACACCGCGGTCGGTGCCCGGGTCCCGATTCGGTCTCGGAGGCGACCGCCCGCGGCGACCTCGGGCTCACTCATCCCCGACCACCGACCGAGCGACTGGATACTGTTGTCATACTATCGTTGTGTGTTCCGAGAGATCAGCGGGGTTCATCCGTGTTCAGTCGTTTCATTGTCGGGTGGCCGTTCAGCACGTGCATCATCAGCGCCATAATACACACCAAGAGACCGCCGAGCGTACACGCGACGGCGCCCACGAGCGGGAAGAAGGACAGCGCCCCGGTCTCCACGTACTGGACGAACAGCCACGTCACGGAAGCGATTCCCACCAGCCAGGTCACGGCGCCGGGTGCCCCAAGAACGAGCATCGGTCGGCCGTACTCCACGGTCCAGAGGATGTTCCGAAGGAGGTCCAGCCCGTGGGAGAACGAGCCCTGGGAACTGGCGTTGGCGACCTCGTACGAGATCGTCGTCTCGATCTCGGCGATACTGAACCGATTCCGGTGTGCGTGATAGAGGATGTCGGTGCTCGCACCCATGTTGTTCCCGATCGCCCGATCCGACGCGAGCGAGCGCGTCGCGGCGCGACTGTAGGCGCGATAGCCGCTCTGGGTGTCCCGAATGAACCCGCTCGGACGCAGTTTCCCGAGACTGGCGTTCGTGAGGTTGTTGATAACACCCAACCCGATAGCGCGCACGAACGGGATACGCGTCGTCCGCTTGCCGACGTATCGGCTCCCGATGACGATATCGGTCCCGTCGCGCCGCTGTGTTTCGACGAGGAGGGGGATATCCGCCGGGTCGTGTTGCCCGTCGGCGTCGATGACGACGAGATGGGCCGAATCGCGCTGTGCACCTTCCCTGAAGAGGGTCTTGAGTGCACCGCCGTACCCGCGATTTCGCTCGTGAACGACCACCGTCGCGCCGGCCGCCCGCGCGCGTTCGGCCGTCTCGTCCCGACTCCCGTCGTCGACGACGACGACCTCGTCTGCGTACGGGAGCGCGCTCTCGACCACCGGGCCGATGCTGTCGGCGGCGTTGTACGCCGGGATCCCGACGATCACAGTCGGCGTGTCGGAGGACTGGTTCCAGCACTCGGGGATCGCGACGACCTCGTAGTCGGCGTGTTCGAACGCCATCGCCGTCCGTTCGTAGTCGATACGGGGGCACTCTCGCGTCTGCAACACGATACCCGGGAGCCCCAGTTCCCTGGCGGCCTCTGACAGTACTCGGTGGAGTTGTGTCGTCGAGACGTCCCCGGAGGGTGGTGACACGACGATCGCCCCGAGTGTCTTCAGGATGTCCAGCGTCTCCGTGTCCTCCGGATCGTCGATACCCCGAGTAGTGACGACCGCGGTGTGACCGCGGCGACTCGCTCGGAGGACGGTCCGAACGACGGCGTCCTGATTGCTCGCCGTGAGAACGGCACCGATAGCGACGTCGGCGAGCGCGTACGTCGTCGGCGCCACCGGCGTCGTGACCGTCGGGAGGGTCGTCGTGTCCGTCGCGGACACCGTCTCGGTCGACATCGCGAGCGGTCTCGTGGTCCCGTCGGTCCCGGTCCACTCGACCGTGACAGACTCGCCGTCGGCAGCGTCGCCGTCGATAGGTGTGACCTCGGCCGTCGGCTCAGGCAGACTCGTGTCGGCGGGCCCGTGGACGCGGAAGCCGAACCGTGCCTCGGCCCGCGGTCCGACGGTGTACGTCACCGTCACCGTTCCGTCGGTGTACTCGTCCGGCTGCCGAACAGGTCCGACTTGGAGTGTGTGTGACGACGGGATGGGCTGTTCGAACACGACTCGGACCGGGTCAGGAGCCGACGCCCCGACCGAGACGATGACCAGTCGGCTGTCGTCGCCGAGTTCGACGACAGTCCGAGACACTGGCAGGGTCGACTGCCCTTCTTCGACGATAGTATTAGAGATTGTCAATAATCGGCCTCCTTCCAACGGATGTCTACTCCTTGTAGGTCGATTCGACGTAAATAGATATTGAATAGAACGGTATCGTACCGAGATACGAGTATGTCGCGTTCACGCTGACTCGGGAGCCGAAGGTGCCAGTACAAGTGCCGCTCCAGTTGACACCGGTTATGATGTCCACTGCAGGGGCCGTCCGTATCCGCGTGGTTTAATCATCCGCCCTCTGAGAAGCCGCTATGCCAGTTGCCGGGGACGATGAGAGCGCGGTGCCACCGGCGGACTTGCTCGCGGTCGGCGCGGGAGTCGCAGTGGCACTCGCCGTCGTGTTCACGCCGCTTGGTGAGTGGCGGCCGCTCGCTCTCGTAGTCGGCCTCCCGTTCGTTCTGTTGGTTCCCGGGTACGCGCTCGTCTCCGCCGTGTTCCCGCGAGCGGACGAGACGAAGCCGGCTGAGGGGGGAGGCTGGCTGTCGCGCTTGGTGTTGAGTGTCGCCGGGAGCGTCATGGCGGTCACCGTCGTCGGCGTCGCGCTCGAGTTCACCGTCTGGGGATTTCAGCGGGAAGCTGTCGTCGGGCTGCTGGCGGCGTTGACGCTGGCTGCGGCGGTGGTTGCGTGGTACCGGCGGCGACAGGTCAGTCCCGATGCCCGCGCAGGAGCGAGCGTCTCGGCGGTTCGAGATCGGGCTCACACTGCGGTCGCCGGTGACGGTCCGGTTGGCGTCGTCCTGACGCTGCTCGTCGTCGCTGTGGCGGTTGGTGGCGTCGCGGTCGTCGTCGCGGATACGACATCTTCCGGAACGGCCACCGAGTTCTACATCCTCGGAGAAACCGAATCCGGAGAGTTGGTCGCCGGCAACTATCCGAGGAACCTGACCGTCGGTGAGCGGGCAACAGTGGGAATCGGCGTCGGCACGACTCGGCTGAACGGGTTCGACGGCTCCGTCGTCGCCTCGCTCGAACGCGTCTCGGTCGACAGCGAGACAGCGACCGTCACGGAGTCACGACAGCTAGGGTCGTTCGAGGTCTCCGTGGCATCGGGGAAAACCGTTGTTAGACGCCACACCATCCAGCCACAGATGGTCGGCGAACGTCTTCGATTGACCTACCGCCTCTACGAGCGCGGATCGGAGTCGCCGTTCCGCCGCATCCAGATCTGGCTCAGAGTGCGTCCGCAGCCGTGACCGGATCGGCCTCGGTTCCGTAGTGACGGGGGTTCGTCCAGATCGCTGACGCTCCGAATACGGGGAATCTCGGTATGTCGTGTTCTTCCAAACGCTGAGACAGAGGAGAACGATGTGCTGGTGGAGTGTGTAGTGTCGTTTTGAGAACTTCGAGGAATTGCGGGCGACACCCCCTTGAGCCAAGTGGACTGCCTACTCGACGAACCGGAGTAACCGCGACTTCGCCGGGGACCGCATCTGGTCAAACTCCCGGGCGAACGGATAACCCACTGAAGAGTTCAACAGAGCCGCGTCGCCTCACTCGTAGACACCTACGCGCGAACGGTGAGAGCAATCAGTGAGTGTACGCTGCCACATCCAACGAGTCGATGATTACGGCGTTTGCACCCCCGTTTACATATGCGCGAACCCCAGCGGGAAGCACGCACATTCGGAATCGTTCGATAGACGAACGAACTCACACTCAGCAGCCACAGTATACGGATAATCAGCCTACCCACGTCTATCGGATTCGAACCGTTCGAGAAGCGATGGGCGCTGCAGGATTTGAACCCGCGGCAACTTGGTCCGAAGCCAAGCACTCTGTCCAGACTGAGCTAAGCGCCCTCGCCACACCGTACCCGACTCCCGGGCATAAGTCCCGCGTTTCGATCCGCCGATCGCGACGCGAAGATATATATACCATTCTTGATTTTCCGATATTGGCGACGACGGCCATAGACGGTCGGGGTGGTGGCGGGCAGTCGGTCGGGCGTTGGTTCCATGTTGGGTTGGGTCCCGGTGTCGGGCTGGCCGCGTGGTCGCAGATCCACCGGCGGACAAGTGGCACCGGGGCGCTCGGGCGTCACCCCGCCCGGGCAATCTCTCACAGACCGCGAGCGCCGCCGCCGTCCCGCGCCCTTTATCTTCGGTCGGCCGGTGGCCGGGAACGATGGCAGCGACACGGACGCTCGGCGGCTACCTCGACCTCGCCCGGGCCGGCAACGCGGTGGCGGCGGGCGTGTTGACGTTCGTCGGAGCGTTCGTCGCGGGTGGGCTCACCTCGGCGGGAGCGGTCGCGCTGGCGGTCGTCGCGACCGTGGCGGCGACCGCCGCCGGCAACGCGGTCAACGACTATTTCGACCGCGACATCGACGCCGTGAACCGGCCCGACCGGCCGATCCCGAGCGGTCGCGTGTCGGCGCGCGCGGCGGCGGCGTACGCGGCGGCGCTGTTCCTCGTGGCCGTCGTCGCGGCGGTGTCGCTCCCGCCGCTGGCGCTGGGAATCGCCGTCGCGAATCTCCTGGCCCTGCTGGCGTACACGCAGTTGTTCAAGGGGCTCCCGGCGGTCGGCAACGTCGTCGTGGCGTACCTCACGGGGTCGACGTTCTTGTTCGGCGCGGCGGCGGTCGGTCCGATTGCACCGCCGACGTGGACGCTGTTCGGGCTCGCGGCGACGGCGACGTTCGCGCGCGAGGTGGTGAAAGACGTCGAGGACGTCGCCGGCGACCGCGAGGAGGGGCTGCGGACGCTCCCGATCGTCGTGGGTGAGCGGGCGGCACTGACGCTGGCGACG
Source organism: Halobaculum marinum (assembly GCF_029338555.1). GTDB lineage: Archaea > Halobacteriota > Halobacteria > Halobacteriales > Haloferacaceae > Halobaculum > Halobaculum marinum. Next base: position 1,215,213 of record NZ_CP119989.1, on the reverse strand, counting down.
GTCGTGATGGCGGCGGCGACGGTGGGGAGCGTGCTGCCGGTGGTCGGCGGGACCTTCGGGCTCGCGTACCTCGCGCTCGTCGTGCCGGCGGACGCGACGATGCTCGGTGCGACGGCGTGGGGCTTTCGCGACCCCTCGACGGCACAGACGTGGATCAAACGCGGGACGTTCCTCGCGGCGGCGGCGTTCGTCGCCGGACGCGCCGCGACGGTGATCGCATGACCGGGATCGCGCCCCGTCTGGTGTCCGAGTCTCGTCGTCGCGTCGTCATTCCAATCATAAAGAATAATACCGGCTCACAGCAAGAGACGTGTAGTTGGATGACTCCCGGCGCGACGGAGCGAACGACGAGCCCGCGAGAGCGCGCCGTCCGCGTCGAGACCCCCGCGGAGGAACTGTGATGTACGAGGTCGAGTCGCTCGGAACCGAGATCGACCCCGGCTCGAACGTGCTGGTCACCGGCCCGCCGCTGAGCGGCAAGCGCGAACTCGCGTTGGACGTGCTCGCAGAGGGCACCCGCAACGGCGAGGGGTCGATCATGGTGACGACGAAGGACTCCGCCGACCGCCTCCTCTCGCAGTTCGAGAAGCGCGAACCGTACGAGGGGCGCCCGGTCGCGGTCGTCGACACGGTCACGCGCCAGCAGGGCGTCGGCGACGTGCGCGACAGCGACCGCATCAAGTACACTTCTTCCCCGGTCGACATGACCGGCATCGGGATCAAGCTCTCGGAGTTCCTGGAAGCGTTCTACAAGGACCGCGGTATCCGGAAGAACCGCGTGATGGTCCACTCGCTGTCCACCCTCCTCATGTACTCGGATCTGCAGACCGTGTTCCGGTTCCTCCACGTGTTCACCGGGCGGATCCAGAGCGTCGACGGCCTCGGCCTGTACTGCATCGACTCGACGGCCCACGACGACCAGACGATGAACACGCTGAAACAGCTGTTCGACGGCATCGTCGAGACCAGCGAGGAGGCGGAGCCGACGGTGCGACTGGCGAACGCGTAGGAAGACACCCGGCGCACCCGGTGCGGTCGGCGACGACGCACGAACCCTTTTCACCCGACACGACTGAGTCTCGATCATGCCAGTCACCGACGACGACGGGCTGCGCGAACTGCTCTCGATGGACCCGGTCGCGGTCGTCGGCTGTTCGAGCACACCCGGCAAGGCCGCCCACGACATCCCGGCGTACCTCCAGAAGCACGGCTACGAGGTGATCCCGGTGAACCCGTACGCAGACGAGATCCTCGGGCGCGAGGCGTACGACTCCCTCGCGGACGTCGAGGAGGAGATCGGACTCGTCGACGTGTTCCGCCCGAGCGAGGAGGTCGCCGACATCGTCGACGGGGTGCTCGCGCGCCACGAGGAGCGCGGCGACGTCGAGGGCGTGTGGCTCCAACTCGGGATCACCGACGACGAGGCGCTGGCCCGCGCCGAGGCCGCCGGCCTGCAGACGACGCAGGACCGGTGCATGAAAGTTGAACACGGCCGCCTGCAGGAGTAGGCGCTCAGAACGACTGCTGTTCGGTGTCGACGGCGGTCTGGTCGCCGCGGTCGTCGTAGAACTTCCGCCCGACGAAGGCGTCGCCGACGAACCCGAGGAGCGTGTCGTACAACTCGTCGGCCGAGTCGAACGCCGTCGCGTCCGCTCGCTCCAACACCGCCGCGACAGTGGTGTCGTCGCCGTTCGGCGCCTCCAGTCGCTCGTCGCCCACCGCTTCCAGCACCGCGTCGCGGTCGGCGGGGAACGCGATCCGTCGGTCGAACGCCGCCCGTGCTTCGGTGAGCCGCATACCTGTGCCCACACGAGCGACCGGCAAGTGTCTGCGTGCGAGATACGTCTCGGCTGGCGACAGGTTCTCCCGGGCGGGCGAGCGCGACTCCGGTGACGGCGGCGGCGCCGTGACACGTCGTTTATCCGCCCGCCGGTCGAAGCCGGACCATGACCGCACCCGCCCCGAACCGGAACGTGCTGTGGGGCCGCGCCGTCGCCGACGAACTCGCCGAGGCCGGCGTCGACGCCGTCTGCGTCACGCCCGGGTCGCGCTCGACGCCGCTGACCGTCGCGTTCGACCGCCACCCCGACATCCACGTGTTCTCCCACCTCGACGAGCGCGCCTCGGCGTTCTTCGCGCTCGGGCGTGCGCGCCGGACCGGAACCGTCACGCCGCTGGTGTGCACCTCCGGCACCGCCGCCGCGAACTTCCACCCGGCGGTGATGGAGGCGGCCCAGTCGCGCGTGCCGATGCTCATGTTGACGGCGGATCGCCCGCCCGAGTTGCGTGACTCGGGCGCCAACCAGACCGTCGACCAGGAGAAGCTGTACGGCGACGCCGTGCGCTGGTACAAGGACCTCCCCGAACCGGAGGCGGACGACCGGAAACTCCGATCGCTGCGCACTGACCTCGCGCGCGCGGTGTCGACAGCCGAGGGGACGCCCGCCGGGCCGGTCCACCTGAACGTCCCGTTCCGCAAGCCGCTGGAGCCGGTCGTCGTCGAAGGCGACGTGCCCGAGGACCTCCCCGCGCTCGCGGCGGAGGGTCGAGACGGTGCGTTCGTCTCGACGACGGCGGGCCACCCGATGCCCGACGACCGCGACCTCCAACGGCTCGCCGAAGCGCTCGACGCCGAGCGCGGCCTGATCGTCGCCGGTCCCGCCGACCCGCCGGGGCCGGACCCGCAGGCGGTGACGGCGCTGGCGCACGCGACCGGGTTCCCCCTGCTGGCGGACCCACTCTCTGGCCTGCGCTTCGGCTCGGCGACGCGCGTCGCGCCGGTGCTCGGCGGCTACGACGGTGTCCTCGCGAACGGGGCGCCCGACGACTGGCCCGACCCGGAGGTGGTGCTCCGCTTCGGCGCCTCGCCAACCTCCAAGCCGCTCCGTAAGTACCTCGCCGGCACCGACGCCCGCCAGTTCGTCGTCGACCCCGCGGGCGGGTGGCGCGAGGCGGAGTTCACGGCGACGGATCTCGTCGTCGCCGACCCGTCGCGCCTCTGTGGCGCGCTGTCGCGACACGTCGGCGGCCCGGGCGGGACGGACTCGGCGGCGTGGCGCGAGCGATGGGAGGCCGCGGAGGCCGCCCACTGGGACGCCGTCGCCGACGAGGAACGCTTCTTCGAGGGGCGCGTCCTCGCCGACGTGGCCGAGTTGGCGCCGGAGCCGTCGACGGTGTTCGTCTCGAACTCGATGCCCGTGCGCGACGCCGACCGGTTCGCCGCACCCGCCGCGAAGGGGCTCACGATGCTCGGCAACCGCGGCGCCTCCGGCATCGACGGCATCGTCTCGACGGCACTGGGCGCGGGGTCGGCGACGACGGACGACCTCACGCTCGTCACCGGCGACCTCGCGTACTACCACGACATGAACGGCCTGCTCGCGCTCGGCCGGTGCGACGTGGACGCGACGGTCGTCACGATCAACAACGACGGCGGCGGCATCTTCCACATGCTCCCCATCGAGCAGTTCGACCCGCCGTTCACGGGCCAGTTCAAGACGCCCCACGGCCTCGACTTCGCGGCGACCGAGGACCTGTACGACCTGTCGTTCGCTCGCGTCGACGGCGACGACCGCGAGGGGTTCCGCGACCTGTACCGCGAGAGCGTGGCGAGCGAGGGGAGTCACGTGATCGAGGTGACGAGCGACGCCGAGGCGAGCCACCGCGTGCGCGAGTCAATCGCCGCCGAGGTCGCCGACCGCGTGGCCGACCTGTAGCGCGCTGGCGCACCAGCGACACAGCGACCGCCCACGCCGGTGCCTGCGCGTCGAGCGACCGAGGTTTATACGGCTCCGTCACGACTGCTCGGCCATGAGCGACGGCGACGGAGAGGCGGCGGCCCGGCACGCGAGTCGCCGCGGCAACGACTCCGTCGGGCGGTTCCTCGAAGACCTGTTCGACACGTTCATCGAACACGGACTGCTCGCGTTCCCCGCGCTGCTCGTGTCGATCCGACACGTTCCCCGAGACGCCTCGGTCCCACTCGTCCTCGGGTACTTCGCGTTCCTCGTCGGCCTCGCGCTCGTCCGCCACGACCGCCTCCACCGCCGGGACGCCCGGTTCGCGCCGTGGCCACAGGGACTCGCGAACGGCCTGTGGGTCAGGGCGCTCTACTACAACGGCGTCGTGCTCGCCGTCTCCGCGCTGGCGGTCGCTGGCTGGTACGTCGGCGGCGTCGCGGCGACCGCGCTGACGACGGTGACCATCGCGTTCGCGTTCGTCGCCGGCGTCGCCTTCCCAGACGCGTTCGCGGCGGCCCCGATCAGCGGCCCGGACCCTGACCAGCGCTACCGCGACGTGTACGCGCTCCGGACCGACCGACGACGGCGCGAGCGGTGAGTCGGCCGACGGCGTCGCGAGCGTGGTCGTCCGGGTAGCTATTTGAGTCCGCCCACCGGTGTGTCGGTATGAGCGACACGGACACCGTCTCCGACATCTTCGACCCCGACGAGTGGGAGCCAGTCGACGGCAGCGACGCGTTCGACGACATCACCTACCACCGAGCGGTCGACTCGCCGACCGTCCGAATCGCGTTCGACCGGCCGGAGAAACGCAACGCGTTCCGCCCCGGCACCGTCGACGAACTGTACGCCGCGCTCGACCACGCCCGCAAGCGGGCCGATATCGGCTGTGTCCTCCTCACCGGGAACGGCCCCTCCGAGAAGGACGGCGGCTGGGCGTTCTGCTCGGGCGGCGACCAGTCCGTCCGCGGCGAGTCGGGGTACGAGTACCGCGACGACGACGAGGCCGACGAGTCCGACGACGAGTTGGTCAGGGAGGCGAAGGCGGGCCGCCTCCACATCCTCGAAGTCCAGCGGCTCATCCGCTTCATGCCCAAGCCCGTCGTCGCCGTGGTTCCGGGCTGGGCGGTCGGCGGCGGCCACTCGCTGCACGTGGTCTGCGACCTCACGCTCGCGAGCGACGAGCACGCGAAGTTCCTCCAGACGGACCCCGACGTGGCGAGTTTCGACGGCGGCTTCGGCTCCGCGTACCTCGCGAAGCAGGTCGGCCAGAAGAAGGCCCGCGAGGTGTTCTTCCGCGGGAAGACGTACTCCGCCGAAGAGGCCGTCGACATGGGGATGGCGAACGAGGCGATTCCCCACGAGGAGTTGGAGGACGTGGCGTTGGAGTGGGCCGACGAGATGACGAGTAAGTCGCCGACGGCGATGCGGATGCTGAAGTACGCGTTCAACATGACCGACGACGGCATGGTCGGCCAGCAGGTGTTCGCGGGCGAGGCGACGCGGCTGGCGTACATGACGCCGGAGGCGCAGGAGGGCCGCGACGCGTTCTTGGAGGGGCGCGAGCAGGACTTCAGTCAGTTCCCCTGGCACTATTAGGCCGCCGACGCCAGAGGACCGCGAAGCCCACCCTTCATAGCCCGCCCGCCCGAGTCTCCGACAATGAGTACGGAGACGAGTCAGGCAGACATCTCCAGACGGCAGGCGTGGGTGATAGCCGCGCGGCCGCAGACGATGCCGGCGGCGCTCGCCCCAGTCCTCGTCGGCACGGGCCTCGCGGTCCGCGACGGCGTGTTCGCGCCGCTGCCTGCGCTGGTCGCGCTCGTCGGCGCGGCGCTGATCCAGATCGGGACGAACTTCGCGAACGACTACTACGACGCCGAGAAGGGCGCCGACACAGCGGATCGAGAGGGGTTCACCCGCGTCACCGCGGGCGGACTCATCGAACCGGCGGAGGTGAAGCGCGCGATGTGGCTCACCTTCCTCGCGGCCATCGTCGTCGGGGCGTACCTCGTCGCCGTCGCGGGCCTCCCCATCATGATCGTCGGCCTCGTCTCGGTGGCGATGGGCGTCGCCTACACCGGCGGCCCGTACCCGCTCGCGTACCACGGCCTCGGCGACGTGTTCGTGTTCGTGTTCTTCGGCCTCGTCGCCGTCACGGGCACCTACTACGTGCAGGCCGCGGCGGAGGCTGGGGTGGCGTTTCTCACGCTCGTGCCAGGCCCCGAACTCGTCCCGCTCGCGGCGCTCGTCGCCGCCCTGCCGATCGCGGCCATCTCGACGGACATCCTCGTCGTGAACAACCTCCGTGACAGGGAGGAGGACGCCGAGACGGGCAAGAACACGCTCACGGTGCGGTTCGGCTACGGCTTCTCACGGGCGCAGTTCGTCCTCCTGCTCGGCATGGCGTACACGATTCCGGTCGTGTTCTGGCTGTCGACGGGCGACCTCACGACGCTGCTCCCGCTGGTGACGCTCCCGCTGGCCGTGCCGCTGACGCGGACGGTGCTGACCGAGACCGCGGGCGAGGCACTCAATCCGGCGCTAGAGCGCACCGGGAAGCTGCTCGCGGCGTTCGCCGCGCTGTTCGCGCTCGGACTGGCGATCTGATGGCGCCCGCGGACGACGTTCCGACGCCCGACGACGTGCGCGTGACCGTCACCGAGCGGTCGCTGCCGCTTCGCTCGCCGCTCGGCACCGCGACCGGTGAGATCGACGAGCGACCGGTGTTCCTCGTCGGCCTCACCGGCGCGTTCGCCGACGGGTCGCCGTGCCGCGGGATCGGCGAGGCGGCCCCGCTACCGCCGTGGACCGAGTCTGTCGAGGACTGTCGGCACGCGCTCGCCGACGCCCGCGAGACGGTCGCGACGGGGGGTGCGGTCGCGCTCGACGACCTGCCGCCCGCCGCGAGGCACGCGCTGTCGCTCGCGAGCGCCGACGCGCGGGCGCGGCGCGACGGGGTCACGCTGTCGCAGGCGCTCGCGGCGGCGACCGCCGATGGCGGTGACCCAGCCGAGTCGGTCCGAGTCAACGCCACCGTCGGCGACGGCTCGGTCGCCGCCACCGTCGCCGCCGCAGAGTCGGCCGTGAGCGAGGGCTTCGACTGCCTGAAGTGCAAGGTCGGCGCGCGACCCGTGGACGAGGATACCGAGCGTCTGCGGGCGGTCCGAGACGCCGTGGGCGACGACGTGGCACTCCGGGCCGACGCGAACGGTGCGTGGGGCCGCGAGGAGGCAGAGCGTGCGGTCGACGCACTCGCCGATGTCGGGCTGGAGTACCTCGAACAGCCCGTCCCCGCCGCCGACCACGAGGCGCTGCGCGCGCTCCGCGGTCGCGGCGTCGCCATCGCGGTCGACGAGACGGTGAACACCCCCGCCAGCACCGCCGAGTGGCCCGACCCGATCGAGGAGTACGCGGACGTGGCGGTGTTGAAACCGATGGCGCTCGGTGGCCCTGGCGAAACCGTCGCAGTCGCTCGCGACCTCCGCGACCGCGGCGTCGACACGGTGGTGACGACGACCATCGACGGGGCGGTCGCACGGACCGCCGCGGTCCACGTCGCCGCGGCGGTGCCCGGCGGCGACGACCGTGCCCACGGCCTCGCGACGGGTGCCCTACTGGAGCGGGACGTGGTCGACGACGACCCTGCCCCGGTCGACGCCGGTCGGATCACCGTTCCGGCGGGTCCCGGCGTCGCGGGCGACGCGTTCGACGGCGTGCAGAACCGATAGGGGGCGGCAGAAGACGAGCTACCCGGACACGCGAGGTGGGCTACTCGTCGACGACCTCGACGACGCCGACCATGCCGAGGTTGCGGTGCGGGTCGCAGTAGTACTTGACCACGCCCGCGTCGGTGAACTCGCGGGAGTACGTCTGCCCCTCGGAGGCGTAGTACTGGCTTCCAAAGCTGCCGTCCTCGGCGGCGACGTTGTGTCGGCTGCCCATCCCGGTCCACTCCCAGACGATGGTCGTGCCGGGAGACACGCGCACCGCGGCTGGGTCGAACCCGAAGCCGTCGCCGGCACCGACGGCGACGGTCACCTCGTCGGCGCCGGTCCGGTCGACGACCTCGCCGTCGAAGCCGGCGGCGTCCGCGAGGTAGCCGTCGTACGGACCGGACTCGGTCTGCGCGCCGCCGCCGGAACACCCGGCCAGCGCCGCGGCGCCGCCGGCGCCGACGGTCGCGAGCAGTCGTCTGCGGGTGAGCCCCGTCGCGTCTGCGGTCGCGTCGGATCGGAGGGGGTCGCTCATCGACGACGGTAGGGGCCGGCGGGCTTTGACGCCACCGACTTCGGTCGCCCCCGTGGTCGCGTGACTGCGCCGACCTACGTGAACGTCCGGGAAAGACTTTAGCCGCGACCGTCCTTCCGGGATATTGGCATGACAAACCTCGTCACGCACGTCGGTTCGACCGTCGAGGAACACCCCGACGAGACCGCCGTCTCGTTCAAGGGCACCGACATCACGTACCGGGAGCTGTGGGGGCAGACCGGCGCGTTCGCGTCCGGACTGGCCGACGCCGGCGTCGAGGCCGGCGGGCGGGTCGGCATCTATCTGCCGAACCTCCCGCAGTTCGTGGTCGGGTTCCACGGCACGCTACGCGCGGGCGGGGTCGTCGTCCCGATGAACCCGCAGTACAAGGCCCGAGAGATCAAGCACATGCTCTCCGACTCCGGCGCCGAGGTGGTGGTCACGCTCCCCGACCTCGCGGGCCACGTCGCGGAGGTACGCGACGACACGGACGTCCACACCGTCGTCACGGTCGGCGAGGCCGTCGAGGGAACCGTCTCCTTCGAGGAGTTCGTCGGCGCCCCCGAGTTCGACACAGTCGACCGCGCGGACGACGACATCGCGTGTCAGCCGTACACCTCCGGGACGACGGGGACGCCGAAGGGTGTCCTCCTCACCCACGACAACCTCGCGTCGAACGCGGAGATGTCCGCGTCGCTCGTACCCGGCGGCATCTCGACCGACGACAGACAGCTGGGCGTGCTCCCGCTGTTCCACATCTACGGCATGACCGTCGTGATGAACGCGACGCTGTTCGACGGCGGCGCGTACTACCCGCTCCCCGCGTGGGACGCCCAGCAGGCGTTCGACCTCATCGAGTCGGCCGAACTGACGATGATGCACGGGGTGCCCGCGATGTACAACGACATGATCAACCAGCCCGACGCCGCCGACCGCGACCTCTCCAGCCTCCGGCTGTGTGGCGTCGGCGGGTCGGGCATCCCCGTCGAAGTGTTGCGCCGCTTCGAAGAGCTGTTCGACGCGAAGATCTACGAGGGGTACGGTCTCACCGAGACCAGCCCGGTCACCCACTTCAACACACCCGGGAAGGGCCGTCGGGTCGGCTCCATCGGCAAGACGCTGCCGGGCGTCTCGGCGATGATCGTCGACCACGACTTCGAGCAGGTGCCGCCGGTCGACGAGGGGCCCGTCGACGAGGAGGACGTCGACCTCGACGACATCACGGGTGAGGTCGTCGTCAGCGGGCCGAACGTGATGCAGGGGTACCACAACCGCCCGGACGCCAACGAGGAGGTGTTCACCGAGTGGGACGGCAAGCGCTGGTTCCACACCGGCGACATCGGCTACCACGACGCGGACGGCTACTTCTACATCGTCGACCGCGAGAAGCACATGATCAACACCGCCGGGTACAACGTCTACCCGCGCGAGGTCGAGGAGTTGTTGTTCGAGCACGAGGCGGTCGCCGACGCCGCGGTCGTCGGCATCCCGGACGACCGGCGCGGCGAGACGGTGAAGGCGTTCATCGTCCCCAAGCCAGGCACGGACGTGACGCCCGACGCGATCAAACAGTACTGCCTCGACAACCTCGCGGAGTACAAACACCCGCGCCAGGTAGAGTTCGTGGAGGAACTGCCGCGGACGACGACCGGGAAGGTCCAGAAGTTCGAACTGCGCGGCGAGTAGGCGGACCGACGAGGGCCGACCGCCCGACCGCCGCGTCGACGCCCGCGACGTGACGGGGAAACGGCCATAACCCGGGGCGCCGACGCCCCGGTATGGCAGACGTCACCGAGTTCTCCGACGGCATCGTGCGCCTCGAACGCGACGACGACGGCGTCGCGACGATCCGACTGAACAACCCCGACAAGCGCAACGCCTTGTCGGTCGCGATGACCGACGGCATCGAGGCCGCCCTCGACGACATCGAAGGTGGCGACACCCGCTGTGTCGTCGTCGAGGGGGCAGGGCCGGCGTTCTGTGCGGGCGGGGACATCTCGTCGATGCTGGAGCGACAGGACTCCGACGCGCCCGTCGACCACGCGGTCCGGCACGTCATCCAGGACATCGGCCGCTGTGTGAAGCGACTGTACGAGTGCGAGTTCCCCACCGTCGCGCGGGTCGACGGCGCGGCGTTCGGCGCGGGCGCGAACCTCGCCATCGCCTGCGACGTGACCGCGCTCCACGAGGACGCCCAGATCGGGTTCGGCTTCCGCGAGGTCGGCCTCGCCGTCGACTCGGGCACCTCCTACCTCCTCCCGAAACTCGTCGGCGAGAACGTCGCGAAGGAACTCGTGTACACCGAGGAGCTCCTCAGCGCCGAACGCGCCGAGGAGTTGGGCGTCGTCAACCACGCCGTCCCGGACGACCAGTTCGACGCGAAGTTCTCGATGCTGGTCGACCGCATCGCGTCGGGGCCGACCGTCGCCCTGCGCACCTCCAAGCGGCTCATCCGTTCGGAGTTCGCGACGCTCGGCGAGGCGATCGAACACGAGGCCGGCGCGCAGGCGGCCGTGTTGGAGTCCGAGGACCACACCGAGGGCGTCGACGCGTTCACCGACAAGCGCCAACCGGAGTTCGAAGGCCGGTAGGGAGTCAGTAGTCGGGGAGCGGCGCGACCGGCTCCTCACCGCGCGCCTCGCGCTCGCGGTGCTCCACTTCGGCGGTCAACGCGCGCATGAACGGGTCCACCGTGTTCGCCATGAACATCACCGGCAAGTCCTCCGCGAGGAGCGCGTCGAGCACCTCGTCGGCGGATGTGTCGTCAGTGTCGTGTTCGACGGCGGGCACGTCGACGTTGCGGGCGAACACGCCGGTGTAGGCGCCGCCGACGTGGACGCGGTCGATCAGGTCCCGCTCGGCGAGCACGTTCACGTACTCGACGAACGACGCCGTCCGGCCACGGCGGTCGCGGCGGAGGAACACGAACGGGAGCACCCGCTCGGGCTCGTCGGCCGGTGGCTCGCCGACGACCGGGACCGACTCGTCGTCGTCGCCCTCGACGAGTGCGCGGCGGAACAGCTCCGTCGACTCGATCTCGTTCACCTTCGCGGCGTTGAACACCCGCCCGACGGGGAGGTGTGCCCACTCTGGCTGGATGGCGTCGAGCATCTCGTCGGCGCGCTCGGCGGGCAGCGGCTCCTCGCCGATGTGCCGGAGCGTGTGGTCGATGGCGTGGATCGTCTCCGCCCCGATGAGGCCCCGGTGGCGCTCGGGGATCACGACCTGCTCGATGGTCGCACCGCGCTTCTCGATCTCTGCACGGAGGTAGTCGTGGATCACCTCGTGCTGTTCGCCGCTGATCACGTGACAGCCCTCGGGCACCGCCCGGGCGAACGACCGGGCGATCGTCTGCCGGTCCGCACCGAGCGTGTCGTTGTGGTCCTGGCGGACGTTACAGAACACGAGCACGTCGGGCTTCAGGAAGCGCTCGTTCACCATCCGCATCGTGTACTCGGTGATCGCCTGATTCTCCATGACGACCGCGTCGTCGGGGTCGGTCACGGCGAGTTGCGGGACGTACTCGCGGATCAGGTCGATGTTCTCGTACAGCGTCACGCGCGGCCCCGAGCGGCGGATCGGGATCTCCCGGCCGTTGTGGTAGGAAGTCGGGTGGTCACCGGTGACCTTCGTGTACGTGTCGTAGCCGCGCTCGCCGAGGATCTGACCGAGCTGTTTCGACGTCGACGACTTCCCGCGGATGCCCGAGACGCCGATGCGGATGTCGGCCGACGCGAGCAGTTCTTCGTGACGCGGCCCTCGCGACAGGTAGTCGCGCACGCGGTCGAACAGCGACGGCGTCGGGAGCGGCTCGCCGCCGTACTGGAGCGGTCGGTCGTTCACGCGCCGTCACCTCCGGACAGCACCGACGCCGAGTGAACCGCCTCGTCACTCGGTTTCTCGATGCAGTAGTGGGCGGCCACGGCGAGGCACGCGATGACGACGACGGCGGCGACGACGACGTGCGTCCGCCCGAACTCCTGGAGGACTCCCCGGGCGAACGGTTCGGTGACGCTGCGCGCGAGCACGAGCAGCGCGACGAACGTGGCGACCGCGAGCGCCGCCTGTTCGCGCCGCTCGGCCGGCGGCGTGGTGTGGACGCTGTAAGCGTCGACGCCGGCGATTACGCCCACGAAGATCGCAGAGAGGCCCCGGAGCACCGGGATCCGCTCCCCGAAGATCAGGCCCGTCGCGTCCGGGATCGCGAGTGTGAATCCGAGCGCGACGAGGACGCCGATCGCACAGGCGGTGCTGATCAGGACGCGACCGTAGATGAGTGTCCGCCGGTGGACGAGCCACACGACGGCGTAGCAGACGACGAACGCGAGCACGAACAGCACGAGCAGCCACTGCGTCGTCAGCGCGAACAGCGCCAACAGCGCCAGCGAGATGACGCCCAGGCGGACGCCGAAGCGTCTGCGGACGACCTCGCTGGCGACCGCGCCGACCGTCAACAGCGCGATCACGGTCGTCCGCGCGTCGACGTTCGGCGCCAGGTAGCCCTCGACGACGGCGCCACGAGCGACGGCCACGTCCGCGGTCGCGGCGAACAGGACCAACGGCGCCGCCTCACCCAGCAGCGGCGCCGTTCGCGGGGAGATCAGCAGCCCTCCGAGGCCCAGCAGGACGACGAGCAGCCCGGTCGCGTACAAGATGTCCTGCCGGCGGTAGGCCGGCTTCGTCTGGTGGATGTTGTACGCCGCGAGCCCCGGGAGCAGCGACCCGAGGAACACCACCGGGCGTGCCGAGATAGCCTGTTCGGGGGCGATGGCCACCAGGATCGCGTAGGCGACGAACGGCGCGAGCGACCCCCCGACCAGGGCGGCGACGAACTCGTCGCGACCGTACAGCAGCGTCCTGTCGCGCACGGCTCCCAAGAACAGGTAGCCGAAGGCGGTACTGAGGACGAACACCGGGAGCGCGATGAAGTACTTCAGCGTGTAGATGGCAAGCGTCGGGACGACGATCGTCCCACCGATTCTGAGCCCTCGCGTCTGGGTGATGTACGCGGTCGCGAGAAAGCCGAGCGCGGCCACGAGGGTTGCGACAATCACTAACTACGGGTCGGATGCATACCGAATAAGTGTTGACACACGACAGGAGGGTCGGCTGCGATCAACGACCAGAGTCTGCCGAGCACGTCGCACGCGCTGCGTCGCCGGCGGCCTAAGACCAAGCGAAACGTAGAAAGGGGAACCCGAGAACCGTGTGTGCATGACCGAGTACACGGTGGAGTTCGTCGGCACCGGCGAGGAGATCACGGTGTCCGACAAGCAGACCATCCTGAACGCCTGCATCGAGGAGGGGATCGCGCAGGAGTACTCCTGTCGCGTCGGGATGTGTCTGGCCTGTACCGCAGAGATCGTCGAAGGCGAGGTGGCGCAAGACGCCGCCGTCGCGCGGGCGCTCACAGAGGAGGAGGCCGAGACGTACGCGCTGACGTGCATGGCGCGCGCGCAGTCTGACCTGAAACTCGACCGCGGGAAGTACCCGCCGAGCATCGAGAACGACGCCGCGGCGGGCGCCGGTGCGGCCGCAGACGACGACTGACGACGGACGACAGCGAGCAGACGCGCGTCAGACGGCTGGACGGCGCGCCGGAACAGTTTCATCGATGGGTGCGAACCGTCCGACGTGCTTCGAACCCGGGCGGCCCGTCGAACGCCCGCCCTCCTAGCGGCGTCGATTTTCCTCCTCGCGGTGGTCCACGTCGTCCTCGACGACGACGCCGTCGTCGTGGAGGCCGCCGAGGCGTCGATCCTGCTCGTGTTCGCGCTGGCGCTCGCGTTCGTCACGTGGCGCGTCGATCACGAGTCGTTCGAACCCGAGCGCGTCGCCAGAGTGGCCGCCACGGGACTGGCGACGGGTGTCGTCGTGGGGTCGCTGTCTGCGCTGTACCTCGGCGCTCGGCGGGTGACGAACGAACCGATCACCGAGGCGTGGTTCATCGTCTCGATCGGGTGGAGCCTCGGCGCCAGCGCCGGCGGCCTCGTCGGCTACTACGTCGAGCGCGTCCGCGACGAGCGGGCCGCACAGATGCGCGTCGCCGGTCGCCTCACCGTCCTCCAGCGGGTACTCCGACACAACATCCGCAACGAGGTGACGATCATGCGGGGCATCGCACAGAGCGCTCGCGCGTCGACGGACGACCCCGCCATCGCCGACGACCTCGACCGCCTGTGTGGGCACGTCGACCGCGTGTACGGCCTCTCGGAGAAGGCCCAGACGCTCGCGAACCTGTGGGGCGGCCCCGCGACCGTCGAGACGGACCTCGCGACGGTGACGCGCGCGGAGGTCGACCGCTTCCGCGAGGCGCACCCCGACACGAACCTCGCCGTCTCGCTGCCCGAGCGTGCCGACGCGGTCGCCCACCCCGACACCGAGGCGGCGATCCGCGAGGCCCTCGAGAACGCCGTCGTCCACAACGACCCCGCGGAGCTGTCGGTCGACGTGCGCGTGGCCTGCGAGGACGACGAGGTGCTCGTCGAGGTGGTCGACGACGGGTCGAGCGTCCCCGAGGAGGAGCTGGCCGCGATCCGAGCGACACGGGAACTGCCGCTCCAGCACGTCACGGGCCTGGGGCTGTGGGTCATCTACTGGGTCGTCGAACTGTCCGACGGTCGCCTCGACATGGCGAACTGCGACCCCAGCGGCGTCCGTGTCGAGATGCGCTTCCCGGCGGTCGAGGCAGGCGACGCGTAGTCGACACGCCGAGGGCCTGCTCACTCGACCGGCGCTCGACGACCGCTCCGCGCTCGTCGTCGCCGTCGCCGTACTCAGCGATTCCGTTCCATCCACGCCACCGCGAAGTCGACGAGCGGTCGCATCCGGCAGACGGTCGTCTCGGCGTCGCCGACGGTTCCCCGCCACACGCGCTCGGGGTGTTCAGCCTCGAACGCGGCCTCGATGTCGCGGAAGTCGTCGCGCGACTCGGGTTCCTCGAACTCGACCCACCGGCGCTCGCCGTCGACGAGCACCGGTCCGCCGTTGGCCTCGGGCGTGCCGCCGTAGTCGGCGCGGTACTCCGCCAGGTGCAGCGACGTGTTCGCGTCGACGCCGATCCGGACGATCAGCGCGTCGCGGTCGTACAGCCGTGCGAGCGGCGACGCCTCTCCCATCGGCGAGTCGTACGCGTGGTCGGCGGTGACGGCCTCGGCGTCGGCGCCCCACGCCGCGAACGAGGTGGTCGGGTGGCGGCTCCTGATCGCACCCGGGTAGTCGCGTAGACACTCCGGGATCGCTCCCATCAGTCGCGTCGGCGTGAGTTCGGGTCGGTACGGCGCTGCCTCCGCCTTGATCGTGTCGACCCAGTCGTCCGGGACCGGCGGATTCTCCCAGTCGGTCGGATCCGACAGCTGTGTCGAGTGGGTCGGCACTGCGAGCGTCCCCGTGGCGGTGACGGCACCCAACAGCGCGTCGACGGCAGTCGGTGCGCCGCCGGCGACCCACCCCATCGCCGACAGCGACGAGTGGACCAGCGCCGTCTCGCCGGGGTCGACGCCGAGGTCGCGCAGGTCCGCGCGGATGGCGTCGGTCGTCAGCGGGGCGTCGGTCCGCCCGACGGCGTCGTGTTCGCTCATGCGGGGAGGCGAACGCCGGACGTGAAAACGCCACCGCCGGCGTGCGACACGGTGACTCGCTACCCGATCGCGCAGTTGTTCGGCCCCAACTCTGCCTCGAACGCCTCCGCGTCGTCCATCGTTTCCAGCCCGAGGTTCGTCGCCACGATGCGCTCGAAGTTGGCGGGGCGCGGCGGCAGCGACGAGGCGACGCGGTCGACGAACGCCTCGCGGTCGAGCGCGAGCACGTCGAGGTCCGCGAGCGCCGACAGCGGCGCGGCGTAGGCGTGCCCGCGTGCGTCCGCGATGTCCGCGAAGTGGCCGGGCGCCGCGAGCGTGTCCTCGGGGAGCGCGAACAGACGGTCGTGGAGCGTGTCGTACGCTGCCGTCGCCAACTCGCGTGCGCCGTCGTCGCCCGCCTCCAGGTCGGGCCGACCGACGCTCCGGAGGAACAGCGCGTCGCCGGTGAACAGCATGTCCGCGGCGGCCGGGTCCTCGCGGTGGAGTCGGAGGCAGGTCAACTCGCTCGTGTGGCCTGGGGCGTGCAGGGCCGACACGGTGGCGTCGCCGACGCTGAGCGCGTCACCGTCGGCGAGCAGCGTCGCCTCGAAGTCGAGGCCACGGTCGGTCGCACCCGCCGGGAGCACCGCCTCGGCGCCGGTCGCCTCCCGGACCGCGCGCACGCCGCTGACGTGGTCGGCGTGGACGTGCGTGTCGACGGCGTACCGGAGCGTCGCCCCGTACTCGGCGGCGTCGGCGACGTAGCGGTCGGCGAAGGCGCGCAGCGGGTCGACCACGAGCGCCTCGCGGTCGTCACCCTCACCCGCGACCACGAGGTACGCCAGACAGCCCGAGGAGGGGCGCTGGTACTGCAACACCGTCAGGTCCCCCCGCCGCACCAGCGGCTCTGCAAGGTATGTCTCTGCCCACGCGTCCATGCCGCCGGCGAGGTTTACGGCGTCGACGCCGGCGGCCGCGAGTCGAGTCGCCGTGTCGGCGCTGGCCTCTCCGTGCCCACAGACGACGACGATTGGTTCAGAGAGGTCATCGGGGAGCGGCGCCGTCGGCTCACCACGGGCGCCCGCGGCGACGAACTGGACGTGCGGGACCTGTCGGGCGGTCACGCCCCGGCCGTCGAGGTGCCACGCCTCGAACTCCGGGCGGTCGCGCACGTCGAGGACGGAGACGCGTTCCCCGTCGCGCAGCAGTCGTGCGAGCGTCGTCGCCGCGACCTCGCCGCCGGGGTCGCCGCCGAGCGACCCGGACTCGACGGGGTCGGGAGCGTCGGCGTCGACGCTGGAGGGGTCAGTCACGGGCCACCACTACCCCCGCGGCTCGAAGGCGTGCCGGACGACCTCGCTGTCGTCGTCCCACTCGAAGGAGTCGTGCACGCGTTCGAGTCGTGTTCTGTAGGCGTCGAGGTCCTCGGACCCCTCGGCGCGGGCGTCCGCGTCGGTGAGGTCGCCGAGGGTCCGGTGTTCGATCGCGGTCACCTCGAACGTCGTCCCGTCGATCTGGAAGGTGTCGCCCTCCGCCGCGTACGCGTTCCCGCGGTGGAGTTGGGTGACCTCCCCCGCGGCCGCCAACTGCTGGACGTGGTCGTTGGGGAGGATCTCCGCTGCGTCGATCTCTGCCATGCGCGTGAGTTGGTGTCGCTCGGGGGAAACGTTAACGCCGCCCTCGGCGACGGATCCGGCATGGACAGCGCGGCGTTCCGCGAGGCGGTCGCCTCGGCGAAGGCGACCGAGTTGGACCGACTCGGGTCGAACAAGCTCCTGATCGCGCTCACGGACGCGACGCTGGAGCCGGCGGCGGTGTTGCGCGCGGCCGCCGACTCCGAACACGCCGCCCACACGACGTTCGCATCGTGGGCCGACGACGAACCCGACGGGGACGCCCGCGACCTGTTCGCGTGGCTCGCCGACCGTGAGCGCGACCACCGCGAACGCGTCCTCGACGCGCTGGCCGAGAGCGACCCCGACTACGCCCCCGCCGACGGCGGCACGATGCACACGTACCTGCGTGCACGCGAGGACGCCGTCGAGCGCGTCGCCGCCGGCGCCGTCGGTCGCGGCCTCGTCAGCGATCGCACGCACCTCCAGATCGTCTCGTTCTTCGTCAACGAGGGGGACGAGCGCCGCGCGGACCTGTTTCGCGACCTGCGGACGGAGACCGACGAGGAACTCGACCGCGGCCTCGCGCTGTTGGACGACCTGTGTGCGACCGACGACGACTGGGAACGAGCCCAGATGGTCGCCGAGTACGTGATCCAGGTCGCCTACGACGACTACGCCGACGCGCTCGCGGGGATGGGAATCGACGTGAAACCGGTCTGTTGAGCGGTCCAGGTGGGAGCGCCGCCGTCGCCGCGCCGCCCGTCTGTTTCGAGATAGTTAGGGACGACACCGAGCCGTCGACACCGAGCTTACCGAGAGACGGCGCCGGGGCGAGTCGAAGTCGACCGCGTCCGGACGACACCCGTCGAAGCCGGATTTCGCCGGACTCGGGGCCGGGTACCCGTCGGAGAGCACACCGGGACCGCCGATTCGCGTTCCAGGCGGGCGGAGTAGGCTCGGATTTCGTGTGGCTTGCAGTCCTCGTACCGTCGTGACAGGTGTCGGTCGGACGACCCGGGGGGCGCCGCGGGACCCCCCGACGCCCCCTCCGTGGTAGGGAGCGAGACTGCCGAATAATCTGACATGAACAAAGACCGTCCCGGGTGAAAGCCAGGCAGATGTCACTGACAACGGAGTCTCGCAAGGGTCTCGACTACACGTTCCGGCGCTTCGAGCCGGGCGACGAGCGGGGCTTCCTCGACCTCTTCGAGACCACGTGGGGCGAACGGCGTGGCGAGGACTGGTTCCGATGGCGGTTCGAGGAGAACCCGTACCTCGATCACGTGCCGATGTTCGTCGCCGACCACGACGGCGACGTCGTCGGCGTCAGGCCGTACTTCGCCTTCCGGATGCGTGTCGCGGGTGGAACGGAACTGGCGCTGTTGACCGTCGACACGATGGTCCACCCCGACCACCGCGGCCGGGGGCTGTTCACGACGATGACCGAACAGTCGCTGGAGTTCTACGCCGACCGCGACGTGTCGTTCGTGTTCAACCAGCCGAACGGCGCCTCGCGACCGGGGTTCGAGTCTGCCGGCTTCCGCGTGCTCGACGAGTGTCGGACGTTCCACCGAGTGCAACGGCCGAGCGCGTTCCTCGAACGCCGCCTCGAAATCCCAGGCAAGGAGGCGATTGCCCGCGGCGCCGACCGCGTCGGCACGGCGTACCGACGCCTCCCCGGCGCCGGGGAGTGGGAGACCGACGGGGTCGACGTCGAGCGCCACCGCGGCGTGGCAGCGACGGCGCTGTCGCAGTTGGCGCGCCGCTCGGCGTTCCCCGGCATCACCGCCGAGCGTGACGTGCCGTTCTACGAGTGGCGCTTCGCCAGTCCGCTGTGGGACCGGGCGACGTACGTCGCGAACGTCGACGGCGAACCCGTCGCGGGCATCCTGGCCCGAACGCGGACGACCGAGGAGGGCGTCACCGTGACGCAGGTCGCGGATCTCGTCCCCCTCAGCGGCGGTCGAACCTGGAAACGAGGGTTGGCCGCCTGCCTCGAAGCGGTGCTCACCGACGCGGTCACGGCAGACCTCGTGTCGGCTCCGGGCCGGGCGTTCCCCGCCGACGTGGCGGCGGCGTACGGCTTCCGCAGCGACGACAAACTCCCCCTCTCGGCGGTCGCGAAAGCCGACGCCGTCCTCTGCGTCAAATCGCTGCAGCACGGGGACACCGGTCCGTGGAACGTGAACGGGATCTCGCTGTGTGACCCGCGCAACTGGGCGTTGACGTTCGCCGAACAGGACACCACCTGACCCCACTCAAATGACATACCAAGACTACCTCGACGGCAAGAAGCTGATCCTCACCGTCGCACTCACCGGCGGCGTCCACGGCAAGGACGCGAACCCGAACCTCCCCGAACAGCCCGACGAGATCGCCGCCGAAGCCCGTGCCTGTGAGAAGCTCGGCGCGTCCATCGTCCACGTCCACGGGCGCGACCGCCACGGCGAGAACGACACCGGCCGCCTGCAGGAGGTGACCGAGGCCATTCACGACCGCTGTGACGACATCATCGTCCAGCACTCGACCGGCGGCCAGGGCCCCTTGCGCGAGCGGATCAAGGCGCTTCGAACCGACCCAGCGCCGGAGATGGCGTCGCTGGATCTGGGGCCGTTCAAGCGAGGGCGCCACATCATCACCGACCACACCCGCGAGAACATCGACGTGCTGGCACGGGAGATGCAGCGTCGCAACGTCACCCCGGAGCTAGAGGTGTTCAACAGCGGGCAGTTGTCGGAGGTGACGCGGCTCGCCGATGACGGCCTCATCGACCCGCCGTACTTCGTGAACCTCGTGTTCGGCGGGGCGAACTTCACGCCGCCGCGCCCGGGGGCGGTCATGGAGATGGTCCGCGCGCTCCCGCGCGACAGCGAGTTCAACCTGCTCGCGACCGGCCCACACCAGCGCCCGCTGACGACGCTGGCCGTCCTGCTGGGTGGTCACGTGCGCGTCGGCATGGAGGACAACCTGTACAGTAACCGCGGTGAACTCGCCGAGAGCAACGCACAGTTGCTGGAGCGGACGGTCGGCATCGTCGAGCACCTCGACCGCGAGATCGCGACGCCCGACGAGACGCGCGCGATGCTCGGCATCGAGGGGGACCAGATCGGCGGCCCACAGTCCACCGACGAAGTATCGACCGCCGACCCGACGACGGAGGCATCGTCGGAGTCGACGTGTCCGTTCCTCGCGTACCGCCGAGAGGGCGACGGGCAGTCGTTCGACCACGAGCGGCCGTACTGCACCGTCACCGACCAGTTCGTCTCGCCGATGCAGGCGGACGTCTGCAACGACCGGCACAGCTTCGACCACCGCTCACACTGCGACATCTACCGGGAGTACGTGGAGTCGGAGGTCCCCCTCCTCCCCGACGAAGACGACTGAGCGCCGCCGGCGGCGTCGACGTGCCAGCGAGCCACCGACGTCGAGTGGGCGATCAGTCGACCGACCTCGACCACCCACGGGCCGCTTCGAATCTCGTAATCGCCGTCGTCGCGAAGCGCACCTCCGTGTAAAACCGCAGTACAGCGGAGGGATCTCCGAGCCGAGCCATTGAAGGGACGTGACGACGCGGTATCGAACAATGCGACACGACCACCTCCTCTCGGCGGGCCAACTCACCCGGGAGGACATCGAGGCCGTCCTGGACCGAGCGGCCGAACTCGACGCCGACCCGGGTGCGGTCGGCGACCGGTACGCCGACACGCTGCTGGCGCTGTGCTTCTTCGAGCCGAGCACGCGCACGAAGATGTCGTTCGACACGGCGATGAAGCGCCTCGGCGGCGCCACCGTCGACATGGGCACCGTCGAGTCGTCGTCGGTGAAGAAGGGCGAGTCGCTGGCGGACACCGTCCGCGTCATCGAGGGGTACGCCGACGGCATCGTCCTGCGCCACCCCAGCGAGGGTGCCGCCAAACTCGCCTCGCAGTTCGTCGACGTGCCGGTCGTCAACGCCGGCGACGGCGCCGGCCAGCACCCGAGTCAGACGCTGCTGGACCTGTACACGATGCGCGAGCGCGCCGGCCTCGACGACCTCACGGTCGGCATCATGGGCGACCTGAAGTACGGGCGGACGGTCCACTCGCTGGCGGAGGCGCTCACCAACTTCGACGCCCGGATGCACTTCGTCAGCCCCGAGTCGCTGCGCCTGCCCCGGAGCGTCCAGTTCGACCTCCACGACGCCGGCGCGCGCCTCCGGGAGCACACCGACCTCGACGAGGTGCTCGGCGAGTTGGACGTGCTGTACGTCACCCGGATCCAGCGCGAGCGCTTCCCCGACGAGAACGAGTACCAGAAGGTGGCCGGCGAGTACCAGATCGACGCCGAGACGCTCGACGCCGCCCGCGACGACCTCACCGTGATGCACCCGCTCCCGCGCGTCGACGAGATCGCGCCCGACGTCGACGACACGGAGTACGCCGCCTACTTCGCGCAGGCGCACAACGGCGTCCCGGTCCGCATGGCGCTGCTCGACGCGTTGCTCGGCGGCGACGACGCGGGCGACGGCGCCGTCGCGGCCGACGGAGGTGACGCATGAGCGACCCCGAGCGCGAACTGCGCGTCTCGAAGATCCGCAACGGCACCGTCATCGACCACATCACGGCCGGCCAGGCGCTCAACGTGTTGGCGATCCTCGGCATCGACGGTGACGAGGGCGTCGGCGTCTCCATCGGGATGAACGTGCCCTCAGACAAACTCGGCACCAAAGACGTCGTGAAGGTCGAGGACCGCGAGTTGAGTCAAGGCGAGGTCGACGTGTTGTCGCTACTGGCGCCCGAGGCGACCGTCAACATCGTCCGGGAGTTCGAGGTGGTCGACAAGAAACGTGTCGAGCGTCCCGAGCGCGTCGTCGGTCTGCTCACCTGTCCGAACCACAACTGCATCACCAACCAAGACGAACCGGTCGAGTCGGCGTTCGGCGTGGTCGACGACGGCGTCCGCTGTGAGTTCTGCGGCGAGATCGTTCGCGAGGACATCGGCGACCACCTGGCAGTCCACTGAGGAGACGACCGACCGGAGTATCGGTGTCGATATTTTGGACGATTTTCTTAAACGTCGGCGGTGGCCCGTGAGAGATAGCTCCGGTTGGGAGCACCAACAATCATGTTCGAGTTTATCACGGACGAGGAGGAGCGCGGGCAAGTGGGAATCGGGACGCTCATCGTGTTCATCGCGATGGTGCTCGTGGCGGCGATCGCCGCGGGCGTCCTGATCAACACGGCCGGCTTCCTTCAGAGTAAGTCGCAGGAGACGGGTCAACAGTCGAGCAAGCAGGTCAGTAACCGGCTCCAGGAGGTCGTGACGACCGGGAACGTCGACGGGACCCAGGTCGATTACGTGAACGTCACCGTGACGCAGGCCCCGGGTGCGGGAGAGATCGACCTCTCGAACGCCACGATCAACTGGATCGGCCCGGCTGGCACGATGACGCTGACGCACAACACGACCGCTGAGGCGTCGACGGGCGCGTACTTCAACACGTCCGCGGTGAAGAACACCGACTCCGACTCGACCGTCCTCAACGACGCGGACGACCGCTTCAACATCGAGTTCGACCTCGACGCGACCGTGAACCCTGACCCGCTCGCCGAGGGCGAGGAGGCCACGATCAAGATCAACACGATGTCTGGCGCGACCACCACCATCCGCTTCACGGTCCCCGAGTCGCTCGGGCAGAAGAGCGCCGTCGAACTGTAGAACGGGACTTCTCTCGGTCCCCCTTCGGGGCCGTTTCACGAACCATACGCCGCCGAGCCACGGCGTCGCCGCTTCGGAAACCACTAACCGGATGCGACCGCGACGGACTGGTATGACGAGGCTCGACGTGGTCGCCGACGGCGGCCGGGACGAAGACGCCCCCAGAACCGCCGACCCGCTCGCACCAGACAGCGAGCCCGAGGACCTCCTCGGGGAGATGCTCCGGGCGGGCGTGCTGACGGACGGAGACGACGGCGACCTCTACCTCACCGACGAGTTCGAGGCGGCCTGGACCGACGAGATGGAGACGCTCCGAGCGCTCGACCACGCGGCGCTCATCGAGGCGACCGCACAGACCGTCCCGTTCGAGGCGACCGGCGAGCGCGCCTACGGCGGGATCCGCGTCGAGGGCGAAGAGGGCGTCGCGTGGCTCCGTCCGGCGAACGCCATCGCCGACGTGGCGGCGGTTCGAGCGATGGACGGTCTCGGCGTCCCGGCGGTCGTGCAGGCCCCTGCGGCGTCGCCGCTTCGACTGTTCACCCCCGAGTGTCCCGTCTGCGGCGCGGACCTCGTGTCGCGACGCTCTACCGACGGGTACAAAGACGGCGCCGAGTCGAACCGTCGGGTGCTCGGCTGTGTCGACTGCGGCGCCGAGGTCCACGAACTGTCCTCGCCGGTCGACGGCGACGCGGCCACCGAGCAGGACGCGTGACGCCCGCACGACACACGGCGGCACCGCGGGTCAGCCGGTCGGGCACCGCCCAGGGTCGCCGCCGATGACCGTCGTCGACGCGCTCCGCCGACCGGAGTACACCGGCGCCGACCGCTGTTGGCCGTGCACCGCCGTCAACCTCGCAATCGTCCTCCTCGTGAGCCTGCTGGCCGTTCCCGTCTCCGGTCCGGGCGCAGTCCTCGTGCTCACGGGCGGCGTGGCACTGATCTACCTGCGCGGGTACGTCGTCCCCGGGACGCCCGCGTTCGCCCCGCGGCTCGTTCGGGCGCTCGGACTCGCGCCGTACTTCGAACACGTCGCGCCGACACCGCGGTCGCGCCCGGACCGGGAGTCCGACGACCTCGCCGCCGACCACGACCCCGCCGCCCTGCTCGACGCGATGTTGCGCGCCGGCGTCCTGAGAGACGGCGACGACGGCGACCTCTACCTCACCGACAAGTTCGAGGCGGCCTGGACCGACGAGATGGCGACGCTCCGGGACGCCGACGAGGCGGCGCTGGCGACGGCGACCGCGGCGGTCGTCCCGTTCGACGGCGAGGGGAGCGTCCAGTTCGACGGCATCTCCGTCGAGGGTGAGGACGGCGTCGTGTGGCTCCGCCCGGTCCACGCCCGCGCCGACGTGGCGGCGGTCCGGGCGATGGAGCAGTTCGGCGTTCCAGAGCGCATCCGCGCACCCGCGGCGTCGCCGCTGCGGCTGTTCACCCCCGAGTGCCCCGACTGCGGCGGTGTACTCGCCGAGACGACCGTCACTGACGGCTGCTGCGGCGGGACGATGAATCCGAGCGAGACGCCGAACCGACGGGTGGTCGCGTGCGACGACTGCGGGGTCGAGGTGCGCGACCTGGGTGTCGTCGGCGTCGACGAGCAGCGACCGGACGACTGATCTGACAGCGAGCCGACCGTACCGTCACCCACCAACGGCGGAAGCCCTTAGTGCTCGCCTGTAGAAGTCTGTGACATGTCCGGAAAGTCGAAGCTCGTCGTCCTGTTCGGTGTCGTCGTCCTGCTGTACGTGCTGTTCAGTTCGGACACCGAGCCGGTCGAAGTCGAAGTCGAGACCGAGTAACACCTGCGTCGCATCGCCGGCGGTGACCGGCCGCTCGGCCGGCGCCGCCGCGACCACTGCTTCCGAAACACGTACCCTCGCGAGCGGCCAAGCCGTGGTATGACCGAGTACGGCGTCGTCACCCGCAACGCCGAGGAGACGGAGTGGCCCGACTTCGACCGCGGCTTCTACGAGGTGAAAGACGTGACCGGCCGCTCGGCCGAACCGCTCGCGAGCGCGGTGAACATGGTGTCGTGTTTCGGCGACAACGCCGCCGCCGAGGCGAGTCCGGAACTGGTTCCGGTCGACGAGGAGGGGAAGCCGGCGACCCGCGACCGGACGTACTTCGACTGGGCGTACATCTGCCCCACCCACGACGAGTACCGTCGCGGCCTGCTGGAGATTGTCGAGGACTGCGCCGCCGTCAACGGCGACGTCCGCCTCGACGACGTGGGGTTCCCGCGGCAGGGCTTCTGTCACTGCGAGCGGTGCGAGGAGCGGTTCGCGGCCAGCGAGTTCGACGACTGGGAGGCGTGGCGTGCCGACGTGATCACGGCGTTCGTCGCCGAGGCGACCGACCGCATCCCTGGACGCGTCTACCTGACGCTGTACCCGGACCCGTACCCGGGGCACCTGTACGAGCGCGCGGGGCTGGACTTGGAGGCGCTCGCCGAGTACGTCGACGAGTTCGTCGTCCCGCTGTACGACACCCACTACGGGACGACGTACTGGCTGGAGACGATCGCGAAGGGGTTCGAGAGCCGGCTGGCCGACCTCGACGTCGAGTTCTCCGTGGAACTGTACGCCGTCAACGTCGACATCGACTCCCTGAACCACGCCGCCGAGGTCGCCGCTGCGTACGGGAAGGACGTGTTCTTCGGCTACGACGCGAGTCAGGCGGTCGCGGCGCTGCGGCGGATGAAGGCGGACGCACGGGAGGGGAAGGAGTACGGGGCGAGCGAGGGCGAGTAAGCGACCGGAGGGAGCGAACGAGCCCTCGGTTAGACGGCGGCGAGGTGTGCGCGGCTCCGCCGCGCGCCCGAGCCGGGCATCGAGGCAATCGGCACCGAGTGAGGAGCGAAGCGACGAACGAGCCCTCGGCCACACGGCGACGCGGTGTTCCCGATACTCAGTCCTCCGAATTCCAGCGGTAAGACCGTTCTAACGCCAAGTTACCCAGAGAAGACTTATCCCGAGACCTCGCGGAGCGTTCCTCATGTCCGTCCGGACCGACGCGCCCGCGTCGACCGTCCAGCACAACCGCGCGGTCGCCCGCGTCCTCGCCACCGTCGCCCTCGCCGTCCCGCTCACCGCTATCCTCGCCGGACTCGGCGTCGTCGCCGTGTTCCTCGGCCTCGTCGTCTCCGCCGGCTGTCTCGCCTCGGCCGTCGCCGTCGTCGGGGACGACGGCCCAGACTACGACGTGGCGTCGACACACGAGTGAGCGCCGCGAACGGGGAGCCCACGATCACCGCCCGCAGTTCGACTACGCCTCGGCGGCGGTGACCAGCCCGTCCCCGCGGACGGTCACCTCGTGGCCGTAGTAGTCGAACGTGATCACGGAGTCAGCGGAAGTGGTCCGGACGAGTTGTCCCAGCGCCTCCGGATCGATCGTATCCGTCAGCGGCGCCATCGCGAGCGGATCGGTTCCCGAGGCTCGCGCGGTGGCCTCGACGACTGCAGTCACGAGTGCGTCCGGTTCGTCGGGATCGAACCGAAGCGTACAGGTCCCCCACTCGGCGTCCGGTTCGGTCTCTACCACGTCGTTCATTGCCACCGGTACGCGGCCTGACCAGTTCACTTGGGCACCGAACTAATTCGGCCCATTTGGGACAATCGTGCGACTGCGAAGGGCTGTCCCAGTGTCGTTCGTGCGTCACTCAGGACAGCGGCCCGTACGCGAACGCCCACACGACCGCGATCCCCAACAGCGTGATGAACCCGGCGACCCCGGCGAGCACGAGAAGCATCCCGCCGGTCGCCCGCCGCTGCTCTTGGTCTGCCATACCTGTTTGACGGGCCGGGTGCACATAGTCTCCGCGGCGGGATCGGAGCGGCGGACGGCGCCGAGCGACGATCTGCTGCGACGAACGCGACGTGGGTCAGTGTCGCTGGTCGGCGTCGGGAGACTCGTCGAAGCCGCCGGGGAGCGTCACGTGGACCACCGTCCCGCCGCCGGTGCGCTCCTCGAAGTCGACGGATCCCCCCGACCGCGTCACGACCCACCGCGCGATCCACATCCCGAGGCCGTCGGAGTGGGTCAACGAGTCCGGGACCCGGTCCGAAGAGATGAGTTGGCGCAAGGACTCGGGCACGCCCGGCCCCCGGTCGGCGATCGAGATCCGGACGACGTCCTCCGACCGCTCTCGCCGCACCTCCGCCGAGAGGCGGACCGACGCCGGCGTGGCGCCAGAGTGTTTGAGGGCGTTCTCGACGAACTCGCCGAGGGCGTCGCCGACCTGCGTCGTGGCGTTCACCGTCACCCCCGCCAGGCGGTCGACGGTCAGTTCCGCGTCGGGATACTTCGGTCGGAGGTCGTCGAGGATGGCGTCGACCAGTGACTCCACGTCCTGTGTGGTCCGCTCGGTGGGCCCGTTCAAGTGCGACACGATCGCTCGCTCCTTGTCCGCGATGCCGAGCAGTCTGTTCCCGGCATCGGTGATCGCCTCCGCGGCGTCGGCGAGGTCGCCGTCGAGCGCGTCGGTGAGTCGGCCTGCGTGCCCGAGGATGACGTTCATGTCGTTGCGGAGGTTGTGGCGCAACACCCGGTCGAGAACGGCGACCTGTTGGGATCGTTCGATCTGGTCGGTGATGTCGGTCTGGACGGCGACGAACCCCGTCACGGCTCCGTCGTCGGTCAGCGGTGAGATCGTCTGGTGGGCGCGGTAGAAGTGTCCGTCGCGGTCCCTGTCGATGATGCGCTCCTCGAAGGAGTTCCCCGCGGTGAGCTCACTCCACAGGCGCTCGTAGTACTCGTCGTCCATCTGGCCGGAGTTGAGGATTCGCGGCGTCCGTCCGACGGCCTCGTCGGCGGGGTAGCCAGTGATCTCCTCGAACGCCTCGTTCACGTACGTGATCGTCCCGTCGACGTCGGTGATGTAGATCGCGTGGGCGGAGCTCTCGACTGCGCGCTTGAACTGCTGTAGCTGTGTCCTGAGCGACTTCGCGTCCGTGATGTCGGTCTGGAACCCCACGTAGTGGGTGATCTCGCCGCTGGCGTCGGCGACGGGCGAGATCGTGAGGTGGTTCCAAAACTCCGTCCCGTCGGCCCGGTAGTTTCGGAGTTCGACCGACGCCGCGTCGCCCGCCTCGATCGCCGCGCGCAGTTGCGCGACGGACTCTTCGCGGGTGCGCTCACCCTGGAGGAACCGGCAGTTTCGACCGAGTGCCTCGGACTCGTCGTAGCCGGTGAGGTCCTCGAACGCGCTGTTCACGTACACCAGCGGTTCGTCGTCTCGTCGAACGTCGACCAGCGTCACACCGACCGGCGACGCGTCGATGGCTCGTTTGAGAATCGAGATCTGCTGTTGTTGGGCACGTTGTCGGGTGATGTCTTGGATCGCCCCGCGGACGGCGACGACCTCGCCGTCGGCGTCTGTGACCGGGTCGCCGACGGTGCGGATCCACTTTTGACGCCCGCCGCCCGTCTCGATGCGGGCCTCCGTGTCGTAGGGCTCCTGGTCGTCGATCGCACGGTCGAAGTGATTCGCGAGCAGTTCTCGGTCGTCCGGGTGGTAAAACGAGAGTGCCTCCTCCAGCGTCGGTTCGTACTCTGGCGCGACGCCGTGAATCTCCCTGGTCCCCGCGGTCCACGTGATCGTCTCTCGACTGCAGTCGTACTCCCACCCACCGGTGTTCGCCAGGTACTCAGTCTGTTCGAGCAGTGCGCTCCGGGACACCACCGACTCGGACTCGGTGGGGTCCGACCGTTCGCCGTCCACCGTGTGCGCCCCGTCGTCGACCGACAGCAGGATCGAGACGCCGTCGTCGGTCGGGCGGGCCCACCCCCACCCCGCGGCCCCCGTGGCCGACGAGTCCCAGCGTATCGTCACCGGCCGCCCGGTCTCCTGTGCGGCGTGGAGTCTGCTCCGGACTGCTGCGGGGGACTGCGACAGGCGTGCGAGCACGTCGGTCCCCGTGGCGTCGGAACCGATGCCGAGCAGGTCGGCTCCGTCGTCGTCGACCCCGAGATAACAGAGCGACTGGTCGAGACGGAGCGTCGCGTCCACGCAGGCCGTCGACGGCGAGCGACTGGTGCCGGCGTCCGTCTCGCTATCGGTCATCACGTCGCCTCGGAACGTACGCGCGAGTACAGATATCCGCCAAACTGCGGTCCATACTCGCAGGACGAGTGGGACACCGTATAAATATCTCGCCGTAGTGGACAATCGCACAGAAATATCACATTTCGTGGCAATAAGTCGGTGAGCCTGACACTTCTGCCGGGATCTGGCTGCGACAGGGACTCGCCG
The DNA here is from genome assembly GCF_029338555.1 of Halobaculum marinum. GTDB lineage: Archaea > Halobacteriota > Halobacteria > Halobacteriales > Haloferacaceae > Halobaculum > Halobaculum marinum. The sequence goes on along the minus strand of NZ_CP119989.1, from coordinate 1,186,100 downwards.
CGCGCTCGCCGGTCGAGCCGTCGTCGTCGACACCGGTCGGCCGTACATGTCGAAGCCGCTGGTGCTTTTGCCCGGTGTCCCGATGTCGTCTCCATGACTCTCTACGACCATCTGTACGAACTGTACGGCGAGTTCGACACGGAGACGCTGCGCGCGTACCGCGAGTTCGTCGACCTGTTCCCCCCGCTGGACTCGCGGGTGGCGCTCGACCGCTGGGACGAGGCCAACGCCGACCTGACCGACCGGCGCGAGCGCATCGAGCGCGCCTTCGGTGACCACGACGGCGCCGCACTCGCGGAGGTCGCGGCGATGGCCGACCGCGAGTCGGCGTTCACCGCGCTCGACCTGCACGGCACGTACGGCCGCGCACCGAACGCGCTCGTCCTCGACGTGGACGAGACGCTCCGCTCTGCCGGCGAGACGGACAACGAGATCCCACGGGAGACGCTCCACCTCCTCACGGAGTTCGCCGAGGAACTCGGTGTCCCGCTGGTGATCTGCACGGGGCAGACGCTGGAGAACGTCAAGGGGTTCCTCATCCAGGGGCTCGGCAACGAACTCGTCCACTCGGGCGACGTGTCGGTCGTGTACGAGGCGGGTGCCGGCGTGTTCACCCCCGGCAGTGGCGCCGACACCAAACGCCTGCTGTACGACGAGTTGGACGACGACGTGCGCGGCGTCGTCGACCGCGTCCGCGACGGCGTGCTCCGCGGGGCGCCTGAGCGCGTCCGGCGCGGCTGTCACCTGCAGGGGAACGAGTTCAACGTCACGCTGAAGCCGAACTACGAGACGGGGAGCGACGACGCCGAGGCGGTGATCGACGAGGCGATGGTGCACCTCCTCGGGCTCGTCGGCGAGGCCGCAGGCGACCGACTCGGCCTCGACGACGGCGCCGCCGCTGCGCGCGCGTTCTACGCCGACGACGACCCGGAGATTGCGGGCGCAATCGAGCGGGCTGGTTCGAGCGCCGACGGCGAGGTCCCCGAGGCCGCCGCCGCGCTGTTCGACCGACTGGAGGTGGCGCTGTACCGCGCGGACGCCGCCGAGTTGGCGGCGGCGGACCTCCACAAGGCCGCCGGCGTCGAGGCCGCACTCGACGTGCTCGGCGTCGACGACCCGTTCGTCTGCGTGATGGGGGACTCGAAGTCCGACCTCCGAGTGATGGAGTGGGCCGCGGACAACGAAGCCGGCATCGCGGCCGCCCCCGAGCATTCCTCGGCGTCCGTGCTGGAGCACGTCCGCGCGACCGACGACCTCGTGTTCGCACCGGGGGGCGCCGCCGACGTGCTCCGGACGATGTACGCGTGGCGCTGTCTCGCCGACCTGAACGGGGAGTGAGGACTCGGGAGTGTTTTCATCCGTCGCCGCCGTCTCGTCGGTATGACAGCGGACGCCGGTGACGACACCACCGCCGAGTCAGCGAGGTGGCTCTCGCTGTCGGACACGCCGTTCGACGCCGTCGAGTTCTCGCGGCTGTGGTTCGTCGCGACCGTGACGTACGGCGTGGGCGACATCGTCACGACGCTCGCGCTCATCGGCTACTCGGACACCGTGAACGAGGCGAACGCGCTCATCGCCGCCGCGGTCGGCGGCTTCGGCGAGGCCGGCCTGATCGCGGTGAAGTTGGTGGTGTTCGGCGTCTGCCTCGCGATCAGCCTCTCCAGCGCCCGCGCTGGCGACCGCGTCGGCTACTACCTCCCGCCGGTCGTGCTGTCGTTCGTCGGCGCGTTCACGACGGCGCTGAACCTGCGGCTGTTGATCGGGTGACGGGGGCGCCGGCTCACTCGCGCTCGGCGTCGGGAGGCGCGGCAGTCGTCGGATCATCGCGGTCGTCGCCGCCGTCGTCGGCGGCGCCGGCGGTCGCCGCTGGGTCGTCGCCGTTTACCGCCAGCGGATCACTGCCGTCGGCGGTCGCGTCGGCTCCGTTCTCCGTGTGGTTCCCCCCGAGCACCGTCCCAGCGAGGGCGCCGCCGTCGCGGTCCGCGGTCGGTGCCGGCGGTCGATACGTGTAGCGGTGGTCGTCCGCGACGGCGGTGAACAGTTCCTCGCCGGGTGCTTCGAGCACCGCGGTGTCGGTGTCGATCGCGAGATTCACTAGATCCGCGAGCGAGGCTGCCTCCGCGACAGTGACGTCGTCCGCCGGGGGCGGCAACTCGACGGCGACGATCCACTCGTCGAACTCCGCTCGGTCGTCGAGGTAGTCGAGTCGAGCACGCTCGTGGTCGTCGAGCGCGAGGTCCGTCCGACGCGTGGCGTACCCCAGACCGCCCGCCGCGACCGCGCCGACGAGCAGGGCGAACGGGCCACCGATCGATCGGAGCGGCCCCGCGGTGTCCGGCACCCGGACCGTGGTGGTCTGCTCGACGGTCTCGGTGGTCGACCCCGGCGCGGTGGCGGTGTACGTGTCGCCGGCCAGTCCGAGCGAGAGCCGTCGGGAGAACGCCAGACTGCTCGGGTCGCCGTCGGCCGTGCCGGCCACGCGCGCGTCGACGACGACCGCGGCGCTCGTCTCGCCGGGCGTCGTCCCGATGCCCTCCTCGATGGTCGCGATGCGCTGGGCCACCTCGGTCACGTTCAGCGAGAAGGCCAGCGAGACCGGGCCGTCGGCGCCGGCGGCGCTCGACTCGGCGAGGGGCCGCGTGTCCCGCCAGTAGGTGGTCTCCTCGTCCGCCGAGCGGAGCACGAGCGTCGCCGCGAGGTCGACGGAGACGTTGCCGTCGAGCCCTCGCGGCGCCACCGTGAACGTCCCGTCGAGCACCGGCGCGGCGGCGGTGAAGTACGTCGAGCGGTTCGACAGTTCCGTGCCGACCGGGAACAGCGGGTTCTCCCGGGTGACCGTCGCCGAGTGGTCGAAGTCGGCAGTCGTACTCCACGCCTGCGTCGTCCGCTCCTCGGTCGTCGTCCCCGGCGCGACGTGGGCGCCGTACGTCGCCCACGCGCCGAGTGCGCCGACGACGACCGCGGCGACCAACAACAGCGTCGCCCACGACGATAGTACGGCCCGAACGCGCAGACGCGTGGCCTCGTCCATCGAACCTGCCTGTGGGTCGACGTGTCAAAGGACTATCGGTCGCGGGAACTACCGCGACAAGACCCGCCACAGGCGCACCAGCGTCGAGCGCTCGTGTCTGGAGTCGTGCGAGCGACGCCGCATCCGGCTCCCGTCGACGAGGAGCACTCCGAGCCCGTACAGGCTCCCAGCGAGGAGCGCGTCGATGGCGACGATGGGGAGCCACGGGTGCACCAGTGACAGGCCCCGGATCCACGGCTCGGGTAACACCGCGAGGTACCGCCGTTCGGCGACGTAGCGGCGGTAGTACCCCGTCTCCGGGGGAGCCGACAGCGTCACCGACACGCGGCCCTCTGCCCGTCCCGAGACGAACACGTGGTCGGGCGCGACGTCGACGCCGTCGCTGGCCGGGCGGACGTACGCGTGGACCGGGACGAGCCCAGCGTTGGGGACCCGGTACTCGAGCATCGCGGACTCGCCCTGTCTGATCACCGTCGGGTTCTCCGAGTCGAACTCCGCGCTGACGATCCCGAACTGCTGGGTCCCCCCGGGGACGGCCATCGCCGCCGTCGCCGAGACGACCACCATCCCGGCGAGACCGACGAGGATCAGTCGCGTCGAAACCCCCTCGTCGCGGTCCGTCGACCGAGTGCGGTCCCGCGTCGCGCCGTCGCCCCCGCGGCGGAGGTCGACCACGTAGCCCAGCGCAGACAGGGCCAACACGAGGTACGCGATTCCCTGCGTCCCGAGCAGCGACCGACTGCCGACCGTGGTCGCGACCCACCGCTGTGCGCCCGAGAGGACCCCGCGCACGGCCACGACGCCGGTCCCAACCCCCGGGAGGACGACCACGGAGTCGCCGACTTGGAGCGCGTGTGCGACGATCTGGGCGTCCTTCACCGGCGGTTCGTCGCCGTCCTGGTCGATGAACGGGTTCGCGTCCCCACGGGTGATGTACCCCCTGTCGGTCTCGCCCACGATCCGGTGGGTGGTGAGGCCGCCGCCGTTCAACTCCTCGGCCTCGAAGGTGACCACGTCGCCCGCTTCTGGTTCGCCCGCGATGGCCGCCGGCACCGCGATGAAGCCGTCACCGGGCTCCATCGTCGGCGCCATGCTCCCGGTCTCGACGTAACTGAGGAGGATCGGCTGCCCGAGTGCCTGGCCGGCGACCAACGAGACGACGAACACGACGAGGAGCACCTCGGTGCCGAGCGTCAGGAGTCGTCGGGCATCCATCGATTCGATGACGTGTTCGCTGCGGGAGACAAGAATGCTCGGGTCCGCCGGGACGGCCGCTGATCGACCGTCACCGACGCAGTCAGTACGTCGACTTGTCGGTCGCGATTACGGCCCCTTGCCTGCGTCGACGTAGTCCTTCGAGTACGCGAGGATCACGATTTCGCCGGTGATGTCGAGGTCGGAGGGGTCGGCGGGCGTGTCGAAGATGTACCAGTCCGGCGAGATGCTCTGACCGACCGCGAGAATGTGATCTTTGTCGGTGCCGAAGGTCCGATTGTTCGCGCTGTTCCCGTCCGGCGGCGACGGCCGGTAGCCGCTGGGGAGCGCTTTCGGCCCGTTGATGTCCTCTCCGGTGGTGATGTCGTCGTCGTACCACCCGGCCTGATTGAAGCCCGCGTTACTGAGGACGTTGTACATCCCGTCCGAGCCCGCCTCCGACGGCGCTTCCGCCGGTCCGTTCCCGTTCTGGAACGCGTAGCTCGCGCTCCCCTCGTCGATGAATATCCCGACGGGGTCGGTGCCCTGATTACTGATCCTGAAGACGTCGGAGAACTCGACGTCTGAGTTGGCGTTTATCCGGTCCAGTTCCAGTTCCAGCACGCCGTTCTCGTTGTAGTTGGCGTACTGGCCACCGCTCAATTTGAGGTACGCGGCCGCGTCACCAACAGTCCGTACGTTCACCGAACGAGTCGCACTCGTTCGACTGAACGCGCCCGTACTGACGGCAGCAGTTGTTCCGGCGGCGAGCGATCCCACACTTGCGAGGAATTTCCGTCGATCCATGGTTGCACACACCCGGGTCCCGAGTGTGTTCTGCCGATGGGGAGGACCCGTCATTGTATTGAGCAGTCCGCGGGATCGATGCCCGAGTGTGACGCCGCTCAGGCCGACCCTGAGCCCCGCGTTCGGCGGACCACCGACAGTCAGGGGTGGCCCCGATCGGACCCAGCGCCGAACAGCCCGGACTCGGCGCACACGTACGCGACGAGGAACGCCAGACAGAACCCGAGGAGGTGGACGTACACGTTGGTGAGCGTGCCACCACTGCGAACGTCCGCCGGGAAGCCGACGAACGGGTAGCCGAAGAACACGACTGCGGCGACGACGAGGATATCCGACCACCCCGGGTCGCTGACCCCGCGCCACGCTGACGGTGCGGCGGGCGAGCGGAGCGCCCGCGCGGCCGAGCCCACGTACCCGAGCGCCCCCAGTGCGGCGACCGACGCGAGCGCCCACGCGAGCGGGACCGAGGGTAACACGATCACCGACACGAGCGCGAGTACGGCGAAGAACGCGCCCGGCGCGTGTCGCACGCCGACCGCGGGGTGGAGTCGTCGACCGGCGTACGCCGCGCCGACGACCGCGAGCAGTCCGGCGAACGCCATCGTCACGCCGGAGAAGCCGTAGCCGACGGCGTCTCTCGGGATCGCCAGGTTCAGCGCCGAGAGCACGACCGGGAACGCGAGGAGGTTCGTCGCGGCCGCGGCGCCGAACAGCCGTCGAGCGCCCGCGAGCACCGCGAGCACGTAGCCCGTGCCGGCCAACAGCACGTAGCCGAGCACGTTGGCGAGCAGGTGGTCGAGCGACAGGTGGACGAAGTGGGCCGTGTACGCGGTCGCGAGGGTCGGTCGCTGGTAGACGAACGCCAGCCCGCGCCGGGTCGACTCCGGGAGCAGGAACACCGCGACGAGGACGGCCGGGACGACCGCTAACGCGAGGCAGTCGCGGACGCGGCCGCGTCGACGCAGTTCCGCGCGAACCGATCGGTGTTCGTCTAGCACGCGACGATCACCGGGTGTGTGACCCGAACCCACGAAAGCGTTCGGTCCACGAGTCACCGAGAGACGCGCCGGACGAGCAGGAGCGTCGCGACCACCAGCGCGACCGCGACCGTGAGGCCGCCGACCTCGGGCAGTCCGAGTCCCGCCGGCTCCTCGACCGGACCGGCGGTCGCCACGTCGGGTTCGCCGTCCGCGACCGTCCCGGCCCCCGAAGTTGACGCTCCACCCGGCGTGGTGTCTCCGAGGTCGGACTGTTCGGTCAGGGTTGCGCCACCGGCGGCCGCGTCGTCGGTCGACTCTCCATCCGCGACCACGAGGGTGCCCGCAGTCGTGCCGTCGACGGCGACCTCGTAGCTCCCCGGCCCGTCGGGGGCGACGTCGACCGTCACGGTCGTCGTCTCGTTCGGAGCGAGGTCGACGACCCGTTCGGCGACCAGGTCGCCGTCGAGCGTCACCCGTAGCGTCCGTTCGCCGGCGGCGCGCCCGTCGTTGCTGACCCGGGCAGTGACGGTCGTCCGCTCCCCGACCTCGATGTCGGTCGTCGAGAGCGACGCCTCGGAGACTCGGATCGCCGGCCGAAGCGCGGCGACGGTGAACGTCGAGAACCCGGGGGTGTCGGCTTCGACGACGACGCGACCGTCGTCGCGCTCCCCGACGACACGGACCGGCAGCGTCGTCGTCTCCCCGTCGCTGGTCCGGAACACGGTCAGATCGTCTGAGTCGACGTTCCGGGCGTCGAGGTAGGCGGGCGAGACGCTGAACCGGAGCGTCGCCGCGTCGACGCTGCCCGCGTCCGCCTCGGTCACCGCGACGGCCCCGAGCGACTCGACGCCGAGGAGAGACCCGGGGCCGGCGTCGGTGTCCGGCGCCGACACGTCGAGTCCGAGGTCGACGGTGGCTCCGCCGGTCGCCGTGAGGTCGAGTTCGTCGAGCGTGACGTTCCCGCCGGCGTCGAGCGGCAGTGGGTCGAGGTCGACGCCGACCGACCCGTCGGGATTGCGCACCTCGACCCGCCGCTCGGTCTCGCTCGGTGCGGACTGTCGGATCGAGGTGGTGGCGACGCCGACGCTCGTGTCGTCCGAGTCGTCGCCGCCCGTGCCGCCGCCGGTCGCGACGGTCGCCGTCTCGGGGTCGGCGACACGGGCGTTCACCTGGATCTGGTCGATCAGCCCGTCGCCGCCGTCGCCGGTCGTGTCGACGACGACCCCGACTGCGACCGACTCGTTCGGCCCGAGTGTGACGTTGGCCGCCTCGGACTGGATCGGCTCGCCGTCGACGACGAACGTCACGGCGTCGGACTCGTCTGTGATCCAGACGTGCGCGTACTGCGAGCCGTTGTAGTGGATCCGGAAGACGTTCGATATGGTCGTGACGGCGTCGGGGTTGACCCCCTCGGCGTCCCCCGCGAGGTTCGGGTTCGAGGCGGTGAGGTCGACGACGAGTTCGTCGTCGTCGAGGTAGGCGTAGTCGCCGTTGGGGGCAGACGTCGGGGCGAGCGACACGTCTTGCGTGATCACGTCAGATTGGGAGAGGGCGAACGGTGCGGCGGCTGATGGGAACACGAGTGCTCCCGAGAGGGCCAGCAGGGAGACCGCGGCGGCGACTCGTTTCATTACGATCTGTGAAACCCACCGGCGGAGTCGAACCGCCGTGCTCCGAGTGGGTGTTACTCGTTCGTCGCGACGCCGTTGATCGTGAGCGTCAGGTCGTACTCGTCCTCGCGGACCGGGACGCCGTACGTGTCGATCTCCAGTCCGCAGACGAGCACGTCGCCGACGCCGAGCACCGCCGACGGGTCACTCTCGGTCAGGGTGTCGCCGGAGTCGATGTCGTACATGACGACGCTCGGCACGTCCTCCCGGTCCGGTTGTGTGCTGTACACCCGGATCGGGTTCGTCCCCTGGTTTCTCACGGCGAACAGGCCGCGTTCGTCGTTCCCGGCGTCGTGTCCGAATCGGTACACCGAGTCGGCCCCGAGCCCCTCGGGGTCGGTGCCCCCGTAGTCGTCGTCAGACGGGGAGGGGATGTCGAACCCGATCGTATCGGGGACGCCGTCGGTGTACGATCGCCGACCGCTCCCGCGCTGGGTGAGCCCCAAGTACGCGTCGTCGTCGTCAGCGACGGAGACCGACACGGTACGTGAGGCACTCACTGTGGAGAACGCCCCGGTCCCCATCGCTGTCGAGAGACTCAGCAGAGAGGCTCCGATTCCCAGCACGAGGTTCCGTCGTTTCATATGTTGGTAGTATCCATCACCCGCTCACGCCGGACGGCGTGACGACGGATGGTAGTCGTGGCCGGCGATTCTCAGCGGTTGTACCCCTGCGCGTACAGCCCGAGCTCCTCGGGGATGTCCGCGGGGTTCGTCTTGACGTCGCTGAGCGTGTTCGAGTCGCTCAGGTAGAACTCCAGGTGCATGTACGCGCTCTCACCGGCGTCGAGCGTGAGGAGCTGCGTGGTGGTCCCCCAGTTCTCGTCCCCGAGCGGGTTGGGGGAGCCGGTCATCACGGACATCTCCGTGTACGCCGGCGAGTTCTCGTCGACTTCGCTCGACGTCCAGTACACCGTCATCGGGTCCACACCGTCGCCGTCGCTCGTGCTCGTGTCCAGGCCGCTGACGACGACGTTGATCGAGTCTGAGCCGTTGTTGGTGATCTTGAAGACGTTCTGGAACAGCGAGTTCGCCTCGTCGTTCAGCCCCGCGCCGTTCTGGCCGTTGGAGCCGTCGAACTCCAACTCCATCTGGCCGCTGGAGTTGATCGACGCGTACTGACTGATCGACGGGTCGAGGCCGAGGTACGCCTGCCGGTCACCCGCGACGTTCACGTTGAGCGAACGGCTCGCGGAGACGATCGAAAACGCACCCGTACCCATTGCAGCGGCCGTGCCGGCCGCGAGCGATCCCACACCTGCGAGGAACTTGCGTCGTTGCATCGTTGTTCACGCACACCGTCTCGGAGGTGTGCTCACTCATGGCTACCACAGGGTTGGTTACTGTATTGACCTGTCTGAGCGGCTGAAGGATCGCGCTGTGATACCCACAGACCCACCCTGAACCGCCGGGATCGAGCAGATCGCGGTTCGATCGGCCGCGTTCCGAAATGACACTACTGAGGCACCAGTGCGCCGATTCACGGCTGTTCAGGGAGGATCAGATCGAGGTGGGTGCCGAGATATTACAAACTTCTGCCACCGAAATAAAGCCAAATTTCCACGGGAGATTGCTGGAGTATATAAACCACTGCCACCGGAGAAATGTAAGTGAAAATAACGGACACACTTATTGGACGACAAATGTCAGACAAGTATGAAAGGACATGTCGGGGACCACGATGCCCAGCGGCGGCGGCCCGGCCGAACGGACCACGGCCAGCGGGTACGACGACGAGGACGGTGAGCCGCACGGCGTCTCCGAGGAGGAACTGTTCGACGTCCTCGGGAACACGCGGAGACGCAACGCGCTCCACGCGATTGCGACGGCAGAGGAGCGCACTCACGAGTTGGGGGATCTCTCCGAACGCGTCGCGGCCTGGGAGAACGACGTCACCGTCGCCGAGGTGGACTACGCCGAGCGAAAGCGAGTGTACACCGCGCTCCAGCAGTCGCACCTCCCACGCCTCGACGACGCCGGCCTCGTCGAGTTCGACAAAGACCGCGGCACCGTCGACGCGACGCCGGCGCTGGAGGACGTCGAAATCTACCTCGACGTCGTGCGCGGCAACGAGATTCCGTGGAGCGAGTACTACCTCGGGCTGTCGGCGGTGTCGGCGGCGTTGCTGGCGGCGGTGTGGGTCGGCGCCTACCCGTTCACGCTGGTGCCCGACCTGGGGTGGTTCGCGTTCGTCGTCGTCGCGTTCACGGTGTCGGCGACCGCGAACCGCTACTACTCGACCGGCATGAAACTCGGCGGTGACGACGTTCCCCCCGGAGTCGAGTGAGTATGGCCCGACGGACGCTCAAGTTGGTGCTGCTCGCGGTGGTCGTGACCGGGTTGAGCGTCGGTTCAGCCGGCTTCGGGTCCGTCGCCGCCGACCGGACCGTGAACGTCGCCGTGGTCGACGACGAGCACGCCTACGTCGGCGTCGTCGCCTGTGAGAAGGGGAACGATGGCCCGGGGTCGGGGACGGCGCCGGTCCGAGTCCGCGTGACCAACCGGTACTCCACGACGCTGACCGTCGATCGCATCACGAGCGCCGATGCCGACCGTACCGACGGCGTTCACGTCGACGAGGGCTCGGTCAACGTCGGCAACCGCGAAGCGTTCGATGTGGTGTTCGAGGACGACGTAGCCACGGTCACAGTCGCTGTCACGGCAGACGGCTTCGACGCCACCATCACCAATTCGGTAGCGACGAAGGCCGACTGTCCACTCAGCTCCGGGAGTGAGGGAGCGTCGTCGACGAACTCCTCGACGTGAGCTACTCGCACGGCAGATTCCCGACGGCGTTTTAGGTGTCCTCTCCACAGGAGGCTACTGTGTCCAGACGCCGCCCGTACGACGACACCAAGTCCATCCTCGCGGCGATCCTCGGCATCCCCGCGCTCGCGGGACTCGTGTACCTCCTGCTCGTCGTCGTCAACGTGACGTGGCGCGACTACGGCCTCGTCGCCGGTGGCGCCGTGTTCGTCGTCGGCTTCCTCGGCCTCTCGTACGGCTCCTACCGGGCCGTCGAGTTGATCCGCAACTCGGGCGGTCGGTGAGTCGGCGGCGCGCGAGCGACTCGGCCCCACCGTCGCCCGCGCCGACGCGCGGACAGTCAACCTTTACACTAATGCGAGTAAATGCCCAGTCATGAGCAGGAACTACGACTCGCTCCACGACCCGAACGCGGAGTACACGATGCGGGAACTGTCGAGCGAGACGATGGGTGTGACGGCGAAGCGCGGCGGCGGGCGCGACGTCGAGATCACGGACGTGCAGTGCACGATGGTCGACGGGAACTTCCCGTGGACGCTCGTGCGCGTGTACACCGACGCCGGCATCGTCGGCACCGGCGAGGCGTACTGGGGCGCGGGCGTCCCGGAACTCATCGAGCGCATGAAGCCGATGGTCGTCGGCGAGAACCCGCTCGACATCGACCGCCTGTACGAGCACCTCATCCAGAAGATGTCCGGCGAGGGCTCCGTCGAGGGCGTCACCGTCACCGCCATCTCCGGCATCGAGATCGCACTCCACGACCTCGCGGGCAAGATCCTCGAGATCCCGGCGTACCAGCTGCTGGGCGGCAAGTACCGCGACAAGATGCGCGTCTACTGCGACTGCCACACCGAGGAGGAGGCCGACCCCGAGGCGTGTGCCGACGAGGCCGAACGCGTCGTCGAGGAACTGGGCTACGACGCGCTGAAGTTCGACCTCGACGTGCCCTCGGGCCACGAAAAGGACCGCGCGAACCGCCACCTGCGGCCGGGCGAGATCCGCCACAAGGCCGAGATCGTCGAGGCGGTGACCGAGCGCGTGAAGGACAAGGCCGACGTGGCGTTCGACTGCCACTGGACGTTCTCGGGTGGCTCCGCCAAGCGCCTCGCGAACGCCATCGAGGAGTACGACGTGTGGTGGCTGGAGGACCCCGTGCCGCCGGAGAACCTCGACGTGCAAGAGGAGGTCACGAAGTCCACCGTCACGCCGATCACGGTCGGCGAGAACCGCTACCGCGTCACCGAGGAGCGTCGCCTCATCGAGAATCAGGCGGTCGACATCATCGCGCCCGACATGCCGAAGGTCGGCGGGATGCGCGAGACCCGCAAGATCGCGGACGTGGCGAACCAGTACTACGTCCCGGTCGCGATGCACAACGTCTCCTCGCCGGTCGCGACGATGGCGAGCGCCCACGTCGGCGCGGCCATCCCGAACTCGCTGGCCGTCGAGTACCACTCGTACGAACTCGGCTGGTGGGAGGACCTGGTCGAGGAGGACGTCATCGAGGACGGCTACATCACCATCCCCGAGGAACCCGGCCTCGGCGTCACCCTCGACATGGACACCGTCGAGGAGCACATGGTCGACGGCGAGACGCTGTTCGACGAGGCGTAGGCTCGTCGAGCCAGCAGCGCGAAGCGTTGCGATGTTCGACCCGGTCTAATCCGGGTCGAACAGGCGGGACGGAGTCCCGACTCGTTCGACGAGGCGTAGGCCGAGTCGAACGCGTCGAAACCCCACCTTAGCGACACACGCCGCTGACGGTACCGCGCCCTCTCGCTGTCGACCGAGCGTACCGCCTGACCGCGCCGCCGTCGACGACCACCGACCATCGCGGTCGTCCATCCGGCAGCCGAACCACCCGGTCGCAGTCACTCGATTCTCCGACGGTCCTGCTGGCGACGGGGCCCCGTAACACCGCGCTACGGGCGCGTCGCTCGCTACCGAGAGTGGATAACAAGGACGGTCCTCCCCGTGCCCGGCGCCATGGTGCGAGTAGACGGACCGGCGGTGGTCGTCGCGGTCGCTGTGGTGCTCGTGGTTGCCGCGCCGGTCGCTGGCGCGGTGCTACCGACTGGTGGTGGACCCGTCGCCTCGGCGGCGTCGGCAGATCCAGCGAGCCTCGGAACGGGCGACGGTGACCGGGTCACACACGACAGACGGGGGGTACTGAGCGGTCGGACGACGCTCGCGGACGCGGACACCCGCGTTCGAGCGAGCGCTTCGGGCGACCGCGTGGGGCGGACGCTCGCGGGCGTGGGCGACGTGAACGGCGACGGCGTCGACGACGTCCTAGTCGGCGCTCCGCGAAACGACTCCGGCGGCGAGCGCGCCGGCGCGGTGTACCTGTTCTACGGACCCGTCGACCGGGGCGACATCAGCGTCGCCGACGCGGACCTGGTGTTGTACGGCGCCGCCGCCGGGGACAGCCTCGGCTCCGCGGTCGCCGGCGGCGACGTGGACGGCGACGGGTACAGCGACCTCGTGATCGGCGCGCCCGGCGCCGACGCGGCGGCGAACAACTCGGGGGCGGCGTACGTCGTCTACGGCGGGGAGTCGCTGTCGGGGTCGGCGCGGATCACCGCCGCCGCCGACGTCCGACTGGCCGGCGTGGGCGCGAACGACGGGGCCGGCAACGCCGTCGGCACGGTCGACGCGGGGCGCCTCGCAGACGACAGCGGCGGCGGAGTGGTCGTCGGCGCGCGCGCGGCCAACACGACCGCCGGCACGTCGTCGGGCGCGGTGTACGTCGTCGACCTGCGCGACGGCGCCGAGGGCGCACGCTCGCTGGCCGACGCCGACGCCACGTTCCTCGGCGAGGACGACAACGACGCCGCGGGCGTCGCAGTCGCGGGCGTCGGCGACGTGGACGACGACGGTCGCGAGGAGGTGGCGGTGGGCGCATCGGGTGCCGACAAGGTCAGCGCCAACGCCTCGAATCACGGCGCGGTGTACGTGCTCTCGAACGTGTTCTCCGGCGGCACACGCAGTCTCGCCACGGCAGACGCGCGCCTCGACGGCACCGCGGCGCGCGAAGGGGCGGGGTACGCCCTCGCCGGCGGCGCTGACGTGAACGGCGACGGCGTCGACGACATCGTGGTCGGCGCGCCGTTCGCCGACGCCACCGGCACCGACGCTGGCGCGGCGTACGTCGTCTTCGGTGGCGACATCGCAGACGGGGACCTGAGCGACGCCGACCACCGGCTGTACGGCATCGACGCCGGAGACCGCGCTGGCTTCTCGGTCGGCCTCGCCGGTGCGGCCTGCGGCGACGCCGCCGACGTGCTCGTCGGCGCGCCACAGCGCGACACGGTCGCGGGCAACGACTCCGGCGCGGCGTACCTCGTCGACGGCGCGGTCGAGCCCGGAGAGACGAATCTCCGTGACGCCGACGCGACCCTGCGCGGCGCGGACGCCGGCGGCGAGGCCGGCACGGCGGTCGCCGACGCCGGGGACGCCGGCGGCGACGACGCCGCAGACGTGCTGGTCGGCGCGCCGCAGGCCGGCGACGGCGGTGTCGCGTACCTGCTCCACGGCGACTGCGTCGACGAGCGGACGGACGACGACAGTGACGATGACCAAGACAAGGACCGGGACAAGGACCGGGACAAGGACCGGGACGATGACCGGGACAAGGACCGGGACAACGACCGCGACCGTGACGACGACAAGGACGAGGACGACGACCTGAGCGTGGTGACGGTCGCCGCGGCCTGCGAGCGCGGCGGCGGGAACGTGACGGTCGCGAACCCGAACGACGAGTCGGTGCGCGTCGTGGTCACGGGGCCGGACGGCTTCGAACGGCGAACGACCCTCGACGCCGACGGAGGGGAGAACGACACGCTCAGTCTGCCCGGACTCGCGGACGGAGAGTACACCGTTCGGACGGTGACAGCCGACGGCGCGGATCGCACGACGGTCGGGCGCGAGACGGTCACCGTCGACTGCGGCCCCGGCCCGTCCGCGGTCGTCGTCGCCACCGGCTGTCTCGACGGAAACGGAACCGGGACGCTCGGCGTCGCGAACCCCGCCGCGGTCGACGTGAACGTGACGGTCGACGGCCCCGATGGGTACGAGGCGACCCAGGCGCTCGGCGCCGCGGGCACCGGCACGAACGAGACGACGTTCGTCGGACTGAGCGACGGCAACTACACGGTCACGACCCTGACCGCTGGCGTCGACCCGACCGAGGTCGGGAACGAGACGGTCGAAATCGCGTGTGGTCCGGTCGTCCCTGACGACGGGAACGTGACTGACGGCAACGAGACTGACGGCAACGTCACCGATGGGAACGTCACCGACGGGAATGTCACCGACGGGAACGAAACTGACGGGAACGTTACCGACGGCAACGTGACGGACGGCGGCGCCGGCGACGAGAACGAGACTGGCGAGAACGACAGCGACGTACCACTCGGCCCACCCGTGACGGACGGTGGGGACGAGCGCGAGAACGCCACCGACAGCGACGAGTCCGACGACGAGAACGCCACTGAGGGCGATGGCGAAGAAGAGGAAGGCGAGGGAGTCGAGACCGACGGCGATGGCGACGGTGACGAATCCGAGGAGGAAGAGAACGGTGACGAATCCGAGGAGGAAGAGAACGGTGACGAATCCGAGGAGGAAGAGAACGGTGAAGCCGACGACGAAGAAGACGGAGGCGAATCTGAAACAGACGACAACGGAGACGCCGACGACGAAGAAGACGAATCTGAAGCGGACGAGGAGGAGGCCGAAGAGGACGACGGAGCCGCCGGGCCGTCTCGGGTGCTGCCCGCTTGAGGTCGGCGGCGGGCACGGTACGGCGACGTTGTGCCCACGTACGGCGAGCTTTCCGAGCGACGTGCGGGGGCTCGACCGGTGACGCACCGGATCTGTGATCGCCCTCCCGGAGGATAACCACGCTCCGCGTAGTACGGCGTTACTCGGCGAGGAAATGTCGGCCACGGTGAGTAACAAGGTGGCCAGTCGGCGTGCGTGGTCCACATGGATCGCGGCACTCGGACCCCCGCATTAGTCGTCGTCGCGGCGCTGATCGTGATTGCAGCGCCGATGGTCGTCGGTGTCGACTCCGGTGCAGTCTCGGGCGGCTTACTCGACGGCGAGGTCGGCGGCGTCTCCATCGGTGGCGGCGCAGACGCCTCGCTGTCGGTGCGCGGCGAGGTGCCGCTGGCGCAGGCAGACGCCCGAATCGCCGGCGACGGACTTCGCGACCGCGCCGGGACGGCGGTCGCGGGCGTCGGCGACGTGAACGGCGACGGCGTCGCGGACGTCCTCGTGGCGGCCCCGAGCGCCGATGGCGGCGAACAGAACACCGGCGCAGTCTACCTCTTCTACGGTCCGATCGACCCCGGCGACATGGCCGTGTCGAACGCGGACGCGACGTTCGTCGGCGCCGCGGCGAACGACTCGGCAGGGGCGGGTATCGCCGGCGGCGACGTGGACGGCGACGGGTACAGCGACCTCGTGATCGGCGCGCCCGGCGCCGACGCGGCGGGCGCCGACTCGGGCGCCGTGTACGTCGTCTACGGCGGGGAGTCGCTGTCGGGGACGAACGACCTCTCCGTCGCCTCGGACCTCGTGTTGACCGGTGCCGGCGGCGGGGACGCGGCGGGCGAAGCCGTCTCCGTCGTGCTCCGCGAGGAGGGTGACCGCGGCGCGGCGGCGAACCGCGGCGGCGGCGTCCTCGTGGGTGCACCGCGCGCGGACACGCCCGCGGGGAACGACTCCGGCGCGGCGTACGTCGTCTCCCTGACCGACCGCCCGAGCGGGAACCGCTCGCTGGCGTCCGCCGACGCGACGTTCCACGGCGAAGACGACAACGACCTCGCCGGACGGGCGGTTGCGGGCGTCGGCGACGTGGACGACGACGGTCGGGCCGACGCCGCGGTCGGGGCGCCCGCGTTCGACGTTGCGGGGACGAACGGGTCGAACCACGGCACCGTCTACGTGCTCTCGGGCGTGTTCGAGGCGTCGGACACCTCCTCGCTCGGCGACACCCCGATCCGCCTTGACGGGGCCGCGAGCGGCGACTTCGCGGGTCGCGCACTCGACGGCGGCGCAGACGTGAACGGCGACGGCGTCGACGACCTCGTGGTCGGCGCGCCGTTCGCCGACGGCAACGGCACCGACGCCGGCGCGGCGTACGTCGTCTTCGGGCGCCAGGGGCTCGGGAGCGGCGACCTCGCGGGCGCAGACCGGACGTACCTCGGCGCCGCCGCCGGCGACCTCGCGGGCTCTGCGGTCGCCCTGACCGGCACGGCGTGCGGCCCGCGCGCGGACGTGCTGGTCGGCGCCCCGCAGACCGACACCGCCGCCGGTGAGGACGCCGGAGCGGTGTACTTCGTCGAGGACGGCGGTGCCGAACGGAGTTCGAGCCTCGGTGACGCGGCCGGTCGGATCACTGGCGTGGGTGACGACGACGAAGCCGGATCTGCCGTCGCGTCCGCAGGTGACGTGGGTGGCGACGGGAGCCAAGACGTGCTCGTCGGCGCCCCCCGGAACGACGCGCTGGCCGGCGACGGCGGCTCCGTGTACGTCCTCTACGGGGAGTGTGTCGACGACGACGAGTCGCGGGTGGACGGCGCCCCGGCGAGCGTGTTCGACGGCGACGCGAGCGCGAGCGGCCCCGCGACTGGTGACGTGAGCGACAGCGGACCGACTGACTCGCAGTCCGGCAACGACGACGCGGAGACCGGCGGGGCCGGAGCGACGAACGACGACGGGGCGACGAACGACGAGACGGACGGGTCCGAGGCGGCAGACACCGATCCTGCCGACGCGAGCGACGACGACTCGGAGGACCAGTCCGCCGCCGACGAGCATGACGACGAGGACGCTGCGAGCGGCGGGGCGTCGAGCTCGAACGACGACTCACCCGAAGACGACGGAGACGGAGATGGTGACGACGCCGGTGACTCCGCCGCCGGCGCTGGCGGTAGCGACACCGACGACGAGAACGGCGGGGGTGACTCCGACGCGGAGGGTGACGGTGACGCGCCGGCGGACGACGCGGGCGACGGAGACGACTCCGACAGCGACGCCGGGCCATCGGACAGCGATACCGGCGGCGAATCCGACGAGAGTGAGTCGGGCGGGGCGACCGGTGCCAGCGGCGACAGCCAGAGCCAAAACGGTGAGAATCAGGAGTCGAACGACGACTCGGCTCCAGAGGACGGCGGTGACGACGAGACCGAGGGTGGGCCGGACGACGGGGGCGCGACTGGCGCTTCTGAGAGCGGCCAGACGGACGAGACAACCCAAGGTGAGAGTGACGCACAAGGGAACGGCGACGACGCACCCGGGAACAGCGACGACACATCTAGCAACAACGGCGACGATGCGCCGGGCAACAACGGCGCATCGGGCAACAACGACGACCAGTCCAGCAACAACGACGACCAGTCCAGCAACAACGACGACCAGTCCAGCAACAACGACGACCAGTCCAGCAACAACGACGACCAGTCCAGCAACAACGACGACCAGTCCAGCAACAACGACGACCAGTCCAGCAACAACGACGACCAGTCCAGCAACAACGACGACCAGTCCAGCAACAACGACGACCAGTCCAGCAACAACGACGACCAGTCCAGCAACAACGACGACCAGTCCAGCAACAACGACGCACCCGGAAACAGCGAAGGCGCATCAAGCAACAACGGCGACGACGCACCCGGCAACAGCGACGACGCCCCCGGCAACGATGACGCACCCGGGAACAACGGCGACGAATCCAGCAACGGTGATGAAGCACCGGGCAACAGCGGCGACGCACCCGGCAACGACGACGAGTCCAGCAACGACGACGGCGAACCAGGCAACAGCGAAGACGCCCCCGGCAACAGCGACGAGTCCAGCAACAACGACGCACCGGGCAACAGCGATGACGCACCCGGAAACAACGACGAGTCCAGCAACAACGACGATCAGTCGGGTGACGGTGCACCTGACGGGACGGACGACGGCCAGGACACCGGCGAGAGTGCATCGAGTACTGATGGTGAGGGGTCGAGCGAGAGCGACGCCGACCAGAGCGGCGACAGTGACGATACACCGGGCAACAGCGACGACGCTCCGGGGAACGACGACGGCGGACCTGCCGACGGCGCTGACGCGACCGACGACGAGAGCGAGGGCTCTGGCGACGACGGAAACGCCCCCGACGAGGAGCAGAGCGACGAGGGCGACGAGACGGACGGACGCCCGAACGGTTCCGGCGACGCGAGTGAGTCGAACGGCGAGGAGGGAAGCGAGTCCAGCGACTCGTCGACCACCGACGACGGCGACGGCGACGGAGATCAGCTCCCGAACGACGACTCCGAGGACGGGTCCGCTTCGTCGACGCCAGACGAATCGAACAGCGAGCAGTCGAACGGCCAAGAGTCGAACCCTGCCGGTGACGACTCACAGGGCCCGCCCCCGGACGACTCCGACGGCGAGGGATCGACGGACGGTGGCGACGGACCCGCTGATGCGGACGAGCAGCCTGAGTCCGGTGAGGAGGGCGATTCGGCCGCTGGGAACGACGCCTCGGGCGCGCCCGGGCAGGAAGACGATCAGGGCGGCGACAACCAAGCGGGTAACTCCGGCGACTCCGAGAACGGCGAGGGCCCGCCCGGTCAACAGGAGGACGAAGCCGACGGCAGTGACGGCGCTCCGACCGACGGAGACGACGCCGGGCCCGGGAACGGCAACGGCGACGCCAACGGAAATGGAAACGGGAACGCCAACGGCAACGGCGACACCGAGGGCAGCAACGCAAACGCCAACGGCAACGGCGACACGGAGAGCGCAAACGGCGGTGCCAACGGGAACGGTAACGGAGGTGCCAACGGCCAAGGTGCGAGCGACGCCAGTGAGAGCACGAACAGCAACGGGACCAACGGCAGTACCGACCCGGGGCCTGCCGGCACGCAGGGGAACTCTACGAACGACGGAACGCCCGCCGACGCGACCGAATCCCAGGCCGCGAACGGCACCGAGAACACCAACGCCACCGGCGATTCAAACGGGAGTTCCAGCGCCAACGGCAACGACGACAACGGGGCGAACGGGAATAGCAATGGCAACGGGAACGGTGGTGCGAACGCCAACGGCAACGGCAACGGCAACGGAAACGGGAACGGGAACGCCAACGGCAACGGCAACGGGAATGGCAACGGTGACGCCAACGCCAACGAGAACGGCAACGGCAACGGGAACGGAAATGGGAATGCCAACGGCAACGGGAACGCTAACGGCAACAGCGACACGGTGAACGACGGCGGTCCCGAATCGGGTGAGCAGGGTCAAGCTGACTCGTCGGAGAGCGAGGACGACGACGTCGACAACGACGCCGACGACGCCGAAGCTGAAGACGAGGAGAACGACGATGAAGACGACGAGAGCGAGGAGGATGACGACGAAGGGGACGACGACGACGAGGATGAAGGCGAAGGGCTCATCGACTGGTTGTTCGCCCTCGCCAGGTAGGTAGCCGGGCGACTCCCGACTCAGACGGGGCCGACGCCGCGAATCTCGAAGCGTGCGCCGCCGTCGCTCCCCGCGACGACCTCGACGTACCACCCTTGCGCCTCGACGAACTGCTCGACGATAGCCAGCCCCAAGCCGGTGCCGTCGTCGCCGGTGGTGTGGCCGGGGTCGAACACCGCCGAGCGCTGCTCGGGGTCGATTCCCGGCCCGTCGTCTGCGACGTAGAAGCCCGACGGCTCCGTCGCGTCGGCGACGAGCACCCCCACGACGACCGTCACGTCCGGGCCACCGTGGTCGACGGCGTTCGCGAGCAAGTTCTCCAGAATCTGCCCGACCGGCCCCGCCCGTCCCTCGAACGCGAACGAGTCGGTGACGCGCAACGTCGCTTCGTCCGCTCGGACGTGCTCCCACGCCGTCTCGGCCGCCGCGCGCAGTCGGAGTTCGGTCGGTGGGTCCCCCGAGGAGAACCCGCCGCGTGCGAGCTGCAGCGCGTCGCCGATGATCGCCCCGATCCGGTCTGCCGACGACCGGATCGACTCCAGATCCGCGGCCGTCTCGTCGGTCCGTTCAGCGTCCCCCTCGGCGTCGTCGAGGCGAGCGTCGAGCAGTTCGCTTCGCCCCTGCACGACCTGGAGCGGGTTGCGGAGGTCGTGTGCGAGCACGCCCGCGAGCGTCTCCAGGCGGTCGTTGCGCGACTCCAGCGTCGCCTCGGCCAGTTTCCGCTCGGTGATGTCGAGGTGGAACACCTGTGCGTACGTCTCGCCCTCGTGATCGACCGCCGAGGCTCGCATGAGGAACCACCGACGTTCGTCGGGCGAGTGGCAGGCGTACTCGTGGTCGAACGTCTCCCGGTCGCCGACCAGCACCGCCTCGATGCCGTCGGCGACCATCGCGCCGTCCACGTCTGCCCCGGTCGCACCCGCCCGGACGCCGCCGTCGACCGCGGGTGACCGGTCGCCGTCGGCGTCGCCTCGCTCGCCCGTCTGGCGACACACCCGGAGGTAGTTCCGCCCGGTCGGGTCTGCGACTGGGTCGACACCGTCCCAGTCGTCGAACGCCCGCCACGCGGCGTTCGTCCGCACGATGACTCCCGCCGAGTCGACGACGGCGGTCTGGACGGGGAGCGCGTCGAACGCGGCCTGAGCGATGGAGGGGGTCGTCACGGAACCGGTCACTCGCGCCAGACACAAGAAGCCCCCATCCCGGCTATCGGCGGGGAGATTCGGCGAGTCCCACGGCTCACGAACCGCCCACTCGTGTTAAGCGGTCGTCAGTTGTACGGTGAGATCATGCCGGACGAGACAGACGCCGAGCCGACGACGTACACCGTCGACCACCACCTCTCGGACGCGGACCGCAATATCCACTCCGCGTGGGACAACTCGCTGGAGCCGGCGCTGACCATCGCCGACGGCGACGTGGTGCGCTTCGAGTGTCGCGACGCCGTCGACGGCCAGATCGACGTGGAGACGACCGCGGAGGACGTACTCGACGTGAGCTTCGACCCGGTCCACCCGCTCACCGGCCCGGTGTACGTCGAGGGCGCCGAACCGGGCGACGTGCTCGAGGTCGACCTGCTCGACCTCCAGCACAAGGGCTGGGGGTACAACGTCTACTTCCCCGGCGAGATGGGGCTGGGTCTGCTCCCGGAGGACTTTGAGGAGCCCGGCATCCACATCTGGGACCTGCAGGGCGATGTTGGCAAGTTCGTCAACGAAATCGAGGTGCCGCTGGATCCGTTCCCGGGCGTCATCGGGAACGCCCCCGCGGAGGCAGGCCCCCACGACACGCTCCCGCCGCGCTCGGTCGGGGGCAACATGGACGTGAAGCACATGACCGCCGGGTCGACGGTTCGGCTCCCTGTGGAGGTCGACGGCGCACTGTTCTCGACGGGCGACTGCCACGCCGCGCAGGGCGACGGCGAGGTGTGCGTCACGGGCGTCGAAGCGCCGATGTTCGTCACCGCCCGCTTCCGGGTGCGCAAGGACCTCGACATCGAACAGCCCGAGTTCACGACGACCGGGCCGTTCACACCGACGGGCCACGACGAGCCGATGTACGCGACGACCGGCATCGACCCCGACCTGATGGAGGCGACGCGGAAGGCCACCCGCCACATGATCACCCACCTCCACGACCACCGGGGGCTCACCCGCGGCGAGGCGTACATCCTCTGCTCGGCGGCGATGGACCTGAAGATCAGCGAGGTGGTCGACGCACCCAACTGGACGGTGACGGCCTACATCCCCGAGAGCATCTTCCCCGAGGAGTCGCCGGCGGCCGACAGCTGAACGTCGAGGCGCCACGCCGCCCACACCAGCGAGGCGACCAGCAGGAGTGCGGCGACCGGGCGAAGCCACGCGACCGCCGTCAGCGCCGCGCTCGTCGCCTGCAGCCCCAACACGATGAACAGCAACGGACCACAGCAGGCCGTTCCCGACAGCAACGCTGGGAGGCCGGCGGCGAGTCCCGAGGCCGGGGAGACGCCACACAGCGTCGGCTTGCGCCACGCCAGCGTCGACAGCGCGAGGTTCGCGCCCACCAGCAGCCCCAATCCGGTCGCGACGACGAGCGTCACCGGTGCGAAGAGGACCTCCACAGGGCCGACAGTGACCAGCGCGACGGCCTCGCCACCGACCGCGCGGGCGACCGGCTCAGCCGCGACCGTCAGGCCGACCGCAGGTGACTCGCCGGTCGCAACGACGGTCGGTGTCGCGCGACCGAGGTCGCCGACGGCGAACAGGTACACCAGTACGTAGGCACCCGCCGCGGCGACCAGCACGCCCGCCGAGACGCGGTCCACGAGCGCGGCCCCGAGCGCGCGCCTCGTCCGCCCGACCGCGACCCGGACCACCGCAAGCGGGTCGGCGCGGGCGGTCACGGTCGCCCCGTCACGAGACATAGGCGGCCTCGGGGTAGAATCCGCCGACGGCGTGCCACATCGCGTCGAACGAGTAGACGGGGGCCAGTGGGAGCGCGGCGGCGTCGTGGACGGCGCCGTCGACGAGGAACCGGCCGTCTTTCTCGCCGGACGGCTCGACCGTTGCCTCGCCCGCGCGGTACACGTGGGCCGTGTTCAGCGTCGGATCGTACGCCGCGAGGAACGCGCCGTCGTCAGTCGCGAGCAGGTCGGCCCGCATCACCGCCGGGCGGTCGAACGCCAGCGCGCGGTCGGCGGTCCTGGCGGCGAATACCACTCGTTTGGCGTCCGACTGGACGTCTCGCCACCCGTCGTCGAGCGGCGCGAACAGCGTCCGGCTCTCGGCGGCGTAGTAGCCGCTGGTCGGGTTGTAGTTCCCGTACGGATCGGCGCCGTAGCGTCGGGCGTAGCCGGTGTTCTCAGTCATGACCTGCGTGTCGGGGTGGGCACGGCGCCACTGTCCCCACGTCGTCCACACGAGTCGGACCTCGCGGAGTTGGTCACCCTCGTGGGGGCCGGAGACCGCCGTCGCGAGCACCTGCGGCCACCGCGAGTCGGTCGCGCGGTCGTACATCACGAGGTTGTTGTTCACGAGTCGCCCCGACACGCCGAAGGTGGTGTCGCCGCGCTCGAACCCCATCGCGGTGCCCGTGAGCGGGCAGTAGGTGACGGCGACGTTCGTCCCGTCGAGCGTGTCGTTGGCGACCTCGTGCCAGACGAGCACGTGCTGGGGATACGCCTTCACATCTGTCTCGCCGGCGTAGCCGAACACGATGCGGTCGTCGGCGAGCGTCACGTCATCCGCGGCGGCGAACTGCGGTTGGTCGACCGACGGGATGCCGTCTTTGCCCGGGCCACCGCTCACGGTCGCGTCGCGCACGGCGGCCGCGTCCAACGGCTGGTACAGCGGGTCGTCCCGCGTCGGCGGCCCCGAGTCGAACAGGTCGGCGACGCCGTCACCGCCGCTCCCCGGCACGGCACCGCCGGTACACCCGGCGAGGGCCGCGACCCCCGCTGCGCCGACGCCGCCCAGAAACCGCCGCCGCGTGTGCCGCGTGTGCCGTGTGTGCATACCACAGGTACGTCGACCCCCCGAAAAGCCGTCGGCCGGTCGTGCGGCGCCGGTGCACGCGACCGACGAGTCGGTCGATGCGTCACCTCAGCGACCGAGCGACTCGCGGAGGCGGTCGACGATCCGCCGCCCCTCCGAGCGTGGGTCGCCCTCCACCACCTCGATTTCGTCGCCGACGGCGACGGTCCCGGGCGCGACGACATCCGCACAGATTCCACCGCGGCGCCCCCGCAGCGCGCGAGCGACCCCGTCCTCGCCGGCGACCTGTTCGACGTGGGCACACGGCGGGCGCGGGCGAGTGCCGCGCAGGACGGCACCAGCGTCGGGGTCGCCGACGCGGAACGTCGCGCCGAGGAGGTCTTGGAGGTCGGCGCCCCGGACGACGACGTTGCGGCGGTGGCGACCGTCAGTGAGGTCGATGCCGAGGTCGTCGCGGATACTGTCGAGGGCGCCGGCGTCGACGAGCGTCACCTCACACACGTCGTACGGGGAGTAGTAGCCGGTGCCGTTCAGGTAGCGGTCGCCCTCGATGCCGCCGGGGACGAGGCTGACCTCGTCGTGGTCGACCATCGGGGCGGAGTCCTCGGGGGCGGTGTAGAGGGCGTCGACGCGAGGAGTCATCCGTTGATCGGAGGGGGTGGACGCCCAAGAATCTCACTGGGCCTGGCGACGCGTCCGTCGACGGGTGCCGGAGCGTCAGGTCGCAGCGGCGTCGGGTCGTCCAGAGCGGGCGACGAGGGCGGCGGCGGCGACCGCACACGCGACGCTGACGACCACCTGGACGGGCATCGTGAACGTCTCGTCTGCGCCGGGCACGTTCACGTACTTGAGGGCGGCGACCGCGAGGAACACGACGCCGAGAGTCCCGTACGCGACGAGCGCGACCGTCGCGTTCCGGGAGAGTCGCCCGGAGGTGACGGCGAGGCCGACGACGACAGCCGCGACGAGGGCGGCCACGAGTCCCACGAGGACGCCGATGATTCCGACGCCCGGTCCGCCGAGTCCGGCGGCGCTGGCCGTCTCGATAGCGACTGCCCCGGCGACTAACAGCGTGGTGACGGCGCTGGCGAGTGCCAGCGGGAGCGCACGACCGATCATACCACCACAATCACACCGCTCTGTGATAGATCTATCACTCGAATCCCGGAGACGGAGAACCGGTGCCATCTCGACGGGCTGGGTCGCGACGGTTCAGTCGTCGCCGGTCGACGGCGCGACGACCGACTACGGCCAGTTGCCGCTGTCGGTGAACGCGTCGACGACGCGCTGGATGGCGACGACGTACGCCGCGGTGCGGAAGTTCGGCAGGTCGTTCTCCTCGTAACACGTCGTGAGGTCGTCGAACGCGGAGACGATGTGGCGCTCCAACTCGTCGTTGACGCGCTCTTCGGTCCAGTAGAAGCGCTGGCGGTTCTGCACCCACTCGAAGTAGGAGACGGTGACGCCGCCGGCGTTCGCGAGGATGTCGGGGAACACGTGCACGTCGGCCTCGGTGAGCACGTCGTCGGCGCCGGGCGTCAGCGGGCCGTTCGCCGCCTCGACGATGACGTCGGCCTGCACGTCGCGCGCGAGGTCGCCGTCGATGGCGTTCTCCAGCGCCGCCGGCACCAGCAGGTCGACGTCGAGCGTGAGGAGGTCGTCGTTGGAGAACTCCTCGTCGGCGTGGGGGTAGCCCGACACCGAGCCCGTCTCGTTTTTGTGCTGTTTCACGTCACGGGCGTCGAGGCCGTCCTCGGCGTACACCGCACCGGAGGAGTCGGAGACGGCGACGATGTTCGCGCCCAGGTCCTCGATGAGGTAGGCGGCGATGTGGCCGGCGTTGCCGTACCCCTGCACGGCGACCGACGCGCCCTCCATCTCCATGTCGAGGTAGTCGAACGCCTCGCGGGCGGTGAGCATCGTCGAGCGTCCGGTCGCCTCGACGCGCCCCTCCGAGCCGCCGGCCTCCAGCGACTTGCCCGTCACGACGCCGGGTTCGGTCGTGTTCTCCAGCGTCTCGTAGGTGTCTTTGATCCAGTTCATCTCCCGCTGGCCCGTGTTCACGTCGGGCGCCGGGATGTCCTTGTCTTCGCCGATGAACGGGCGCAGTTCTTCGGCGAACGACCGGGTGAGGCGTTCCAGTTCCGCCTCGGAGTGGTCGGAGGGGTCGACGACGATGCCGCCTTTCCCGCCGCCGTACGGGATGTCGACGACCGCGCACTTGTACACCATCCAGCCAGAAAGCGCCTTCACCTCGTCACGCGTGACGCCCGGGTGGTAGCGGATGCCGCCCTTGTACGGACCGCGGTCGCCGTTGAACTCCGAGCGGAACGCCTTGAAGCGGCCGAGCGTGCCGTCGTCCATGTCGACCGAGAGGTTCAGCTCCAGCACCCGCTCGGGGTGCTTGAGCCGGTCGATCACGTCGTCCGCGACGTCGAGGTACGCGGCGGCGTCGTCGATCTGCTCTTGGAGGCTCTCGAAGGGGTTGGCCTCGTCTCCAGACATACGTACCCGAGCACTGTCCCCGTCCTTAACCGTGCCGAATCAATATCATGGATATTCATTAGTGTTCCTTACATGCATACCGACTCGTCGTATCGCGCGGTCCGCTGTCGCGGACCTGGCGGCGCCACGGTCCCCCGCCGAGCGTGACCGGAGCCGCGGATCGACCCGTCGACGCGCCGTGTCTCCAGAAGCACCCGACGTAGACGCCTTGGATCTGTCGATCCGCTGTACGATTGTGATAATATACCTTAGATTACACGGCATCATTAATACTATATGGTGGTCGGTCGGAGGGGCCGGTAACCGCCCCGTCGTGCGACGCGACGGGAGCCCAACCACCATGTCCACCGGAACCGCAGACACGGCCGAGGAGTCCGCCCCCGCAGACGACCAGTCGGAGCAGCAAGAGCCGCGGGAGCCGGAGACGGCGCTGGAGACGGCCCGCCGCCAACTGGAGCACGCCGCTGTCCACCTCGACGTGGACCCCGGCGTCGTCGAGCGCCTGAAACACCCGACGACGGTCCACCGCGTCGCGGTGCCGCTGGAGCGCGACGACGGCTCGGTCGAGGTGTTCACCGGCTACCGCGCCCAGCACGACGACGTGCGCGGGCCGTACAAGGGCGGCCTCCGCTTCCACCCGCATGTCAGCGAGGAGGAGTGCGTCGGCCTCTCGATGTGGATGACGTGGAAGTGCGCCGTGATGGACCTCCCGTTCGGCGGCGGCAAGGGCGGCGTCATCGTCGACCCCAAGCAGTTGTCCGAGACGGAGAAGGAGAAGCTCACGCGCCGGTTCGCCGAGGAACTGCGGAAGTTCGTCGGCCCCAAGAAGGACATCCCCGCGCCCGACATGGGCACCGACGCCCAGACGATGGCGTGGTTCATGGACGCGTACTCGATGCAGGAGGGCGAGACCATCCCCGGCGTCGTGACGGGCAAGCCGCCGGTTGTCGGCGGCACCGAGGGGCGCGAGGAGGCACCCGGTCGTTCGGTCGCCCTCGTCGTCCGCGAGGCAGCCGACTACTACGACTACGACCTCGACGGCCTCACCGTCGCCGTGCAGGGGTACGGCTCCGTCGGCGCCAACGCCGCGCGTCTCCTGGACGACTGGGGCGCCGACGTGGTGTCCGTCTCCGACACCGGCGGCGCGGTGTACGCCGAGGACGGCCTCGACACCCACGCCATCCCGAGTTTCTCCGAGGAGCCGAACGCCGTCACGGGGTACGCCGCCGACACCGACGGTGCGCATCTGCTCGACGACGGGAACGACATCCTCGAACTCGACGTGGACGTGCTGATCCCGGCGGCCGTCGGCAACGTCATCACCGTGGACAACGCCGACGCCGTCCGTGCCGACATCGTCGTCGAGGGCGCCAACGGCCCAACGACGTTCGCGGCAGACGAGATCCTCGCCGAGCGCGGTGTCCACGTCATCCCCGACATCCTCGCGAACGCCGGCGGCGTCACCGCCAGCTACTTCGAGTGGCTCCAGGACATCAACCGCCGGACGTGGACCATCGAGGAGGTTCGCTCGGAACTGGAGGCGGAGATGCTGAAGGCGTGGAACGCCGTCCGCACCGAGGTCGAGGACAAGGACATCACGTGGCGCGACGCGGCGTACGTCGTCGCGCTCGGCCGCATCGCGGAGGCGAAGAGCGTCCGCGGCCTGTGGCCGTAACCGCAGTCCACCTCGACCGCTGACACACTCTCGGCTCTCCGATCGCCTCCCGTCTACTCTCCCGCGTTCTCGCCGTCCCACTCGTCCACCAGTCGCGCGTACTCGCGGATCCGTTCGGCCTGCGCGATCAGCGGCGCGTCGATCATCTCGCCGTCGACTTGGAACACCCCCCGGTCTTCGGCCGCGGCGGCGTCGCGGGCGGCGAGCACGTCGCGCGCCCACGCGATCGACTCCGTATCTGGCGTGAACGCGTCGTTGATCACGGACACCTGCGCCGGGTGGATCGCCATCTTGCCGTCGTACCCGAGGGTCGCCGCGAAACGCGTCTCCTCGGCGAGTCCCGCCGTGTCGTCGAAGTCGGTGTAGACGGTGTCGATGGCGTCGACGCCCGCCGCACTCGCGGCGGTGACCACCTTCTCGCGGGCGTACAGCACCTCCGTCCCCTCGTCGGTCCGGGTCGCACCCAGGTCCGCCGAGAGGTCCTCTGCGCCGAACGCGACGGCGTCGGTCGCGCGGGCGTCTGCTATCTCCTCGGCCCGGAGCACCCCCCGCGCCGTCTCCACCAGCGCGATCACGGGCACTCGGCGGTCGTGCTCGCGGAGTTGGGAGGCGAGGTGGTCGACCGCGTCGCGCGACTCTGCCTTCGGCAGCATCACCGCGTCGAAGGTGGCTGCGTCGTCTGCCGTGAGCACCTCCAGGTCGCGGTACGTGTCGGTGCCGGTGACGCGCACACACACCTCGGCCGCCGGATCGAACTCGGGGTCGGCGAGCACGTCGCGGACGGCGCGGCGGGCCTCCCCCTTCCGGGCGGGGGCGACGGCGTCCTCCAGGTCGAACACGACCGTGTCGGCGCCGGCGCCGGGCGCCTTCCGCATGAGTTCGGGTCGGTCGCCGGGCGAGAACAGGAGACTACGTCTCGGCATGGCTCGGCGTTCGGCGGATGGCCGTATCAATCCCGCCGTCGTCGCCGTCGGCACCGGGACCGACACGGGAACTGGGACGCCCTCGGTGACGCCCGACGCGGTTCCCGCATCGTTTTCACGACCGACCGCGACCCGGCGCACGTGACCGGCAAGTATTACGAGGAGTTCGAGGTGGGCGAGACCATCGTCCACGAGAAGCGCCGCACCGTCTCCGAGCGCGACAACCAGACGTTCTGCGACATGACGATGAACCAGCAACCGCTCCACCTCGACGCCGCGTTCGCGGCGGACACGCAGTTCGGCGAGCGACTGGTCAACGGCATCTACACGATGGCGCTCGCGACCGGCCTGTCGATTCCCGACACGACCGACGGCACCATCGTCGCCAACCTCTCGTACGACGACGTGGAGCATCCGAACCCGGTGTTCCACGGCGACACGATCCGGGCGGAGTCGACCGTCCTCGACAAGCGCGAGACGAGCGACGGCGAGCGCGGCGTCGTGACGATGCGCGTCGACGCGTACAAACTGGACGGCGACGACGGCGACGAGACGCTCGTGTGCACGTTCGAGCGGACAGTGCTGTCGCTGAAGCGCGAACACGCGACGTGACCGTTCGGGCGCCGAGCGCGCACAGCACTAAGATCGTTGACAGACTCGCCCTGCGTCAGACAAAATTAGCGACGATCGGGTGGGAAAATACTATGCCACCCCCGCACAGACACGCAGTGACTGACCTGTGACGAGTGACGGACTACGCGGCGAGGGAGCCAGCACGGGGGCAGACGGACCGGTAGAGGCCGACGGGCGCGTCGACGACCAGGCGCCCGACGACGACGCCACCGTCGAGCGAGCGGCTCGTCACATGGCTCGTGAGCTGTGTGCGGGATTCCGCTATCACGACCGCGGAGAGCGCGAGGCGGCGACCGCGTCGTTCGCGGCGGTCGACCGCCGGCAGTTCGCCCACCTCGACGAGGCGGCGGCGCGACGGGCCGCCCGCGCGTACGTCGACGCGCTGTGGGCGAAAGACGACCTCGAGGCCGATCACATGGTCGACGACTGCATCGACCCCGCCTCGATCGGCGACGGCGACTGGGGGCCGGTCCACGACGCGCTCGCCGAGCGGGCCGACGCCGTGGGGATGGACCCCGCGTACGCGACGGCGACGACGCGCGCGTGGCGCAGCCACAAGGCCAACGACGACTACTGGACGCCGATGCTCCGGGCACAGCTTATCGAGTTCCGCGCGGCCAGCGGCGACCACGACTACCCGAACAAGCCCAGCGACGGGCGCGAGGGGTTCGGCGCCGCTCCCGTGCGCTACCTGCTCGGCGTCGAACTCCACGACCTCCACGACGAGGCCTGCTGGGAGGAGGCGGTGCAGGTCATGGAGCCGTACTACGCTCGGATCCTCCGCTCGCACCGCGACGACTGACCGGCCGAGGTGGCGACCGCCCACGAGGAGAGGCTACTTGTCTACGCGACGCCGAACACACCCGTGATCGACTCAGTGCGTCGGTCGGCGAGGACGGCGGCGGCGCGGCTTCCGCCGGCGCCGACGCTTGCCCGATGGAGCCTCGGCGCGATGGTGCTGGCCGCCGGCGTCCACAAACTGCACGACCCGGCCGCGTGGACCGTCTACGTCGTCGACTGGCTCGCCCCGCTGCTCGTCGTCTCGCCCACGGCGTTCATGCTGGTCAACGGCTATCTCGAAGTCGGCTTCGGACTCGCGCTGCTCGCCGACCGGTACACAGGCGTCGCGTCGCTCGTCGCCGCGGGTTCGCTGTCGGCGACGTGCGTGTACCTCGCGGTCGTCTGGGCGACCACGGGCGCCTTCGGCGACGTGCTCGCGCGCGACGTCGGCCTCGCCGGCCTCGCGTGGGCCGTCGTTCGGCAGGCGCTCGCCGACGCGGAGTGACCCCCGCCGAGGGCACGGGTTTATGGCGTCGGCCACGACACCCACGGCCATGTCCACATCTGCGACGGACGGCGCCCTCCCCGACGGGTTCGACTGGCTCTCGCTTGACCCCGAGGAGGAGGTGGTCTGGGCCGGCAACCCGCACTCGTCGAGTCTCGTCCCCGCCCTGGTGGTCGGGGTTCCGCTGTCGCTGGTCCTCGTCGGCATCCCCATCATCGTCTCGGCGTACCTCGCCCGCGAGAACACCGAGTACGTGATCACCACCGAGGCGCTGTACAAGAAGCGCGGCGTGCTCTCGCGCGACGTGAAGCGCGTCGGCTTCGAGAAGGTGCAAGACACCTCATACACGCAAGGGTTCTTCGGCACGCAGTTCGGCTACGGCACCGTTGACATCTCGACCGCCGGCGGCTCTGGCGTCGAACTCAGCTTCGACAGCGTCGGCGACCCGAAGCGGATCCAGGAGTTGGTGAACGAGCGGATCCGCGCACGAGAGGGGCGTTCGTCTGACGAGGGCGAGTCGAAGGGCGACGTGCTCGAGGACATCCTCGTCGAGTTGCGAGCGATCCGGACTGCCGTCGAGGGGCCGACCGACGAGGGCTCGGACCTCGACCACGCGGACGAGGAGGCGGTCGAGGTGGAGACGGACTCCCCGTTCGTCGACGGCGACGACCGATGACCGACGACGACGCCACGCCCGTCCCGGAGGCGGTGCCGGTCGCCGACGACGAGTCGGTGCTGTGGACGGGTAGCCCGCGCCTGTCTGCGGCCGCGCCCGCGGCGGTGGTGGGCCTGCTCGTCGCCGGCATCGGCCTCGCGGTCGCGGTCGGCCCCGCGGCGACCGACGCACTCGGCCTCGGGGTCGCGGCGCTGTCGGTGCTCGTCGGCGCGTCGATTCCGGCGCTGTCGGTGCTGTCGCTGGTGAACACCCGGTACGTCCTCACAGACCGCGCGGCGTCGGTGAAGCGCGGCGTCGTGGGGCGGCGCGTCGTCCGCGCACGGCTCTCGATGGTCGAGAACACCGCCTCAGCGCAGTCGGCGACGGGGGCGCTGTTCGGCTACGGGACGGTCACGCTGGAGACCGCCGGCGGGGGCGTCTCCTTCCGCCGCGTCGACGACCCGCAGGCGGTCCGACGGCTCGTCGACGAGCGCACTCGCGGCGAACGCGAAGACGAGGGGGCGAGCATCCCCGGGACGCTCGACTCGTGGCGTGCGGTCCGTGCGGAGGTCCGACTGCTCCGGACGGCGCTCGAGCGGTAGGCGAGTAGCCGACGCGGTCGCTCGGCGTCGTCGCGTGGTGTGGCGAACAGCCGGTGGATCACCGCAGACGACGGGTCACCGGGCACCCGCAGACCGTCGTCCGGCAGTCGGTCAGGCCATACGGCGGTTGGTTCCGGCTTCCGGTTTGAACCTGATCAGAGGATCGTGCCGTGCTTCTTGTCCGGCACCGACTTCTCGATGTCTTCGTAGAAGTCGAACCGCTGGACGAGTTCCTCGCGCAGACTCGACGGCGGCACGATCTCGTCGATGACGACCTCGCTGGCCATCCGGTGGATGTCGATGTCGCGGCGGTACTCCTCGCGGAGTTCGTCCTCGCGCTGTTGGCGCTCCTCGGGGTCGTCGATGGCGTTCAACTTGTTCGCGTACACCGCGTTGATCGCCGCTTCGGGGCCCATGATGCCGATCTCGCCAGAGGGGAGGCCGATGACCGACTCGGGTTCGTAGGCAGGGCCGCCCATCGCGTAGATGCCCGCGCCGTACGCCTTGCGGACGACGACGGTCTGTTTCGGGACGGTCGCCGAGGAGGTGGCGTAGATGAACTTCTTCCCCTTCTCGAGGATGGCGTCTTTCTCGACTTGGCTCCCGGCCATGAAGCCGGGCGTGTCACAGAGGTACAGGAGGGGCACCTCGTAGGCGTCGCACGTCCAGATGAACTCCGCCGCCTTCTCGGCGGCGTCCGGGAAGATTGCGCCCGACCGCTCGGTCGGCTGGTTCGCGACGATCCCAACCGGGCGACCGTCGATGCGGGCGAACGCGGTGACGATCTCTTTGCCGTACTCCGGTTTCAGTTCGAAGACGGACTCGGCGTCGCAGATGCGCTCCAGCAGGTCGTGGACGTCGTACGGGCGGTTCGGTGCCTCCGGGATCAGTTCGTCGATGCCGTCCGGCGAGTACGTCGGGGGCTTCGGGTCGCTCCGCGGCGGCTTCTCGCCCGCCTTGTCCGGGAGATACGAGACGAGTTTCGCGACCAGGTTGCGGGCGTGTTGTTCGTCCTCGGCCACGAGGTCGGCGCTGCCGGAGTACTTCGCGTGGACGTCCGGGCCGCCGAGGTCGTCCATCTCGATCTCCTCGCCGGTGACCATCTTCACCATCCGCGGCGACGCGATGGCCATCGCGGACATCCCCTCGACCATCACCGTGAAGTCGGCGAACACGGGCGTGTACGCGGCGCCCGCGATGCACGGCCCGTAGAGGACGCAGATCTGCGGGACCCGCCCCGACAGCATCGAGTGGTTGTAGTAGTACTTCCCGATCCCCTCGCGGTTGGCGAAGAAGCCCGTCTGCTGGTCGATCCGGCCGCCCGAGGAGTCCATCAGGTACAGCACCGGCTTCCCGTTCTTCAGCGCGCGCTGTTGCATCCGCAGGAACTTCTCGACGCCACGCCCGGCCATCGACCCCGCCTTCACGGTGAAGTCGTTCGCCATGAAGTGGAGGTCGCGCCCCTCGAACTCGGCGGCGCCGGTGATCAGGCCGTCGGCGGGCACGCGGTCGCCCTCGTCGTACTCGTCGACGTCGGGCGAGTCCGGGTGCCACGCGTCGAAGTGGGCGAACTTCCCGTCCTCGAACTTCACGCCGTCGGCGGCGGCGTCGGTGCTCGCGTCGCCGACGCCGCCAGCGCCGTCGTTCCCGAACCACAGGTCGAGCCGGTCGCGGACGAACAGCTTCCCCTGTCCGGGGAGCCGATCTTTGTACTTCTCGGGGCCGCCCTGGAGGATGTCGTCAATCTCTGCGCGGAGCGTCGCCTCGCGGTCGGTCGGTCCCAGATCGTCGTCCAGCGGGTAGTCGATCTCGGGCGGCTCGGCCGTCGCGAGGGGTTCGTCGGCGTCGTCGCCGGCGTACACCTCGATGTCGACGCCGAAGTGCTCGGCCATCGCCTCGGCGATGGCGGAGGCCTCCTCGTCGGTCGCGGCTGCGCCCACGTGGACTTTCATGGAGGAGTCTCCGCAAGAATTGCGGAAAGGGTTTTCCATGGGCGCCGACCGGTGCAGATATGTCGGGTCGGTTTCACACCACACCCATGCCGATCACCGACGACGAGTTCGACGCCGGTACCGTCGACGAAGACGACGCCGGCGGTGCCGAACAGGACCCGATCGAGACCGAGAAGGACCTGATCCTGTCGTTCCTCAGCGAGCGCGTGGGGCAGGCGTTCACCGAGCGCGAGATCGTGTTCGGGGTGGACTTCAGTCCCGTCTACGCCGACCAGTCGGAGTCGACGCCCGGGTCGCGTGCGGTCGGCGCCGTCACCGGCGGCCTCGTCGACGTCGCCGGCGACGCCGCTGCCAGCGCCATCGTCGTCGACGACGTCGACGAGGCGCTCGCGCAGTTGGTCGAGAGAGGCGCCGTGCAGGCGACGGAGGTCGACGACGGCGACGGAACGACGCGAACGTACTACCGCATCAGCGACTGAACCCCCGTTCTCGGTCGTCGCGAGTACGTGTCACACATATTTCAGAAAGAGCGTTCTGATTAGACTGAAGTTCCCCCGACCGAACCGACGACCGTGAGCGACGAACACGACGACACCCTCCGAGCCCTCGCCGAGTTGCCGACGATGGCGCACCCGACGACCGCCCCCGATGGCGACGAGGTGGCGCTGTACTACGACATCGACGGGCGCAACGAGTTGTACCTCCTCGACCCCGAGAGCGGGGACCTGGAGCAGTGGTCAGACGGGCAGGTCCCCAAGGACGCCCGCCACGACTTCGCGTGGGACGCCGCCGGCGAGCGCGTCTTCTTCCACCTCGACGAGGCCGGCAACGAGCAGAACGACATCCACGCCATCGACCGCGACGGGCACGCCGAACCGGTCGTGGAGATGGACGGCCAAGTGTCGTTGCAGGCCGTCGGCGAGGACGGCGAGACGCTGCTGGTCGGCTCCAACGCCGACGGGCAGATGAACGTCTACCGCCACGACCTGCCGTCGGGCGAGACGACGAAGCTGACCGACTACGAGCGCGCCGTCTGGACGGCGGAGCTGTCACCCGACGGCGAGCGCTTCGCGTTCATGACGAACGAGTCCGACGACTACGACAACGCGGACGTGTTTGTCGCCGACATCGACGGCTCGAACGCCCGGAACCTCGACATCGGCGAGACGGGCGCAGAGGCCGCACCGGCCGACTGGCACCCCGACGGCGACGCACTCCTCGTCTCGGACAACAGCCCCGACAAGGGTCGCTGCGGCGTGTACGACATCGAGACGGGCGAGGTGACGTGGTACGGTGACGACCAGTTCGAGGAGTCGCCCGCGTACTTCCTCCCCGACGGCGACCGCTTCCTCGCGACGCGGATGCGCGACGCGGAGGACGTCCCCGTCGTGTACGACGTGGCGACGGGCGAGTCGCGCGAGTTGCCCCTCCCCGGCGGCGTCGCCTCGCTCGTCGACGACACGCCGCTGACCGACGGCCGGATCTTGATCCAGCACACGACGCCGACGCGACGGAGCGAACTGCTCGCGTACGACCTGAAGACCGACGAGTCCGAGACGGTGCTGGAGGCGGAGTACGGGCCGTTCTCGCCCGACGACTTCGCCGACGCGCAGTACTTCACGTTCGAGTCGGACGGCGTCCCCGAGACGCCCCAGCGCGCCGTCGAGCACGACGCGTACGACGAGTTGGAGATCGGTGCGATCTTCTACGACTCCGGCGAGCGCCCGTCGCCACTCATCGTCAACCCCCACGGCGGCCCGCGCCACCACGACCGCCTCTCGTTCAGCTACCGCACGCAGTTCCTCCTCTCCCGGGGCTTCTCCGTGCTCCAGGTGAACTACCGCGGCTCGACCGGCCACGGTCGGGAGTTCGTCGAGGAGTTGTACGACGACTGGGGCGGCGCAGAGCAGGGTGACGTGGCCGCCGCGGCCGAGCACGTCCTCGCCGAGTACGACTGGCTCGACGACGACCGCGTCGTCGTGTTCGGCGGCTCCTACGGTGGCTACTCGGCGTACTGGCAGCTCGTGCAGTTCCCCGACCTGTACGACGCCGGCATCTCGTGGGTCGGCGTCTCGGACCTGTTCGACATGGCCGAGAACACCATGCCACACTTCCGCTCGGAGCTGATGGTGAAGTACCTCGGTGAACCCGACGAGAACCACGACCTGTACGAGGAGCGCTCGCCGGTCACCTACGCCGACAACCTCGCGGCGCCGATGCTCGTCGTCCACGGCGTCAACGACCGCCGCGTCCCGGTGTCGCAGGCGCGCATCTTCCGCGACGCGCTCGACGAGGCGGGCTACGCGGCGGGCGACGACTACGAGTACGAGGAACTCGGCGAGGAAGGCCACGGCTCCTCCGACATCGACGACAAGATCAGGAGTCTGGAGCTGATCGACGACTTCCTCGACCGTCGAGTCGGCACGGTCGACGGGGCGCTCGCGGCTGCGAGCGACGACTGAGGTCGGTCGCCAGCCACGGTCGACCCACTACTTCCCGGTCCTCTCTGTCACGCGGCTCGTGAGCCGCACCCGTACGTCCTCGCCGCGGTAGACCACCGTCGCGCCGATGCGCGCTTGGCGACGTTGGGGCGCAAAAAGCCGAGTTACTGGCAATACGGGCGTAGATCGGGTGTATCGGCGCTTTCCGAAGGGGCCGCGATGGGGCCGACTCCCACGAGACTGAAAGCGGCTCGAACAGTGAAACGCCGTGACCGCGAACGTGTTGACTGAGAAGGAAGATGGGCTACCGAAACCACCTCCACGTCTGTCAACACTGCGGCGTCGTCCAGGCCACCGCCTCGCAGGTCGGCCCGAACCGGTGTATCGTGTGCGGAGAGCGCAACTTCTCCGAGTACGTTCCGGCGAACACCGTCACGTTGCGGCTCTACTCGGACTTCAAGCGCGCCGTGGGAGAGCGCTCGGTCGACGTGGACATCCAGACGCCGGCCACCGTCCGCGACGTGTTGGAGGAGCTCGTCGCCGCCCACCCGGACCTCGCGCAGAACGTGTTCGGCGACGACGGGGGGTTGGCCGGCGGCACCCACGTCATCCACAACCACGAGGACGTCACCGCAGTCGACGGGGTCGACACGCCCGTTCACACCGGCGACGAACTCGCGCTGTTCACGCCGCACGGCACGTTCGACCGACCGGAAGAGCGCGCGCAGATCGGCTGACGCGGTCGGCGGTGGCGGGGCCTCGCGGTCGGCGGCGACGGAGCTCTCGGGGTCTCGGTCGGTCGCGTCGCTCCCCTGTTTCTGGGCGGCTCGGCCCACAGACCTCGCCGCCGGACTGTCGCGGTCTCGGTCGGTCGCTTCGCTCCCTCACTCGACCGCGCTAATCGAACATCTTGTCGTCGAACTCCGGCACGTCGAACCCGCCCTCGCCACCCCATCCGTCCATCACCCGGCTCTGGTACAGCATCATCGCCACCTGCGGCACCGCCTGCGGAGGGACCGGCGACGACTCGTCGAACGCCTCCGCCGACCACGTGTTGTACTCGTCGACGATGTCCATCGCGTCCTTGAAACTCCGCAGCATCAACGCCTTGTAGCGGTCCCTCATCGGCGCGTACTCGCGGCCGCCGCGCCGTCTGTCTATCGGTTTCGAGAGGTCACGCGTCGCCCCCGTCCGCCCACTCGTCGTCGCGGCGAGTGTCGCCGTCCGCCGTCGGTGCGACCGGGAGTCGGACCGAGACGCGCGTCCCGCTCGCGTCCTGGGTGTCGACCGAGAGCGTGCCGCCGAGGATGTCCACACCCCAGCGAACGACCCACAGGCCGAGGCCGGCGGAGTGTCGCAGCGGACCCTCGGTGTCCGCGAGGAGCGTCTCGCGCTCCAAGTCCGGCAAGCCGTCGCCGTCGTCGTCGACGGTCGCCGTCACGGTCTCGGACCCCTCGTCTCTCGCGACGGTGACGACCACCCAGCTGTCGCCGTGTTTCGCGGCGTTCTCGACGACGTTCTCGGCGACGGCGAACAGCAGTTCCCGGTCGACACACGCCTGCGGGCCGGGGGCGATGTCGACCTCGAATCCCACGCCAGGGTACGACTCGGCGACCCGGTCGACGGCGTCGTCGAACACGTCTCCCACGGAGGTGGGGTCGTCCGTCGTCGGTTCCGCGGCGACGACGCGCTCGACCGTCCCCGCCTTGCGACTCAACCCCGCGAGGCGGTCGGCGGACCGCTCGACCGCCGCGATGGCCTGCTCGTCGGCGGGTGTCGCGCCGGTCGCGCTCGCGGCATTGCCGCGGATCACGTTGACGTCGTTGCGGAGGTTGTGCCGGAGGACGCGGCTGAGGACGGCGAGTCGCTGTTCGCGGTGCTCGCGGCGCGTCACGTCGCGCAGGACGTGCGTGTAGCCGAGCGTGTGGTCGAGTCGATTGCGCACCGGCGACACCGACACCGAGTAGCGCCGCCGGCCCTCGCGCGTCGGCAGTTCGAGTTCGTGTCTGCCGGGGTCGAGCGCCCGCTCGACGCCGAGCACGCCCGCGACCGGCCGGCCGACGGGGTCACCGATGAGTCGCTCACGGGCGCTGGTGTTCGCGTCGACCACCCGATTTTCGGCGTCGGTGATGAGCACCGCGTCGCTGAACCCCTCCAGCGCGACCCGCCGACCGATGACGCGCGGCGCCGGCGACCGACCGAACAGGTCGAAGCGGAACAACACGACCGCGAACAGCGCGCAACTCACCGACATCACCATCGGCGTCGGGTCGACGCCGGGGACCGGGGTCAAATCGAACAGCCACAACAGACTCGCGACGAGCGCGATACCTGCGCCGCCGGCGACGGCGCCCCCCTCGACGGAGACGAGTTGGCCGTCGGCCGCGAGCGCCCGGAGGATCACCATCGTCCCGACGCCGATCAGGACGTACGAGTAGGCGACGTGGACGTAGAACAGCGGCCCGGGGTCGTACTGCACCCCGGCGACCGCCGTCCCGACGACCCGATAGTCGGTCCACAGGAGGTCGTGGAGCGGCGCCGTCGCGGTGAGGAGGAACACGACTGCCGGGAAGACGACCAAGGCGGCGGCGTGACCCACCGAGAACCGGTCGGAGATGCCGGCGTACGACGCGGCGAACAGGATCCAGGCGACCGGGAGGCTCCCCCGACCGAGGTACACCAACGTCTCCAACGCCTGCCGCGCCCCGGGGTCGAACGTCACGAGCGCCGCCGCGTACGAACTCGTCCAGACGGCGGCGCTCGCGGTCAACACGACGAGGGCGCTGGCGCCGGGGCGGTCCCGACGCCGGTAGGCGGCGACGGACAGCGCCGCCGCAACCGTCGCGGCGACGAGCGCGAACGACGGGAGCACGACGGCGACGACCATCAGTGCGCCCTCGTTCGAACGGCGACGTAGATACCTACCGGCCCGAGTCTCACGAGTGGTACTCGGCGGTCGGGTGCGCGACCGCCCCGTCGGGCGGATCGGCGGTCGACCAGCGTCGTCACGACCACCGCGACTGCCGCCGCGAGCGCCTCGACCGCCGCGACCGCCGCAACCGCCCGTCGAGGAGGCCGCCTACCCCAACGCCGCTTCGAGTCGCTCGATCAAGTCGTCGTTACCGACGTGGACGGGGACGCGTTGGTGGAGTCCCGTCGCCGGGGCGTCGAGGATCGACCCGTCGCCCGTCGAGGAGCGCCCGCCGGCGCCTTCGAGGACGTACGCGACGGGGTTCCCCTCGAACTGCAGGCGAAGCTTCCCGTTCG
This sequence comes from Halobaculum marinum, assembly GCF_029338555.1. Lineage (GTDB taxonomy): Archaea > Halobacteriota > Halobacteria > Halobacteriales > Haloferacaceae > Halobaculum > Halobaculum marinum. The sequence continues at coordinate 1,146,267 of NZ_CP119989.1, read as the reverse complement.
GGGCCGACTCCAACGCCGGGTACGCGAACACGCCGCCGTAGGTGAGCACCTGACTCACGTCGGCGATCATCGCGCCGCCGTAGCGCAGTTTCAGTTCGTCTTCCACCTCGTCGACGTAAGCGGCGAAGTCGGCCGGCCAGTCGGGGACGCGACCGCCGAAGCCGTACACCGTCGGGTCGTTCGGGAGGTCGAGAGTGTCCACGGCTTCGCGCTCGCCGTCCTCGGTGACGAGGTACTCTCGGATCGTCGTCTCCTCGGGCGCGCCGACGCCGGCGACCATCGACGTCACCGGGCCGTAGAGGACGAACCCGGCGGCGACGAGGTCGCGACCGCCCGCCGGGAGCGCGCCGTCGTACACCGCGACGACCGTCCCCATCGGGTTGTTCGACCGGAGGTTCGACGAGCCGTCGAGCGGGTCGACCGCGACCGAGACGGGACCGTCACCGGTGTCGACGGCGTTTTCGCGCTCCTCGCTGGCGTACGTGCCGACGCCGTCGAGCGCGCCGATGGCTGACTCCAGCAGGTCGTCGGCGTACACGTCCGCCGCGAGCACGTCCTCGCCGGAGGGGTTCTCGCCGTCGAGGTACCGGCGGCGTCCAGGGAGTCCCGCCCGAACCTCGGGGGCGACGCTCGCGACGGTGTCGAGCACCGCCTCGGCGACCGCCTCCGGATCCGTGTCCGGCGCCCCCATCAGTCGTCGGCGGCGACGGCGGACGTGTAGGTGAGCGCCTCCTCGACGGTGGCACCCTCGAACATGAGCGCCTCCAGTGCGTCGAGGATTTCGCCGGGGTTCTCGCGCTGGAACACGTTCCGACCGACGGCCAGTCCCTCGGCCCCGCCGTCGAGCGCCGCCGCCACGGTCTCTAGGAACGCCACGTCGTTCGTCTTCGACCCACCAGACATCACGACCTTCGTCGGCCCGGCCATCCGAGCGGCCTTCGCCATCGCCTCGCCCGATCCGGGGTACTTCACCTTCACGACGTCCGCTCCCAACTCCAGTCCGAGGCGCGCCGCGTACGCGATGGTGTCGGGGCTCGTGTCGTTCTTCAGCCCCTGGCCACGGGGGTACGACCACATGACGACGCCCATGTCGTGTTCGCGGGCGCCCTCTTGTGCGTCGCGGAACTCCTCGGCCATCTCCACCTCGTTGTTCGACCCGCCGTACAGGGTGAAGCCGATGGCGTCTGCACCGAGGTCGGCGGCGTGGTCGACCGACCAGTTCACCGCGGAGTCTGGCTCACCCATCCAGAGGTTCGACGTGCCGTTGAGTTTGGCCAACAGCGCCACGTCGTCCTCGTAGCTGGGGTAGTACGACTCGGCGACGCCCTTCCCGACGGCGAGCGCGGTGACGGCGTCGTGTGTCGCGAGGTCGAACACCCGCTCCGGATCGGCCGTCGCCGGGTTCGGCTCGAAGTCCACGGGACCGTGCTCGATGCCGTGGTCGTACGCCAGAATCAGCGCCTTACCGTCTCGGGTGATAGCGTCGTCCGCGCCGGAGATCATATGCTAAACGGCGACGCCATCACCCATAAATCACATGGTGTCTGAGGGTTGAAATTTACTCGGCGGCGAGTAGCGCCTTCCTCACTCGACGCGTTCTGCGGCGGCGTCGCGGAGGCCGGCGACGCGCTCCTCGTCGCGCTCCAGCGCGTCCGCGACCTCCGCGGGGTCGGCGATAGCCAGCGCCCGCGCGGACGTGATGCCGGCCTCCGCGAGGTCGGCGGCGTCCGCCGGGGTCACGCCGTCGACGTCACCCACGGGAATCGGTCGGGAGCGTTCGCGCCACGCCGACTCCGCGGCGACGGGGTCGCCAGAGCCGTCCGCCTTCGTCGCGTCGGTGCCCGCCTCGCTCGCGGCGGCCACCCACTCGCGCTCGGCGTCCGCATCGGCGTCTGTGTCGTTGTCCGCATCGGCGTCGTCGTCCGCGGCGGTCGGTTCGGGGGCGTCGTCGTCGTCGGCTGGCTCCCGGTCTTGCCAGTCGCCGGAGGAGGCCGCGACCCACGCGCGCTCGGCGTCGCCGAGGCCGCGGATCTGCGAGGACCGTCGACCGAGGTCCTCACCCTCCGACTCGAACGACCACGCCAGCGAGTGCTCGCGCCGGATGCGCGCGGCGACGCCGGGGTTCACCCCCGCGTCGATCAGCATCCGGTAGGAGACGGTCTTGGCGCGCACGTCGTCGGCGTCGAACGACGCCTCAGCCAACACCGCCGCCGTCGCCGGCCCCACGTGCTTCAACTCCCGTACGTCATCCCCCACACCTGGTCACCTGTTGGGTCCCTCGGAGCCGAGTGCTTTAATCTTTCTGCGCGAGCTATCAGTAGCGAATAATTCGTCAGAATCACGTCATCCTGCCGGGGCGGACGCGCGCGACGCCCGCGCTCCGCTACGCTTACGGTGACCGCAGGGGCACCCACGCTCATGCGTGAACTCGAAGCAGTCGAGACGGTCGGCGTCGTCGGCGCGGGGACGATGGGCAACGGCATCGCCCAGGTCGCCGCGACCGCCGGCTACGACGTGATCATGCGCGACATCGAGGCCGAGTTCGTCGACAACGGCCTCGACGCCATCGAGTCGTCGCTGTCCCGTCTCGACGGGAAGGACGCTCTCGACGAGGACCCCACGACGATCCAAGGGCGGATCACCGGGACGACCGACCTCGCGGACCTCGCCGACGCCGACCTCGTCGTCGAGGCAGCGCTGGAGGACATGAGCGTCAAGCAGGACATCTTCACCGATCTGGACGACGTGACCGACGACGACGTGGTGCTCGCGACGAACACCTCCACCCTCTCCATCACGACCATCGCGTCGGCGACCGACCGCGAGGACCTCGTCGTCGGTCTCCACTTCATGAACCCCGTCCCGATCATGACGGGCGTGGAGGTCGTGACGGGCGAGAAGACCGCACCCGCAGTCACCGAGTTCGCCCACGCCTTCGCCGAGGACCTGGGCAAGGAGACGTGGGAGAGCGACGACAAACCCGGGTTCGTCACGAACCGCGTGCTCATGCCCTGGATCAACGAGGGCATCCGCGCGTACGACGAGGGCGTCGCCTCGAAGGAGGACATGGACAAGGGGATGAAACTCGGCACGAACGTACCGATGGGGCCGCTCGAACTCGCCGACCACATCGGCCTCGACATCTGTCTCGACGCCAGCGAGACGCTCCACGAGGAACTGGGCGACCGGTACAAGCCCGCCTACCTCCTCAAGCGGAAGGTCGCCGCCGGCGACCTCGGGAAGAAGACCGGGAAGGGCTTCTACGAGTACTGAGACCCGGGGCGGTACGCTTTTATTGCGGGTCACAACTGTTCCGGTCGTGTTTCCACGTGCGGACGTGGCCGCCGTCGTCGCCGCCGCGTTGGTCGTCGCCGTGTGGGCGGCCACGGTTGCGTGGCGCCACCGCGAGGAGCGCGGCGCCGTGGCGCTGGCTACGCTGTTGATGGCAGCCGCCTGGACGGCACTGGCGACGCTCGGCGGCTTCACCGCCGAAGGTGCCGACCAGCTTCTCGTCTGGCGGCAACTCAGACAGGTCGGGTTCGTCGTGTTCGCCCCTGCGTTCCTGCTGTTCTGCGCCAGGTACGCCGAGGTCGACCGGCTCGCCGGGCGACGGACCGTCGCGGGCCTGGGCGTGGTCGCGGCGCTCATCGCCGCCGGCATCGCGACGACGCACCTGCACGGACTGTTCTACGGCGTCGGGGAGTTCCGGCTGGTCGCGGGGGTCCCACGTGCCGACTTCGAGCGCGGGCCACTGTTCTGGGTGCACATCCTCTACGCGTACGTGTTGGTTGCCACCGGCACCGTCTTGGTCGTCCGCCGGGCGATCCGAACCCGTCACCTGTTCCGGCGGCAAGCGGCCGTGGTCGTCGCGTTCGCGCTCGTCCCGTGGGCGTCGAACGTCGTGGCCGTCGCCACGCCGTCGGCGGTGTTGGTCGACCCGACCGTCGTCACGGTACCGGTGGCCGGCGCACTCGTCGCGGTGGGCGTGTACCGCTACCGCGTGCTCGACGCCGCGCCGGTCGCGCGCGGCATCGTCCTCGACCACATCGACGACGGGGTGCTCGTCGTCGACCACGACGGGTCACTCGTCGACTACAACCGGACGATGTGGCGCTATCTCGGCCCCAACCCGGTCGGAAAGCCGGTGAGGGAACTGCGCTCTGACCCACTCTCGGAGTACCTCGCCGCGCGAGAGGGGCCCGGTACGGTCGAAGCCAGCAACCTCGAGCGTCGCCCCGACGACGCAGATGACGAAGACGACGCAGACGACGGAGACGGCGGAGACGGCGCCGTCGACAGTCTCTCGCTGCTGGACGCGACTGGGGAGACGCGGACGTTCGACGTGCGACGGTCCGGGATGACCGACACCACCGGCGCCGAACTCGCAGCCGTGTACCTGTTCCGCGACGTGACCAAGCGGCGCGAGCGGGAGGCACAACTCCGACGTCGCAACGAGGAACTCGACCGCTTCGCCGGGGTGGTCAGCCACGACCTCCGCAACCCGCTCGCGGTCGCGGATGGGTATCTCGACCTCGCTCGCGAGACCGGCGAGGCAAACCACTTCGAGCGAGTCGAGGGCGCCCACGACCGGCTGGACGCGATCATCAGCGACCTCCTCGCGTTGGCACGGACCGACGAGCCGACCGTGGCACCAGTGCGACTCGCGGAGAGCGTCCGAGGCGCCTGGCGCCACGTTGACACCGCCTCCGCCTCGCTGTCGCTCGACGTAGCCGAGGACGTGGTCGTGCTCGCGGACTCCGCCCGCCTCGACCGACTGTTCGAGAACCTCGTGCGCAACGCCGTCGAACACGGCGGCGACGACGTGACCGTCACCGTCGAGGCGGGCGACGACTGGTTCGCCGTCGGCGACGACGGCCCGGGCCTCCCGGCCGACCTCGGCGAGGCCGCCTTCGACGAGGGTGCCTCCGGCGACGGCGGCACCGGAATCGGACTCGCCATCGTCCGCTCGGTCGCCGAGGCGCACGGCTGGACGGTCGAGGTCGACGAGGCGGCGACGGGCGCACGCTTCGTCGTGCGCGGCGTCGAGCGGCGGAGTTCGGACGAGCAGTGACCGACTGACGGGAGTGCGCCCATTCGGAACGACTAACCCCGGCCCCGCCCGTTCGGCGAGTATGAAGGCCACCGCGACGGCCCACCCGATCCAGGGCCTCGTGAAGTACCACGGGATGCGCGACGCCGAGCGACGGCTCCCGTACCACGACTCGATCAGTCTCTGTACCGCCCCCTCGCGGACGACGACGACCGTCGAGTGGGAGCCGGACGCGACGCCCTCGGACGACGAGTACCGCATCGACGGCGACGTCGTCGAGGGGCGCGGCGCCGAGCGGATCGAACTGGTCACCGACTACGTGCGCGACTTGGCCGACCTCGACGCGGCGGTCCGCGTCGAGTCCGAGAACTCCTTCCCGTCGAACGTCGGCTTCGGCTCCTCCTCCTCGGGGTTCGCCGCGCTGGCGATGGCGCTCACCGAAGCCGCCGGCCTCGACATGACGCGCCCGGAGGTCTCGACGGTCGCGCGCCGCGGCTCGTCGTCCGCCGCCCGCGCGGTCACCGGCGCCTACTCGGTGCTGTACGCCGGCATGAACGACGAGGACTGCCGCTCGGAGCGCCTCGACGTCGGTGTCGGTCCCGACGGCTTCGACCCGGAGGAGGACCTCCGCGTCGTGACGGCGCTCGTGCCCGCGTACAAGGAGACCGAAGAGGCGCACCGCGAGGCAGAGGCCAGCCACATGTTCGACGCCCGGATGGCCCACGTCCACGAACAGCTCCAGCGGATGCGCGACCGCCTCCGCGTCGGCGAGTTCTCTGGGATCTTCGAGATCGCAGAACACGATTCGCTGTCGCTGACGGCGACGACGATGACCGGCCCCGCTGGCTGGGTGTACTGGCAGCCAGAGACCATCGCCGTGTTCAACGCCGTGCGCGAACTCCGCGAGGAGGAGGACGTGCCCGTCTACTTCTCGACGGACACCGGCGCGAGCGTGTACGTCAACACGCCCGCCGAGTACGCCGAGCGCGTCGAGGAACGGATCGCGCAGGTCGGCGTGGAGACGGAGATCTGGGAGGTCGGCGGCCCGGCGCGCGTGCTGAGCGAGTCGAAATCGTTGTTCTGAGTCGGCGCCGCCGCTCGGTGTGGGGCTGACAGGCGGTGCATCCGTCGCCGCTCGCCTCGGCGACGGTTCGACCCCGCGGACGGTGCACCACACACCAGCCTCGCCGTCCGCGGTCGACGGTCAGGTCATCGACGGTCGTGGTCCCGGCATCGGACGTGAACCTTCGCCCCCGCGGGGTCGGTCACGACCCCGAACCGCCGCTAGGCCCTTACGCGCGTACGCCGTAGTCGTGGTACGATGCACGTCGCCGTTCTCGGCGCCGGTTACGCCGGCGTCGCCTTGACCCGCAAACTCGAATCGCGCCTCCCGTCCGACGTGGACATCACGCTCGTCGACGAGTCCGCCGACCACGTCCTCGTCCACGAGACCCACCGCGCGATCCGACGCCCGGCGGTCGCCGACGCCATCTCGATTCCCGTCGAGGACCTGCTCGACCGCGCCGAGTTCGTCCGCGACCGCGTCGTCGACGTCGACGCCGAGGCCGGCCAGGCGGAACTGGCGTCCGGCGACACCATCGAGTGGGACTACGGGGCACTCTGTCTCGGCTCGGAGACGGCGTACTACGGTATCGAGGGGCTCCGCGAGCACGCGACGCCGTTGAAGTCGCTCGACGACGCCGCGCGGGTCCGCGAGGACTTCCTCGACGTGGTCGAGCACGGCGGGCGCGTCGTCGTCGGTGGTGCTGGCCTCTCGGGCGTGCAGGTGGCCGGCGAGTTGGCCGCGCTCGCCCGCGAGGAGGGCGCGGAGGTCCCCGAAGACGTGGAGGTCGTCGTGGTGGAGATGCTCGACGACGTGGCGCCGAACTTCCCCGCGAACTTCCGGCGCGCGGTGCGCGAGCAGTTGACCGACCGCGGCGTCGACGTCGAGACGGGGACGACCGTCGAAGAGGTGTTCGACGACCGGCTCGTCACCGACGACGGCGACCTCCGCTACGACCAACTCGTGTGGACCGGCGGAATCGCGGGCGACGACGCCCTCGACGGCGACCGCCCCGTCGTCCGCGCGGACCTCCGTTTGACCGACCGGACGTTCGCACTGGGCGACGCCGCGCGGGCGGTCGACGCCAACGGTGAACCGGTGCCCGCCTCGGCGTCGGCTGCCATCCGCGAGGCGAAGACGGTCGCCGAGAACCTCGCGCGACTGGTCGACCACGACCGCACGGCGCAGCCGGACGACTTCGAACCGCGCCTCGCACGCTACCGCTTCGAGGTACCCGGCTGGCTCGTCTCGATCGGTGACGGCGCGGTCGCGCAACTCGGCCCGACGGTGCTCACCGGCACGGCGGCGAAGGCGTCGAAGGCCGGCGTCGGCGCGGGCTACCTCACCTCCGTCGGCGCCGTCGACAAGGCGCGCAAACTGGTCGAGGAGGAACTGCTGTAGCGGCACCGCCCGGCAGTCCCCACTGCTCGACCGGTGTCCCGGCGAGAGATTGGACGGCCGTCAATACGTATCCGTATAATGTCCTAGAGTCCTTCGTACCCATCTGTAGACAACGTTTAGGGGTGGTTGTGACACACGTTCACTCATGCCAGCCATCGACATCGATCCGTACCGCGCGTCGGAGGGCCTGTTCGAATGTGTCGGCTGCGGGAGCCGAACGCAGTCGGGGAGCCACCCGGGCACGTGCCCGAGTTGCGGTAACCACGTCCAGAACCTCTCGGTGAGCCGCGAGTAAGGCTCACCCCACCTGACCACCTCGACACCGCGGTTTCTGCGCTCCGTCCGACGCCGCCGAGCGACGCGATGCGTCCGGGAGCGCGACGCTTAACCACCTCGCGCCGTTACGACGCGCGATGAGCGACACGTCGCGAGCGACGGGGATGGACGCCTTCGCCGCGCTCGGCGACGAGGTGCGGGCGGCCCTCTCGGAGCGAGGATTCACGACGCCGACGGCGCCCCAACGACGAGCTATCCCGCCGCTGGCGGCCGGGAAGGACGCCCTCGTGATCGCCCCGACCGGCACCGGGAAGACGGAGACGGCGATGCTCCCCGTGCTCTCGGCGCTCGCGGACACTCGCCCGGAGGGGCTCGGCGCGCTGTACGTGACGCCGCTTCGGGCGCTCAACCGCGACATGCGCGAGCGGCTTGAGTGGTGGGGCGAGTACCTCGACCTCGACGTGCAGGTGCGCCACGGCGACACCACCCAGTACCAGCGGAGCAAGCAAGCTGACGACCCGCCGGACGTGCTCGTGACGACGCCTGAGACGCTCCAGGCGATGCTTACGGGCGAGAAGCTCCGGGCCGCCCTCTCGGACGTGGACCACGTCGTCGTCGACGAGGTGCACGAACTCGCCGCCTCGAAGCGGGGCGCACAGTTGACAGTGGGGCTCGAACGCGTGCGCCGACTCTCGGGCGACTTCCAGCGGATCGGCTTGTCGGCGACGGTCGGCGACCCCGAGGAGGTGGGGAAGTTCCTCACCGGCGACCGCGGCTGTGAGATAATCGAGGTCGACGTGGGGAGCAAGGTCGAGTTCGACGTGGTGTCGCCGGAGGTGACGCTGGAGGACGAGCGCCTCGCCGGGAAACTGGCGACCGACCCCGACATCGCGAGCCACGTCCGGTTCATCAGGGACGTGGTCCGCGACAACGAGTCGGTGCTGATCTTCGTCAACACCCGCCAGACGGCCGAGGCGCTCGGCTCGCGGTTCAAGACGCTCGGCGAACCGATCGGGGTCCACCACGGCTCGCTGTCGAAGGACGCGCGGATCGAGGTGGAAGACGCGTTCAAGGCCGGCGAGGTCGACGGGCTCGTCTGCACCTCCTCGATGGAGTTGGGGATCGACGTGGGCCGCGTCGACCACGTCGTCCAGTACAACTCCCCGCGCGAGGTCGCGCGCCTCCTCCAGCGCGTGGGGCGCGCGGGCCACCGCCGCGACGAGGTGAGCCGCGGCACCATCGTGACGGACGCTCCCGACGACACGATGGAGGCGCTCGCCATCGCCCGCCGCGCCGTCGACGGCGACGTGGAGGACTCCGGCATCCACCACATGAGCCTCGACACGCTCGCCAACCAGATCGTCGGGCTGCTGATGGACATGGGCGAGGTCGACGCCCGCGAGGCGTACGAGCTGATCACCCGGGCGTACCCGTTCCGCGACCTCGCGGAGGCGACCTTCCGGGAGGTGGCGCGAGAGCTGTCTGGGAACCGGCTGCTGTGGATCGACGAGGAACGCGACGTGCTGGAGACCTCCGGTGGCACGTGGCAGTACTACTACCGGAACCTCTCGATGATCCCCGACGAGGAGACGTACGACGTGTACGACATCTCCTCGCGCCGCCAGATCGGCACGCTCGACGAGCGGTTCGTCGTCAACTTCGCTCAGCCGGGGGAGGCGTTCATCCAGCGCGGGGAGCTGTGGCGCATCAACGACATCGACGACGAGGAAGCGGAGGTGAACGTCGCGCCCATCGAGGACCCCGCCGGCGAGGTGCCGTCGTGGACTGGCCAGGAGATTCCCGTCCCGCGCGCCGTCGCCGGGGAGGTTGGCGAGATGCGCGGCGTCGCCGAACCGCAGTTCGCCGGCGGCGCCGACACCGACGCGGTCGCCCGCGAGTTCGCCGGGCGCTACCCCGCCGAGGCAGACACCATCGCCGTCGGCCTCGACACCGTCCAGAAGCACGCCGAGGCGGGCCACCCGATGCCGACCGACTCGCGGATCGTCGTGGAGGGGCTCGGGCGCTCCATCGCGATCAACGCCGCGTTCGGTCACGAGGTGAACCGCACGCTCGGCAGACTGCTCTCGGCGCTCATCGGCCAGCGCACCGGCTCGTCGGTCGGGATGGAGGCCGACCCGTACCGCGTCGAGTTGGAGGTGCCGAACGGCGTCACCCCGGGGACCGTCATGGAGGTGCTGGAGGAGACCGACCCCGCGCACGTCGAGGCGCTCCTCGAACTCGCGTTGAAGAACTCGGACACGCTGAAGTTCACCCTCGCACACGTCGCCGCGAAGTTCGGCGCGCTGAAACGGTATCAGGGGAACAAGCGCTTCGGCGGCGACCGCCTCATGGCCGCGCTGGAGGGGACGCCCGTGTTCGACGAGGCGGTGCGGGAGGTGTTCCACACGGAACTCGCCGTCGAGGAGACCGCCGACCTGCTCGACGCCATCGACGCCGGCGACGTGGAGGTGGTCGCCGCTCGCGAACGCACTCCACTCGGGACAGATGGCCGCTCCTCCGGTCGGGAGTTCCTCGTGCCCGAGAACGCCGACGCGTCGGTCATCGAGACCATCCGCGACCGGATCATGGACGACCACGTGATCCAGTTGTGCGTCCACTGCGGCGAGTGGAAGCAACGGACGAAGGTGCGGCGCGTCCGCGACACCCCGGAGTGTCCCGAGTGCGGGTCGACGCGCATCGCGGCGCTGAACCCGTGGGACGAGGACACCGTGAAAGCCGTCCGCGCCCACGAGAAGGACGACGAGCAGGAGAAGCTGACGCGGAAGGCGAACCGCGCGGCGAACCTCGTGCAAGCGCACGGGAAGCAGGCGGTGATCGCACTCGCCGCTCGCGGTGTGGGGCCACACAACGCCGCGCGGATCATCGGGAAGTTGCGCGAGAACGAGGACGACTTCTACCGCGACATTCTCAAACAGGAGCGCCAGTACGCGCGGACGAAGAGCTTCTGGGAGTAGTCGACGCCAGCGTTCGTGGTCGCGAACCGTTGGATTGTTGATACAGTGTCGAGGGGTCCGAACGATGAGCGACGCCTCCAGCCCGTCGACGCGGACGTTCAGGCACCTCGCCGACGCGGTCCCCCGCTACGACTCGTTCCTCACGGTGGCCGAGCACCGCGAGCGCGACCGTTCCCTCGCGGCCGCCCACGACCACGTCACCTACCGCACCCACGGCGAGACAGCAGATAGCGAGGAACTGTGGTCCGTCACGGTCGGCGACGGCTCCGAGAGCGCCCTCCTGTTCGGCGCCCCCCACCCGAACGAGCCCATCGGGTCGACGACGGTCGACTTCCTGCTCCACGAACTCGCCGCGAACGACGCCCTCCGCGAGTCGCTCGACTACGAGTTCGTCTGCGTCCCCGTCGCCGACCCAGACGGCGTCCGGCGCAACGAGGGGTGGTTCGACGGGCCGTTCACGCTGTCGAACTACGCGCAGAACTTCTATCGCCCGCCACCCGACGAGCAGATCGAGGCGACGTTCCCGATCCACCACGAGGGATACCGCTATGAGGACCCGACGCCGGGGACACGGGTGCTCGCCGACCTGATCGACGACCACGACCCCGAGTTCCTGTTCAGCCTCCACAACGCGCCCTTCGGCGGGTGTTACTACTACGCGAGCGAGCGACTGGAACCGCTGTACGACACCCTCCAGTCCATCCCCGAGGACCACGGCGTCCCGCTCAACCGTGGCGACCCCGAGAACCACCGCAACGAGGCGTTCGCCGACGCCGTGTTCCGGCTCCCGACGTTCGAGGACCGGTACGAGGAGGTCACAGCCGAGGGAGCCCCCCGCGAGGAGTCACTGCTCGGCGGCAACGCCGTCGACTACGCCCGCCGGGCGACCGACGGCGACCCCCCGGTGGAGGTCGTCGTCGAACTGCCGTACTTCCGCGACCCTCGCGTCGGCGACACGACGGAGTTGGACCAAAGCCGCAAAGAAGTGATCCGCGAGGCGGTCGAGCGCCGTCGCCCGCTGATCCGCGAGCTTCGGGCCGCCGTCGCCGCGACGGTCGAGTACTTCCCTGACACGCCGATGGCCCGCGAGGTGCGCGGCGTGTTCGACTGGTACGCGAGCGAGGACGAGTCGCGGCTCGCGTGGGCCGAGTCGAGCGCCGAGGGTGACGAGCCCGAGACAGTCGCCCAGCGAGTCGAGGAGGAGGCGACGTGGACGTACCACCTGCTCACGAACGCGGGGATGCTGCTCCGGACGCTCGACACTGCTGCGATGACGGTAGCGGACGCCGGTGCTCGCCGGCGACTCGTCGACGCGAAGGCGGCGGTCGAGCGGGTGTTCACCGACCGGATCGCCGACCTCCAGCGAGCCATCGACTACGAGGTCGTCCCGATCCGCGACCTCGTCGCGATCCAAGCGCGGGCCGGTCTCGTCTGTCTGGACTTCCTACAGCAGCGGTGAGTACCGGACTCGACGAGGTCACGTGCGACCGCCGGGTCGGCCGTCGTCGCCTGCTCAGTCGAGGAGCGCGAGGACCGCGTACCCCGAAGCGAGACTCACGGCCGTGACGGCCAGCATGAACACGGTCGGATCGATATCGATCCCGCGGTGAACGAGCACCACGGAGTGGATCGCGATCGCGAGGAGGGCGGCGACGAACCCCAGTGTCGCGAGCACCTGTTTCGCACGGCGAGGGTGATTCCACGCGTCGGGATCGGTCGTCAGTCTGGCTCGGAGTTTCGCAACTGCGGAGGGCACGGTCGTCGCTTCTCGTAGAGGGTGAACAGTGTACCGGTGTCGATCCCCCGCCGGCGGCGACTCAGTCCTCGCCCTCCCACTCGTCGAGCGTTTTGCCGACGGCGGTCGCGAGGTGGTTGAAGTCGCGAAGCTCCATCCCGTCACAGGTGACGAGCACGCCCTTGTCGCGGCCGTCGACGCGGATGGCGTAGCCGTTCTCGAACACGCGCATCGTGTAGCGGTAGCGGCCCAACTCGGTGCCGGAGTAGCCGTCGCTCGCCATCGCGAAGTCCTGGCGCTCGGTGCCGATGAACGCCATCAGGTCGGCGTCCTGCTCCAAGTCCTCGCGGAGGTACAGCTGCTCGTGGTCCGTGCGCGAGAAGTACGTCACCGACCGCGCGTTGTCGCCGACGGTGGTTCGACACGTGGAGACGAGTCGCTCGGCCGCCTCGTCGGGCAGCAGTTGGGACATACCACACGCCCGCCCGCGGCGAGGTTAGTCCGTGCGGTTCGGCGTCAGTGTTGCCGGTTGTTCGAAGGAGCTACTCGGAGGCGAGTGACGGCTCGCGCGGCCGGAGTCGGTACCGAGTCTCACACAGCGTCTTTGGGCCCGGTTGCCTCGACTCCGCCGTGACCGACCCCTACGGCCGCGCGATCCGAGACCACCATCGCGGCGAGCGAACGGACCCGCTGTGGTGTGTCGACGGCGACGACCGCGTCGAACACCCCGTCGAGCGCTACTACTTCGCCGAGCGCGACGACGCGGTGTACGAGACGCTCGACGACGACGGCCTCGCGACGCCGCTGGTCGACCTGGGTGCCGGTGTCGGACGCGACGTGCGCCGGTTCCAGCGACGCTACGACGGCGAGGTCGTGGGGCTAGACCCGAGCGGGCACCTCGTCGAGACGATGCGCGAGCGGGGCCTCGAGCGCGCCGTCGAGGGCGACATGTTCGCCCTCCGCGAGACGTTCGACCGCGACCGCTTCCGGGCGGCGTACGCCCACGGCACCCAGGTCGGACTCGCGCGCTCCCGGCACGGGCTCCGACAGTTCCTCGCGGACCTGGCTGTCGTGACGACCGACGACGCCGTCGCGGTCCTCGACAGCTACGACCCCGACGCGGACGCCGCGCGCGACCTCCTCGGCTGGCGCCCGGACCCGACGCCGGGGCTGGGCTACCGGGCGTTCCACTTCGAGTACGAGGGCAGCGTCGGCGACACGCTGGTGTTCCGGCTCTTCTCGCCAGCGGTGCTCCGGGAGGCGTGCGCCGGCTCCGCGTGGCGCGTCGACGAAGTCCGGTACGACCGGCCGGAGCACTACGAAGCGGTGCTGCGCAAGGCGTAGCCGCTGCCGGCGGGCCGGGGGACCGGCGGCGTCCTCAGTCGAGCGACTCGTGGGGGCGCACGCGCTCCAGCGCCGCCTCGAAGTCGTCGCCCGTCACCGACAACGCGTCGGCGTGGTCGTTCGCCTCGTCGCCGAACTCCTCGGCGACGCGCTCGACGGCGCGCATCGTCGCCTCGCGGACGACCGCAGTGAGTTCGGCACCGGAGTACCCCTCGGTGTGCTCGGCAACCTCGTCGAGGTCCACGTCGTCTGCCATCGGCGTCCGTTGGGTGTGGACCGCGAGGATCTTCCGGCGACCCTCGGCGTCGGGCAGGGGGACCTCGACGTGACTCTCCAGTCTACCGGGGCGCACGAGCGCGTCGTCGAGGGCCTCCCGGCGGTTGGTCGCGGCGATCACCGCGAGGTTGGGGTTGGCGCTCGCCCGGTCCAACTCGGTGAGCAGTTGGGAGACGACGCGCTCGCCAACCCCCGAGGAGTCGCCACCCATCCCGTCGCGGTCGACCGCGATGGCGTCGATCTCGTCGAAGAAGACGATGGAGGGAGCCGCCTGTCGCGCCCGCTCGAACACCTCGCGGACGGCCTTCTCGGACTCGCCGACGTAGCGGTCGAGCAGTTCCGGGCCGGCGACCTCGATGAAGTTTACCTCCGACTCGCCCGCGATGGCGCGCGCGAGCAGCGTCTTCCCGGTGCCCGGCGGGCCGTACAGCAGCACGCCCGTCGGTGGGTCCGCGCCAGCAGCGTCGAACAGCGGCGCGTACGCCAGCGGCCACTCCACGGCCCGCTCCAGCGTCTTCTTCGCCTCGGTCAGGCCCCCCACGTCGTCGAAGGTGGTGTCTGGCTGTTCGGCCACGTACTCGCGCATCGCCGACGGCTCGACCGCTGCCAGCGCCGACTCGAAGTCCGCACGGGTCACCTCGACGGTCGCGAGGTCGACCTCGCTGTCGTCGTGGCGGGCGCGCCGGAGCGCCGTCAGCGCGGCCTCCGTGGTCAGCGAGTCGATGTCAGCGCCGACGAAGCCGTACGTCCGGGCGGCGAGTCGGTCTACGTCCACGTCGTCCGCGAGCGGCATCCGGCGGGTGTGGACCTCCAGAATCTCGCGGCGGCCCGCTTCGCCGGGCACCCCGATCTCGATCTCGCGGTCGAACCGCCCGCCCCGACGCAGCGCGGGGTCGATCGAGTCGACGCGGTTCGTCGCGCCGATGACGATCACGTCCTCACGAGCGTCGAGACCGTCCATCAGCGACAGCAGTTGCCCGACGATCCGGTTCTCCATGTCGCCGCCGTCCTCGCGCTGGCCGGCAATGGAGTCGATCTCGTCGAAGAAGATGATCGACGGCGCCGACTCGTCCGCCTGCGCGAATATCTCGCGGAGTTTCTCCTCGCTCTCGCCTTTGTACTTCGAGGTGATCTCGGGACCGGACACCGAGATGAAACTGGCGTCCACCTCGTTGGCGACGGCCTTCGCGATCAACGTCTTCCCCGTCCCGGGCGGGCCGTGCAGGAGGACGCCTTTCGGCGGGTCGATGCCGAGGCGGGCGAACACCTCCGGTTCGGACAGCGGGAGTTCGATCGTCTCGCGCACGAGGTCGAGTTCCTCGTCGAGACCCCCGATGTCCTCGTAGGTGACCCCGCCCGCGGGTGGCGTCGGCGCCGGGGCACCGCCGGTGGTGGTGTCGCCGTCGTCGGCGGCGCCGTCGCCGCCTCGCTCGCGGCGGTCCCGAGTCGGGAGGTCGACCGAGGCGCCCGTCCCCGACGTGGTGGTGTTCGGTCCCGCGCGCCCGCCGTCGGCCGACCCCGCAGTGCTCCCCGAGGCGGTGCTCGCGGATCCGCCGCCCGACCGCTCGACGGTGACGCGCGTGCCGTCGTGGATCTTGACCGGGCCCTCGGGCCGCGTGTCGCGGACGACGAACACGTTGCCGCCGAGGTGCGGGAGGCGGACCTGCTCGCCGGCGCTCACCGGCCGCCCATCGAGGTCGCGCTTGGCCGCGCGCGCCAGCGTCGACTCGTCGATGTCGACCGAGTCGAGCGCGGCGGGTGCCGTCAGCGTGACGGCGTCTGCCTCGCCGACGCGCTCTTTGCGGACGCGGACCTGCGTGCCGATCTTCGCGCCGGCGTTGGCGCGCGTCTCGCCGTCGACGAGGACCTCGCCGTCGTCGGCCTCGGTGCCGGCGGGCCACACCTTCGCCGCCGTCTCGCGGTCACCCACGATCACGACCGTCTCGCCCGAGAGAACCCCGAGCCTACTCATCGTCGCGTCGGAGAGGCGCGCGATACCGCGGCCGGCGTCGCGCTTGGCCGCGCCGCGGACCGTCAGCGCCACCCCGTCGTCGTCGCTCATGTCACGCGAGTTGGAGGCAGGGGGGTTTACCGCTTTCCACGTCGCCGGCGGCCGATCGTCGCCGGGTTACGACACGTCGAGCGCGAGGTCGGAGGCCGCGATCAGTTCGCGGAGCGTCTCCTCCGGCGGTTCGCCGGGGTTCACGCGCCGCGCGTACCACCGCAGCGCCGTCGCGAGCGTGTCCGTCGGGTCGGCGGAGGCGACGCGGAGGGTGTCGGTGTCGCCGCCGGCGGCGACCGCGAGCGCGAAGCCGTGGGAGGCGGAGAGCGCGCCGAGTTCGGCGGCGACCGCCGCCAGCGGGTCGTCCTCAGAATCAGGCGAGGAGTGGCCCGACGTCTCGGCTTCGGGGTCGGCGACCGACGCTCGTCGGTCCGCGTGGTTCGGATCGTCGCCGCTCCCGCCAGCGTCCGCCTGGTCGTCGTCGAGCAGCGCTCCCGGGTCGCGGAGGTCGTCGTGGCGCCCGCCACCGGTGGAGATGACGTAGCGCCCGTCTTCCGTCTCGTCGACGCCGTCGCGACCGCGGATGTCCAGGTCCTCCGGGTCCATCACACCGTCGCGGCCGACGGGCGGCCCCTCGTCGTCGCCCTCGTCCTCGTCGCTCGGGTCGGGGCCGTCGACGCGGACGACGTCGCGGACCGCCTCGTCGGCGTCCTCCGGCGCGTCTGGGTCGTCGGCGTCGCTCATGCCGGGCGCTTTCGGTGGTCGCCGTATGAACCCGTCGCCGCGGTTCTCAGCGGTGAGACGGCCGCGTGCGGGCGCCCACTCGTGGGGTCGCGGGCGTCCGTCCAACCGCGTGACAGCGCGCGGCGTGGGACCACCGACTTGATAACCTCGCGCCGGTTCACACCGCACATGGACGACAGCGACATCTCGGACCAGTACACGCCGGAGGCGGTGGAGGCCGCCGTCTCCGAGCGCTGGGACGAGACGGACGCCTACGAGGTGACGAAGGAGGCGCACGCGGACGACCCGTCGTTCTTCTTCGTCGACGGGCCGCCGTACACGACCGGCCAGATGCACCTGGGGACGGCGTGGAACAAGACCCTGAAGGACACGGTCATCCGCCGCCTCCGGATGGCGGGCCACGACGTGACCGACCGCCCCGGCTACGACATGCACGGCCTGCCCATCGAGACGAAAGTCGAGCAGGAACTCGGCTTCGAGACGAAGCGGGACATCGAGGAGTTCGGGATGGAGAACTTCATCGACGAGTGCCGCGAGTTCGCCCAGCGCAACCGCGAGAACATGGACGAGGACTTCCAGTCCATCGGCGCCTGGATGGACTGGGACGACCCGTACCAGACCATCGACCCGGAGTACATGGAGTCGGCGTGGTGGGCGCTGTCGCAGGTCCACGACCGCGGCCTCGTCGAACAGGGCAAGCGCTCTATCTCGCAGTGCCCGCGCTGTGAGACGGCCATCGCCAACAACGAGGTCGAGTACGAGGACATCGAGTCCCCCTCCATCTACGTGAAGTTCCCCCTCTCGGACCGCGAGGGGAGTCTCGTCATCTGGACGACGACCCCGTGGACCATCCCCGCGAACACGTTCATCGCCGTCGGCGCGGACCTTACCTACCAGCAGGTCGAGGCGACGAAGGACGGCGAGACGGAGACGCTGTTCCTCGCGGAGTCGACGGTGGAGGACGCCCTCCGTCGCGGCCGCTACGACGACTTCGAGGTCGTCGACGAGTTCTCCGGCGAGGAGTTGGTCGGCTGGACGTACGACCACCCGCTCGCCGAGGAGGTTCCCGAGCACCCGAGTTTCGAGGGTGCCGGCGAGGTGTACACCGCAGAGTACGTCGAGGCCGACCGCACGGGCCTCGTCCACTCCGCGCCCGGCCACGGGCAGGAGGACTTCGAGCGCGGGTCGGAACTCGGCCTGGAGGCGTTCTGTCCCGTCGGCGGCGACGGCGTCTACACGGACCTCGCCGGCGACTACGCGGGCACGTTCGTCCGCGACGCCAACGACGACATCATCGCGGACCTGGAGGAGAAGGGCCTCCTCCTCGCGAGCGAAACCCACGAGCACAGCTACGGCCACTGCTGGCGGTGTGACACGCCCATCGTCTTCCTCGCGACCGACCAGTGGTTCATCCGGATCACCGAGATCAAAGACGAACTGCTCGACAACATCGACGACGCCGAGTGGCACCCCCACTCCGCGCGGGAGGGCCGCTTCCGCAACTTCGTCGAGGAGGCGCCCGACTGGAACGTCTCCCGCCAGCGCTACTGGGGCATCCCGCTCCCCATCTGGGTGCCCGAGGAGCAAGAGCAGTACGACGCCGAGGACCTCATCGTCATCGGGACGCGCGAGGAACTCGCTGAACGCGTCGACCAGGACGTCGACCCCGACAGCATCGACCTCCACCGCCCCTCCGTCGACGACCTGACCGTCACCGAGGACGGCACGACGTACGAACGCGTCCCCGACGTGTTCGACGTGTGGTTCGACTCGTCGGTCGCGAGTCTCGGCACCATCGGCTACCCCGGCGACGAGGCCGACTTCGAGGAGTTGTGGCCCGCCGACCTCATCATCGAGGCGCACGACCAGACCCGTGGCTGGTTCTGGTCGCAACTCGGCATGGGCACCGCCGCGCTCGGCGAGTCGCCGTACAGCGAGGTGCTGATGCACGGCTTCACGACGATGGGCGACGGCTCGAAGATGTCCAAGTCGAAGGGCAACATCGTCGAACCGGAGGAGGCCATCGACGCCGCCGGGCGCGACCCCCTCCGGTGTTACCTCCTCAGCCACGAGCAGCAGGAGAAGAACCTCGCGTTCGAGTGGGACGGTCTCCACGAGATGCAGTCGACGCTCAACATCCTGTGGAACGTGTTCCGCTTCCCGCTGCCGTACATGGAGTTGGACGGCTACGACCCCGCCGACCCCGACGTCCACGACGCCGACCTCGACGTGGTCGACGAGTGGGTGCTCTCGCGACTCCAAACCGTGAAGGCGGAGATGGACGAGGCGTGGGACGACTACGAGGTCGACGACGCGCTCAACGCGCTGCTCGACTTCGTGACGACGGACGTGTCGCGCTTCTATGTGAAGGCCATCCGCGAGCGCATGTGGGAGGACGAGGACAGCGCCTCCAAGCACGCCGCCTACGACACGATGGCGACCGTGCTCGGCGAGGTGACGCGCCTGCTCGCACCGTACGCGCCGTACCTCACCGAGCGGATGTACCAGCACCTCGACGGCGAGGCGACGACGGTCCACCAACTGTCGACGCCGGCGGTCGACGCCGACCTCCGCGACGAGCAGTTGGAGACGGACATGGCCGTCCTCCGCGGCGTCGAGGAGGCCGCCGCGAACGCTCGCCAGCGCGCCGAGCGCAAACTGCGCTGGCCCGTCACGCGAGTCGTCGTCGAGAGCGACGACGACGCCGTGCGTGACTCGGTGTCGAACCTCCGTGACCTGCTGGGCGAGCGCGTCAACAGCCGCGCCGTCGAGGTCGTCGAGTCGTACGGCGAACTCGTCGAGGTGGCCGAACCCGAGATGTCCAAACTCGGCCCCGCCTTCGGCGGCGACGCCCAGGAGGTCATGACGGCCATCCAGGGCACCACTCGCGCCGAGTTGGAAGGGAGCGGCACGCTCGCCGTCGAAGTCGACGGCGAGGTGTACGACCTCGACGAGGAGATGGTGACGTTCCACTCGCAGGCGCCCGAGGGCGTCGTCAGCGCTGAGTTCGACGGCGGCACCGTGTACGTCGACACGGAACTCACCGAGGACGTGGAGTCGGAGGGGTACGCGCGCGACGTGGTCCGCCGCATCCAGGAGATGCGCAAGGAACTGGACCTCGAGGTCGACGAGCGCATCCGCGTGTCCGTCGACGTCGACGACGAGCGCGTCGCCGGCTTCGTCGACGAACACCGCGAGTACGTCGCCGAGGAGACGCGTGCGGACGCGTTCGTCGACGACGGCGACTTCGACCTCGTCGAGGAGTGGACCGTCGAGGACGTCGCGGTGACCATCGGCGTCGCACGAGTGAGCGCACAGTCTCCCGTAGAGGAGTAAGGCGAACCACACGCCTCACTCCCACGAACCGACGGCTCGTGGTCGGTGTCGAACGGGCGTGAGAATCGCGCCTCGAAGCGGCCGATGCCGGCCACCGAGACCACTCGATCGGTGGGCGGCAGGCCGCACGTCGAGAGCGAACTGGAACGGAACCGTCTCCCGTGCCGCGCGCGGACCCTCCGTCGCAGCGGCGTTTCTTCGTTGGGTGCCAACACCCCTCAACATCGGCGACGCTTCCAGACGCTCGGGAACGCTCCGGAGCGCTCCCGACGGCTCGTCCCGCCATCTTCATATGAACAGTTCTGCAATCGTTGGTATGGCAACGACCGAGCGGCTGGAGCGACTTATCGCCGACGAGGTCGGCGAGTGCTGCGGGAGCGACGTCGAGGACCGACTGACCGACCTCCGCGCGCTGGGCGAGCGCGCGGCGGTGGAGGCGGCCGACGAAACCGCCGACCTAGACGCGCTGTCGGCACTCGGGAGCGACACCCGCTACCGACTGGTTCGGGTCGTCGCCGCGGCCGACGACGACCTCTGTGTCTGCGAGTTGGAACCGTTGGTCGACGTGAGCGAGTCGGCGGTCAGTCACGCGCTGTCGACGCTGACCGACGCCGGCCTACTCTCGCGCCGCAAGGAGGGGAAGTGGCGCTACTACGGGACGACCGCGCGGTCGGAGGCGCTGTTGGACGCGCTGGACGCAACCCGGGAGGTGGCAGAATGAGCGCCGACGAGACCGCCGGAGGCGACGAGCCAGTCCGCCTCGCGTTCGTCTGCGTCCAGAACGCCGGTCGCTCGCAGATGTCGTACGCGTTCGCGCAGCGGGAGGCCGAGCGCCGCGGCCTCGGCGACCGCGTCGAACTGCTGACGGGCGGCACCCACCCCGCCGACCACGTCCACGAGGAGGTCGTCGACACGATGGCCGACATCGGCATCGACGTGGCCGGGCGGACGCCCCAGAAGCTCACCGACGAGCAGTTGAACGAGTGCGACTACGTCGCCACGATGGGCTGTTCGACGCTGTCGCTGGCGGACACGGTGCAGGCGCGCGACTGGGCGCTCACCGACCCCGACGGGAAGTCGCCGGAGGAGGTCGCCGCGATCCGCGACGAGATCGAGGGCCTCGTCGTCGACCTGTTCGACGAGGCGTTCGGAAGGGACGAAGGCGGCGCTGACGGGGCCGGAGCGTAGTGCCGCTCGCGGATCTCCTCGCGGTCGAACTCCTGATCGCGGCGTTCGCGGGCGGCGCATTCGGCGCGGCGCTCGGGGCGCTCAACACGTTCGTGCTGTGCGGCTTCGTCGTGATCGCCGGCGAACTGTACGCGCTGGCGACCCGCGCCGCGGGTGGCGCGGTCCCGGTGAACGTCACCGGCGACATCGCCTTCGGGGTCGTGCTCGGTCCGCACGTCGCCTTCGGCGGCGGCGCCGCGGCGCTGGCGTACGCCGTGAGCAAGGGGTACGTCGAGACGCCCGGTTTCGACTATCACCCGGCGAAGGAGGTCACCGTCGGCCTCGGGAGTCGCCCGGACGTGCTCGCCGTCGGCGGCGTCTTCGGTGTGTTCGGGTTCGCGGTGGCGACCGCCTCGGGGTCGCTCGGCGTCCCCACCGACCCCGTCGCGCTGGGCGTCGTCCTCTCGGCACTGGCCCACCGTGCCGTCTTCGGCTACAGCCTGGTCGGCGCGCCGCTGGTGAAGCTGCTCGACATGACGCCGTTCGAGCGCGGCGACGGGCTGGTGGGGCTCCCCGGCGGCGGCGCCGCCGACGGTGGCGAACAGCGGGCCGAGCGTCCCGACGCCGTCACCGACGGCGGTGTCACTACCGCCGCGATACCTCGCGTCCACGACGCAGCCGACGACCCGACGCGGGTCGAGCCGTGGCTCCCGTACCTGTACCAGTGGCGCGACGTGGTCGGCCTCGGCGCGGTGGTCGGCGTCCTCTCGGGGTACGTCGCGTACCTCACCGGGAGCGCGTTCCTCGCGTTCGGGATCAGCGTCGCCGCGCTCGTGTTCCTGATCGGCGGGACCGCCCGCATCCCCGTCACCCATCACATGGCGCTCCCGGCGAGCACAGTCGTCCTCGCGCTCGCGGGCGCCGAGCGTGGGTCGGTGCTCCCGGGCGTCGTCGCTGGCGACGTGTCGCTGACGGTCGCCCTCCTCGTCGCCGGGGCGTTCGGCGTCCTCGGCGCGCTGGCGGGCGAACTGCTCCAGCGCGTGTTCTTCGCGCACTCGGAGACGCACCTCGACCCGCCCGCCGCGAGCATCGTCGTCTCGTCACTGGTGATCGGCGCGCTCGCGTGGCTCGGCGTGCTGCCGGCGAGCGCGTGGATCCCGCTGGGATAGCGAGACCACGAGCGCGGAGTGGGGTGTGGCGGACGGTGTTCGCCGTCCTCAGGCAAAGGCTGTGGCTGTCACACCCAGCAACCGGGGAGTTCGTCCGCGTGGGCACTCATTAGTTCGAGCAGGGGGCGAATCTCGTCGAAGTGCGGTCCCTTCCGCACCGAGTTGGCCTCCCGATCCCACTCGACGACTCCCGCACCCTCCAGTTTCGGGAGGTGGGTGTGCCGCATACGGATCTTGAGCGTCTCCAAGTCCTCGTCCGAACAGATGGTGTCCGCGGGCAACTGTGGATCACGGTCGTCCTGTGGATTGTGTTCGAGCAACGCGGCGAGTAACCGGCGCCGGTACCCGTTCGCCAAGACGTCCAACATCGTATCCATCGATGGTGCGTCGTCCGCCGCCTCAACGATCATGGGTCGGAGCCACCTCCGGGGTGTCCCGCCGTTCGCCCGACCTGTTCGCTCGCGTGGAGCGTGGTGGCGCCGCGGGTGCGTGTCGCCCGTTCCTCGACCGAGGGCAGGTCGTCGCAACGGAGGGATCGACCTGGTCTGCGTTGGTCGTCCCGGCGACGCAGACGACTGTGCAGGTCCGAAACTCCCGACGTCTCGTTCACGCCTCGAGTCCTGCCCCTCGCTAGACATGTCTCGGACGTGGTTCCCACCCTGGTACCTACCATGCCCTCTATCACGAACGATACCGACGTAAGCACGAGTGCGGAGAGTTACGACACCCTCCGGACCGATATCGCACTATTGCGAACACTCGGAAGTCCCCCCACTCCGTGGATAGTCGCTTGTTACGGCTTGCAGCCGTGAATTCGCCACGAATCGATCTCAAACCCGGGAGGCGGCTGTCACTGGAATAGTGAAAACTCGCAATAGTACGACGTGACGCCACGGGACGTACCGACGTCGGCTACGCCTGGTCGAACAGCACACGCAGGAGCGTCCGTTCTGCCCCCCTCAGGTGGTAGTTGAACGTCGATTGGGCGATGTCCAGCGCGTCGGAGAGCTCCTGCCCTGTCTGCACGCGGGGGAGCTCGAAGTACCCGCTCCGGTAGGCCAACTCGATGACCTCCTGTTGGCGCGGGGTGAGGCGCTCCTCGAACGTCGTCTGCAGGTGCTGTGTCGTGTCGAACGACGGCGTCTGCGACCGTCGCGCGAGCAGTTCCAGCCCGGGAACTACTCGACGCACCCGCTCGACGAACTCGCGGACGTCGACCGTCTCCGGCAGCGCCACGACGGCGGTCGCCGTACCCTCGTCGATGGTCAGCGAACGGATCGTCGACCCGTTGTCGAGCAACTGTGCAGCGAGCGTCGTCTCGACCACCGTGGCTTTGTACAGAGACCCGGTCTCGCGGTCGGTCAGGTGCCGCAGTTCCTCGATAGCCAGTGCCTCCTCGCCTGCAGCGACCACCTCGTCGGGGTCGGCGCCGGTCGCGGTGAAGAACACGGTCGTGTCACGCCCCGTTCCCGGCACCAGCCCCCGGAACTCGATCACGATGCCCGACTCGCGTGCGAGTTGGACGAGCGGCGTGTCTGCCGTGGCGGTCTGGAGCGTGAGTTCGACGACGCTGTCGGTCTGCCGGATCACCTTCGTCTCCACGGCGTGGATGGCGTGCGCGATGGTCTTCCCGAGGTCGCCGAGCACCGCCGAATCGCGCTCGTTGTGGAGTGTCGACCTGCCGTACACGACCAAGACGCCGTAGACCGACTCGTCGTGGACGAGGGGGATGCCGAGACACGACCGCGCGCCACGTTCGAGCGCCCGCTCGCGCCACGGCCCCGCCCGCGGGTCGGTGGCGATGTCCGCGATGACTTGCGTCTCTCCAGTTCGTACCGCTGCCGCAAAGGGATTCTCGTGCGCCGCCGACGGGTCGCCGGGCGCGGCGAGGTCGTCCAACGCGGTGCTGTCGATGCCGGCCCACGCCCGCGGTTCGACCGTCCCGGAGTCGGCGCTGAAGTCGCCGATCCACGCACACTCGTACAGATCGGACGCCGCCAGCCGCTCGCAGGCCGCCTCGTCGATGGCGTCTGCGGTGTCGGCCTCCACGAGCAACTGGTCGATCTCCCACAGCAGCGAGTAGAGTCGCTCGAAGTGGGCCAGTTCGTCGTTCTGTCGGGCCAGCGCGGCTACGCTCTCGGCGCGGTCCCACGCGGCCGCGACGGTCGCGGCGACCGTCTCGACGAGGTTGACGGTCCGCTCGTCGAACGCTCCGGGCTCCGTGGAGCCGGCGCAGATGACGCCGTGTCGGCCGACCGGAGCCAAGATACGGCGTCGCAATCGTGCAGCCGTCGAGTCGGTGTCCGGCACGTCGAGCGCGTCGTCGACGTCGACTTCGTCGCGGACGAACGTCTCCCAGACGTCGTCGGCGAAGTCCTCGGGGAGCAGGACGGCACCGAGGTCGGCCACCGAGTGGGTGTGACGTTCGTACTCCCGGATCGTCCCGCTCGTGTCGTCGTACCGCCAGAGTGCGGCGTACTCGACGCCGAGCACGTCGCCCGTGAGTTCGGCGACGCGGTCGGGGATCGTCTCGGCGTCGGCGTTCATCAGCCACCGGCTTTCGGTCGTGAGTCGTTCGAGCGCCCGTTGGGTCCGTCGCTGTTCGGTGATGTCGTCGAACAGGATGGCGACTGTGCGCTCCTCGGGGTCGCCGATTCGGAACGCGTCGACGTCGTACCAGCGACCGTCGAGGTTCTCGGCTTGGTCTTGGAACCGCTCGGGTTCGCCGGTTCGAGCGATCCGTCCATATCGCTCGGACCAGCGGTCGTGGTGGTCCGGCACCAGGTCGTGCATCCGTTCGCCCTCAACATCGGTCAGGCCGGTGTGGCGTTCGAACGCCGGGTTCGTCTCCACGAAGCGGTAGTCGACGGGCTCGTCGTCGTCGAACAGCACTTCGACGATGCAGAACCCCTCGTCGATGGATTCGAACAGCCTCCGGTACCGGTGCTCGGTTTCGTCCAACAGCCGTTCGCGCTCGATCTCCGCCTGTTTGCGCTGTGTGATGTCGAACGTGACACCGCGGAGGACTGACGGGTCGTCGTCGGACGCGCGCCCACGCCAAGAGATCCAGCGGGGCGGATCGAGGTGTTCGAGTTTGAAGTCGTTCTGAATCTCCTCACCGGGTTCGAACGTGATGTCCGGCACCTCCTCGACCTGCGCGACGCCGGCGTCCGACGCGTTCTGCATGAACTGGTCGACCGGGACGGGCTCGTCAGTGGGCGGCAAGTCGAACAGCGACAGCATGGCGTCGTCGGCGCATACCATCTGGGTGTCCAGATTCCACTCCCACGTCCCCATCTCGGCGGCGTTGAGCGCGACTTGGAGCCGATGTTCCGTCTCGCTCAACGTCTGTTCGGCCCGCACCCTGTCGGTCACGTCGACTGCGATGTTGAACACGCCGCCGATCGACCCGTCGGCCAGCGGGATCGGATTGTAGCTGGTGTCCCACCAACTGTCCTCGACCTCGTCGGACCGTTTGATCGGGAGCAGCAGTTCGTCGTGTTTGACCGGCCCCTCTCCTGCCAACACCCGCTCGTGGATCGGACCGAGCGTCTCCCACGCTTCCGGGAAGACGCTTCGAGCGGGCTGCCCGAGTGCGTCCGGGTGCTTCACGCCGATGACGTCACGCGCCGGGTCGTTGTACAGCAACGTCAAGTCGTCTCCCCAGTAGATGCCGATGGCCTCGTCCGCCCCCAGCATGAGGCTGACCGCGTTGTGCAGTTCGGTGGGCCACTCGTCGATCGGTCCCAGCGGCGTCTCGGCCCACTCGAACGCCCGGATGCGGTCGGCCATCTCGTTGTCGACCGTGGAACCCGGGAACTGGGCGTGGGGGGGCGCGGACGAACCGGAGCGTTCGGGTGCGTCGGGCACGTCGTCGGCGCGGTCGCCGACTGGGCGCCACCACACCCGCCCGCGGGCGCCGACCTTCTTCGTCTCGATGGCACCCTCCTCGACGAGCGCGTCGAGTCGGTTGTAGATGGTCCGGTCGGAACAGTCGAACTCCGCGGCGATCTCCGGGGTCGTGAACGGTGTTCCCGGCGGCCCGAGCCGGTCGAACGCCGCGCGGACGGTGGCGAGGGAGGGTGTCAACGAAGCCATAGACAGTGTTAGACACTGACAACCATATAGTTGCGGTCAACGGAATCCCCTCAGTGATCTGGTGCACGGGGCTCCGTCCCCGGAGCTCTCGTGTGACACAGGTTCACAACCCCGGGAGTACCCGTCGGGCAACGATTTCCGACAACCGAACAGCCGCCAGACGAGCGAGCGCCGGCGCGAACGGCGGACGGGAGTGGCCCGTCCTCAGACCTCGACGTCCGTCTCGACGAGCGCCTTCTCCAGCACTTCCAGCGGGTGGTTGATCTCGTAGCCGGTCCCGTGTTCCATCTGCATCGAGCAGGTGGGGCACTCGGTCATGCCCGTCTCGCCCTCGGCGTGCTCCATGTGCTCGAACATCTCCTCGCCGATGGCCATGGAGTAGTCGTACTTCTCCTCCTTCCAGCCGTACGTCCCCGAGATGCCCGAACAGGAGTCGCCGACGTCCTCCACACCGACGCCGTCGAGGTGGCGGAACAGCTCCACCGCCTGCCGGTCGAGCCCCTGATTCCGGGAGTGACACGGCGCGTGGTACGCGAAGTCCGGGAGGTCGAGTTCGTCGCCGTCGACCGCGCGGATGGGGTCGATGACGTTCTCGTTGATGAGGAGGTACTCCAAGGCATCGTAGGTGTTGGCCGCGACGGTCTCGGTGCCGTCGAGGTCGAACTGCTCGGGGTACTCCTGGCGCAGCGCCATCGAACAGGAGGTGCAGGAGGCGACGATGTCGTACCCGTTCTCGATGGCGTCGCCCAGGTTCTCGACGTTCACCTTCGCCGAGCGGCGCGCGTCGTCGAGCATGCCGTTGGCGAACATCGGCGTGCCCGAACAGCGCTGGTCGGGGACGAGGATCTCGTAGCCGAACTCCTCGTACACGCGGACGAGCGCCTTCGCCACCTCGACGGTGTTGTAGTTGGCGTAGTCGCCGTGGAAGTACGCGATGCGCTTCTCCTCGCTCTGGACCTTCGGGCCGCCGCGCTTCTTCCACCACGAACGGAACGTCTCGTCGGCGAACTCCGGGAAGTCGCGTTCGGCGGTGATGCCGAGCACCTTCTCGTTCACCTTCTGGACCAGCGAGTTGCCCATCACGGCGTTGGTGAGGCGGGGAACCTTCGAGCCGAGGCGGGCGAGCGTGCCGTAGTTCGCGAGGATGCGGTTGCGGATGTACTCCCGCGAGAGCTTGTCCATCTGGTTGTCGACGTACTCCCCGCGGGCGCTGTTGTGCATCTGCGAGAGCGGCACGTCTGATGGACAGGCGCCGTCACAGCGCATGCAGTTCGAACAGCCCATGATCGAGTCGTCGATCTCGGTGTCCTCCTTGCGCTTGAGGCGCCACTGCTCGGGCCCCTGGAACTTCGGCCCCGGGAACGAGTCGTCGACCTCCGCGACCGGACAGGAGGTGTCGCAGGAGGTGCACTTGTAACAGGAGTCGGCGCCCGGCCGCAGGTCCATGTCCGACCCGTCGAACACGTCGACCGGCTCGAACTCGCCGCCGGACTCGGCTGTGGTGCCGCCGTCGGGGACCGCGTTCCCGCTCGCCGCGGCGTCGCCTTCGCCGTCGGCCGCCGCTGTCGGTTGCGTCCCGTCGCTACAGCCGCAGTCGCCGTCCGTCTCGTGTGTGTCGTGTGTGTCGGTCATACCTCCTCCGCCGCGGTACGGCCCGCGACCAGCCCCGTGGCCAGCGAGACGCCGCTGGCCGACTTCTCCCGCGCCACGTCCGCGCCGCCGACGACCCCGCCGGCGGCGAACAGGTTGCCGAACTCCGGCGATCCGCTCGCGTCGAGCGGCCGGAGTTGTTCGTCCGGGTCGACCCCGAAGCGTGCGAACGCGTGGTCCGCGAACGCGCCCTCCGCAGACCACGCCATCCGATCCTCGGGCGCGGGGACGTGACAGCCGAACACCCCCTCACGCGGCCCGTCGCGGTCGGAGTCGAGGCCCTTGCCGACGAGGCCGCCCGTGGCGAGCACGTACGCGCCGGCGCTGTACGGGATCCGTGCGCCGTTGCGGTCGATGATCACGTGGTCGATGTCGCCGTCGTCGTCCGTCTCGTAGTCGACGACCGGGTTCCCGGTCGTCATCGACACGCCCGCCTCGTCGAGCGCGTCGAACAGACGGTCCTCCAGTCGGATCCCCGGGAGGCTCGGCGGCCCCGTGGGAATCTCGAACACCTCGGCGTCGAGGCGTTCCGACAGGTCCGCCCGCACCTCCTCGACGTGGGCGTCGCCCAGCATCGCCGGGAAGCCGACACGCTCGGCGTCGCCGAGGTTCGGGCGCACGCGGTCGGCGAGGCGCTGTCGGGTCGAGCGGCCGTTCCCGGCATCCTCGTCCCGTTCGAGCGCGTGCGCGAGGCGCGTCACCGCGGCGTCGGCGCGGTAGTCGCCCGGGAACTCGACGGTGGCCCCCCTCACGTCGAAGGGGACGCCCGCGGCGGTCAGGCGCTCCGCCGCCAGTGGCGCGTCGAAGTCCGTGGCCGCCTCGAACCCCACGAGGAGCGTCGGTCGGTCGTCGCTGACGAGGCCGGCCGCCATGCTACGCGGGTACCGCGCGGTCGGCTTCGCGCGCCCGGAGGTCGTCGCCACGAGCGCGTTGCGGTCGGTGTGGCTCCCCCGATACAGGTCGCCGACGACGCCGTCGAACAGCGCCAACCCCTCGCGGAGCGCGTCGGCGCCGACGACGCGGTACGGGTGGTTGTCGGGGAGGTCGTCGACACCAGTGAACGGGTCGGCGACGGGGCCCGTCCCCGCGTCGGGGTCGGGGTAGCCGAGCGCGTCGACCAGCCCGCTGGCCTGCCGGAGCGTGCTCTCCTTCGCGGAGATGAGGTGCACGTGCACGCCCTCGCGGGCCGCCGACAGCGCCGCGGTCGCGCCGGCGAGGCCGCCGCCGACGACGACAACGTCCGACTCAATCGCCACCCGCGTCACCCCCGTCGCGTCGGTCCATCGCGTCGGCGTCGACCGGGATGCCGCCGTCGGGGGCGGTCGCACCCGTGGCGTCACCCGCGTCGTCGAGGCCGCCCGCGGTGTCGGGCGCCTCACCCGTGTCGAACGCCGCAAAGTCCTCCGGGGCGGCGCCGTCCCGGTTCATCGTCGTCGCGTGCAGCAGGTGGTTGAGCATCGCCTGCGAGAGCTGTTGGCCCCACAGCGCGTGGCGCTGGCCCTTCCACCGCTCTTGCCACAGTTCGTCGAGCGCGGCGTCGACGGTCGGCTGGTCGTAGCCGCCGAAATCGTGGAGTTCGTTCGCCATCCGGTGGGCGCAGAAGCCGCCCTGACAGTTGCCCATCGACGCGCGGGTCCTGAGCCGAACGTCGTTCAAGTCGGTCCCCGACTCACCGATGGCGTCGCGCAGTTCCGCTCGCGTGACGGCTTCGCACTGACAGACTACTGGGTTCGCCTCGTCCGTCTTGAGTACCTCGTCGGCGCGGCTGCCGAGTCGCTGGACGCTCCGGCGGCCGATCGGCGAGCGGAGGCCGAACTCGTCCATGTAGTCGCGCAGCACAGAGAAGTCCTCGCTGCCGGGGAGGGGCTCGTCGGCGGTCGTACACTCGGCGTCGACGCCGAGCAGGTCGCAGACGTGGTCGGAGATTTTCTCGGCCATCAGCCGGTAGGTGGTGAACTTCCCGCCGACGATGGAGGTCATCCCGGGCAGGTCGTCGCGCTCGGCGTGGTCGAGCAGGAAGAAGTCCCGCGTGATGTCCGTCGGGTCGGCGGTGCCGGTGCCCGGGGGCTCGTACAGCGGGCGTACGCCCCAGTACGACCGGATCGTGCGGGCGTCTTCGAGCATGGGAACGAGCTTCGACAGCTCCTCGATCATGAGGTCGACCTCCCACGCCTCCTCGGGGTAGTCCTCGGGGTCTTCGACCTCCTCGTCGGTCGTGCCGAGGATGCAGGTCGTCTCGTGGGGGACGACGATGTCGGCGTCGCCCTTCGGCTGACAGCGGTTGATCACCGTGTCGACCTCGCGGACGTTCATCACCGTCATCACGCCCTTGCTCGGCCGCACCTCGACGGTCACGCCGGCCATGTCGCCGATGCGACCCGCCCACGCGCCCGTCGCGTTGACGATGTGGTCGGCGTAGATCGCCTCCGTGCCGCCCTCGGTGCCGTGGACGCGCTTGCCCGGCCCGGATTCGTGGGTCACCTCGACGCCGACGATCTCGCCGTCCTCGACGAGCACGTCCGTCACCGGCGAGTGCGTCTCGATGCGCGCACCGTGTTGTTCGGCGTCGGCGGCGTTGGCGACGCACAGGCGGAACGGGTCGATGGCGCCGTCGGGAACCCGGATCGCCTTGTCGATGTCGCCGGCGAGGAACGGTTCGACCTCGCGAGCCTCCTCTGCAGAGAGCACCTCCGCGGGAATGCCACACTCGCGACAGCCCTCCAACTTCTTCTGGAAGTACTCCTCGGTGTCCTCCGGTCGCTTCACGAACAGCCCGCCGGTCATCTCGACGCAGTGGCTCGCGATGTCGCGCAACACCCGATTCTCCTCGATACACTCCCGGGCGCTGGCCTGGTCGGAGACGGCGTACCGGCCGCCGCTGTGGAGGAGTCCGTGCATCCGCCCCGTCGTCCCGTGTGTGAGGTTGCCCTGCTCGACGAGCGTCACGTCGACGCCGCGGATGGCGAGGTCTCGCGCCACGCCGCAGCCTGTCGACCCGCCGCCGATCACGAGCACCTCGGTCCGTTCGCTCATACTGTGGCTCCGTGTGTCATACTACACGGGGGCGCCGGCCATTACGTTATCGGTAGTCGGGAAGCGAGAGTAAAGATACCGCGGGACGCCGGCGCCCCGACTCAGACGGTCGTGCGGTCGAACCGCCGTCGGCTGAGCCGTTGGAACGCGAGTGTCGCGAAGCGCGGTTCCACGCGGCTCGGCGGCCGGCCGGGGCCGCCGTGGTCGTCGACCTGCACGCGTTCGACGACGCCGGTCTCGGCGAGTTCGTAGAGGAACCGCTCGACGGTGGAGGCGGTGAGGTCGAGTTCGCCAGCGATCCGCGCCGCACAGCCGCTGACGGGCGCGCGCTGCTCGGGGGCGAGCGCGACGAGACACCGGAGCGCCCGGATCCGGTTCGCGGGGAGCGCGAGCACCCGTCCGAGGGGGACACACGGCCACGGAACCGCCCGCATGCCGGCCTCGATGTCGGCGTCGTCGACGACGGCCTCGCCGGCGGCGGATGCGGCTTCGACCGCCCCCAACACCGCCGAGAGAGCGAACTCTGCGTCGCCCTCCGCCCACTCGGCGACGCGCCGGATGGAGGCGTGGCTCAGCGACCCCTGCCCGAGACCGGCGTCCGCGCGAGCGGCCAACAGGTCCGTCAGCGCCGCCTGCGAGTACGGGTCGACTTCGACGACGGCGGTCTCGGGCGGGACGCCCGCCGCCGATGGCTCCTCACGACCGATGGCGAGCCATGCGAAGGCGCCAGCGACGCCCGCGAGGCGGTCGTCGACGGTCGCCACGTCGACCGTCTCGGGTTCGGCGACGTGGTCCGCGACGACCACGACCGGTCCGCCGCCGCGGACGCGTCGTTCCAACCGCTCGTGAATCTCGTCTGTGCCGACGCCGCTCCGGGGGACCGATTCGGGCACGAGGCCGTCGAGGACGGCGTGTGCGAACTCGAACGCCGAGTCCGCCTCGCGGAGGTCCACGCGGACGAACGAGACGCCGGGGGCGCTCCCGCCGCGCGTGGTCGTGTAGACGGCGTCCGTTGGCGGAGACAGCGACCCGGCCAGTCGCTCGACGAGGGCGGTCGTGACCGCGGACTTCCCCGTCCCGCCGGGGCCGTACAGGTAGCCGTTCGGCGGGACGGTGCCGTCGAACACGGGGTCGAAGTGGTCGAGGAGGCGTTCGACGAGTGGGCCGCGCCCGATCGGTTCTTCGGGGTGCCAGACGGGACTCAACGGGTCCTCGTCGAGCACGAGTCGGTGACGGTCGCCGGTCCGGCGACGACGCGCGATGCGGTCCTCGATGTCCATGGTCGTGTGCGTCGGCCCGGTCGCAGAGGGGCCGAATCGGTGAGTAACGGCGCTTGTACGGCGGGGGTTCTAATCGACACGGTCTCGGAACCCCGCGACCGGCCGAGCGCCCGCTCCCGGTGCGCGCCGTCGCGCCGATTGTTTACTGTCGGTCGGCGTGTGTCGATAACGTTTATGTTCTTTCACTATAATGGTTTGCGCTAGAGAGTTCCGACCGCTCGGGGCTCGACACGGAGGACACACCACATGGCAGAACGCTACGTCGGCGCGATCGATCAGGGAACGACAGGCACCCGCTTCATGGTGTTCGACCACGCTGGGCAGGTGGTCGCCAACGCCTACGAGAAGCACGAGCAGATCTACCCGAAGCCGGGATGGGTCGAGCACGACCCCACGGAGATCTGGGAGAACACCCAGCAGGTCGTCACCGACGCCCTCGACGACGCGGGGCTGGAGGCGAGCCAGTTGGATGCGATCGGCATCACCAACCAGCGCGAGACGACGGTCGTCTGGGACGCCGAGACCGGCCGCCCGGTCCACAACGCGCTCGTGTGGCAAGACCGGCGGACCACCGACCGCGTCGAGGAACTGCAGGCCGAGGACAAAGTCGAGTGGATCCGCGGCAAGACGGGGCTGGAGGCCGACGCCTACTTCTCGGCGACGAAGACCGAGTGGATCCTCGACAACGCCGAGCCGCTGAAGCTGCAGGCCTCGCGGGGCGAGAGCGTCCGCGACCGCGCAGAGAGTGGCGAACTCCTGATGGGAACCATCGACACGTGGCTCATCTACAACCTCACGGGCAACCACATCACCGACGTCTCGAACGCCTCGCGGACGATGCTGTACAACATCCGCGACCTCGAGTGGGACGACGAACTCCTCGATGAGTTCGGCGTGCCCGAGTCGATGCTCCCGGAGGTTCGCCCCTCCTCCGACGAGGAGTACTACGGCTACACGGACGCCGACGGCTTCCTCGGTGAGGAGGTCCCCGTCGCGGGTGCGCTCGGCGACCAGCAGGCCGCGATGTTCGGGCAGACCTGCTTCGACACGGGCGACGCGAAGAACACGTACGGCACCGGGTCGTTCTACCTGATGAACACCGGGACGGAGGCGGTCGAGTCCGACCACGGCCTGCTCACGACGATTGGCTTCCAGATGTCCGGTGAGCCCGTCCAGTACGCCCTCGAGGGGTCGATCTTCGTCACCGGCGCCGCAATCGAGTGGCTGGAGGACGTCGATCTCATCAGCAACGCCGCCCAGACCGCCGAACTCGCGCGGTCGGTCGACTCGACCGACGGCGTGTACATGGTGCCGGCGTTCACGGGGCTCGGTGCTCCCCACTGGGACGGGCGCGCACGCGGCACCATCGTCGGGATGACCCGCGGGACGCGCAAAGAGCACATCGTCCGGGCGACGCTGGAGGCCATCGCCTACCAGACGCGCGACGTCGCCGAGGCGATGGAGGCCGACTCCGGCGTGGAGACGAAGAGTCTGCGCGTCGACGGCGGCGCGGTGAAGAACAACTTCCTGTGTCAGCTTCAGGCGGACATCCTCGGCACGGAAATCGCCCGCCCTGAGGTCGACGAGACGACCGCCCTCGGCTCCGCGTACGCCGCCGGCCTCGCGGTCGGCTACTGGGACTCGGTCGACGACCTCCGCGAGAACTGGCAGGTCGACCGCGAGTTCTCGCCGGAGATGGACGCCGACGAGGCCGACGCGATGTACGACCGCTGGGGTGACGCCGTCGAACGCTCGCTCGACTGGGCCCAAGAGGAGTGATCGTGTATGCACGAACTCATCATCCAAGTCCCGCTTCTCGGAATGGAGTGGGAGGCCTTCATCCTCCTGTTCATCACCGCGCTCGCGGGCGGGGCGTTCGGCGCAGCGATCGGCGCGCTCCCGGCGTTCATCTTCACCGGGTTCGTCGTCTTCCTCGGTGAGGGGCTCGCGTACCTCCAGCGGGAGGTCGCCGCGGTCCCCGCCATCGACGCGACGCTCGGGACGAACGTCACCGGCGTGATCGGCTTCGGCGCGATCACCGGCCCCCACATCGCCTTCGCGGGCGGCGTGGCGGCGTCCGCGTACGCCGGCATGAAGTACCCGGAGATGAAGCCCGACGGCTGGGACTACCACTTCGGGAAGAACATCCTGTACGCCTTCGGCACGCAGCCTGACATTCTCGCCGTCGGCGCGGTGTTCGGCGTTCTGGGGATGTTGATCAACCAGGTCGCCGCCGCCGTCGGCACGCCGACCGACACGATCGCGCTGTCGGTCGTGCTCACGGCGCTCATCGCCCGGCTCACGTTCGGCTACCCGCTGGTCGGTCGACCCGCCGGCGGGGGCTTCCTCGACATGTCGCCGTTCGAGCGCGAAGAGCCCGCGGCCGCCGCCGACGGCGGCACCGCCGACGGCCTGTACCCGAATCGCCTCGCGACCGAGCCGTGGCTCCCCCACCAGTACAAGTGGGCCGGCGTCGCCACCATCGGACTCGTGGGCGGCATCCTCGGCGGCTACATCTGGATCCAGACGGGGAGCATCTTCCTGGGCTACGCCATCTCGGCGATGAGCCTGCTGTTCCTCCAACTCGGCGTCGAGAAGATCCCAGTCACCCACCACATCACGCTCATCGGGGCCGTCGGAGCGGTCGTCGTCGACCCGATGGCGGGGAGCGTCGTCGCGCTGCTCGCGGCGGGCGTGTTTGGCGTGGTCAGCGGCCTGCTCGGCGAGGTGACCCAGCGGATCCTCTACGCCCACTCGGGCACCCACGTCGACCCGCCGGCGATGGCCATCGCGCTCGCGATGCTCGTCGTGGCGGTGTTGGCGCTGCTGGGCGTGCTGCCGAACGCCGGCTACCTCTGAGCCGGCGCGGCGCGCTCGGTCGTCCGGCGGGCCGAACTGACTTCGGCCCGCCAGCGGATTTATTCGCACGACACGCCTTCCTTCCAGCCATGCAGGTCGCACTCGTCACCGTCGGCGACGAACTCCTCGCCGGCGACACGGTCAACACGAACGCCTCGTGGCTCGCCCAGCAGTTGACGGCTCGCGGCGTCGCCGTCGAGCGGGTGACGACCGTCCCCGACCGGGTCGACGACATCGCCGACGTCGTCGACGCGTACCGCGACGCCTACGACGCGGTGCTCGTCACCGGTGGCGTGGGGCCGACCCACGACGACGTGACGATGGACGGGGTCGCCGCCGCCGTCGGCGTCGACCTCGCGGCCAACGGCGACGCGCTCGCGTACCTCACCGACCACGGCGGCTACGCGGCCGACGACCTCACCGAGGGCACGACTCACCTCCCGGAGGGCGCACGCGTGATCCACAACGAGGAGGGAGTCGCACCCGGCTGTGTGATCGACGGGGTCTACGTGTTCCCGGGGGTCCCGGCGGAGATGAAGGCGATGTTCGCGACCGTCGCCGACGAGTTCGCCGGCGAGGAGCCGCACACCGCCGTCGTCGAGACCGGCGAACCGGAGTCGACGCTGTTGGACCGGCTCGCGGCGGTGCAAGAACGGTTCGACGTGACCGTCGGCTCGTACCCCGGCGAACACGTCCGGGTGAAGTTCACCAGCACCGACGAGGCCGTCGTCGCGGAGGCCGCTACGTGGTTCCGCGAGCGGGTGGAGCCAGTCGAGACGGCCGACGAGTGAGGCGTCGCCGACGGCGCGGTCGCTCGCGAGCAGTAACCAACGGCGTCGGTGCGGTCATCGCGGGGCTCAGCGGTAGAGGTACGCCAGCCAGCCGACGACGACGAGGATACTCACGACGAGGACGACCGACGCGGTGAGCGTCGTGGGAAGCGCGACCTCCGAGCCGGACTCGGCGACGAGCGGAAGCGGATTCATGCACGAGGCTGGGACCGACCGGCGTATAAACGTGTATATCCCCGGCGCGACCGCGCCAGTCGATTGCGGTGCAACCGCTTGCTAGCTACCGCTCCCGCACCACTCCGCGGACGGCCGAGGCGTTCGGTCGCCTTCGGCTCCCTCGTCCACCCCCGCACCACTCCGCGGCTCGGCCCACAGACCTCGCCGCGGACGGCCGAGGCGTTCGGTCGCCTTCGGCTCCCTCACGCCTCGCGTGGCTCGTACTCGTCGGCCAACCCGTCGAGCGCGTCGTGGTGTCGCGTCGTGTGGGGGGCGGTCAGCGGCGACACGGAGATGCGCCCCTCGACGACGGCACGGCGGTCGGTGCCGACGGGGTCCGGGATGTCACCGGTGAGCATCCGGTCCCACGTGCGGTCGATGAGGTTCACGTGGTCGCCGTCGCGTTCGGCGGTCATGTCGTACAGCGTCGACGGGCGCGTGACCTCCATCCCCGTCGGCTCCTGCTCGCCACCCCACGGCGCGTTCACGTTCAGGTAGTCGGCCTCGTCGAACACGCCAGCGTCCTCGGCGTGCTCGGCGAGGTAGCGCGTCGCCTCGGCGGCGGCGCGGTAGTCGCTCGGGTCGCTCGCCTTCGACCGCCAGTCGTCGCCGCTGCCGCCGGGGACGTACAGCGAGACGGCCATCGCGGGCACGCCGAAGAACGCGGCCTCGACCGCCGCCGAGACGGTCCCCGAGCGCCCGAGGACGTACGCCCCGATGTTGGCGCCCTTGTTACAGCCGGCGACGACCATGTCCACGTCCGGACACAGCGACTCCAACCCCGCGATGGCGCAGTCGGCTGGCGTCCCGACGATGGCGTACCCCAACTCGTGCTCGCGCACCTCGACGCGCCCGGAGAGCTTTCGCCCGACCGCCGACTGGTCGTCCGCGGGCGCGACCGCGACCACCTCGCCCAACTCCGAGAGCGCGTCGTACAGCGCCCGGAAGCCGGGGCTGTCGATGCCGTCGTCGTTCGTGAGGAGGAACCGCGGGGCGTCGCTGGAACTCATTGGTCACGACTCGGACGGCGGGTGCAAAAGCGCGCCGCTCGCCGTCGTCGGTGTGGTGTGCCCGACCCTCAGACGATGGGATCGTCGTCGTCGTCGACAGCCTCGCCGTCCCCGTCGCCCCCGTCGTCGCGACCGCCAGGGAGCGGTAGGGGGGCCTCGTGAGCGGCGCTGCGGAGGACGACCACGTCGCCGACGCCGCGGACGAGGTGGAACGGGACCCGGACGCCCGCGGCCGACGCCGGGAGGCCGCCGACCGTGCGTTCGGTCACGTCCGCCAGCGCCAACTCGACCGGAGCCTCCGCCTGCAGGTCGACGATCACGTCGGTGACCCGGCCGACGCGGGCGCCGTCCGCCGTGAACACCTCCTTGTCCGCGAGGTCCGTCACGGGTGTGGGGTCGGATGCCATAGCTGTGGAACGCTTCTCCGCTTGTCACTTAATCCTGTCCGAGCGAGTCAGTACCTCGCCAGGTCGTTGGCCAGCGCGGCGAGTCGCCCGGTGACACCCGGCGACGCCTCGAACGACCCCCGCGGCCACGGCGCCGTCGCCTCGCCGTAGCGGTCGAACGTCGTCTCCCGACGCATCGTGAGCGGACGGACGTCTCGGCGGTCGACGCCGACGTCGACGGCCATCTCGCGCCGATCGACGACTCGGCTGAGCCGGCCAGTCTCTCGGTCGAGCGTCGCGCGCAGGCGCGACCCGTCGCGGAAGTCGACACCTGCCGTACTGTAGAGCGGGGTCGCCCGAACGTACGCGTCGGCGCCCGCTACCTCGTAGGTGATCGTCTCCGGTGTCCGGTCGTGTTCGCGCCAGGTGGCGCGGTGAGGGCGGATCGGCTCGCCGAACATCCGGCGGGGGTAGTCGCGCGTCGGCGTCCACCCGGCGTACCCGCCGTCGACGCGGATCGGTTCGCCCACCGACTGCGGAGGCGCGTCGCGGTCGAACGCGAGGCGCCCGTCGTCGACGTGAAGGACGAACCGCTCGGGGAGCGTCTCCGGGTCCGCCAGCACCGCGTCCGAGAAGTGGAGCACCGCGTCGATGGTGGCGTACGGCGTCGCCGCCCGCGGGTCGACGCCGTCCCGGTCGCGGTCGGCGAGCACGAGGCCGTCGCCGAACGTCGTCAGCGCATGGGTGTGGCGTCGCCGGGAGTGCTCGTGCAGCTCGCGGTGGCGCGTCAGGCGGTACGGCGCGTCGCCGGTCCAGTCGTCGAGCACCCGGACGCGGGTGACCGCGCGGTGGTCTGCCGCGAACACGTGTCGAGTCGCCGCGAGCACGCGCTCGCGCGGCGACGCCTCGTCGTCGAGGGACGCCGCCGGGACGGTCGGATCGTACGGGCGCAGGTCGGCGACGCGAGCGCCGCCGTATCCGAGGACGCCCGCCGCGGCGGCACCGGCGCTCGCGAGGAAGGCTCGGCGGTTCACGGCTCCTCCGTGGGCGCGGCGGTGTCGGTCGCGTCGCCGCTCGCGGCGGCAGTCGAGCGATCCGTCCTCGGCTGTTCTGTGAGCTCCCACTGACCGACGACCCGACTCCGACTCCCGTCAGGCGCGGTCCAGATCACCCGCACGTCGCCTCGGCGCTCGACGGGGACGCGCAGGGTTGCACCGGGAGTCAGCGGGAACGACGCCCGCGGCTCGGTCGAGTCGTCGCCGACGGAGGGCCCGCCGGGCACGCCACCGACCCACAGCGTCGTCGACTCCGCGTCGTCGCTCGTCACGACCGACGCGAGCGCGCCGGTGTTGGTGGTCGTGAGGCGGTTCCCTCTGACGAAGTCGATCTCGTAGACGCCGGCGTCGCGGTCCCACGAGAACGCGAAGACGGCGTTCGGGAGCGTCTCGGGGAAGCCGGTCGTGGAGGGCGGGTCGGGCGCGAGACCGCACCCGGCGAGCGTCGCCGTCGCGGTCGCGAGGACCGTTCGTCTGAACACGCCGAGCGCTACGCGAGCGCCGGAGTAAATCCTCCGGTGGTCGCGACGCCAGACCGCAACGCACAGGGGCACCGGCCCACCAGGACGGGTATGGGACTCGGAAGCACGGCGAAGAAGCTCCAGACGGTCGCCGACATGGCCGAGAAGCTGTACGCGAAGGTCAACGAGATCCGCGAGCAGGTGGAGTCGATGCAAGACTCCGTCGAGACCACCGAGGCGCGCGTCGGCGCGCTCGAACGTGAGACCGCGCGACAGCGGGCGGTGATCGAGGCGCTCGCCGAACAGCAGGGCGTCGACGTCGACGCCGTCGTCGACGACCTCGACCTCGAAGCGGAGGCAGACGAGACAGACGAGACAGACGAGACCGAAGAGGAGTCGGCTGCCGACGAGCCGACTGGCGACGACGCCAGCGCCGACTCACCGACGGACGCGGCCTGAGCGGCGGTCGCCGCGAGCGCGCTCCTCGCGATAGAAAGATACGTGTCCCTCGGCAAGAGTTGCGA
The DNA here is from genome assembly GCF_029338555.1 of Halobaculum marinum. Classification (GTDB taxonomy): domain Archaea; phylum Halobacteriota; class Halobacteria; order Halobacteriales; family Haloferacaceae; genus Halobaculum; species Halobaculum marinum. The sequence goes on along the minus strand of NZ_CP119989.1, from coordinate 1,106,366 downwards.
GGACATGACCACCCACCGCGAACCCCTCGACTCCGTGTTGGAGACGGTCGGGGAGACGCCGCTCGTCCGGGTCCACGCCTCGCCCGACGACGTCCCGGTGTACGCGAAGTTGGAGACGTTCAACCCCGGCGCCTCCGTGAAAGACCGCATCGGGAAGTACATGCTCGAACGGATGCTGGAAGAGGGGACCATCTCCCCCGGCGGCACGGTGATCGAACCGACCGCGGGTAACACGGGCATCGGCTTCGCGGTCGCCGCGGGGCAACTCGACGTGAACGCCGTGTTCGTCGTCCCCGAGCGCTTCAGCGTCGAGAAACAGCAGTTGATGCGCGCGCTCGGCGCCGAGGTCGTCAACACCCCCAGCGAGGACGGGATGGGTCGCGCCATCGAGCGCGCCCACGAGTTGGCCGAGGAACTCGACGACGCGGTCGTCCCCCAGCAGTTCCAGAACCCGCTGAACGCCGAGTCGCACTACGCGACGACTGCACCGGAGGTGTTCGACGCGCTCGACGGCGAGGTGGGTGCCATCGTCGCTGGCATGGGGACCGGCGGGACGTTGATGGGGATGGCCGACTACGCCCGCGACCAGGGCTGTGACGCACGGATCGTCGGCGTCCAGCCGGAGGGATCGACGTACGGCGACCTGTTCGGCGAGGAGACCGAAGAGGGCGACTACAAGACCGAAGGGATCGGCACCCACGACGTGTCGACCAACGAGCTGGTCGACCCCGAGAAACTGGACGACCTCAAGACGTTCTCCGACCGCGCGATCCACGAGGAGATGGCCCGACTCGCCCGCGAGGAGGGGCAGTTAGTCGCCTCCAGCGCGGCCGCGAACTCGCTGGCGGCCATCGAAGTGGCCGAGGAGATTCGCGACGGCGCGGTCGACGCGCCCCACGACACGGTGGTGACGGTGTTCTGTGACTCCAGCGAGCGCTACCTCTCGAAGGGAGTGTACCGCGAGTTCGCGGAGTGGCAGGGGTAGTCGAGGTCAGTCACGCCGCGCGAGTTCTCGTTCGAGTCTGTGAACGTTCCGGAGGTTGAGCTTCATCGTCGCGTCGAGGATGTCGCCCACGAACGGGAGCGAGCCGACCAGGTAGTCGACCGCGACGTACAGCAGCATCAGTGCCAGCGTCCGCTTGCGTGCGCCCAGTCGGAACGCCTGCCAGACGACGAGGAGCCCCACCAGCGAACCGACGGCGTCGCCGACGACGGGGACGAGCCCCGCGACGGCGTCGAACCCGATCCGGTAGGGGACCAGCGGCACCTTGATCGAGTCGTCGAGGAGGTGGGCGATCCGACGGGCGCGGCGGAGTCGTGCCGCCGAGAGGGCGTCGTCGACGAGCGTCTCCGCGGGTCGGTCCGCGAGCGCCACCCCGCCGTCGGCGCGGAGTGCGTGCGCGTCGCCTTCGGCGGCTGGTCGCTCGCCGCGTACAGGCGCCATCAGAGCTTCGACTCGGCGTCGTCCGCCAGTTCCTCCATGCGCTTGCCGACGCGGCCGGCGTTGGAGAACTCGTCGTCGGACATGGCGGTCGCGAGCGCGTTGCCCAGCACGAACACGGCGTGTTTGTGCTCGCTCTTGGACTTGTGGACGTGCGAGGGGTCGACGCTCAGTTCGTGGTACGGCTCGAACAGGGCCTCGTCGACCTCCTCGCGGGCCGAAAAGTGCTCCATGATCGTAACCATCTGCTCGTGGAGTTCGAGGAGTTCGTCCTTGTGCATGACCGTGCGTTGGCTACTGTCTGAGTTAAGCGTTGTTCGTGGGGATGTCGCACGGCTTGCACGCTCGCGGGGACAGCGGAGGGGCACACCGAACGGAGACCACCCGAAGCGGCCAACCGCGGCGTCTCAGAAGACGTACTCGTCTTCGTGGCCCATCATCCCGTCGTCCTCGAAGCCCGGTTCCGTCTCCGCGTCCTGCGGTCCGCTCGTCTTGTACGCCTTCATCCCGGTTGAGATCAGCTCCTCGATCGCCTCCTCCCGATTGACGAACTCACCCTGTTCGACCATCTGGGCGATCTGCATCTCGAGGTGCTCCGGGACCGTGATCTCGACTTTCGGCATTATGCGGGGCTTGACGGACGTGGTATTTAAAACCAGCGGGGGATGCTTGCGACAATAGAAACCGATGCTTCCCGTATCGACAGATCGATTTCCGGAGAGCCAACAGGAGTTTTAGGACGACAGAACCCGTGTCGGGGGTTCACCCGACGGAAGCCGACAGTCTCAGGTCGGCGGGGCTACTTGCACGCGTATGAGCAGCGAGGTCACCGACTACACGGACCTCTACGAGGAGTTCTCCGACGAGCGACTCCCACCGGGACAGCGGAAGACGGACCGATTCCCGGTCCTCTCGAAGTCCGGGACGCCCGACTGGCACCGCGACGACTGGACCTTCGAGGTGTGGGGCGCCGTCGACGAGCAGTTGACGTACGACTACGACGAGTTCCGCGACCTCCCGTCGGAGACGCAGCGGCAGGACTTCCACTGCGTCACGGGGTGGTCAAAGTTCGACTGCGAGTTCACCGGCGTCACCTTCCCGCAGTTGGCCGAGTTGGCCGGCGTCCGCGACGACGCCGAGTGGGTCATGTTCCACGCGCTCGACGGCTACACGACGGACCTCCCGCTGGCGGCGTGCGACCGCGAGGAGGTGCTGTTCGCCTACGACTACGACGGCGAGCAGTTGCCCGACGACCACGGCGGCCCGCTCCGCGTCGTCACGCCCCACAAGTACGCGTACAAGGGCGCCAAGTGGGTGACCGGCGTCGAGTTCCTCACCGAACCCGAGCGCGGGTACTGGGAGAAGCGGGGGTACTCCGACACGGCGAATCCGTGGGAGGAAGAGCGGTACAGTTAGCGAGACGCGAGGGAGCGAAGCGACCGAGCGTCTCGGACAGCGGCGGCGAGGTCCGAAGGGCCGAGCCGCCCAGTATCGTGCAACAGACCGAGCGAAGCGACCGAGCACCTCGACACCACAGGCGACACGACTCTGCGCGTCGAAACCGTGACCGTCGATGGCGGCGGCGGGGGCTGGAACCAACGGCGTAAAGAGCGCCCCACCCCTACCACGGCCAATGAACCCGCCGGACGGCGACGCGCGGGCGGTGCCGCTCACGGAGGCCGACGACGACGCGGTGCTCGTGAGTCGCAGTTGCGAGGTGCCCGACATCTCCTTCGGCTCGTTCCTCGCGGCGGGCGACCGCCACCGCGTCCACTGGTCGACCCCGGAGGGGTTGGAGGTCGCCGGCGGCGGCGCCGCGGCGCGACTCGTCGCCGACGGCCCGGACCGCTTCGACTCGCTCCGTGCCGACGCCGACCGACTGTTCGACGCCGTCGACCACGACGGACCGCCGGCGACGCGACCCCGCGTGTTCGGCGGCATCGCGTTCGACCCCGACCACGAGGCGACAGGCGTGTGGGCGGGCTTCCCGGGCGCCTCGTTCATCCTCCCGGCGATCCAACTCACTCGCGCCGACGGCGGCACGTACCTCACGGTGAACCGGTACGGCCCGGACGCGGACGCCGGTGGCGCGCGCGACGCGCTCGCGGACGCCCGCGACCGACTCGCCGAACTGCCGATGATGCGCCCCCGAGGTGAGAAACCGGGCGTCGCCGGCACCGAGTGGCTCGTCGACCGCGAGGAGTGGACCGCACAGGTCGCCAGCGTGATCGAGCGCATCCGCGAGGGGCCGCTCCGGAAGGCGGTGATGGCGACCGCGCTGCGCGTCGACCTCGTCGACGAGATCGACATCCCCGACACGCTCGGCCGCCTGCGCCGCACCTACCCCGAGTGCTACCGCTTCCTCGTCCAGCCGACCGACGGCGAGGGGTTCTTCGGCCCACCGCCGGAGCGCCTCGTCCGCCGCGAGGGGGAGGTCGTCCAGACGGAGGCGCTGGCGGGGTCGATGCCCCGCGGCGACACCCCCGAGGAGGACGACGAGTACGCCCGCTCGCTGCTGGAGTCGGACAAACTCCAACACGAACAGGGCGTCGTCGTCGACACCATCTGCGAGCAGTTGGACTCCTTCGGCACCGTCGGCGAGGGCGAACAAGGGATCCGGAAGCTCACCAACATCCAGCACCTGCGGACGCCGATCAACGCCGTCCTCGACGGCGACACGCACGTGCTCGAACTCGTCGAGGCGCTCCACCCGACGCCCGCGGTCGGCGGCCTCCCGCTCGACCTCGCGTTGGAGACGATCCGCGAGACCGAGACGTGGGACCGCGGCTGGTACGCCTCGCCGGTCGGCTGGTTCGACGCCGCCGGCGACGGCGAGTTCGCCGTCGGCATCCGCTCGGGTGTCGCCGGTGACGGCCAGGCCACCCTGTTCGCGGGCAACGGCATCGTCGCCGACTCCGACCCCGCCGACGAGTGGGACGAACTCCAGCACAAGGTGCGACCGGTGATGGACGAGTTGGAGCGCGACCCGTGAGCGGCCGTCGGAGCTGACCGACGACCGCGACCCGTGAGCGAGTGGGTGGCCGATTGCCTAACGACTAACCCCACCGACCGAGAGCGACGCCCATGAGCGACGCAGGCGAGGTCGAGGGAGTGGACGCGGCGGTCGTGGCGGAGAAGGTCGCCGCCGCGCAGGCGGCGGTGGCTGCCAGCGACGACGTGGACGCGTGGCTGTCGGTCGGCCGCGAGACGGACGTGACTCCGGAGCCGTGTTTCCCGTACCTCCTCGGGTTCGACGTGGTGTGGCCGACCGCGGTCGTCGTCGGTCCCGACTCGGCGGCGGTCGTCCTCGGTCGCCACGACGCGCCGACCGCGCGCGACCTGGGCGTCCACGAGGTCCACCCGTACGACGAGTCGATAGCCGAGCCGCTCCGCGAGGTGCTCGACGGGATGGGCGCCGAGCGGGTCGCGCTCAACTACGACCGCGACGACGTGGTCGCCGACGGCCTCTCGCACGGCCTGTTCCTCCAACTGCGCGACTACCTCCCCGACAGGGAGTTCGTGTCGGCGAGCGCGCTGGTCCGTCGCCTGCGCGGGATCAAGTCCGACACGGAGTACGAACGAGTCCGCGCCGCCGCCGAAGAGACCGAGGAACTGCTCGCCGCGGCGACCGCCGAGTGGACGCCCGAGACGACGGAACGCGAGTTCGCGGCCTTCCTCCACGACCGCATGACCGAGCGCGGTCTCGACTCGGCGTGGGCGTGGGACTACTGCCCGACGGTCCACATGGGCGACCGCGAGGTTGGGCACACGCTCCCCGCCGACCACACCGTCGACGAGGGGGAACTGCTCCACGTCGACTTCGGCATCCGGCGCGACGGCTACGCCTCGGACATCCAGCGGCTGTGGGTCAGGGGAGACGTCAGCGACGGACTCCGGGAGGCGTTCCGTGACGTGCGCGCCGCCATCGACGCCGGCCACGACGTACTCGGGCCGGGCGCGGTCGGCCACGAGGTCGACGCCGCCGCCCGCGAGGAACTCACCTCGCGCGGGTGGCCCGCCTTCGAGCACGCCTTCGGTCACCAGGTTGGCCGGGCGGCCCACGACGGCGGCACCTTGCTCGGCCCGGAGTGGGAGCGCTACGGGGAGGCGCCCCGCCACGCCGTGCGACCGGGCGAAGTGTATACGATGGAGTTGGGCGTCGCCACCGAGTGGGGGTACGTCGGGCAAGAGGAGATGGTCCGTGTGACCGAGACCGGCACCGAGTGGGTCGTGCCGCCGCAGACCGCGTTGCGGTCGCTGTGAGCCGCTGCTCGGCCGGTGCTGACCGCGCCCGCTGGCAATCCACCCGAGCGGCACCGTGAAGTACGGCGGGTCCGGACCCCCGGTGTGAACTCCCCGGTCGTGTTCGGCTCCCGTGTGGCGGTCGTCGCCGCCGCGGTGCTCACGCTGGCGCTCGTCGTCGCGCTGGAGCGACTCGCCGGCGCCGAGCGCGGTCCTCGGATCCGGAGCCGTCTCCTGTTGGGCGTCCCGTGGGGGACACTGACGGTTTCGGGGTTCGTCCTCGCGGTGTACCTGTTCGTGCAGGGCGGGTGGAACCACTGGAACGCGCCCGTCGTGATTCCGTTTCGGGCGTGGTCGTACCTCGCGCCGCTGGGCGTCGTCGTGTCGCCGTTCGCCCACTCCGGCTCGGGCCACCTGCTCGGCAACCTCTTCGGCACGCTCGCGGTCGCACCGCTCGTCGAGTACGCGGTCGGCCACTACCCGCGGCGACGCGGCGCCTCGTCGTTCGGGCGGGCGCGCGACGGCTCGCGACTCGGATCGCTCGCGTACAACCCCTACGCTCGCGCGTTCCTCCTGTTCCCGGCGGCCGCGCTCGTCGTGGGGCTCGTCTCGGGCGCGTTCGCGCTCGGGCCGGTCATCGGCTTCTCCGGCGTCGTGTTCGCGTTCGTCGGCGCCGCCTTGGTGTACTACCCGCTCGGGACGGTCGTCGCGCTGTCGGGCGCCGGCCTCGTGTCGACGGCGTACAGCGCGCTGAGTACGCCCGTCCTCCAAGCGAGCGGCCGGTCGGCGTACATCACGCCGTGGTGGGCCGATATCGCCATCCAAGGGCACGCGCTGGGGCTGCTCGTCGGCATCCTCGCGGCGGCGTGGCTGGCGGCCGCCCGCGGCGACGACCTCCCGCCGCCGCGGCGCCTCGCGCTGGGCGCGCTCCTCGTCGGCGTCGAGCAGTCGCTGTGGGCGGTGTACTGGTACCGTGGCGGCGAGACGTTCGTCCTCTACCGCGGGGTCGGCCTCGCGCTCGTCGCGCTGTCGGCTGTGCTCGTCGCGGCGCTCGCGGTCGACCGCGACGCCCCCGCCGCCGACTCCGTGCGCGCGGCACTGCGGTCGCTCACTCCGCGGCGCGGCGCGGTCGCCGCGCTCCTCGTCGTGCTGGCAGTGCTGACGGGGCCGGCGCTGTACGTGAACCTCACGGCGGTCGACGACGACCCGCTGCCCGGCGACCCCGTCGAGGTTCGCGGCTACACCGTCACCTACGCCGAGGGGGTGGAGAACGGCATGGTGTCGGTAGTCGACATTGAGGCGTTCGGCGAGTCGACGACCGTGAACACCTCCGGCGTCGTCGTCCGCAACCCCGAGCGAGGGGTGTGGACGACGGCGGTGTCGAAAGGGCGACTCGCGTTCGCGGGCACCCAGCGGGTCGTCCTCGGCGGCGTCGGGTGGCGGGAGGTCGTCCGGGTCGACCGGCGAGGCTGGACGACTGTCGGCGGCGACGGGCCTGCCTACCGGGTGACGCTCACCCACGACGGGGTGACCCGACTGGCACACCTCTCGAACGCGTCGACCGCAGAGCCCCGAATCGACGGTCGAACCGTCTCGGTCGTCCCGACGGTGACCGGCTTCGAACTGCTCGTCGCGGGCGACAACCGGAGCGTGACGGCACCGATTCCCTCGGAGAACGAGACGGTGACGGCGAACGGCCTGGCGTTCGTCCGCGACGGGCGTGCGGTATTCGCGCTCGCCGGGGAGGGGAACACCTCGACGGGGAACGCGACGGCGACGCAGGTCAGGGTCGCGACGCGCGAGCGCTACGGCGGTCGGCAGTGAGCGGGCGGCCCGTCGCTACGCACCGCTCCACTCGATCCGAAACACCTCGGCGTCGATGTCGGCGGCGGCGCTCGTCTGGTGGTCGTACGTCCTGTCGAGCGTGAGCGTCGCGGCGAAGGCGTCGGTCACCGTACCGCCCTCGTCGGCGGCGAACGCCTCCACGAACTCGCGGCTCCCGGCGTTGTGGACGGAGTACGACACGTCCGCGAGCGCGGCGACCGTCTCCAGGAACGCGCGGTCGGCGTGTTCGTTGCCGGTCTGGGCGCCGAACGGCGGGTTCATGATCGCGGTGACGGGGCCTTCGTCGGCGACGCGGTCGCGCGACAGCGGGGGACGCGTCGCGTCGGCGTGCACCCAGTGGACGGCCGTGCGGGCGCCGACGCGGCGTTCGTTGGCGCGCGCGACCGCGAGCGCGCCGCGATCGAGTTCGACGCCGACAACGCGAGTGGCGCCGCGGAGGGCGGCACCGAGGGCGAACATCCCGGTGCCGGCGCCGAGGTCGACGACGGTCCCCCCCTCGACGTCGCCGCGGAGGTCCGCGAGGTGGACGACGTGGGCGGCCACGTCTGCGGGCGTCGGGTACTGTTCGAGACTCGCCGTGGGGTCGTCGAAGCCGGCGACGACGGCCAACTCCCCCTCCAGCGCGCGACGACTCGCCACCGGTTCAGGCGTCCACGTCCGCGGGCGAGTCGACCGCGCCGGCGACGGTGAGCGAGACGCCCTCGCGCTCGGCGCGCTCGGCCAGCGCCTCCAGCGCGGGACAGACCTTCTCGGCGTCGGCGTCGGCGTCCGTGTGGACGACGAGTTCGCCCGCGCCGAGGTGACTGGCGGTGCGGACCAGCGAGCGCAGGCGGTCCGCCTCGCGCTGCGTCTCGATGGAGCAGTCGGTCGTGAAGTCCGCTTCGACGCGCAGGCCGGCGGGGACGTACCCCTCGTCGGCGAGCGCGGCGCGCAGGTCGCGCAGGTCCGCCGGCGCCGTCGAGGACAGCGCGGCGGCGTCGATGGTGACCGGTTCGGCGTCGACCGGTTCGGCACTGGCCACGGCCTGGCGGACGTGCGCGGGCGACTGGGTGCTCATGGCAACACCGTACACCCGGTAATACAAAAGCGTTTGCTAATGTCCAGTGGTTATCTCAGTCGCCAGCCACGGCGGCAGCGTCGAACGCGAACCACCCGTCGAGAGGTGTCTACAGGCCGAACAGACGCGTCGTGCACCGAACGTCGACACCCCCCACGACATGCGTATCGGTTCGGTTGAGCCCCTGATACTGCCTGAAAACGAGTGCGTGAACGGGTCTGTGTTACAGATTCTGCGAGAACGTCGGCCCAAAGCTTTAAATACGAGCCGCGACAGAAGACTTATTAATGGAAGGTCCGAGCCGACAGCGACAACGGGAGAGCGGGGAGTCGGAGAAGCAGTCGGACGAGACGCTCTCGTGCCCGGAGTGTTCCAGCGACAACGTCGTCATGGACGCTGACCAGGGAGAACTGGTCTGTGACGACTGTGGGCTGGTGCTCGACGAGCGCCAGATCGACCGCGGACCGGAGTGGCGCGCGTTCAACCACTCCGAGCGGCAGTCGAAGTCTCGGGTGGGCGCCCCGGTGACGGAGACGATGCACGACAAGGGGCTGACGACCACTATCGACTGGAAGGACAAAGACGCCTACGGCCGGTCGCTGTCCTCCGAGAAGCGCTCGCAGATGCACCGCCTCCGCAAGTGGCAAGAGCGCATCCGCACCAAAGACGCGGGCGAGCGCAACCTCCAGTTCGCGCTCTCTGAGATCGACCGCATGGCCTCCGCGCTGGGCGTCCCCCGCTCGGTCCGCGAGGTCGCCTCCGTCATCTACCGCCGCGCGCTGAAGGAGGACCTCATCCGCGGGCGCTCCATCGAGGGCGTCGCGACCGCCGCGCTGTACGCGGCGTGCCGGCAGGAGGGCATCCCGCGCTCGCTCGACGAGGTCGCGGAGGTGTCCCGGGTCGAGCAGAAGGAGATCGGTCGGACCTACCGCTACATCTCCCAGGAACTCGGTCTCGAACTGAAGCCGGTCGACCCCAAGCAGTTCGTCCCGCGGTTCGCCAGCGCGCTCAACCTCAGCGAGGAGACACAGGCGAAGGCCACAGAGATCATCGACGTGTCCGCCGAGCAGGGCCTGCTGTCGGGCAAGTCGCCCACGGGCTTCGCCGCCGCCGCCATCTACGCCGCCTCGCTGCTGTGTAACGAGAAGAAGACGCAGCGCGAGGTCGCCGACGTGGCGCAGGTGACGGAGGTCACCATCCGGAACCGGTACCAAGAGCAGATCGAAGCGATGGGCTTCCGCTGACGCGCTGACCGCACGACACACCGTTTTTCACCGCGTTCGATTCGACACCACCGAGCCGCGGCGCCGTCTCGCCCGACGCTACCCCGTCGGTCGCCTCACTCTTCGACGAACACGATCACGTCGCGGTTCCACAGCCCCAAGCTGGCGTCGTACTGCTGGTAGCCGTCGAGATTCGTGTTCACGTCGACGCGCCGGTCGGGCGTGGTGACGACCACCGGTGGTGGGTCGTCCCCGAACTGCGCGAGGGCGGTGACGCTCTCCGTCTCGGCGCCCATGCGCTCGAAGTACCACTGGAGCGGGAGCCGCGCACCCCACGCGTCGCGGTCGACCGCCGCGACAGGCGGGAGCGCGTACTCCTGCTCCGTGTACAGTTCGCGCCCCACGTAGCCCACGTCCGTGCCGTCGTTCCCCTCCATGGCGGTTGCGGCGGCGGCCAGCATCGGGTCGAGGTCGTCCGAGGGTTGGGCGTACTGGGCGAACGCCGACCCGGGGGCGGGGTCCGCGTACACGCCCGCGGCGGTCGCACCGTAGCCGACGACGCCCGCCGACGCGACCAGGAGGACGGCCACGAGCAACGCCGGTTCTGCGACCGACGCGCGCGCAGCCAGTCCGCGAGCGGCCCACGCCAACCCGACGGCGCCCGGCAGCGCCAACAGCGGGACGACGTGGACCGCCGTCCACGGCTCGACGCCCATCGACGCGATGGGGAACGCGAGCAGCCCGAGTCCCGCGGCGTAGCCGCCGAAGGCGACGACCCCCCGGCTCTCCGGCTGGTAGCGCTCGTGGAGGAAGCCGACCAGTCCGAACAGCAGCGCCGGCCACGCCGTCGCGACGAGCGTCCGCGCGTAGCCGACGACCGCGGGGAGGAACGAGTTGCCGCGGGCCGGCGGCGACAGGCGGTCGGCGAACCGGAGTTGCACGAACCGCTCGGGCGCCTCGACGAACGCGAAGGAGACGACCGACGGGAGCGTCGACGGCGACCACAGCCCCGGCCCGACGCCGCCGCCGCGCGGAGCGAACAGGAGGAGTGCGACGCCGAGGAAGACGAACAGCGCCCGGGCGAGCGGCGTGGTGTTCGCCCGGAGCCACGCGACGCCGGCGCCGACGCGCTGTGCCGCCGCCGCGGGCGTGCCGCGGACGCGCGTCTCGTCGAGGACGGCGACGCCCGCGACGAGCCACAGCGGGAGGGACACGAGCGCGAACCCGGACGAGGCGAGCGCGAGCGGGACGGCGGCGGCGGCGAGGTACAGCGGCCACCGCGCGCCGGTGTCGCGGTGGCGGACGAGCGCGCCGACCGCGACGAGGCCGAACGCCGCCGCGAGCACGTCGCCGCGGAGGAACCGCGAGTAGTAGACCAACAGCGGCGACCCCGCCAGCAGCGCCGCGAGCGCGACCGTCTCGTCGTCGCGGAGGCTGCCGCGGAACAACAGCGCCGCCGCGGGGAGCAGGCCGCCGACGAGCGCGACGACCGCCCGCGCGGTTGCATCCGAAGCGCCAAACAGGGCGAACACCCAGCGGTTCGCGAGGTACAGGAAGGGCCCGCCGGCGACCGGGCGGTACTCGTACACGCCGGTGTCGAGGTACCGGAGGGTCCAGTAGCCGACGCGGCCCTCGTCCCAGTGGAACGGCCGGGCGCCGAGGAGGGCGAACCGTGCGATGAGGGCGAGCGCGACGACGACCCCGACCGCGGCGACGGTGCGGTCGAACCGGGTCGACCGTGTCGCGCCCGTCCGGTCGCCGTCCGACATACCCGGGCGTGTCCCCGCCGCGATAGTATGTCTTCGGGTTTCGGCCGCGAGCGAAGGGGCGACCGCGGCGCCGTCCGGGAACGACACGCTCATCGGGCGCCGCCGCCCACCAACGTCCATGTCGCTGGTCGCGTCACTCCCCGGTCGCCCGCTCACGGACGGGGAGGTGGCCTCGTTGAATCGCGCGGACTCGGTCGAACTCGCCGTCGCCGTCGACAGCGAGACGGACACGGCGGCGGCCGAGGGGAACGCCGCCGCCCCCGGCGCCGAGGGCCTGCTGCTCGCGACCGACTCGTGGGTGAAGGGCATCGACTTCCGCGGCGGCGCCTGGGCGGTCGTCGAGACGGTCGCCATCGAGGACGAGTCCGAGCGCTACGAGGCGTTGCGCGTCTGCGAGGACGCGGTGCGGGCGAGCGGCGCGGGCGAGACGGACGCCGACGCGACGGAGTGAGTCGTCGCGGCGGTGCAGAGCGCGCCCTCGGCAGCTCGTTTCTCCCCGGGGGGAGCGTGGGGGTCGCTTTTTTCTCACCCGCCGCGTAGGACGAACTGTATGTACGACGACATCCTCGTGCCGACCGACGGAAGTCCGGCGGCGGACGCGGCGGTCGACCACGCGCTGACGCTGGCTCAGGAGTTCGACTCGACGGTCCACGTGCTGTACGTCGTCGACGCGACCGCCTACTCCGTGCTGGAGGGCGGCACCTCTATCGTGAGCGACGCGCTCGAACGCGAGGGAGAGGCCGCCGTCGAGCGGATCGCCGAGGCCGCCGAGGAGGCGAACGTCGCCACCGTCGAGGCGGTCGTCACCGGCACCGCCTATCGGGAGATCGTCGAGTACGCCGACGACAACGACGTCGACCTGATCGTGATGGCGACCCACGCCCGCCGCGGCCTCGACCGCTACCTCCTCGGCAGCGTCACCGAGCGGGTGGTGCGCTCGGCGGGGCAACCGGTGTTGACCGTGCGCTACAGCGAGGCGCTGGCCGACGACGAGTAGCCGGAACCGATCGCGTCGCGGACACGTCCAGCGTGCCGCGACGCCCGGGTTTATCCCGACCCACGCGCAAGCCCGCGGTATGAGCCAGACTGTCGCTCACGACGATCTGTCGGCGTTCCGCCGCGACCTCCACCGCCACCCCGAACCCGCGTGGTGTGAGTTCTACACCACCGCGCGCATCGTCGACGAGTTGGCGGCTCGCGACCTCGACGCGGTCCACTACGGCCCCGACATCCTCGGCTCCGAGCGCATGAACGTCCCCGACGACGAGGAACTCGCCGAGTGGTTCGAGCGCGCCCGCGACGCCGGCGCGAACGAAGACGTGCTCGCGAAGATCGAAGGCGGCTACACCGGCGCAGTCGCCGTGCTGGAACGTGGTGAGGGGCCGGTCGTCGGCGTCCGCGTCGACATCGACGCGCTCCCGATCCTCGAATCCGAAGACGACGACCACGCCCCCGCAGACGCGGGCTTCCGCTCGGAGAACGAGGGGTACATGCACGCCTGCGGCCACGACGCCCACGCGACGTTCGGCCTCGGCCTGATCGACGAGGTGCTCGCGTCCGACTTCCAAGGCACGCTGAAGGTGTTCTTCCAGCCCGGCGAAGAGCAGATCGTCGGCGGCAAGCCGATGGCCGACTCCGACCTCATCGCGGACGTGGAGTACTTCCTGGCCGCACACGTCGGCCTCGACCACCCGACCGGCGAGGTCATCTGCGGCATCGACGGCTTCCTCGCCGTCTCGCACTTCCTCGCGGAGTTCGAGGGCGAACCCTCCCACGCCGGAGGTCACCCCGAGCAGGGCCGCAACACGGTGCAGGCCGCGGCGGCGGCCATCCAGAATCTGTACGGCATCCCGCGCCACGCCGACGGGCCGACCCGCGTGAACGCCGGCGTCGTCGGCGGCGGCACCGCGACGAACATCATCCCCGAGGAGTGCTTCGTCGAGGGTGAGGTGCGCGGCGGTACCACCGAGTTGATGGAGTACATGGACGACAAGGCGGGCCGCGTCATCGAGTCAGCCGCCGACATGCACGAGGTGGACGTGGACATCGAGACGCTCGGGCGCGCGCCGTCGGCGACGAGCGACCAGGAACTGATCGACGCCATCGCGCCCGCCGCCGGCGACATCGACGGCGTGACGAACGTGATCGAACGCGACGAGTTGGGCGGCAGCGAGGACGCGACGTACATGATGCAAGCGGTGCAGGAGAACGGCGGCTACGCCAGTTACGTCGGCGTCGGCACCAGTCACCCCGGCGGCCACCACACCAGCACCTTCGACGTGGAGGAGGAGTCGCTCGATATCGGCGTCGACTTCCTCACGGCGGCGGTGCTCTCGATCGCCGAGCAGCAGCCCTGAGACGGGGGAAGAGCCGAGCGAGCCCGTCTCACTGCTAGTTTATTAGCTCGCGGTGCCATTAGTAATGAAGGTATTCCGCAGATCGGAGTATCGGAGTTTCACAATGTCCACCACAGTGTCCAACCAGTCAGTCGAGCGCGTCGAGCGACTCGGTGTCCGCCGCCTCGTCACCTGGGCCGCCGTCCGCGTCCGAGACAACCCCGCCCTCGTCGGCCTGTTCCTGCTGGCGGGCCTCGTCGGCTACGTCCCGTTCGTCGGGGGGCTGCTCGCGCTCCTCGTGACCACCTTCGTCGTCGGGATGGCGTACGTCGTCGTCGCAGACGACATCCGACTCCAGGCGCGCGGGCTGAACGCGGTCGCCGCCGACGTGCGCGAGCGGTACGTCACCCTGCTCGTCGTGAGCGTCGCCTACGCGCTGGCCGTGTTCCTCGGCCTGATCGCACTCGTGATCCCCGGGCTGTACATCGCCGCCCGGTTGGCGCCCGCGCTCCCCGTCGCCGCGCTCGGCGAGCACGGCATCGCCGACTCGCTGCGCGAGGGCTGGACGATGGGTCGCGGGAACGTCCTGCGCCTGCTCGGCGTGTTCCTCGTCGTGTTCGTCCTCCAGGCGGTCGCGGCTGGGATCCTCGCGCTGATCAGCACGGACCTGGCGACGACGGGCATCTCCGCGGTGCTCCTCAACGCTATCTCCGGCCCGGTCCTCGCTGCGGCCATCGCCCACGTGTACTTCGAGACGCGTGACGACGCGAGCGACGAGCCGATGGACGAGATGACCGCCGACGCTGCGGTGTAAGTCCGCCGAAAGTGTCTGAATAACTACTATTGTCTGACGACGATTTATGTCACCGACTACCTCACTCCCCCCATGAGCAGTGGGCCGAGAGACTCGAATCCAGATGCAACGCAGGACGACTCCAACCAGACCGACGACGCCGCACAGGGGGGAGACGTGGCCGAGTCGCCAGGGATGACCATTCCCCTCCCGGAGGGGAGTACGAGCGTCTCGGACGCCATCGTCACGAACAGGGAGATGCTGCGCGACCCGGAGAACCACGGGCTCGCGACCGATGGGGACATCGAGAACCTCTCGGGAGCGATGGAGTCACTCTCGGCGAAGGTCGAACGAGTGAACCACCAGCACGAAGACGGCGCCGCACGCCTCACCGAACTCGAAGAACTCGCGGAGCGCCAACAGCAACAGATCGACGAACTCCAGTCGATGGTCAGCTCCCTCGTCGACATTCTGGGCACCGAAGCGGAGTGGACCACCTTCGACGAGGAGTGACCGACGGCGACTGAGCCACCAGCGTCAGTCCCCGCCAGCGAGCCATTCTTCGCGTTCCGCGTTGTGACTGGCGAGGCAGACGGAGTCGGACGCGGAGACCCGAAACGCGTGAGCGATGTAGTGCTGACGGCGCCGCTCGTCAGTACTTCGCGTCGGCGCCGGTCACGTCGTACACGCGCTCCATGATCCGGTCGCGCTCGGCGCGCCAGCCCTCGAAGCCGCCCGGGCGCTGCGGGTAGCGCTCGTAGTGGGCCATCAGCTCGTCGGCGGCGCGCTTCGTCTTGTAGAAGTCCCAGATCTGCCCCCAGTGGCCGTAGCTGTCCTTGACGACCTCCGCGACGAGCCGCGGCTTCACGGACGCGCTCCCCTCGTACAGCGCCTCCGCGAGGCTCTCGCCGGGCAGTGACGCCATCAGCCCCATCAGCTCGTCCACGTCGACGGCCGTCGAGAGGATGTTGTACACGTCGAGCGCGGCGAAGCGGCTCCCGAAGTGGTGCATGACGCGCTCGTTGTAGCGCCACAGCGCCTCCTCGCTCACGTCGCCCTGTTCGATCGCCTCGATGGCCTGCTCGGCGGCGTACTTCCCGGCGTAGGCGGCGCCCGCGATGCCGCCCCCGGTGGTCGGGTTGACGTGGCCCGCGGCGTCGCCGGCAGCGACGAACCCCGGCGCGACTGCCGAGTCGTACGGGCGGCGAGTGGGCAGCGCCGCGCCCAGCTTGTCGGTCACCTCAGCGCCCTCGAACTCGGGGCGCGCGCGCATGTCCTGCTTGAGGTCGTCGACGAGCTTCATCGGCTCCTCGTTCATCTGGAAGCCGAGGCCGGCGTTGATCTCGGTGTCGCTGCGCGGGAAGTACCAGAGGTAGCCCGCCGCGCGCTTCGTCGGCTTGAACACGAGCGCGTCGTCGTAGTCGACCGGCTCGGGCACCTCGACGATCTCGCGGTACGCCGAGCAGAACTGCGAGAACGAGACGTTGGTGTCGAACGTCGCGTCGGACAGGTCCGCCTTGTCCTGGAGGATCGACAGGGCCCCCGCGGCGTCGATGGTGACCTCCGCCTCGTACTCGACGACCTCGCCCTTGCGCTTGCCGCGGACGCCGGTGACGCGCCCGTCGTCCGTCTGGGTCACGTCCTGGACGACCGTGTCGTAGTGGAAGTCGACGCCGCGCTTCTTCGCGCCCTCGATGAGCAGTTTGCCGTACTTCAGGCGGTCGATGACGGCGAGTTCGCCGGGGATCGGGATCTCCAGCACCGTGTCGTGGCTCGGGATCTCGAAGCGACCGTGGTCGACGCCGGTGTTGGTGAACGCCGGCTGGATCTCCGATTTGGGGATCGAGTCGGGGAACTTGTCCGCGCCCTTGAGCGCGTCCCCGCAGGCGATGTGACCCGCCTCCTCCTCGTCTTTCCGCTCCACGATGACGACGTCGAAGCCGGCGTCCGCGGCGGTCGCAGCCGCGTAACAGCCCGCCGTGCCCGCGCCGACGACGACGATATCGGGCTCGTGTGTAGTCATTACACGGAGTCACTCGTGGGTGGTAAAAAAGGCAGTCGTTCGGTGCGGGGTCGAGCGAGCGGAGCGAGCGAGACCCCGATGCGAACGGCGAGCGCAGCGAGCCGTGAGCCGTGGGCGATCTCCGCTGTTCCGGGCGGCTCGGCCCGATGACCTCGCCGCCGTCTGGCCGCGGCCTCGCTCACGCCGTTCGCTCGGCCGCGCTACTCCTCACCCGACTCGTAGTACTCCCCGGCCGCCTCCGGGATGCGCGTCCGACCGAACAGCGCCAGCACGACGATGACCGACACGTACGGGATGGTGCGCACGAGCGACTGCGGGATGGCGAGCACGTCCTGGCCCTGCAGCGAGAACTGCAGCGCGTCCAGTCCGGCGAACAGCATCGTCGACAGCAGTGCGCCGATCGGGTTGTAGTTCCCGAGCAGGTAGGTGACGATGGCGATGAACCCCTTCCCGTTCACCATCGTCGGCCCGTTGCCGACGAACTGGCCGAGCGACAGCGACAGCGCCGCGCCGCCGATGCCCGCGAGGACGCCCGACAGCAGCACCGCCGCGTAGCGCACGCGCGTCACGTCGACGCCGGCGGTGTCGAGCGCCTTCGGGTTCTCCCCGGAGGCGCGCACCCAGCGACCGAAGGAGGTGCGGTTCAGCGTCCACCACGACGCGCCGACGGCGACGAACATCAGGTACACCATCGGCGACGCCTCGAACAGCGCCCCGAAGAACGGGAGTTCGCCCAGCGCCGCCAGCGCGTCGACGACGACCGTCGAGAGCACCGGGATACCGGTGTCGGCCAGCAGCTGCTGGATGTCGGGGAACGTCGCGCCCGCGGAGGCGTTCTTCGAGCCGAACACGACCTGCGAGGCGAACGGCGCGAGCCCGAGCGCGATGAGCCAGATGGCCAGTCCCGCGATGATCTGGTCGGCGCGGAACTCGATGCAGACGACCGCGAACAGCGCCGCCAGCAGCGTCGAGGCGACGACGCCGCCGAGGACGCCGAGCCACACCGACCCGGTGACGGAGGTGGCGTACACCCCGGCGAACGCCGAGATGATGAGCAGCCCCTCCAGCCCGATGTTGATGACGCCCGACTTCTCGGCGAAGATGCCGCCCAGCGCGGCGAACGCGATGGGCACTGACAGGCGCAGCGCCGCGCCGAGCGTCGACTTCGAGAACAGCAGTTCGAGGACGGCCACGACGGTGTCGCCCGAGCCGGCCGCTGCGAGTGCGCCGACGGCGAGCAGCGCCGCCAGCACCGTCCCGACCGCGACCGTCGTGCGCGTCCCGAGGGCGTCGACGCGGTCGCCGACCGCCTCCGGAATCGAGGAGGGAGCGCTCACGCGTCCTCACCTCCGTCGGTCGCGACGGCGTCACGACTCCCCCCGAACCGGTCGCGCACGTCGACGCGCTTGCCGATCATCCGGAAGAACTCCGGCATCGCCACGAACAGGACGATGAGCCCGCGGAGGACGCCCACCAACTGCGGCGGCACGTCCGTGCTCACGTCGACGACGATGGACCCGGACTTGAGGACGCCGAACAGCAGCGCGGCGGCGATGGCGCCGACCGGGTTGTTGCCCGCGAGGATGGAGACGGTGATGCCGTCGAAGCCGTAGTCGGGCACGCCCGTCTGGAAGTTGCCGGCGATGGTGAGGACGTACACCGCGCCACCGAGGCCGGCGAGCGCGCCCGACAGCGCCATCGAGGAGACGACCGTGCGTGCGGCGTCGACGCCGCCGTACTCGGCGGCGTCCGGCTGGATGCCGCTCGTCCGGATGTCGTAGCCGAACGCCGTCCGCTGGAGCAGGTACGCGATTCCGAGCGCGACGACGACCGCCAGCACGAGCGCGATCATCGACGCGTCCGTCCGGCCCGGGAACAGCGGCTGCGGGAACAGCGCGTAATCCGGGAGCCGCCGGGTCTGGTTGGCGAAGCTCTCGGGGTCCTTGAACGGGCCGCCCGCGAGGTACAGCGCCACCGAGGTGGCGACGAAGTTGAGCATGATCGTCGTGATCACCTCGTTGGCGTCGGCGTACGCCTTCAGCGCGCCCGGGATAGCGCCGTACAGGCCACCCACGAACGCGCCGACCGCGAGGCCGAAGGTGACGAGCACGACGGTGCCGACGACGCCCGAGAGGGCGCCCGCGACGGCGTACGTCGCCAGCGCGCTCGCGAGCGCGCCGAACACGAGTTGGCCCTGTCCGCCGATGTTGAACACGCCCGCTTTGAACGCCACCGCGACGGCGACGCCCGTGAACACCAGCACCGTCGTCTCGGAGATGGTGGTGGCGAACTGCCCGTTGAGCGGGTTCGCGAGGAAGTCGCCGAACGCGCCGAGGAACAAGCTGTCGTACACGAGCACCGGGTCGTAACAGAAGCCGACGCCGAACAGCGTGTACGCCGCCGTGTCACAGGAGGTCATCCGCCCCGCCACGAGGATGAGGAGGAAGCCGACCACCATCGACAACACGAGCGCAGACCCAGAGATGAGGAGCCGTTCGGTCGCGCTGGCGGACACGAGGCGGTCGAGCGCGTCGAACGCGCGGTCGCGCGGCGACGGCGTCGACGCCGGGTCGCTCCCGTCGCCAGCGTCAGTCATCGGCCACCTCCGCGTCCGCGTCGTCGGTCGGCGGCGTCTCCACCGCCTCTCCGGAGCCGGCCCCGTCGCGGGCGCCCGGCGTCGGCGCGCGCGGAACGTCCTCGGGCTCCTCGCCGGCCATCAGCAGGCCGAGCTGTTCTTCGGTCACCTCGTCGGGGTCGACCACGTCGACGACGCGCCCGCGGTACATCACCGCGAGGCGGTCGGACAGCCCGCGCACCTCGTCGAGCTTCGAGGAGACGAGCAGCACCGCTCGTCCCTCGTCGCGCAGGTCGATGAGCCGGTCGTGGATGAACTCCGTCGACCCGATGTCGACGCCGCGCGTCGGGTGCGAGGCGACGATGCAGGAGGGGTCGCGGGCGAACTCCCGGCCGACGATGAACTTCTGCTGGTTGCCGCCCGACAGCGACTTCGCCTCGGCGCTCGCGTCCGGTGGGCGAACGTCGTACTCTTCGATGATGTCGACCGCGTGGTCGTCGGCGTACGACCAGTCGAGGCGGCCGTTGTGTGCGAACGGGACGTCGTGTTGGGAGCCGAGCACGCCGTTCTCGGTGAGGTCGAAGTCCATCACGAGCCCGCGCTCCTGGCGGTCCTCGGGGATGTACGCCATGCCCGCGCGGGTGCGCTCGCGACGAGACGCGCGGGTCACGTCCCGGCCCTCCAGTGCGACGCTGCCGGCGGTCGGTCGGCGGAGTCCGGTGATCACCTCGACCAACTCGGACTGACCGTTGCCGTCGACGCCGGCGATGCCGAACACCTCGCCCTCGCGGACGGTGAACGACACGTCGTCGACCGCGGTGACGCCGCGCTCGTCGTCGGCGCTCACGCCAGACACTGTCAGCGTCTCGTCGCCCGGGTTCGCGGGGGGCGTCTCCGTCTCCAGCATCACCTCGCGACCGACCATCAGCTCGGCCAGCTCCTCGCGGGTCGTGCCCGCCGTCTCCACGCTGCCGACGTTCTTCCCGTCGCGCAGGACGGTCACCTCGTCGGCGGCCTCCAGCGCCTCGCCCAACTTGTGCGTGATGAAGATGACCGTCTTCCCCGCGTCGGTCAGCTCCTCCAGCACCTCGAACAGGTCTTCGACCTCCTGGGGCGTGAGCACGGCCGTCGGCTCGTCGAGGATGAGGATCTCTGCGCCCCGGTACAGCGCTTTCAGAATCTCGACGCGCTGTTGGACGCCGACGCCGATGTCTTCGATCGTCGCCTCCGGCTCCACGTCGAAGCCGTAGCGCTCGGACAGTTCGATCACGTCCTCGCGAGCCGCCTCGCGGTCCACGGCGAGGCCGCCCCACTTGCGCGGCTCGTTCCCGAGGGTGATGTTCTCGGCGACGGTCATCGGGTCGACCAGCATGAAGTGCTGGTGGATCATCCCGACGCCGGCGTCGATAGCGTCGCGCGGGGAGTCGAAACGACGCGGGGGGTCCGCAATCGCGCCGTCGTCGTCGTAACTTAGTCCGTCCCCGTCGACGTACACGTCGCCCTCTGTGGGCTCGTACAGCCCGTAGAGGACGTTCATCAGCGTGGTCTTGCCGGCACCGTTCTCGCCGAGCAGGGCGTGGACCGTCCCCCGCTCGACCGAGAGGGTGACGTCGTCGTTGGCGACGACGCCGGGGAAGCGCTTCGTGATCCCGTCGAGGCGGACGGCCTCCGTCATGTCGGCGGGTGTTTCGGCGGGTGCGGGATAAACGGCGCGTTTCGTCCGACCGACGCCTCAGAAAACACGACTGTCAGGGGGAGCTACCACTGGCTCACGGACGAAGCGCGAACAAAGAGGTGTGGATCGTGTGACGAGACGGCTGCCGGCGACATCGCGTCGCCGAGGGGTCGCCCGCTCAGATCTCGCTCGGGTCCTGCGGGACGGTGATCTCGCCGTTGATGATCGCCTCGGCGGAGGCGTCGACCTCCGACTTCACGTCGTCGGGGATCTCACTGCCCAGTTCGGAGCCGTACACGTTGGCGACACCCTCCTCGGCCAGGCCGAGGCTGGTCGCCGTGCCGCCCTCGAAGCTGCCCTCGACGGTCGCCTGCGCGGCGTTGTAGACGGCGGTGTCGACGCGCTTGACCATCGACGCGAGGATCACGTCCGCGTAGTCCGTCGTGACGGACTGGTCGCGGTCGACGCCGATGGCGAACTTGCCCTCCTCGCGGGCGGCCTGGAACACGCCGATGCCGGTGTTCCCCGCCGCGTGGTAGACGACGTCCGCGCCGGAGCTGTACATCGAGCTCGCGGCCTCGCGGCCCGCGGACGGCTCGGAGAAGGAGCCGGTGTACGTCGATTGGACCTCGATGTCGGCGTTCGCGGCCTGCGCGCCCGCGATGAAGCCGGCCTCGAACTTCTTGATGAGCGTCCCCTCGACGCCGCCGACGAAGCCGACGTTCGCGGTGTCGCTGGCGGTCGACGACTCGCCCGCGGAGAACGACTGGCTCGTGAGCAGGCCGGCCAGTTGGCCGACGAGGTACGAGCCCTCGTGCTCCTTGAACGTGTACGAGCGGACGTTGTCGGCGTCGACGACGCTGTCGACGATCATGAAGTCCTGCTCGGGGTACTCGGGCGCGGTCTGGGAGAGCGCGTCAGCCTGCAGGAAGCCGATACACGACACGAGGTCGTAGTCGGGGTCGGTCGACTGGGCGTACTGCTGCTGGTACGTCGAGAACTGCGACACCGAGTCCGGCTCGGACTCGTCGAAGGAGATGTCGAACTCCTCGGCGGCCTGCTGGATCCCGGTCTGCGCCTGGTCGTTGAACGAGCCGTCGCCCAGCCCGCCGGTCGCGTACACCATCCCGATGTTGGTCGTCTCCGAGCCCGAGGCCTCGGTCGCGGTGTCGTCGGCCGCAGGGGTCGACGCCTCAGTGTCCTCGGAGCCGCCGTCGCTGCCACCGGACTCGGGGCCGCCGGTACAGCCTGCGAGGCCGACGAGGCCAGCCGCACCGACACCCTTCACGAACTTCCGCCGATCGAACCGGTCTGTGTCCATGTGCGCAAGCCCGGAGCTGAGACGTTTAAAATCGTCGTAATCCGCCGGACAAGCTCCTTACGACTCAGTGACAGCACTCACGGCAGACTCGACGACGGCGGCGACTTCGTCGACGAACGGATCGACGTCGTCGTGTTCGGCGTACACGCGGACGTACGGCTCGGTGCCCGAGGGGCGCACGAGCGTCCACGAGGCGTCCGGGAACGTGAGCCGCACGCCGTACTCGGGGTCGACCTCGGCGTCGGGGAACGCCGCCGGCAGCGACTCACCGAGTCGCTCCATCACGGCGGGCTTGGCGTCGTCGGGGCAGTCGACGCTCACCTTCCGGTACGGGCGCTCGGTGACGGGTGCGCGCAGGCCGCCGAGTCCCTCGTCGGCGACGAGGCGGGTCAACACCGCGGCGCTGACGACGGCGTCGATCCAGTCGCCGAAGCCGGTGTGGACGTGCTTCCACGGCTCGGCCGCGAACACCACGTCGCCCCCGCCCGCGCGGGCGGCAGCGATGCCGTCGTGGAGGTAGCCGAGCGCGACGCGCTCGACGCGTCCGCCCGCCGCCTCGACGCGCTCGTCGATCCGACCGGAGGCGTTGGGCGTCGTGACGACGACGGGGTCGTCGGCGTCGCTCGTCGCGACGTACCGCTCGGCGAGGATGGCGAGCACGGTGTCCTCGTGGACGACCTCGCCGTCGCCGTCGACGACGACGATGCGGTCGGCGTCGCCGTCGTGACCGATGCCGAAGTCGGCACCGCCCTCGCGGACGAACTCGCGGAGGTCCGTCAGCGACTCCGGCGTCGGCTTCGACTCGCGGCCGGGGAAGTGGCCGTCGACGGTCGCGTTGAGCGTCACCACGTCGGCACCCACCTCCCGGAGCACCTGCGGGGTCGCCAACGCGGCCATCCCGTTGCCGCAGTCGACGGCGACGCGCAGGTCCTCGGGGTCCGCGCCGAAGCCGCGAGCGTAGTCGACGACGGCCGCACGATAGGCGTCGAGCACCTCCTCGTCGGCGCCGTCGCCCCACTCGTCCCAGTCGGTCGGAGCGGCGCCGGCGGCGACGGCCTCCTCGATGGCAGTCTCGGCGGCTTCGCCGTACTCGACGCCGTCGACGAACGCCTTCACGCCGTTGTCGGTCGGCGGGTTGTGCGAAGCGGTGAGCATGACGCCGCGGCGACCGCGCGAGGCGAACGCCAGCGCGGGCGTCGGCACCTGACCGATGCGGCGCACGGTCGCGCCCGCCGACTCCAGTCCAGCCTCGGCAGCCGCCGCCAGCGCCGGTCCGGTGACGCGACCGTCGCGACCGACGACGAACTCCCGGTCGCCGGCCTCGCGGGCGTGAGCGCCGAGCGCGCGGGCCACGTCGAGGACGAGCCCCGGCGTGACGCGCTCGGTCACGTCGCCGCGGATGCCGGCGGTTCCGAACAGGTCCATACTCGACCGTCCGGGTGCGCGCCCAAGACTCCCCCGGTCGGCGGCGGCGACCGGGAGTTGAAGTGCGATGACGGGGGCACCGTCGCCGATGCGGTGACCACCGCCCCGGCGCGCTCGCGGGTGCACGACGACACGCGCCGGGAGGAGTCCAGTTCGTCGTCGTCTGTCAGCCCTCAGTCGAACGCTCGGCGCCGGAGCCAGTCGCCGTGTCGGCGGCGGCACGACCGGTGCTCACCGTCCAGATGCCGACGGCCATCACCACGCCGCCCACGAGGAACCACGGGCCGACTGCCTCGCCCAGCAGCGCCGCCCCCAGCGCCGCCCCGACGAGCGGTTGCGCGAAGAAGAACACCGACACGGTGCCCGCCGACACCGTCTCCAACCCCTTGTACCAGAGGTACCAGGCGGCCGCGGTCGACCCGAGACCGAGGTACGCCACCGCCGCCAGTGCGCCCGGCGTCGTCAGCGCCCCCAGCGGCGGCGCTCGAACCGCCACCTCCACCGCCGACAGGAGTGCCAACACCGGGAGCGACGCCAGCGAGGAGTACGTCGCCGCCGTCAACGCCGAGTACTTCCTGACGACCGGTACGCCCCAGACGGTGTAGCCGGCCCACGCGACGCTCGCGAGGACGAGCGCGCCGACGCCGGCCGCGTTGGCGACCGCGAGGCTCCCGAGGTCGTACTGCCCTGCGAGCACAACGAGCGTGCCGACGCCGGCGAGGCCGACGCCGACCACCGTCCGACGGGTGACCGTCTCCCCGAGCACCCACGCGCCGAGCGCGACGGTGAACACCGGCGTGAGGACGGTGAGCAGCGATCCCTGACTCGCGTTCGTCCACTCCGTGCCGAGGAACTGGGTCGCGATGGTGAGCGCGACCCACCCGCCGAGCACGGCGAACCGGCGGTAGTCCGCCCGGTCGACCGTGACGCCGCGAGCGCGGACCACCGCGTACAGCGCGGCGGCGCCGACCGCGACGCGCAGGAACCCCAAGGTGAGCGGCGGCACTCGCGCGAACCCCCACTTGCTCACGACGTACATCCCGCCCCAGATGGCCGCCGCGAGCAGCGGCGCCACCGCGTAGCCGTAGCGCTGGGCCGCTCCGTCTGCGGTCACGGGCGGCCCCTCGTTCGCCCGCTACGGCTGGTTCGCGATTGCATCGTTGTCCACGGGTGGCCGGCGAGGAGGAAAAGCCCGCGGTGGCGGCTCGGTCGACGACTCGCCGCCGGCGGCTTTTCGGGTGTCCGCGCCGAACGGGCGCTCATGAGCGACGACGAGCGAGTTCACGCACACGTGTTCGTCTCCGGGCGCGTGCAGGGCGTCTTCTACCGAGCGACCACCCGCGACACCGCCCGCGAGCGGGGCGTCGACGGCTGGGTCAAAAACCTCGACGACGGGCGCGTGGAGGCCGTCTTCGAGGGGCGGCGCGACGCGGTCGAAGGGATGGTCGAGTGGTGTCACACGGGCAGTCCGAGCGCAGTCGTCGAGGACGTCGCGGTCGAGTACGGCGACCCCGAGGGCCTGACGGGGTTCACCGTCCGTCGGTAGGCGCGCCACCGTCGGGCGGCGTCAGTCGCCGCGCGTCGGTTCCGGTCCGGCCGGGTCGTTCGCGCCTCCGGCGTCGCTCCCGCCGCCGAGGAACGGGATCGACAGCCCCGTCTTCGCCTCCACGGGGCGGTCGGGGTCGTGGCCTTCGAGGCGGTCCCAGACAACCAACGCCGAGGGGAGCACCAGCATCGACGTGGCGAACGAGTAGAGGATCGACAAGGCGGTGAGCACACCGAACTGGCCGAGGATGCTGAGCACCGCGAGCATCAACACCCCGATGCCGGTCGTCGTGGTGAGCATGCTGCCCAGCAGTGCGCCGCCGGTCCCCCGGACGGTCCGCTCCAAGGCGGTGATCAGGTCGTGTTCGGTCCGCTCGTCGACGAAGCGGTGGACGACGTGGACCGAGTAGTCGATCCCGAGCCCGATCGTGAGCGACAGGATCGTCGCGGTGAACGCGTTGAACGCGATTCCCGCGAGCCGCATCGTCGCCGCGACGAGCGCGACCGACGCTACGATCGGGACCGTGTTCACCAGCCCCAGCGAGGGGCGGCCCTCCAGCACACCGTAGATGACGAGCAGGAACACGACCGTCAGCGCCAGTGCCACCGCGAGGCTCTGCACCGCGGAGGTGAAGATGAGGTCCGACACCGCCGCGAACACCACCGTGCTCCCGGTGGCGACGGCGATACCGCTGGTCGCGCGGTAGCGCTCGGCGACGGCGCGACCGTCGGCGGTCACCTCGTTTTGGCTGGCGTCGGCCTGCGCCGAGTAGACGACCTGCGTGCTCCGTCGGTCCTCGGCGAGGTACTGGAGTGCCTGGTCGCGCGAGGACGACGACAGCAGGTAGTCGTACACCTCTCCGAGGTTGTCGTCGGGGATCCCGTTGGCGTTGCGGTCGTTGCGGTTCACGAGTCGGCGGAACTCGGGGTCGCTCGCCGCGCGCTGGCGGATCACCGTGATGATGCTCTGCTCTTGGGCGTGGCCGTCCTCGCTGACGAACGAACTGGGGGGACTCTCACCCATGCGATGGATCTCCTCGAGTCTGGTCGGTTCCTCCATGTCCCCCTCGACGTAGATGGTCACCGACCCGCCCTGGCTCGCGGTGAACTTCTCTTCGAGGAAGTTGAGCGTCCCGACGGCGGAGTAGTCGCCCGGCGCGAACGGTTCTGGCAGCGACTCCAGGTAGTCCGGCGTCTCCTCGGGCGGGAGGAAGTCCTCCTGCGAGAACGAGGTGGAGATGCCCGCGGCGTAGCCGCCGGAGGCGACCGTGAGCACGACCATTAGCGCGAGGAACACTCGCGGCCCGCGCTCGCCGATCCAGACGCCGACGCGGAGCACGTCCGCGAGTCCGCTCCCTTCGGCGCCCAGCGGCTTCTGCGAGAACGTGGGGATCGGCAGCGCCTCGCGGTTGCGGTCGATGAGCACCTTCGCGGCCGGGAGGAAGATCCCGAACAGCAGGAACGTGAACAGGATGCCCGCCGCCGCGACCAGTCCGAACTCGCGGATCGGCGCGAGCGCGGAGGTGAGGTTCGCGAGGAATCCGATCACGGTCGTCCCGGTGACGATGAAGAACGCCACGACGAGCTGCCGGACCGCGAGGTTCATCGCCTCGTCGATGCCGAGCCCCTCCGCGCGGTCCTCGCGGTAGCGGTTCACCGCGTGGATCCCGAAGTCGATGCCGACCGCGAGCAGCAGCGGCGGCACCGCGATCATCATCTGGCTGAACGGGATCCCGGCCAGCCCGAGGAAGCCGAACGTCCACACGACCGCCAACAGTAGGGTGAACGACCCGAGGAACAGGTCGAGCAGGTCGCGGTAGGCGACCACGAGGAAGCCCGCGATGAGGATCACCGCGGCGGGCGTGACGATGATCAGCGAGTCCGTGATCACCGTGGAGAACTCGTCGGAGATGATCCCGGAGCCGAAGACGGTGATGTCGCCGCCGACGGTGTCGACGACGCGCTGACTCCGTAGTTGGATGTCGGTCAGCGGGCTCGACCCGGACTGCCCAGCGGCCGCACCGCCGCCGCCGGCGCCGGGGATCTGGTGGCTGACGACGCCGATCGCCGCGGAGGCGGACGCCGACTCGGCGTTGAAGTCGTCAGAGACGCCGCCGGTGAACGCGGGGTTGTCGGCGTTCGCCCGGACCGCCTCGTCGACCTCCGAGGGCGTCGCCTGTTCGAGCGCGCGGATCTGCGCGTCGGTCGTCGTCGCGGTCGGGTCGATCGTTCGCGCGACCGTCGCCGCCGGCGAGGAGACGCCGACGACGCGTAAGCCGTCGGTGTCTTGGAGTCGCGACTGCGCCTCCAGCATCCGGATCATCGCCGGCTTCGACAGCACGTTCCGGTTGCGCTGGACGAGCTGTGTCGACCCGCTGTCGGTCGTGAACGACGGGCCGAACTCGCGCTGGATGTCGGACAGCGCCTGCTCGGCCGGGATGCCGGAGGTGAACTGCTCGGTCCCCGCGGACGTGGAGACGTTCGCCAGGCCGCCGGCGAACAGCACCGTCACCAGCAGGAACGCCACGACGATCCGGCCGGGACGCTCGGTGATCTCGGTCGCGATCTGACCGACGATCCGCCCGTCGCTCATCTGTTGCGCCTGACGATGACGCCCCCGATCAGTCCGACGACGACGACTGCGACGACGCCGACGAGGCCGAGCGGGATGCCGCCGCCGCTGGCGGCGGTCGCGCGGATGGGCACGCGGTAGGTGTCGGAGATGAGCGTGTCACCCTCGCTCGTCTCGTAGCGGAAGTCGACGCTCGCGGGGTACTTCTTGCCGACGATGGCGGAACCGGCCATCGACAGGTCGAACGTCACCTCCTTCGTCTCGCCGGGTTCGAGCACGTCGATGAACCCCTCGTCGTCGCTGGAGGACAGCGGCGCGTCGAGGAACAGCTTCGCCGAGACTTCGCGCACGGTCGTCTCGCGGTTGTTCGTCACCTCGAGCGTGAGCGTCCCGCTGCTGCCAGACTCGAAGCTCCCGTTGACGACGCTGACGGCGAACTCGTCACGCTCTTCGGCGACGGTCGCCGGCGCGTCGATTGGGTCGCCGGTCTGCTGGGTGCCATCTGGGTCGCGGTACTGCACGCGCAGCGTGAACTGGCGTGGGCCGGCCTCCGCGGCGTCGGACACTTCGATGTCGAAGGCGAACTCGGCGGACTCACCCGGCGCGAGCGAGCCGACGGCCACCTCCGGTTCCAACGGCGAGACGTTGGGGTTGGTCGTCTCGAACAGCACGACCGCGTTCGTCACGGTCTGTTCGCCAGTGTTCGTCACCGTTCCGGTGAGTTGTCCCTCCTCGCCGACGCGGAGGGTGCTCTCCAGTCCCTCGACGCCGAACGTCTGCTCGGGGATCGGCAGGACGCCGAACGACAGCGGCCGGGAGGTCGCGGAGGCGCCCTCCACGGTCTCGTACTCGACGGTCGCGTCGACGGCGTACTCGCGGGTCTCAGCGGACGACGACAGCGTCGCGTCGACGCTCACCGTCGCGGTCTCGTTGGGCGCGAGCGTGCCGACGAACCGGCGCGCACTCGCCGACTGCCCGAACGTGAGATCCGAGTTCCCGGACTGGAACGCGACC
Source organism: Halobaculum marinum (assembly GCF_029338555.1). Lineage (GTDB taxonomy): Archaea > Halobacteriota > Halobacteria > Halobacteriales > Haloferacaceae > Halobaculum > Halobaculum marinum. The sequence continues at coordinate 1,077,510 of NZ_CP119989.1, read as the reverse complement.
ACGGCGTTGGACGCCTGCTCTTCACCCACGTTCCGGATGGTCACGTCGACCGGGCCGGAACCGCCAACGGGCGCCGCAGAGTCGACGGACTCGACGGCGAACCGCGCGCGCTCTTGGACGCGGACGGTGGCGTACACGGTCTGGGTGACGACCTCGTCGCGGTCGTCCTCGTCGCGGTACTCGACGACGATGGGGACGCGGTGGGTCCCACCGGCGATGGAGGCCGCCACGTCGATCTGGACAGTAACCGCGCGCGTGGCGCCGTTACCCATCCGACCGACCTCGCGAGTGCCCGAGAGCACCTCGATCCCGTCGGTGTCGCCGACGGTCGCGCGGACGTCGTACGCCGGCTCGACGGTCTCGTCGTAGTCGGCTGCGTCGTTCGTGAGTTCGACCGTCAGCTGTTGGGTCGTTCCTGGCTGTACGACCGGTTCGGGCACGTCCGCCTCGAACCGCGGATCCTCAACCGCCGCGGCGACGCCGACGAAGCCGGGGCCGACCAGTGACAGGCAGAGTACTGCCGCGATAACGCTCGCGCTGAAACGGTGTGACATCGGTGTTGTCTAACCGTTCAGTCAGCCACGCATATAACCTGTCGGAAACCGTCGGAAACCCACCGGTAGGTTGTCAGTTAGCTGAAAGTACGTACTGTTCGGTCAAGTGATCGAGCACACGCCCGACGATCGCAGGGTCGTACGTCCAGAAGCCGTAGAACCGTCGTCCGTCGGTGTCACCGCGCTCTTCGGCGAGGAGCGCGCACGCGTCGTTGGGGTTGCCGCCGCCGTCGTAGACGACGAACCACGACTCGGCGATCTCTCGGGAGTCCACCTGGTGGATCGTGACGCCTTCGATCTCCGGGTGGTCGTCGCTCGGTGCGCAGTACGTGTGGATGTCGAGGTGTTTGGTGGCGAGGTCCTCGTACACCCCCTTCTGCGCGCGGATGGCGCCGACGCGCTGGAACCCCGCGTGGAGTTCGCCCGTCCCCGCGCGCCACGCGCGGTCTTCCATCTCCCGCGTCGCGGCCATCATCTGCGGGATGTCGTAGGAGGTGAACGTGGCGCCGTCGAGGTGTTCGAGGATCGGGGCGAACGCGCCCTGTTCGCCCGGCGCCGCCGTCAGGTCACCGTCGAGGTGCCGCAGGTCGACCGCCGCGAGCACCTCGTCGTCGTGTTCGTCCGACAGCACGACGTAGCCCGAGAGCCCGCTGTCGGTGCTGCCGACCTCGACGCGAACCGCCTGCGAGGCGAAGTACTCGCGCAGCTCCTCGACGACCGCCTCGTCGGGGGGATCGAACACCGTCAACCGCTTCTCGCGGTCCTCGACGGACGCGATGACTGCGCGCAACGACATCTTCTCTCAGCGGCGCTACATCGGGGAGGGGGATAAGCCTATCACCGTCGTGGTCCGGGCGTGCCACTTCGCGCGCACACGCACCGCGAGGCGTCGGGACGACGGCGTCAGGCGGACGCGACGCCCAACTCCGTCAGCGAGTCCACGACCACCCGCGCCTCGACCACGTCGCGCTGTTCGGTCATCGGGTCGTCGACGTTCGACAGCGTCTCGTCGGCGGCCGCGAGCAGTCGTTCCTCCAGTTCCGTCTGGTCCGGTTCCTCCCGGGTGGCGTTCAACAGCGCCTCGAAGTCCTCCCGGAGGTGGAAGGAGGCGCGCGCGACGTTGCACCGCGACAGCGGGTTCATCCCGAGGTTCACCACGAGGTCCACCACGGTCTCCCAGTCGGACTCACAGAAGTGGATGGACACCTCGCCCACGATGTCGCGCCACGCGATGGGGTCGGAGTGCTTCATCAACTGGACCGCCCGTGGTGGGATGTCGATCCGGGCCACCGTGTCCGGCGAGTCGCACAGGCAACACGGCTGTTCGGTCCGCCCCGTGTACATGGTCGGATCGAGGGGTCGAGCGGCCATACCTCCGTCGCTCCCGGTGGTTCGTCCCCGTCGGTTGCGACGCCGACCGCGACGGGACGAGGCGAGGAGGTCGACCGTCGAAGAACTATCAGATGTGCGAGAGTAGAGTTCGGACGATGATTCTGAATGAGGGGATCGACCGATTGGAGGCTGTAGAACCCTGAATGAACGCGAGTGACAGCCGTGTAACCCGGTTACGCCAATGTCAGGGAAATTATAACTTGGGGCGTCGTGTACCATCGGTCGATGTTCGACACAATCGTGCTCCAGGGTGCGTCCGACCTGTTCAACAGCGCCGGCTCCGCCGAGGTGTTCCTCCTCGCGCGGCTCCTGTTCGGCTTCGTCCTCGCGTTCATGGGACTGAACCACTTCATGATGACCGACGGCCTCGCTGGCTACTCCGAGGCGAAGGGCGTCCCGGCGCCGCGGCTCGCGACGCTGTTCTCCGGCGGCCTGCTCCTGCTCGGTGGCCTCGGCATCGCGACGGGCGCGTTCGTCGTCGTCGCCGCGGGCGGCCTCGCGGTGTTCCTGCTGCTGTCGGCGGTCACCATCCACAACTTCTGGGCCGTCCCCGAGGACCAGCAGCAAGACGAGATGACGAGCTTCCTCAAGAACACCGTGATGGCCGGCGCGGCGCTCGCGTTTCTCGCGCTCGCCTCCGCCCCGTGGCCGTACGCGCTGAACCTCGGTCTGCTGTAGAACCGGATACACAGAGGTCCCCACCGAGTTCTCCCGTCCTCCGTCCGTCAGCGTCCACATCGAATAGCGGTGCGCCTGCCCCCGGATTCGGGGCGCTTTTGCCGCCCGCGCGCCGCCCCTCGGTATGCGAATCGGCTTCCTGCTCAACCCCATCGCGGGCATGGGCGGCCGCGTCGGCCTGAAGGGCACAGACGGGAAGGTCGCGGAGGCGCGCGCCCGGGGGGCCGACCCGCGCGCGCCAGACCGCGCTCGCCGTGCCCTCGACGCCCTCGCCGAGCGCGCACCCGACGCCGACCTGGTCGCGTGGGGCGACCCGATGGGCGCGAGCGAAGTCCGCGCGGCGGGGTTCGACCCCGAGGTGCTCGGCACGCCCGCGGGCGAGGAGACGACCAGCGACGACACGGGCCGCGCCGTGGCGGCGTTCCGTGAGGCCGGCGTCGACCTCGTGCTGTTCGTCGGGGGTGACGGCACCGCCGCCGACGTGGCGGAGGGCTTGGCGGGGAGCGACACGCCGATGCTCGGCGTCCCCGCAGGGGTGAAGGTGTACTCGTCGGTGTTCGCCGTCTCCCCGGAGGACGCCGCCTACGCCGCCGCGACGTTCGAGCGCACCGAACGCCGGGAGGTGATGGACATCGACGAGGACGACTACCGCGAGGGCGAGGTCAACCCCGAACTCCGCGCCGTCGCGCACGTCCCCGTCGCCGAGCAACTCCAGTCTGGGAAACAGATCGGCGGTGGCACCGTCGAGTCGCTCGCCGAGGGCGTCGCCGAGGACGTGCGCGCTCGCCCAGAGACGACGTGGGTGCTCGGGCCCGGGTCGACCGTCGGCGAGGTGAAGGAGCGACTCGGCTTCGAGGGGTCGCCCATCGGCGTCGACGTGTTCCGCGACGGCGAGGTCGTCGAACTGGACGCGACGGAGGCGGAGATTCTCGACGCGCTCGGCGAGGACAACGTCATCGTCGTCACACCCATCGGCGGACAGGGATTCGTCTTCGGCCGCGGCAACCCCCAACTGTCGCCCGCGGTGATCCGCGAGTGCGACGTGGAGGTCGTCGCCTCGCGCGACAAACTCGACGACCTCCGGGTGCTGCGCGTCGACACCGACGACCCGGACCTGGACGAGGCGCTGCGTGGCTGGGAGAAAGTGCGCGTCGGGCGCTTCGAGCGGCGGATGATGAAAATCGTCTGAGGCCGAGTCGACCCCGCGTGATAAGTCAGGCGGTCGATCCTTACATATCTCGCCACGGGTATTATGGACATGGGGACAAGGTTAAGGTCGTCTAGGGGGTCCTGACAGCTATGGAAACGCGGAAGGTCCAACGACTGGGCCCCTCGACGCTGGCGATGACGTTGCCCGCCGAATGGGCGAAAGAACAGAACGTTGAGAAGGGCGACGAGGTGTCGCTCCGGATGGGCGGGAAGGGGACGCTGACGGTGCTGCCGGAGTCGGCGAGCACCGAGGACGCCGAGGCGACCCTCCACGCCGACAACCTCGACGCCGACGCGCTCGAACGCGCGATCCTCGCGCAGTACGTGCTCGGCCGGCGCGTCATCAACATCACCACCGAGGACGGCGCGCTCGGCTCCGACCACATCAACGCCGTCTACAAGGCCGAGACGCAGCTCATGGGCCTCGGCGTCATCGAGGAGACGCCGGAGAACATCGCGATTCGCTGTTCGGTCGACCCCGAGGACTTCACGCTCGACAACCTGCTCGAACGCCTGGAGAACACCGGGTCGACGATGCGCGGCGAGGCGGTAAAGGCGCTGGCCCACGGCAACGCCGACCTGGCCCAGCGCGCGCTCAACCGCGAGCGGCAGGCGAACAAGATCTTCGTCCTCCTGCTTCGCCTCATCTTCACGGCGTACCAGAACCCGAACCTCGCGCGCGCAGTCGGCCTCGACTCGGGGTTCCCGCTGATCGGCTACCGTTCGATCGCGAAGAACCTCGAACTCATCGCGGACAACGCCGAGGACATCGCCGAGATCGCGATGGAGGCCGAGGGCAACACGCTCGACGTCGACGACGCGACGATGCGGCGCATCCGCGACTTCACCGACCAGGTCGACCAGATCACCGCGATGGCCGTCGAGGCCGCGGTCAAGCGCGACTACGCGCTCACGATCGAGGTGAAGTACCTGTTCCGCGAGCTGAAAGACCGCGAGAACGACATCCTCACCGACCTGCCGGAGATGTCGAACGCGCAGTTGCTCCAGGTGCGTGAGGTGCTCGTCAGCCTCCAGGAGACGGCGCAGTACGCGATGCGGATCGCGGAGGTCGCCGCGAACCTCGCGCTGAACGAGGAGAACGAGTTCGTCACGATCGAGTAACGCGAGACGCGAGCGCAGCGAGCGTCTCGGGAAACGGCGGCGCGGTCCTGTCCCGCGCCGCCCACGAATCTTGTATGGCCGACCACCGGGAGGCCCCGATTGGGCGAGCGGGGAGCCCAGCGACCCGCGAGTACGGCGAGACGCGAGCGCAGCGAGCGTCTCGGGAAACGGCGGCGCGGCACGAGACCGCGCCGCCCACGACTTCTGTGAGACCGACCGGTGGAAGGCTCAGTAGACGCGAGAAGTGAGGAGCGGTCGCTGCGCCGAGCGGCTTCGGCCGTCTCCGGAACCCGCAGTGCGCGGCGGACTACTCCTCGCCGTCCTCCTTGCGACCGGTCAGCGGATTCCGGCGGTGGATCCGGCAGTCGAACGCGGGGTGCTCGGCGAAGTGCCGGATCAGCATGTGCCGGCGCGACCCGGTGATGCCGGTGGTCCCCACGTCGTCGGCGTCGAACGTCTCCGGCAGGCGGTCGTACAGGCGGCGAACCTCCTCGAAGGAGTCGAACACCTTCGCGTTCCCCGCCGAGTCGGCGGCCTTGCGCGAGACGACGTAGCTCCCGTCGGCGCGGAACTCCCCCGCCGTCCGGAAGAACTCCCGCCGTTCGGTCAGCGCGTCCGCCAGCGACTCCTGCAGGTCCGCGGCGGCCTCGCGTGTCAGTTCGTACGTCGCACCGTCCACCTCGACGACGATGGCATCGCCGTCCACAGAGGTGGTTGCGTTACCGTCCGAGAACTCGATCAGGAGCGGTGATACTCCGGGGCATGGTTCCCAGTTTTCGCCCGCGTGTAAAGCGTTGTCGGCACCGCGTGTCAGCGTGGCACGGTCGCGGCGACCGCGAACAGCCCGTCGTCGCTGGTGGTCGTGGTGCCGGTCGGCGTCTCTGTCGGGACGGGCGTCCCGAGCGGACCGTCGTCGGAGCCGTCCGGGGTCGGCGTCGGCGTCGCGGTTCCGGTCGGCGTCGCAGTCTCGGTCGACGGTTCGTTCGTGTCGTCGGTCGGCGTCGCCGTCGACTCGTCGTCGCCGTCGGTGCCGCTCTCGTCGGTGTCTTCGGCGTCGGTCGCCGCGCCGCTGTCGGTCGCGTTCTTCGTTCCGAAGAGGTCCGTCTCGACCGTTCGCTGGTAGCCGTCGAGGTGGATGCGCTGTTCGCCCGCGCCGGCTTCCGACAGATCGATGACGAGGTAGAACGGCATGGTGAGGTCGGTCACCTGGTTCTGCTGGAGGTGCGACACCCACCACTCGTCGAGGCGCTGGGTGCGAATCTCGGTGGTCGCCTCGACCGCGACGGTCTCTCCCGGCGGGATGGCGGTCGTCCGGCCGGCCTCACCGCTCCCCATCGTGATGTTGTTCATGTAGATGTCGTAGCCGATCTTCGAGACAGTGATCGGGTACGACTTGGGGTTGTGGAGGTACAGCGTCATCTCCACCTCGGTGGTGTCGTCGTCCACGGTGCCCCAGTCGGCTTCCGTGCGTTCGAGGATCAACACGGGGTCTGAGACGACCGGCGAACTCGCGTTCAACGGCTTCGGCTCACTCGTTCGGAACGCCTCGATGATCGAGGTGTTCACGTCGCGACTCACCTGCGTCCCGTAGCTCTGCCCGACGAGCGACGAGCGCACGTCGGCGTCCACGAGCAGGTCGGTGTGTTCGCCGTTGTTCACGTGACTCACCCACCACGCCGGGATCTTCGAGTTGTCGAGACTCGTCTCGAACGGGACTGAGGTGTTGCCGGTCGTGACCCCGACGCCCTCCTTCGTCCCCTCGGCCATCGTGATACCGTTCATCGTGACGGCGTAGTCTGCGGTCACGCCGCCGAGGCGGACGCCGATCGGGTTGGGGTTGTTCACGACGAGGTCGCTCTCGACGACGGTCGTCTCGTTGGTCACCTCGCCGAAGCGGTTCTCCACGCCGACGACCGACGGCGCGCCCACGACCCCGAGCGCGAACGCCCCACCGACTGCGGCGACCAGGACGACGACGGCGGCGGCGACCGCCCTGACGGTCGAGACAGCGCGGTCGGTCTCCCTGTGCGACTGGGACGTGCCGGGACTGCCACTCATCGTCGGGTCGGTGTGCCCCCCGGGCTGAAAAGCCTGCTCGCCGCCTGTCAGTCCGTTGTCGGTGACGGCGGCGGCGTCGAGGCACCAGTCGCCCCCCTCCGGCGTGGAGTGACCCGCCGTGTGCCGGTCTTCCGCAAGCGTTAGGTACGTTCCGTCGGAGCGTCGAGTATGGCAACCGAGACCCTCGAAAGCGACAAGGCGATCGGCGTCTCGCTGGCGTTCGCCGCGCTGGCGGTCGTCGGCGCGGGGTTCATGATCGCCGGCGCGTCCCAGATCGTGATGGCGTGGGGGTTCGCGCTGGCGATGGGCGCGGCGATTCTGGCCGTCGTCGCGGTGCAGGCGTTCGACGCCTGACGCGACGCGTGCCGTCGACGGTCGAACCCGCCGTTCGCCACCGAAGGAAGCGTTAAGAACGCGCACACAGTAGAGTAAGGTAGCACAAATGACGGAGTACACCGACGAGGAGAAACGCATCCTCGCGTACCTGCGCGACAGCGTCTCCCGGGGGGAGGAGTACTTCCGGGCGAAGAACATCGCGGAGGCCATCGGCCTCTCCGCCAAACAGGTCGGCTCGCGACTCCCGACGCTCGCCGAGAAGGCCGACGAGGTCGACATCGAGAAGTGGGGTCGCGCGCGGTCGACCACGTGGCGCGTGGAACTACCCTGAGGCTCTGGACCCACGGCCCACGCGTCCGCCCTCCCACTGGCGCGACATCGCTGAGCCACAGCGTCGTGCGTCCACGCCGGAACCCCCCCGCTTTTTCGCCCCCCGCCCGTAGGTCGGAACAATGACCGTGCGTGTGTCCCGGGAGTTCGTCTTCGACGCGGAGCCGGCGGACGTCTGGGCGTTCATCTCCGACCCGGCCAAGCGCGCCGGCGCGATCAGCGTCGTCGACGAGTACGAGGTCCACGACGACGGCACCGCGACGTGGCACGTGCGACTCCCGATCCCGGTGATCCGGTCGAGCATCGCCGTCGACACCGAGGAAGTCGCGAAGGAGCCGCCCGAGTACGTGAAGTTCGTCGGGAAGTCGAAGGCGTTCCGCGTCACCGGCGAGCACACCGTCTCCCAGACCGACGACGGCCGCACCCGCCTCGTGAACGAGTTCGTCGTCTCCGGGCGCGTCCCCGGCGTCGAGTCGTTCTTCGAGCGGCGCTTCGGCGAGGAACTCGACAACCTCGAACGCGCACTCGAACGCGACCTGGGGTTGGCATGAGACTAGCGCTCGCACAGATCGAGGTGCGCGAGGCCGACCGCAAGGGCAACCTGGAGCGCGCGCTCGACGCCATCGAACGCGCGGCCGCCGACGGTGCCGACCTCGTCGCCCTGCCGGAATTGTGGAACGTCGGCTACTTCGCGTTCGAGGCGTACGAGCGCGGCGCCGAGGCGCTCGGCGGCCCGACGCTGACGCGCCTACGGGAGGCCGCCAACGAGCACGACGTGGCGCTGCTGGCCGGTTCCATCGTCGAGGACCTCGCCGCGAGCGCCGCCGACGGGGAGTCGGTCCCGGCCGACGACGGCCTCGCGAACACCGCGGTGCTGTTCGACGCCGACGGCGACCGGCTGGCCGTCTACCGCAAGCACCACCTGTTCGGCTACGAGTCTGCCGAGACGCGCCTGCTCACCCCCGGCGAGGAGCTCCCGGTCGTCGAGGTCGGGGGCCTCAACGTGGCGGTGACGACGTGTTACGACCTGCGCTTCCCCGAACAGTTCCGCGTGCTGGCGGACGAGGGGGTCGAACTCGTGCTCGTGCCGAGCGCGTGGCCGTACCCACGGGTCGAGCACTGGCGGACGCTCCCGCGGGCGCGGGCTATCGAGAACCTCTCGTACGTCGCGACGGTGAACGGCTCGGGGAGCTTCGAGGACGCGGACCTCGTCGGTCGCTCGACCGTGTACGACCCGTGGGGGACGACGCTGGCGTCGTCGGGCGACGACCCCGCGCTCGTCGTCGCCGACGCCGACCCCGAGCGCGTCGCCACCGTCCGCGAGGAGTTCCCCGCACTGGCGGACCGGCGCGACTACTGATGCCGACGCTGTCGGCGACGCCGACGAGCGACGCCGCTCACTCGACGTAGTGGACGAAGACGGTGCGCTCGCCGTCGAGGAGTTGACAGAGCCGCTCGCGCACGTCCGGCCCGACGTTCACGTGGGCGAGGGGGATCTCCTCCACCCGTAAGAGCTTCCCGACGACCCCGCCGTCAGGGAGGCCGAGCGGGTCGCCCGGCTCCCCGAGTCGACGGTGGTCGACGATGCGGCGCGGCTGTGACAGCAGGTCCTCGGCACCGCCGAGCAGTGCCTCGGCCCTGAGGCGAGCCATATGCTGGCCTCCGCTCGTGTTCACATAACCGTTCCGTCGGCGCCGAATCTCGCCGTCGGGCGTGCCGGTGGCTTTATCACCGTCAGCCTAGTAGTCGGGGATGCCGGCTGATCGACGCTTTTCTCGTCGAAGGCTGGCGAACCTAAAAATCCGCGCCGCCGCGCCCGACGCGACCGTGCGCGCCCGAGCCGCGATCAGGGGTCCATCGCGCCGGACGCGCACACCACCGCCTCCCCACTCCACTCCGCCCACCTTCGTTTCCCACGCCGCCGAGTCACGCCGTCGTCGGTGCCAGTGAGCGCACGCGTCGTCACCCGCCATCGCGAGCGCCGGCGCCCCCGACCGCTTCCCTCCGAGCAGTTCGCTACAGTTCCACCCGGTCGCCCGTCGCCGCCGACGCTTGGACCGCCGCCAGAGTGCGCATGTCGACGAGGCCGTCGGCGCCGTCCGGTTCCACGTCGGCACCCGTCGCGACAGCGTGCGCGAAGTAGTCGAATTCGGCGACCGTCTCGTCGGCGCCCGCCTCGGCGAGTTCGAGCGTGCCGTCGGGCGTCTCGACGGTCACCTCGCGGTCGGCGCCGGGTTCGAACGCCGACCGCACCGCGACCCGGCCGTCGGTGCCGAGGAACTCCAACTCGGTGTTGAAGTGCCCGGAGAAAGACGCCGAGAAGTTGCCGACCCAGCCGTCCTCGCCGCCGAACTCGACACGGAAGTCGACGTGCTGGTCAACCTCGTCGAACGCGGGGTCCGGCGAGCGAGTCGTCGCCGACACCGCGGTCGGGTCGTCGCCGGCGACGAACCGGGCGGTGTTGAGCGGGTAGACGCCCACGTCGTACAGCGCGCCGCCGCCCGCGAGGTGGCCGTCGAGACGCCACTGGTCCGGCCCCGCGTCGCCCCCGAGCACGGGGAACGTGAAGTCGCCGACCGCGCGCTGGAAGTCGCCGATGCCGCCGCCGGCGACGAACTCGCGGAGGCGGCGGACCACGGGGTCGGTCTGCATCCGGTAGGCCGTCATCAGGCGGACGTCCGCGTCGGCGCAGGCTGCCACGAGTCGTTCGGCACGCTCGACGGTCGCCTCCAACGGCTTCTCGCAGATCACGTGTTTGCCGTGGCGAGCCGCCGTCTCGACGTGCGGGAGGTGCAGGCGGTTCGGCGTCGCGACGTACACGGCGTCGTACTCGTCGGTCGCGGCCCCCGCTTCGTAGGCGTCGTAGTCGATGGACGTGAGGCCGAACTCGTCGGCCAGCGAGGCTCGCGTGTCGGGGGCGCCGCTGACCGCGACGGTCGGCGTCGCGTACGTCCCCGCCACCATCGCGGGAATCGACACCGACCGCGCGTAGTTGCCACAGCCGACGATCGCGATTCGGACCGGGTCCTCTACCGCGCCGGTGTCCCAGTCTCGGTCGCTCGCCGCCGAGAGCGTCGTATCGAACACGGCCGAGTGTTCCGTTCCGAGGGCTAAACGGCGTCGGCTAGTCGAAAATCGGATCCGATAATTCGGGCGGTGTCTTGAAGTAACGAACGCTCGCCGATGCAGGTACCGCGGGTCCGAGCCTTGTCCAGGTGCTCCCCCCCAGCGCGCCCGGACAGAGCGACCGTTACGGTCGTCCCGGTTCGGCTTCGCGGGGTACGGGACCGCGTGTCCCGAGCGAACTGGGGGCGCCCGTGCGACGGCGATTCGCCCATCCGCCCGGGAGGGTCGGAGCACTCCCGCTCCCACTCCCGCTCCGCCCCACCGCCCCCGGCACCGCACAGACGCACACCACACCGAACCACATCACGTCCGCGACGCGGTCGGCGTCACACACCACGTCGGATTCACCGCGCGACGGACACCGGAGCCACCCTCCGGCGCGTCTCAGGGAGCGGACCTCCCCTCTCCGAGGTCGACACCACCACCGACGAGCGTCGCGGTCACCGAACGAGAGACCGAGAGACCGAGAGACCGAGAGTGGCCAAATCGCCTGCTGGTGGGTCTGTGAGCGGCAACGAGCGCGACCTCGTCGACCGAGCGGCCGTAAGGCCCTTTCCTCGTGATCGTGTCGCGACAGGTATGGTCGACGCCGAGTCGTTCACGATGGACCTGCCCGAATCGGCCGACGAACCGGCGCTGCGACGGGTGCAGACCGTCGCGCGCGTCATGGACGAGGCGGTTCGGATCCCGGGGACGAACACGTGGGTCGGACTCGACCCGGTGCTGGGCGTGCTCCCGGGCGCGGGAGACGTGGTCGCGGCGGGCATCTCACTGTACATCGTCGCCGAGGCGGCCTACCTGGGCGTCCCGCTGTCGACGGTCGTCCGGATGCTGGCGAACGCGGCCGCCGACGCGGTGCTGGGGTCGGTCCCGGTCGTCGGGCCGCTGTTCGACGCCGTGATCAAGGCGAACGTGTGGAACGTCGAGCACATCGAGGAGTTCGTCGACGGGACCACGCGCGACGGCCCCACGGGGGCGGGCGTCGATGCGGGTGCGAGCGACGACGCCGACGACGGCCCGGTGCGGATCGAGATCACCGAGGAGTAGGGGAGACACCGATCTGAACGCCGCGTGGGTCGCCGACCGCCCCGTTCGAGCGACGGCGCGACCGTCCGGGTCGCACGGCCCGATGGATCGTGTGACTCACGACTCGCTCCGCTCGCCGGTTGCGTCTGCGACCCCGCCACGGTCGGCAGCGCGCTTCTCGATCTCTCCTTTCAACTGCGGGCCGTCGAAGTCGTGGTCCGGGCGGATGGCGACGAAGTCGAGGTACTCGCGCGCGCCGAGCACGTCTGCGGCGGGGTACGCCGACAGCGCCGCCGCGACGGCGTCTGGCGCGCCGATCAGCGGCTCCAACGCCGCCAGCCCGCACGCGAGGTCGTACTCGCGAGCGTCGAGCGCACCCGGTTCGCGGACGCTCGTCGCGTCGATGAAGTAGAGGTCGCCGTCGAGGATGAGCACGTTCTCCGCGCGGAGGTCGCCGTGGGCGAGTCCGCTGTCGTGGAGACGGCGCAGCGACTGGAACAGCGCCGGCGCCAACTCGCGCTCGGTGTCCGTGTCCAACTCGTCCAGCGGCCGGAACGCCGGGAGGTACTCGACGACGAGGACGCCGAGACCGTCGATTTCGAGCGCTTCGACCGGTTCGGGCGCGTTGACACCGATCGCCCGCATCTCCTCGGTCGCCTCCAACTCGTGGCGGGCCATCTGCGCCGGCGTCCCGAAGTGGCCGAAGAACCCCTCCGTCCCCGAGGAGAACGCCCCGAGGTTGCGACCGGCGGTGAACAGCGCGTGCACCAGCGAGTTCTGGCGGCTCACCACCTTCACGAAGTACGTCTCGCCGCCGGTGTGGAGAATGAACGGCGTGGAGAGCCAGTTGTCGGCGTCGAGGAACTCCGCACGCGCCGTGCCGTCGCCGTAACGCGCGGCCAACTCGCGGACGACCGCCTCCAGTCGGTCCCACTCGACGGTGCCACGGAGGAGCCGCTGGAGGTCCATGGAACGTGGTACCGCGCCCGATGGGATAAATCGTCGTACGGCCCGAACGTGAGTTGTCAGCGGTTCAGCCATGAGGGGCGTCGTCGATGGTACGGCCGTGGTCGCGGCGTCCCGACGACGGGGCCCGATTACTCGCGGAGCCCACGCGCGACCGCCCGGGCGACCCCCACGGACGCCGCGACCACACCGACCGCGACGACCGCGCCGACGGTGACACCGATCAGATTCGTCGCGAACCGACGCGTCCAGTCGCAACGGAACCACGCGCCGGGGTTCGGGACGCGACAGGTCGCGGGCGATCCCGCGGTGGCCGTGACCGCGACTGCGAGGACGACGACTCCGAACACGACGACGCCGAGCGTCGCCGCCCACCCCCACCACAGCGACGGGTCGTCGTCCTCGGTCGAGCCGGAGTCGGTCATCGGGTTGCCAACGCGGTGGCCGGTGCGAAGAACCTTGCTCCGACTGTCCCGTAGGACACGGTCCAGTCGACCCGCCCCCGCGCCGGTCGAGGAGCGTCGCCCACTCGTGTGTCGTCCCCGCGGATATTGCGCGTACCGAAAGCCATCGAAACAAGTATTTCCCGGGACGCCTCCACTTCGTTCATGAACTTTGATCTACCCGCGGAACACCGGATGATCCGCGACCAGGTCCGGGAGTTCTGCGAGGAGGAGATCGCTCCCATCGCGCAGGATATCGAGGACGAACACCGGTTCCCGCAGGAGATCTTCGACGAGTTGGCCGCCCTCGACATGATGGGCGTCCCGCTCACCGAGGAGTACGGCGGGCTCGGGGGCGACACCCTGATGTACGCCGTCGTCGCCGAGGAACTCGGTCGCGTCTCCGGCGGCATCGGCCTCTCGTACGTCGCCCACACGTCGCTGGGTGCCAAGCCGATCGAACTGTTCGGCACCCACGAGCAGAAGGAGGAGTGGCTCCGCCCGCTCGCCGAGGGCGACGGGATGGGCGCGTGGGCGCTCACCGAACCCGGTTCGGGGTCGGACGCCTCCGACATGGACACCGTCGCCGAGAAGGACGGCGACGAGTACGTGCTCAACGGCACGAAGCAGTTCATCACGAACGCCAGCGTCGCCAACAGCGTGCTCGTGAAGGCCGTCACCGACCCCGGCGCGGGGTACGACGGCATCTCGACGTTCATCGTCGACCCCGAAGACGACGGGTTCGAGGTCACCACCGTCTGGGACAAGATGGGCCTCAACTGCTCGCCCACCTGTGAGATTAGCCTCGACGACGTGCGTATCCCCGAGGACCGCCTGCTCGGCAACGAGGGCGAGGGGTGGAAACAGACGATGAAGACGCTCGACGGCGGGCGCATCTCCATCGCCGCGCTGTCGACCGGACTCGCGCAGGGCGCCTACGAGGCGGCGAAGTCGTACTCGGGCGAGCGCGAGCAGTTCGGCAAGCCCATCTCGAAGTTCGACGCCGTCCGCGACATGGTGGTCGACATGGACCGCAAGGTCGAGCGCGCGCGCCTGCTCACCCACAAGGCCGCGACGATGTACGACGACGGCGAGGACGTCACCAAGGCGTCGGCGCTCGCGAAACTCGACGCCAGCGAGGCAGCCCGGAAGGTCGCAGAGGACTCTGTGCAGGTGCACGGCGGCTACGGCTACACCACCGACTTCCCGCCCCAGCGGTTCTACCGCGACGCGAAGTTGATGGAGATCGGCGAAGGCACCAGCGAGATCCAGCACCTCGTCATCGGGCGCCAACTCGGCCTCTAACCTGGCGACCACGAAACGGACGAGCGAGTGAGCGGCGCGAACCAGCGAGGGCGTTTGCGGGGGAAGCGGGGCGCAGCGTCTGTGCGCTAGCCGACAACTCGACCGCTGATCCGGAGACGGCGAGCGGCTATATGGGAATCTGAACTGATAATCCCGGGCACACGTTTATGTGGTCAACTCGGCCACCGTGCATCAACTCCGGCAATGGACACTGCGTCAGAGATCCTCATCGTCGCCACCTTCGCCTCGGCGGTGGTGTCGACGGTGACGGGGACGCTCGCGTATCTGCGGACGCGCGAGCGACGCGACCACGCCGGCATCTCGTTCGTCGCTCTCGCCTACGGTGGGGCGCTGTGGGCGGTGCTGTTCGGACTGCAACTGCTCGCCGGACCGACGCAGGCGGGGTACGTGTTCTTGCGCGCGAAGTGGGTGTTGGCGACGCCTGTCGTGACGAGCGCACTGTTGTTCGGTCTCTACTACACCGGTCGCGGCGACTGGGTCACGCCGCGCCGGACCGTCCTGCTCAGCGTCGAACCCGCGGTCGCCGCCGCGGTGCTCGTGCTCGATCCTAGCGGGGTCGTGTTTACCCGCGTCGTGGAGCAGTCGGTGTACGGCCTGCGAGCGTACGTCGGGGTCCCGGCGACCGGGTTCGTGCTCCACCTCGGGTACGGTGCAGTCGTGGGGGCCGCGTTCATCATGCTGTTGGCGGAGGCCGCGACGCGCTCGTCCGGCCCGTACCGGCGGCAGGCGACGACGGTCGCGCTGGCCGCCTCCTTGCCACTGGCGAGCGTGGTGCTGTTCGCCGTCGGCCCCGCGTGGCTCCCGCCGTTCGACACGACGCCGGTCGTGTTCGGGGCCGCGTGTCTGGTGTTGCTGGTCGCGATGTACCGGTACGACCTGTTCGACGTGGCGCCGGTCGCCCACGAGACCGTGTTCGCCGGCCTCGACGACGCCATCGTCGTCGTCGACGAGTCAGACCGCGTGTTGGAGACGAACCCCGCGGCCCGCGAGGCGTTCGACGTCGACGGCGACGGCGTCGGCCTGGCCGCCGAGGAGTTGCTCCCCGACACCGAGGAGGTGGCCGGCCTGCTCGAGGGCGACGACGCAGAGGTCACACTCGACGACGGCGGCGGCCAACGACGGAACTTCGCCGCCAGCGTCTCGGGTCCGACGTACTTCGAGGCGACGTGCGAACCGCTTGGGCGCGAGGGCGTGCGCCTCCTCGTGTTCCGCGACGTGACCGAGCGCACCCGCGTCGAGCGACGCTATCGCGCGTACGTCGAGCACGCAGACGACATCATCGCGGTCGCCGACGCCGACGGCGTTCTGGAGTACATCAGCCCCGCCGTCGAAGGCGTCCTCGGTCACGACCCGGAGGGACTCGAAGGAGGCGTGTTCACCAACTACATCCACCCGGACGACCGCCGCTCGGTCGCCGAACCGTTCGCCGAGAGCCTCGACCGCCCCGGCGAGAGCGTCCGGGTGTCGTTCCGCGTCGAACACGCAGACGGCGGCTGGCGCACCCTCGACGGTGTCGGCGTGAACCGCTTCCACGACCCGAACATCGGCGGCTACCTGATGACGCTGCGCGACGAGACCCGCCGCGAACGCTACGAGCAACGCCTGCGCGTCCTGACGCGGGTGCTCCGGCACGACCTCCGCAACGAGTTGAACGTGGTGCTCGGCTACGCGGACGTGATCGCCGCCACCGCCGACGACGACACCGCCGAGTACGCCGAGCGGATCCAGCGGTCGGCGGGGCGACTTGCCTCGTTGGGTGACCGCGTGCGCGGCGTCGACCGGACGCTCCAGAGCACCGACCACGGCGGTCGGCCGGTCGACGTGGCCGCCGTCGCCGACGAGGTCGCCGACCGCGCCCGAGACCAGTTCCCGGAGATGACGCTCACGGTCGACGCCGAGGAGGCGGTCGCGTACGCCGACGAACTGCTCGCGACTGCCGTGTGGAACGTCGTCGAGAACGCGGGGCGTCACCACGACGGCGACACCCCCCGCGTGGCGCTGACGGTCTCCTCCGACGACGAAACCGTCGAGATCCGCGTCGCCGACGACGGACCCGGCATCCCCGACGGCGACCGGGCCGCCGTGGAGTCGGGCCACGAGACGCAACTGCAACACGCCAGCGGGATCGGCCTGTGGCTCGTCCGGTGGATCGTCGACGGCGTCGACGGCGAGTTGACGTTCGTCGACGACCCCGGCGAGGAGGCGGCGCCGTTCCCCGACGTCGCGACGGTCGTCGTCGTGCGCCTCCGTGCCACCGAGGGCGACGACGACCCGCCCGTCGGCGATCAGATCGACCCGTGGAGCGTACCTGCCGGTGCCACGGAGGTCGCCGACGGCGGCCCGACTGGGTGGCGTCCGCGGGACGACACGCCCGTGGACGCGGTCGTCGAGGAGGCGCTGACGCCCGACCCGTCTGCCGAGACGCCCACGGACGAATCGACGGACGAGGCGCCCGCGGACGACGACTGACTGTAGAACGGCGATTGACTGTGGCCGGACCGAGTGTGGCCGGGCCGAGACGGCTACGGCGCTCGCTCGGCGACGAACACCAACGGCTCCCAGTCGCCGCGTTCCTCCGGCGCCAACTCTGTGCCCTCGGTGAACGCGCGGTCGTGGACGGCCTTCGCCGCCGCCAGCAGCGCCGCCGACGCGTCGAGCGTGGCGGCGAACTCGGCCCACACCCGCGGCGGCACCAGCAGGTAGTACGCCCGCCCCCTCCGACGGACGAGCGGGTCGTACTCGAACGCGCGCCGGTACTCGAACACGAGGTCGGCGACGCCGGGGTACGCCCGCACGTCCGCCTGCATCCCCGCGAGCGTCTCCGCGAGGGCGTCCCCGTCGACGTCTGCGTCACTCGCCGTCTGATCGACGTACTCCGCGAGCGGCCCGAGCCCGTCCATACGCGGGCTTCGTGATCCGTTGTCATGAGCGCCACGGTGGTCCGAGCGACGGCCTCCACCGTCGAACGCCGTCGGTGTCGCGTCCGGAGAATCGAAGTGCGGGCGCGCGAAACGGAGGCTATGAACGTCGACATCGGGTTCGTCACCCAACTCGGGGTGGACCACCGGGAGGCGGTCGCGACCGCCGCCGAGTACGGCTACGACTACGTGGAGGTGATGCTCGACGGCGCCGGCGCGCGCGACCGACTCGCCCCGCGTCGCGACGACCTCCGGAGCGCGCTCGACGAGCGCGGCGTCGCCTGCACCGTCCACCTCCCGTTCCGCGGCCTCGACCCCGGGTCGCCGTTCGACGGCGCTCGCTCGGGGTCGGTCGCCGAGTTGGAGGCGCACCTCGACCTCGCCGCGGCGCTCGGGGCGACGAAGGCGACGCTCCACCCCACATCGAACGCGTGGACGCACGCCCACGACGACGCGGTGATCGGCGACGCCATCGTCGAGTCGGTGCGCCACCTCGACGGCTACGCCGCCGACCGCGACGTGGAACTCGTCGCGGAGAACGTCCCCAAGGGCCGCTTCGACACGAACCGGATCGACGAGTTGGTCGAGCGCACCGACGCGTCGCTGTGTCTCGACACCGGCCACGCTCGCGTCGACGGTCGCGACGACGGCGGCATCGCCGCGTTCGTCCGCGACCACGCCGACCGCATCTCGCACGTCCACCTCAACGACGTGCGCGGCGCCGACGACGAACACCTCCCCATCGGCGCTGGGTTCGTGGACTTCGAGCACGTGTTGGGGGCGTTCCCCGACGACTGGACGGGCACGCTCTCGGCGGAAGTGTTCACCCACGACGCCGCGTATCTGGGCCACAGCATCGACCGAGTCCGCGAGGTGCTCGCGGCTGTAGCGGGTGACGACAGGGACGACCACAGGGGCGACGACGGGGGCGCCCAGACGGACACGGAGGGAGACGCGTGAGCCGCCTCGTCGTCGGCGAGTGTCTCGTCGACCTCCATCCAAAGATCGAGTCGGGAAGCCACGACGACACCGGCGTCTACGCCCGCAAACCGGGAGGCGCGCCCGCGAACGTCGCGGTCGGCCTCGCCCGCCTCGACGAGGCGCCCGACCTGTGGACGCGCATCGGCGCCGACGGGTTCGGCGACTTCCTCGCGGAGACGCTCGCGGCGGAGGGCGTCCCCGACACCCACGTCGAGCGCGACCCCGACGCGCCGACCGGCCTCGCGGTCGTCTCGCTGGACGCCGACGGCGACCGCTCGTTCGCGCTGTACCTGGAGGGAACCGCGAGCAGTCGGCTGGAGACGGGGGCGGTCGACAACGCGACACTCGCCGACCTCGACTGGCTCCACGTCGGCGGCGTCGAGTTGGCGTACGAGCCGTCACGCTCGGCGGTGTTCGACCTGCTGGACCGCGCGCCCGACGGAGTGACCGTCTCGTTCGACCCGAACGCCCGCGAGTCGCTGTGGCGCGCGTTCGACTACGCCGACACGCTCGCCGAGGCCCTCCCGGACGTAGACGTCCTGGTCGCCAGCGAAGAGGACCTCGCCCCCGCGGGCTACGAGGGGAGCCCAGAGGCGCTCGCGTCTGCGATCACGGCGGACGGCCCACACACTGCGTTGATCACGCGCGGCGCCGCCGGTGCGTACGCTCGCTCGACCGAAGACGCGCCGTGGGGCGCCGGCGAGGCCGAACACGCGGGGTTCGACGCCGACGTGGTCGACACGACCGGCGCCGGCGACGCGTTCACCGCGGGCGTCATCGCCGCACTCGACGGCGGGCAGTCGCTGGCCGACGCGATACGGTTCGCGAACGCCGTCGGCGCCCGCGCGACGACCGCACAGGGGGCGATGGCGGCGCTGCCGACCCGCGCTCAGGTCGAAGCGTTCCTCGCCGAGCGGTAGCCGGCGGGGCGGCGGGCGACGACGACCAGCCCGATGCCGACGGCCACGAGCGCCGCGCCGAGCGCGAACGTCGCCAGATAGCCGACGACACCCGCGACGACCCCACCGAGTGCGGAGCCGACCGCGGTGGCGAGACCGGCGGCGGCGGCCTGCACGCCCAGCGCGGCGCCGCGGTTCGACTCGTCGGCGAGGCGCGTGACGATGCCGGCGGTCGTGACGGCGATGAACGCCCACGTCGCGCCGATGAGGCCGAACGCCAGCGAGTAGCCCGCCAGCGCCGGCAGCGCGAGCGCGACGACTGCTACCGCGGGAAACAGGGCTGCCCGCCCGGCCAGCGCGCCGATCTGGATCGCGTGCGGCGCGTAGCGCTTGGCGAGTCGACCCGCCGGCGCGTAACACACCGCCGACCCGAGGTTGCCGGCGAGGTAGACGCCGAACACCGCGCCGGCGTCAACGCGGTCCGCGAGGAACGCCGGCACCGGCCCCCAGAACACCGCGAAACCCAGGGAGAACACGACGACAGCGAGGACGTAGCGCTGGAGCGACGGCGCGAACCGGGCGAGCGGATTCGGCGACCGGCCGGCACGGTGTGACCCGTCACGCCGGGCGCGCGCGGTTCGAAGTCCCCAGAAGACGCGCCCCGGACCGTAGAGGCTCGCGCGGAGGTAGCGACCGGCGCCCCAGTTCGAGCGAGCGAGTCGCGCGTACACCCGGCGGAAGCGCTCGGCGGAGACGGTCGACGGTTCGGGGTACCACAGCCGCGCCAACAGGAGCGCCGCGGTGGCGACGACCGCGAGCGCGAAGAAGAGGAGTCGTTGGCCGACCAGCGGGTCGACGCCGAAGCGGGGAACCGCGAGGGTCCACGCGGTGCCGACGACGAGCCCCGCGACCCAGCCGTACCCCTGCCACGCGTTCAGCGAGGCGATGCGGCCGTCCCACTCGTCGACGGGTGCGCCCTCGACGACGACGAGGTTGAGCACCGGGACGGCCGCCGCGACGACGAACCACAGGGCGGCGTTCAACACGAGCACCGTCGCCGGCGAGGTGGCGAACGGGACGAGTGCGAGCACCCCCGCGGTCGCGCCGAGCGCGACGAGCACGAACGGGCGGCGGCGGTCCGTGCGCGCGGCGAGGGCGGCCCAGGCGACCGCGCCCGGCACGCCGACGAGCGCGGCGGTGGCGGCGATGAGCCCGACGAACGCGAGACTCGCGTCTAGCGCGATGGCGTACAGTGGCACCAGCACGGATGCGCCGCCGACGGCGGCGTACCCGAGTCCCCACGCGGCCAACCAGCGGCGATTGCGCTCCACGCGGGCCGATGTGGGGGGCGTGGCAAATCGGTTCCGCTCCAGCCCCCACACGGGTGCGTCCTCTCTGGTGGTTCGTGTCGACGGTGCAATCAACTCTGTTGACATTAGACTCGCGAGAACGGTACGCTCAAGTCCCGTAGCTTGGTGGTGCGGGACGATGGCAGGGGACACCGACACGAGTGACGGAGCCGAACAGCCACCGCTGACGGACGGCGGCGCCGACGAACCGGGCGCCGACGGATCCGGCGGAGACGAGTCGTCGCTGATCACCTACGGCATCGAGGACCGCCCGCCGTTCGCACAGGCGCTGGGGCTGGGCCTCCAGCACTACCTCACGATGGTGGGCGCGAACATCGCAGTCCCGCTCATCCTCGCGGGTGCGATGGGGATGCCAGACCAGTTCGTCCCGCGGTTCGTCGGGACGTTCTTCGTCGTCTCCGGCATCGCGACGCTCGCGCAGACGACGCTCGGCAACCGCTACCCCATCGTCCAGGGCGCCCCGTTCTCGATGCTCGCGCCGGCGCTGGCTATCGTCGGCGTCGTCGTCGCGAACCCGCCAGGCGGCGGGATCGAGGCGTGGCGCGCCGCGCTGTTACAACTGCAGGGCGCCATCGTCGTCGCCGCGCTGTTCGAGGTCGTCATCGGCTACCTCGGCCTCGTGGGTCGCCTCCGCCGCTACTTCTCCCCGGTCGTGATCGCCCCGGTGATCGTGCTCATCGGGCTGACGCTGTTCTCCGCGCCGCAGGTCGCCAGCGCGACGCAGAACTGGCCGCTGCTGCTGTTCACGTTCGGCCTCATCGCCGTGTTCTCGCAGTTCCTCGGCGACCGCTCGCGCGCGTTCCAACTGTTCCCGGTCCTGCTCGGTATCGTCGTCGCCTACGGCGTCGCGCTCGCGCTGTCGGCGACGGGCGTGTACGCGCAGGGCACGCCCGGCTACGTCGACCTCCAGCCAGTGTTCGAGGCGCCGCTTGCCGTCGCGATCTACCCGCTCCAGTGGGGCGTCCCGCAGGTGACGACCAGTTTCGTCGTCGGGATGCTCGCGGGCGTCATCGCCTCGATCATCGAGTCGCTCGGCGACTACCACGCCGTCGCTCGCCTGTCGGGTGTCGGCGCCCCCTCCGAGAAGCGCATCACCCACGGCATTGGGATGGAGGGGATCGCAAACGTGTTCGCCGGCCTCATGGGCGCCGGTGGCTCCACCTCCTACTCCGAGAACATCGGCGCCATCGGGCTGACTGGCGTCGCCTCCCGCTACGTCGTGCAGGTCGGCGCCGCGGCGATGCTCGTCGTCGGCTTCTTCGGGCCGTTCGGCGCGCTCATCGCGAGCATCCCCGCGCCCGTGGTGGGCGGCCTCTACGTCGCGATGTTCGGCCAAATCGTCGGCGTCGGTCTCTCGAACCTGAAGTACGTCGACCTCGACTCCCAGCGTAACCTGTTCGTCCTGGGCGTCTCGCTGTTCGCAGGGCTGTTCGTCCCCGAGTACTTCGGTAACGTCGCCGCCGCCGCGCCCGACGGAATGGGCGGGGCGACGTTCTTCGCACAGAGCATGGCCGCGGTGCCCGTCCTCGGGGCGGTGCTGGGCGCGGAGGTCGTCGCCAACACCGTGTTCGTCGTGGGGTCGACCGGCATCAGCGTCGGCGGCATCGTCGCGTTCGCGCTCGACAACGCCATCCCCGGCACCGACGAGGAGCGCGGTCTCGCCGACTGGGCCGAGACCGCCGAGTCCGACGAGGACTTCGCCTCCGCGTACGACCGGTTCGTCCGCGACGGCGACGACGCCGCAGGCGGCGCCGACTGAACCTCGGGCGAGTCGTCGGTCCCCCTTCGTGTCCCTCTCCGTGCGCACCGCTCGCCAGTGGCGGCGCCGACGGCGCCGGCGGTGCCGTCTGGGTCGCCCAGCGCCGGCGCCTCCGACGCGTTCAACTCGGCGGCGCCGGAACCCGGGTGTATGCCCGACACCGACGCCGACGGCGACGCGCCGTACGCCCGCCGACTCGAGGCCGCTCGCGAGCGACTCCCCGACGCCGACGCGGACGCGCTCGTGCTGTTCCCGAGCACGAACCTCCGGTACCTCACCGGCCACAGCGAACACCCGAGCGAGCGGCACTTCCTGCTGTTCGTCGTCGACGACGCCGACCCCGTCTTCCTCGTGCCCGAGCTATCGGGCGAGCAAGTGCGCGCCGGGACCCCCGTCGCCGACGTGCGCACGTGGGGCGACGACGAGGACCCCGTCGCCGCCGTCGAGGCGGTCGCCGAAGACCTCGCGCTCGCGAACGACGCGCCGCACGTCCTCGTCGACGACACGATGCACGCCCGGTTCACGCAGGACCTCCGAACGGTGCTCCCCGACGCGACGTGGGGGCTCGCGAGCGACGTACTCGCGGACCTGCGCGTGGTCAAAGACGACGCTGAGATCGCCGCGCTCCGCCACGCCGGGGAGGCCGCCGACGCCGTCGTGCGCGACCTGCGTGAGATGGGCGACGAGGTGGTCGGGATGACGGAGACGGAGTTGGCGCGCCAAGTCGAAGACCGCCTCGCAGCCCACGGCGGCACCGGCGTCTCCTTCGAGACCATCGTCGGCTCCGGGCCGAACGGCGCGATGCCCCACCACACCCACGGCGACCGCGTGGTCGAGGCGGGCGACCCGATCGTCCTCGACTTCGGTACCCGCGTCGACGGCTACCCCTCCGACCAGACGCGGACGCTCGTGTTCGGCGACGACTCGCCGCCCGAGGGCTTTCGCGAGGTCCACCGCGTCGTCCGCGAGGCGCAGGAGGCCGCCGTCGACGTCGTCGAACCCGGCGTCACGGTCGGCGCCATCGACGCCGCCGCGCGCGACGTGATCGAGGAAGCGGGGTACGGCGACGCGTTCGTCCACCGGACGGGCCACGGCGTCGGCCTCGACGTCCACGAGGAGCCGTACGTCGTCGCCGACGGCGAGCGCGAGGTGGAACCGGGGATGGTGTTCAGCGTCGAACCCGGCGTCTACCTCCCCGACGAGTTCGGCGTCCGCATCGAGGACCTCGTCGTCGTCACCGACGACGGCTGTGTCCGACTCAACCGAACCGACCGCGGCTGGCGGACCGACTGAGGCCACTCGTACCACAATCCATACATATTAGCTCGTCGCCACGAGCCGCCGTGGACGGCAGTTTCGGGGCTCCAAAACGACAGACAGGGTTTTCGGGTGGCCAAAAATAGTCAGTCGCGCGATACTTATTGCCGGCCACCTGCTAGGGGGTTCGATGACAGATCTCGGTGCGTACACGTTCGTGTTCGTCGCGGGGTTGATCACGACGCTCGCGACGGGGCTGGGCGCGCTCCCGTTCTTCTTCCTCGACGACATCTCCGACCGCTGGAACGTGGTGTTGTGGGGGCTGGCGTCGGGGATCATGCTCGGGGCGTCGCTGTTCGGCCTCGTCGGCGAGGGGTTGGTGTACGGGACACCGCTGGAGTTGGGTATCGGCGTCGTCGCGGGCGTGTTGCTCGTCGTCGTCGCCCACGAGGTGATCGAGGGCGCGGAGGTGAGCCCGAAGAAGTACGAGGAGGCGGACTTCAAGAAGCTCCTGCTCATCCTCGGCGTGCTCACGGTCCACAGCTTCCCCGAGGGCGTCGCCGTCGGCGTCTCGTTCGCGGAGTTGGGGTTCGACACGGTCGGGGGACTGGTGCTGTTCGGCACCGCCGTCCCGCTGCTGGCGGTGTTCATGACCGTCGCCATCTCCATCCACAACGTCCCCGAGGGCGTGGCGGTGTCCATCCCGCTCCGGAACCTGGCCGTGTCGCCGCCGAAGATGGTGTGGTGGGCGGTGTTCTCCAGCCTCCCGCAACCGCTGGGCGCGGTGATCGCGTTCTACTTCGTCACCGTCGCCCGGCAGTTCCTCCCCATCGGCTTCGGCTTCGCCGCCGGCGCGATGACCTACCTCGTGCTCACGGAGTTCATCCCCGAGGCGCTCGAACTGGGCGAGGAACTCGCCGGCGACGGCAAACGCGAACTCGTCGGCGGGATGGCCACGGGCGTGGGTGCGATGGTGCCGCTGCTGTCGCTCACGTCGTTGTAGGGTGCGAGAGAAAGCGGTGGAGAACGGTGGTGAGCGCCGTCGTCAGTGCGAGTGGCCCAGCGCCTCAGAGAGGCTCTGGCCGAATCGCTCCTCGAACAGTTCCTCGGCCTTCTCGTTGATGGCGGCGATGTCCTCGGGCGTCTCGCCCTGGCTGTGGTGGGCGATGGCGTGGGCCTGCTGTGCGAACGCCTGCAGCACCACGTCGCTGATGACCTCGCTGGGGTTCTCGCCCTGCTCTGCGAGCAGGTCGACGAGCCCCGCGGGGAGGTCGACCTCGTCCTCGTCGCCGTCCGGTCCGGTGACTGTGTAGGTTTCAGTTCCGACCATGTTCCTGGGTGGTCAGGGGGACGTAAAGGTTCGTGGGTCTCGGTCGTCGTCGGGGGGCGTGACGACGCTCGCGGCCGTCCGGGGCGAGGCCTCGCTGCGCTCTGCGGTCTATCGTTCTTGGGCGGCTCGGCCCGAGGACCTCGCCGCCGTCTGCCGAGGCCTCGCTTCGCTCGGCCTCGCGTTAGTCGTCCGCGGCGGCGGTCTCCCCCGCCTTCGCCTCGGCGCGCTTCTGCTCTTCGAGGTAGTCGTCGGCGTCGATGGCGGCCTTACAGCCCATCCCCGCGGCGGTGACGGCCTGCTGGTAGTGGTAGTCGACCACGTCGCCCGCGCCGAACAGCCCCGGCACCGCGGTCCTGGTCTGCCCGCCGCCGTCGCCGCCCGTCGTCTTGATGTACCCCTCGTCGTCGAGTTCGACGCCCGTGTCCGCGAGGTAGTCGGTGTTCGGCGTGTGGCCGATGGCGAAGAACACCGCGCCGACGGGGAAGTCGCGCTCCTCCGTCTCGGGGTCGTCGAGTTTGTCGGTCGGGTGGCCCTCGGGGTGAGAGACGAGCGTCACCGACTCGACGCCGTCCTCGCGGGTGCCGTGGAGTTCCGTCACCTCCGTGTTCCGCATGATCTCGATGTTCCCCTCGTCGACGTGCTCTTGCACGCGGTCGATCCAGTAGTCCTCGGCGCGGAACTCCTCGCGCCGGTGGACGAGGTAGACGGTGTCCGCGAACTTCGTGAGGAAGCTCGCCTCCTCCATCGCGGCGTCGCCACCACCGACGACGAGCATGTCCTCGCCGCGGAAGAACGCGCCGTCACAGGTGGCGCACGTCGACAGCCCGTACCCCATCAACTCGTCCTCGCCGGGGATGCCGAGCGTCCGGGCCGAGGCGCCGGAGGCGGCGATGACGGCGTCGGCGGTGTACACGTCGCCGTTGGCCATCTCGACGCGGAACGGGCGCTGGGAGTCGTCGACGGAGGCGACGATGCCGTTCTTCACCTCGGCGCCGAAGCGCTTCGCCTGCTCCTTCGCGTTGTTGATGAACTCGGCGCCGTTGATCCCCTCGGGGAAGCCGGGGAAGTTCTCGACTTCGGAGGTGAGCGTGAGCTGTCCGCCCGGCTCGTCGCCCTCGAAGACGAGCGGGTCGTTGTTCGAGCGCGCGGCGTAGATGGCCGCAGTCAGCCCCGCGGAGCCCGTCCCCGCGATGATCAGCGGTCGGTGTTCGACGACGTCGGCGGCGTCACTCATTGGCTCTGGATATGCGACTCCGGGGTTTGTACGTTGTGCTGTCGTGCTCGGCTGGCGGACACCGGCTCCGCCGAGCCCGATGGCACCAGTGGCCGATCAGAACGCGAGGCGTTCGAGGAACCGGCGCACCAGGCCCGGTCGCCGCGACTCGTGTGGGTACACCGTGACCGTCGTACACCCCGGACTCGGGAGGTCGGGGCGCCGGTCGAACAGCGCGGTCCGGAGGCGATGGTCCGCGCCGCGCCGGATCAGCAGGTCGGGGGTCCGGCGTCGGCCGCCGTCCGTCCGAACGGACTCGGCGGCGACCGGCACCGACAGCAAGTCCGCGAGTTCCTCCCGGTAGTCCTCGACCAGTCGGCGACGGGCGTCGGGGTCGGCTGCGCCGCCGGGGTACCACAGCGAGATGTGGCCGTCGTTCGCCCGTGCGACCGCCTCGGCGACGTCGACCGCCAGCGGCGGGTACGGCCCCACGTCGCCCGAGATCACCACCTCACGCGGCTCGTCGTAGCCGAGGTTGTCGACGAGCAGCACGTCGCAGTGGGCGTGGCGGACGACCCAGTCGATGGGGTCGCCGAGCAGCCGCGAGCGCAGTCGCAGTGGCTCGTGCTCGGCCACGATCGTGTCCACGTCGCGGTGGGCCGCGAAGTTGACCACGGCGTGTTTCGTGTCGTGGCTCACGATTTCGTCGGCCTCGACCGCCACGCCCAACTCCTCGCCGAGCGCCGCCACGCGCGTCTCGAACGACAGGTCCGCCGCCGACTGGGTCGTTACGTCGTCGGTGAGCGGCGCCTGGTCGGGCACCTCCTCGAAGCGGACGGCGACCACGCGGCCGTCGTCGCCGCGGACGAGGTCGGCCGCCAGCGCGACCAGCGCGCGTTCGCGCGCCTCGTCGACGTTCTTCGTGAGCGCGACCAGCACCTCACGAGTGTCGGGACGGGCGGCGACCGCCGACTCGATGTCTGCGAGCGCCTCCCGACCGACCTGCCGGCGGATCGCGTCGCTCGCGGCACCTTCGCGGTCGACGCGGGGACGGACGTACACGAGGTACCACGCGACGCTGGCGACGGTGATGACGACGGCTCCCGCGAGCGCGAGGGTGCCCATCTGGGTCAACAGCGCCAGCCCGGAGATAGCGCCGAACACCTGGATCCACGGGTACAGCGGCGACGTGAACTCCGGCTCGTACTCGACGCTCCCCTCGCGGAAGGCGACGACGGCGACGTTGATCATCGCGAACACCATGATCTGGAAGGCGCTCGCGAGCTTCGCGATGTCGAGGATGGGGACGAACGCGATCAGCACCAACAGCACCACGCCGGTGACCGTGATCGACTTCACGGGGGTGCCGAACCGCTCGCTGACCGACGACAGCGACGGCGGCGCGAGCTTGTCGCGACTCATCGCGAACGGGTAGCGCGACGACGAGAGGATGCCCGCGTTGGCCGTCGAAATGAGCGCGAGGACGGCCGCGAGGATCACCGCCGCGACGCCGGCTCGGCCGAGCGTCTGCTCGGCGCCCACGGCGACCGGCGTCAGCGACCCGGCGACGCTCCCCGGGTCGGTGATGCCGACGAGCACCGCGACGATAGCGACGTACAAGACGGTCGTGAACACGAGAGAGCCGAGGATGCCCAGCGGGATGTTCCGGCCCGGGTCTTCGACCTCCTCGGCGACGCTCGCCACCTTCGTGACGCCCGCGTAGGAGACGAACACGAGGCCGGTCGCCGCGAGGACCCCCTCAACGCCCGCGCCGAGGAAGTTCGCGTAGTTGGCGGCCTCGACGCTCGGGGCGCTCCCCGCCGCGAACCAGCCCAGCGCCGCCAGCATCACGACGACGATGCCGAGTTGCAGACGGCCCGTCTGCTTCGCGCCGACGACGTTGATCAGGATGAGCAGCGCCGCGAGGCCGAGCGCGACGGGCTTCACCGGCAGGTCGAACACGAGCAGCAGGTACGGCACGCCGCCGACGAGCGCGAGCGCGCCCTTGAACGACAGCGAGAACCACGTCCCGATGCCGGCTATCGTGCCGAACAGCGGGCCCATCGCCCGCTCGATGTAGATGTACGTCCCGCCGGCCTCCGGCATCGCGGTCGCCATCTCCGACTTCGACAGCGCCGCCGGCACCACGAGCAGCCCCGCAATCGCGTACGCGAGGATCACCGCCGGGCCGGCAATCTCCAGCGCCAGCGCCGGCAGGATGAAAATCCCGCTGCCGATCATCGCGCCGATGCTGATCGCCAGCACCGACGGTAAGCCGAGGTCGCGTTCGAGTTCCTTCATGTGCAGTCCAAGGTGCCTGCCGCTCCGGGTCTCTCGGCGACCGGAACGCCGAGGTGGGCCCCGTCCAGTCCGATCGCCGGTTCTGCACCGTCCGCTCGTGGTCGCGCTCCGTCGAATGATCCGTTGGTCATGGTCGGTGGGTGTCCTGGCGGTCAGCCGCGGACGTCTATCTACACCCCAGTGACGGAAGCGCATAAACTAGCCCATTCTACTGACGGGTCGTCAAAAATAGGGGCTGGATAGGCGGTATCTGTCACGAACTATCCATCGCCTTCGTCGACGGGACCGGCGGCGGCGAACGGACAGAACAAGACTATAGGGACCCCCGGGAGACTCTGGCGTCAATGAAGAACGGCGAGCTTGATTCGACCGACCGCCACATCCTCTACTACCTCCAGCAGGACGCTCGGTCGACGTCGTCGAGCGACATCGCCGAGAAGCTCGGCCTCTCGGCGAGTACCGTCCGAACCCGCCTCAACAAACTGGAGTCGAGCGGCGTGGTCCGCGGGTACCACATCGACATCGACTACGACCTCGCGGGCTACCCGCTCTACACCAAGATCATCTGCACGGCTCCGATCCCGGACCGTGGCGACCTCGCCAACCGGGCGCGCACGATCCAAGGCGTCACCGCAGTCCGCGAGATCATGACCGGCGAGCGGAACGTGTACGTGAACGCGATCGGCCGCGACCACGACGACCTCGACCGGATCACGAAGGACCTCGCCGCGCTCGGGTTCGAGGTCATCGACGAGCAGATCATCCGCGACGAGCACGTGTGTCCGTACCACGGATTCCTCGACCCCGACGAGGACCCCGACTTGGACGACGAGGCGTAGCGGCCCGCACGGCGCGCCCGAACAGACAGCGACAGCCTCACGGGACCCCGTCTCGACCCCCACGTATGCCTGCCGACCTCGACGAGAAGACGACCCGCTACGGCGAGATGCTGGCGGACGCGCTCGCGGCGGCTGAGGTGTGCGTCCCCGAGGGGACGCCGCTGCACGAGATGGCCCTCGAGTGTGAGGAGATGGCCGTCTCGTACCTCGACGACGGGCGCCACTTCCGCGCGAACGACGACCCGGTGAACGCGCTCGCGTCGTACTCGTACGGCTACGGGTGGCTCGACTGCGGCGTCCGCATGGGGCTGTTCTCGATCCCCGAGGACACCCACCTGTTCACGACGGAGTGATCCGGCCGCCGGAGGCGATCTGACCGACCACCACGGGCCGGGACCCGACGATCAGTTTTATCGACCGAACCTGACAACCCTCACTCATGGACGACACTGCGATCACCGACATCGTCGTCGCGACCGACGGGAGCGACCTCGGCGACCGCGCCGTCGACACGGCGTTCGCCCTCTCCACCGCGCTGGGCGCGCGAGTGCACCCGTGCACGGTGGTGGATCCGTTCTCGACACGCCAGCGAGTGAGCGACCTCCGCTCACACCGGACGGAGGCGAACGACCTCGTCGACCGCCTCGCCACGCGCGCCAAGCGCGAGGGCCTCGACGCCGACCCGGTCGTCCGCGAGGGGCGCCCGCACGAGGAACTCCTCGCGCTCGTCGCCGAGACGGACGCCGACCTGATCGTCGTCGGCACCCACGGGCGCGGCGGAGCGCGCCGCGCGCTGCTCGGGAGCGTCACCGAGAAACTGATCCGGACCGCCGACTGTCCCGTGCTCGTCACCCACGGTGCGGACCCCGAGCCCCCGTCGTGGGGCAGCGACAGTCGCCTCCTCGTGGCCACGGACGGCAGCGACGCCGCCGCCCCCGCCGAACGCGTCGGCGTCGACCTCGCGGCGGCGCTGGGCGCGCACCTCACCGCCGTCAGCGCCGTGGACGAGGCCGCCGCCCTCTCGGCCGTCGCCGGCGGCGCGCTCAGCCAGGACACCATCGCGGCGGTGCGCCGGTCGCTCGGCGAGCGCGCCGACGACGCAATCAAGGGTGTGCTGACCCGGGCCACCGACGCGGGCGTCGACGCCGACAGCGAGGTGCTCATGGGAGAACCGAGCGCCGCAGTCCGCGACTACTCGAGCGACATCGGTGCCGACTTGATCGTCGTCGGCACCCACGGGCGCGGGGGGATCCGTCGGGTGGTGCTCGGCAGCGTCGCCGAGCGCGTCATCCGCGGCGCAGACCGACCGGTGCTCGTCGTGCCGGCGGCTGCGGAGTCGCTCGCGGAGACCGTCGACGACGCACCAGAAGCAGCAGAAGACGGCGAATCGGAGTCGAAGCCGGAGTAACGACCGCTACTCGAACCGGACTTCGGGGCCGTTCGGGCCGTCTTCGACGGCGAGGCCGAGCGCCTCCAGGTCGTCGCGGAGTTGGTCGGCGCGCTCGTAGTTGCCGGCCTCGCGTTCGGCCTCGCGCACGTCGAGCACGAGGTCCGCGAGGTCGCCGACCAGTTCCACGTCGCCGCCGGCCTCCCGACCGAGTTCGAGGCCGAACACGTCGCCGCCGAACGTCTCGAACGTCTCGACGGCGCGGCGGAGTCCGCGGTAGTCGTAGGCTGCATCAGGGGAGTCTTCGTCGACCGTGTCGACGTGGCGGTTGACCGCCGACCCCAGGTCGAGCAGGGCGCCGAACGCCTCGCGGACGTTGAGGTCGTCGTTCATTGCCGCGACGACCGTCTCGCGCGCGTCGTCGACGGCCGCGCGGAGGTCGTCGTCGGTCGCCTTCGCCCGAGCGTCGACGGAGTCGCACGCCTCGACGGCGGTCTCGTAGGCGCGTTCGAGTCGCTCCCACCGCTCTTCGGCTTCGACCATCGCGTCCTCGGAGAACACCTGGTCGCCGCGGTACTGCGCGCCGAGGTAGAACGTACGCAGGACGTTCACACCGAACTCGTCGAGGGCGTCCGCGACAGTGAAGAAGTTGCCGAGGCTGGAGGACATCTTGTCCTCGGTCGTCTCCAGCAGGCCGTTGTGGAGCCAGTAGCGCGCGAACCGGTGGCCCGTGGCGGCCTCGCTCTGTGCGATCTCGTTCTCGTGGTGGGGGAACACGAGGTCGCGCCCGCCCATGTGCACGTCGAGGGTGTCGCCGAGGTGGCTCGTCGACATCGCCGAGCACTCGATGTGCCAGCCAGGGCGCCCCTCGCCCCACGGCGAGTCCCACGTCTCCCCCGACGGGAGGTCACCGTCGTGCTCGTGTTTCCGGTGCTCGCGAACCGCCTCCTCGCTCACGCCGTCGGCCTTCCACAGCGCGAAGTCGGCGGGGTGGCGCTTCTCCGCGAGTTCGTCGGCGTCGGCGTCGGCCTCCAACTCCTCGGGCCGCTGGTTCGAGAGGTGGCCGTAGTCGTCGAAGCTGGTCACGTCGAAGTAGACGGAGCCGTTCGTCTCGTAGGCGTGGCCTGACTCGATCAGGCGTTCGATGAGCGAGACGATTTCGGGGACGTGCTCGGAGACGCGGGGGTACACCGCCGCGCGCTTGAGGTTGAGGCCGCGCATGTCCTCGATCACCTCACGCGTGAAGTGGCGGGCCACGTCGGCCTCGGTGTCCCAGCCCTCGCGCTCGCCGACGCGGGCGGCGATCTTCTCGTTCACGTCGGTGACGTTCTCGACGTGGCGCACGTCGTAGCCGAGGTAGTCGAGCCACCGGTGGAGCACGTCGGCGTGGAACCACAGGCGGGCGTGCCCGAGGTGCGCGTCGTCCGAGACCGTCAGCCCACAGACGTACAGCAGGACCTCGTCGTCGCTCGCCGGCTCGAACGCTTCACGCTCGCCCGTCAGG
Organism: Halobaculum marinum; assembly: GCF_029338555.1. Taxonomy (GTDB): domain Archaea; phylum Halobacteriota; class Halobacteria; order Halobacteriales; family Haloferacaceae; genus Halobaculum; species Halobaculum marinum. The sequence goes on along the minus strand of NZ_CP119989.1, from coordinate 1,045,186 downwards.
GTGTTGGTCACGGACAGACCCATGTCGGACGGCGGTACGCGACGCTCCGTGTTAAACGGTCGAACATCGTCCCGCGAGTGCGACCACCCGTGGCCGGGTGCGGCTGATCCCGCTCACTCCTCCAGCGCCGCCTCGACGACCCGGAGCGCGTCCGCACCCGCACGCCGCCCCACCACGACGACGAGCGCGCTCGACGTGACGGCGGCGGCCTCGACGATCGTGTCGACGGCACGCAGGCGACCGAGCACCCGTTCGAGCACGTCGGGACCGACCTCGCCGCGGGCGACCACCGCGGTCGCGTCGCCGGCGCCGACCGCGTACGCCGTCCCGGCGACCGTGATCAGCGCCGCTGACGACTCCGCGGCCTCGTCGTCGACGGCGCCGACCCGTCGCTCCATCGTCACGCGGCCCGCACCCACAGGGGGCGTCGTGCCGTCTTCGAGTTCGGCCGCGAAGCGGCGCAAGGCGGTCGCGACCGCGTCGGGGTCGGCGTCGACGTCGAGCGTCGCGGCGGCGGCGGCGTAGTTCACCACGCCTGCGCGGAGGGCGTCGAACAGGAACGGGCGCTCGCGGACGGCGGCACGGGTCTCCTCGGCGACGGTCATGCGTGTTCGGCGCGCGCCGGCGAGCATAACGCCGACGGATCCGTCCGCCCGCGACCGCACGACAGAGGCGCCCCGCGACCATCGACCGACACCCGGTCCGGTCACAGAAGCGCGTTTCAGTAAGCCACCGGACAGAAGTATCATTCAGATTACCCTTATCGTCGCGGGGAGCCACCGTCCAACTGCAATGAGCCAACCGACCCGCCTCGGACACGGTGTCCCCGAGACAGACGCCCCACTGGCCCCGACGTTCCTCGCCGCGGCGCTCGTCCTCGCGGCGCTGCTGTCGACGCTGTCCCCCCTCGTCGCCGCCGCGGTCGGTGGCGCCCTCGTCGCGACCGTCGGGTGGTCGCTCCGGCGTGCGCTGCGCGAGCGCACGCGGGGGGCGCGACCCCTCCAGACGCCGGCACAGCGACGCACCGCACCCCGCTGACGCCACCCTCCACGCCGGCCCGCTCGCCCCTGCCGAAGGCGATAAGGTCGCGCCGCCCCGTGATTCGACCATGAGTCAGGCGCTGGTCATCGTCGCCCACGGGTCACACCTCAACCCCGGGTCGAGCGCGCCCACCTACGACCACGCGGACACCATCCGCGCGGCCGGCGCGTTCGACGAGGTTCGCACCGGCTACTGGAAGGAAGAGCCGAGTCTCCGGGAGGTGCTCCGGACGGTGGAAGCCGACGAGGTGTACGTCGTCCCGATGTTCATCTCGGAGGGGTACTTCACCGAGCAGGTGATCCCACGCGAACTCCGCCTCGACGGCTGGGACGTGGCCGACTGGGACTCCGACGGCCTCTCGGCGGACGTGGCGACGTACACCGCCGCGGACACCGGCCAGACGGTCCACTACTGCGGGCCGGTCGGCACGCACTCGTCGATGACGGACGTGTTGATCCGTCGCGCCGAGAGCGTCACCGAGGACCCGGCCGTCGGCGAGGGGTTCGGCTTCGCCGTCGTCGGCCACGGCACCGAGCGCAACGAGAACTCCGCGAAGGCCATCGAGTACCACGCCGAGCGCGTCCGCGAGACGGGGCGCTTCGACGAGGTGCAGGCGCTGTACATGGACGAGGAACCGGAGGTCGACGACGTGACCGACTTCTTCGAGTCCGAGGACGTCGTCGTCGTCCCGCTGTTCATCTCCGACGGCTTCCACACGCAGGAGGACATCCCCGAAGACATGGGGCTGACCGACGACTACCGCACCGGCTACGACGTGCCGGCGGAGGTAGACGGCCACCGCATCTGGTACGCCGGCGCCGTCGGCACGGAGGCGCTGATGGCCGACGTGGTGCTGGAGCGCGCCGCCGACGCCGGCGCCGACGTGTCGAGCGCCATCGAGACCGTGCGCGAGACGACCCGCGTCGCTCCGGGGGCGGACGACTGAATGCTGGCCCGACAGTTCGACGCGCTCGTTCACGAGGCCGAGTCGGGCGTCGACTTCGACGGCCTGCAGGTCGCACGCGCGGCCGACGGGGGCTACGACTTCCGTACGCCCGACCACGAGGCGACGGGCCTCTCTGAGGGCGAACTCCACGCCCACGCCGACGACAACCCGTACGTGACGAACTGGTACTTCTGGGAGCGCGAGGTGCAGCGCCACGACTCCCCGCGCCGGGCGTTCCTCCGGCGGGCCGAGGCCGCCGCCGAGCACACGGTCGGTGAGCGCTACGACGCACTCCGCGACGGGATGGTCACCGAGTGGGGCCAACTGCGCATCGAGGCGACCGTCGACCCCGACACCGGCGACCGGCGATACGACGTGCGCCACGTCGACGACGCCGAGCACGCAGTCGCGGACCTGACTGCCCACGACGACCCGCTCGACGCCCGCGAGGTCGCCAAACACGACGACGACGGGATGTACCGACCGCTCAAGTCCGCGACGAACGCGCCCACCGGCTGGGTGTTCCCCGACCTCGACTGGCGCGACGCCGTCGAGACGGTGGAGTTGTTCCTCCCGGCGACGGTCGCCAACTGGTACCGCGAGCAGCGGGGCGAGTTGGACGTCGACCACTGGGCGGACACGATGGAGCGCCAGACGGGCATCTACGGCGTCGTCGAGGAACTGCCCCGCGAGGCCGTCGAGTGGGTCGCCGAGGCCGCGTGTGACGACTCCCAGTGCACGAAGCGTCGCGAGTGGCAGTACAGCGCCGACGACGAACTCGCCGCCGACGGCGGCGCCGGCGTCTACCCGTGTCGCGAGCCGTGTTCGCTCGTCGTCGCCGCCGGGCGCAAGTGGACGAAGTTGGAGGAGGAGGAGCCTCGCGAGTACACCTTCCGCATGACGCCCAGCGAGAAGGAGCAAGTCGAAGGGATCATCGAGGCGGTCGCCGACGACCGGGTCGACGAGATTCGCGAGGCCGACGTGTACGAGGACGCCAACCGCTACCGGACGCGCTACCTCCGTGCGAAGTTGTTCGACGACCACGGCAACCTCGGCGGCGTCCCGACGGAGCAGGACGACCACGACCACGACGAGTAACCACCCCCGGTGGATCGCTCGTTCGGCGGGTCGCGCCGTCGACGGCGCGGCTATCGGGTCAACAGGAACAGCGCGACGGCGACGGCGACGAGGACGGCAATCGATCCCAGTGTGACGACGACGCTGTTCAGCGTCGCCGCGACGACGCCCGCACCGACGAGCGCCACGACTGCGACCGCCGCGACCGCGAGCGTGCCCGGCGGCGGCAACTGCCCGAGGAGGTTCTCGATGCGATCACCGGACCCCGAGCCGTCCGCCTCCGCCTCACCGTCGGCCTCCTCGTCTGCGACCGCCGCTCGCTTCGGTGAGCCGAGCGACTCGTCGACGTCGACCGGCGCGGGCGGCGGGTCGACGGTGACCGCGACCTCCGTCCCCTCGGCTCCGTGGCCGGTGACGACTCGGAGGGTTCCCTCGACCGACTCGTCGATGGGGCCGACCGACACCGGGACGGGGAGCGTCGCGCCGGCGTCGACGTAGTGGTTCGACGTCTCCACGGTCGCCACGTCCGCGAGCGGCCCCGTGAACCGGAGGTGGACGTGGACGGGTGCCCCCTCGTTGTGGAGGTCGACGACGAACTCGCCGTCGCTCGCGAACGACTCCCCCGCGAGCGCCTGGTTCAGGCGGTCGCGGTTCAGCGTCACCCCCAGGGTGGCTGCCTCTGTCGACACGTCCTTCTCTCCAGACGGTCGAGGTAAAAAGATTCGCCGTACGTGACCGCCGACTTACTCGTCGCGCATGTCCGGCGGCAGGAGGTTCGGGATGCCGTCCTCGATAGGGTACGTCTCGCCGCAGTCCGTGCAGGTGAGCGTTCCCTCGACGATTTCGCCGTCCTCGCCCTCCTCGCGCTCGGTGACCTCGAGTTCGAGGTCGTGCTTGTCGAGCGGGCAGCAGACGATGTCCAACAGGGACTCCTTCATTACGTCAGCGGTGGCGCGGGCCGGCCAAAAGGGTACGGGTTCCCCGTTGACGGGAGCGTTACTCCCAGGGGTTCGTTCGGACGACCGTCTGCTCGCGGTCGGGGCCGAGTCCGACGGCGTAGACGGGCGTGTCGAGTTGTTCCTCCAGGTACGCCAGGTAGTCGAGGGCGGCGTCGGGCAGGGCGTCGTACCCCTCGTCGGCGACGGCGTCCCAGTCGACCTCGGGCCACGGCTCGAACTCCTTGAGCACGGGTTCGCACTCGGCCCACCGCTCGGTCGTCGCCGGCAGTGAGAGTCGCTCCTCGCCCTCCAACTCGTAGGCGTGGCCGACGTGGAGTTCGTCGAGGCCCGCGAGCACGTCGAGGTGGTTCACGGCGATGCCGGTGTAGCCGTTGACGCGTGCGGCGTGGCGCAGCATCGGCACGTCGAGCCAGCCGATGCGGCGCGGGCGCCCGGTGACGGTGCCGAACTCGCCGCCCTTCTCACGGATGTCCGAGGCGAGCGCCTCCTCGGCCTCGTCGCAGTCGAGTTCCGTCGGCATCGGCCCCTCGCCGACGCGCGAGAGGTACCCCTTCACGACGCCGACGACCTCGCCGCGGCCGGTGACGGTCGGGCCGACACCCGAGCCGGTGGCGGCGCCGCCGGCGGTCGGGTTCGAGGAGGTGACGTACGGGTAGCTCCCGTGGTCGATGTCGATGAGCGTGCCCTGTGCGCCCTCGAACATGACGTTCTCGCCCGCCTGGCGGCGCTCGTACAGGAAGTCCGAGCAGTTGACCGTCATCCCCTCCTCGCGGAGGCGACGGCCGAACTCGGCGTACTCCTCGTGGAGCGCGTCGACGTCGCACTCCTCACCGGCTTCGAGGCCGTAGATGTCCTCGATGACGGTGCGCTTCTGCGGGACGACGTACTCCAGTCGGTCGCGCAGCACCTCGGGGTCCAGGAGGTCGCCGACGCGGACGCCGCGGCGGCCCGCCTTGTCCTCGTACGTCGGCCCGATGCCGCGTCCGGTGGTGCCGACCTTCACGTCGGAGTCTTCTTTCGCCTCCTCCTCGATGTTGTCGAGGCGACGGTGGTACGGGAGGATGACGTGCGCGCGCTTGGCGACGCGCACGTCCGGTTCGAGGCCCCGCTCGCGGAGTTTCCCGATCTCGTCGAACAGCGTCCGCGGGTTCACGACGCAGCCGTTACCGAGGACGCCGACCTTGCCGCGGACGGCGCCGGAGGGAACCAACGAGAGGGCGTACTCTTCGCCGCCCTCGACGACGGTGTGGCCGGCGTTGTCACCGCCCTGATACCGCACGACGACGTCGGCGTCCCCGCCCCAAAGGTCGACGAGGGCACCCTTGCCCTCGTCCCCGAGCTGGGATCCGACGATTGTGACTGTCATACCGACTGGCGGTTCCGCCGCCCCGGGTAAACAGATTACGGTCCGCCGTCGGCGAGTATCCACGTTCGTGTGTATCGACGGAGCGTCTGCACGACTCCTGTTCGCATCTGCGCATTACTCGCGTCAGTCGCGTGCGTAAGCGTTAACCACACCCACGCCGCACGTTCGATACCTAACCGCACGACAACGTGACGGTGGTGTTACCCGTACCCGTCCGGGAGGAGAACTTTTAAAACGTGCACGGACGAGTTAACACGTGCCATGATAGACAGACTGGAGAAGGAGGTCGATATGCTGGAGCGGCACCTCCAAGTCCTCCGAATGGTCATCGAGAACGAACCAATCGGGATCGTGAAGATGTCCAACGAGACCGGCTACCCACACCACAAAGTCCGTTACTCGCTGCGCGTGCTCGAGGAGGAGAACCTCATCGAGCCGTCCAGCCAGGGTGCGATCACGACCGAGCGGACCTCGGAGTTCGTCGGCGAACTCGACGACAAACTCGACGAGATCGTTGACAAGATCGGCGGGATGCGGATCGAAGACGCGCCGGAACTCGAGAACTGAGCCGACCCGACCGACTCGACTCGACACGTCTCCGCGTCCGACTCTCGCGGCGCCTCCAGCAGTGCGGCCGGGCGCCGCTCTTCTCTGCCGTTCGGTAGCATCGAGCGACGCCGACGGCGTTGTGTGTGAGCCACGCCGTCGCTCACGGCGCGTCGAGCGTCAGGAGGACACGGCGGTCGCCGACTCCTCGGCCAGCGTCGAAGAAGAACGACGGTCGCGTCGCTACAGTTCCGGGACGTTCACGTGGAACTCCCCGTCGCGCGACTCGACCAGACAGAGGTGGAACCCCTGCTTGCGCGAGAGCTTCACGAAGCTCTTGCGCTTGCCGCGCGAGAGGAGGCCGCCGCCGGTGGCGTCGGCGGCCGCCTCCAAGGCGCCGGGGTCGAAGAACGACGCGGTGACGTAGAACCCCGCCGCGAGGTGCTCGTCGGCGTCGGCGACGGCGCTGGCGTCGCCCACGAGTCCGTCGAGCATCGACTCCGTCGTGGCGTCGCGACCCTCGGTCACGTCCGCCACCAACAGCGGGTTGCCCATGCGGTCGCGCAACACGACGTCGAAACTGTGTTCGCTGGCGCCCTCATCGTCGTCCAGCGTCACCGCGCCGTTCAGCTCCGCGCGGTCGACTTCTGGGATGGCGTCGAACAGGTCACGGAGCGCCGACTCGTTGTTCGTGCTCTGGATCTCGTACAGTAGCTCTCTGACGACCCACTCGACGAAGCCGTACTCGATGGTGTCGCCGAGGTACTCTCGGAAGGGCTGGCCGTCGACGGCGGCGTCCTCGCTCTCGAAGTCGGTGTGGACCTCCAGCCGGAGGTTGTCGTTCACGTCCGAGCGGGTGGCGCCGCCGGCGTGGGCCTTCTCAAGCGTCGCGCCGCCCTTCGAGTCGTACCGGACGAACAGGTTCGTCCCGGCGAGCGCGCGGTCGGCCGGCACCGTCTGGCTCGGCGACCCGGTCGAGCCGTCGCCGGACGCCTCCGCCGCCTCGGCGCGCGAGCGGGCCGCCTCCAGTTCCGTCCGGGCGTCGGCGAGCTCCGACTCCAGTTCGTCTACGCGAGCGGTGAGCCGGTCGTTCTCTTCCCGGAGTCGGTTGAGTTCGTCCTCGCCGGCGTCGAGCCGCTCGCGGGCGTCGCGCAACGCCTCTACGGCCCGGTCGCGCTCTGCGCGGACGGTCGCCACCTCCTCGGCGGTGGCGCCGGTGTTCGCCGCTCCGTCGCCGGCTCCCTCGCGGGTCGCCGCCCCAGCCGAGCGACGCGCGTCGGCCCGTCCGGCGTCCGACCGAGCGGGGGTCGTGTCCGCTGTCCCGCCGCGTTGCGTACTGTCGGTGGCGTCCTCTCGCGAGCGTCGCCGCGCTCGTGCACCCGCGGTGCCGTTGTTCGCGGCTCCCTGTCGGTCGGGCGTGGCGGACCGTCCGGGGTCCAACGACGGGATGGCGCGCGTCTCGCGCCACTGTTCCTCCGCCGAGAACGGGTCGCCGTTGGCGTCCGTCTTCGGGTCGTCGCCGTCGTCGCCGTCGTCGGTCGACTCGGGCGTCGGCGTCGACGACTCCGAGGCGGCGCGTTGGGCGGCGGACGCACCCGGCGTCGGCTCAGTCGAGGCAGGCGATTCGTCGGGCGACGGGGTCGCGTCGCTCGTGTCGCTCGCGGCGTGCGTCTCCGGGTCGGGATCCGGCGTCGCGTCGCTCGCGTCGGCCTCGGCGCCGGCGACCGCCGCGTCGGCGTCGTCGGTCGCGTCGACCGGATCCGTGGCGTCGGTCGAGCCACCGTCGTCGGCGGCTGCCCCGCCGAAGGTGATCGCCTCGGCACCGCCCTCGGTGGCGTCGCCGTCGGTCGCGTCGTCGTCGGTCGCGTCGTCGTCGACCGACGCTGGCTCCGCGTCCGCGATAGCCGCGTCGGCGGCGGCTGCCGACGCCGCCTCGTCGGCTGCGTCGGGGGCGTCCGCCCCCGGGAGTTCGACCACGTCGATGTCGACGTCGACGACCTCGTAGATGCCGACCTCGTCGTCGGCGGCCGCGAACGCGTCGTCGCCGGTGAGCACCTGTTTCTGCTGGCCCGTGCCGACGAACGCGCACGCGAGGCGCCTGCCGCCGTAGTAGACGGCGTAGTAGTCGCCCGAGAGCACGTTCTCCGACAGCTCGATGTAGCCGGTGAACTTCCCGGAGGAGAGCTTCGCGTCGGCCGCCGAGAGGGCCGTGTCGTTCGTGTAGTAGCGCGCCTTCGTCTCGCCGCCCGTCTCCCGCATCGCGTACAACAGCGGGAACGAGGGGTCGGGCGCCGCGTAGGCTGTCCCATCTGCGTCGGCGAAGGAGTCGATCGACCCCTCGAAGACGCCGACGATCCGGCCGTTCAACATGAACAGCCACGCGTGTCCCTCGGTGACCGCCCCCGTGAACTCGCGGGACTGCAGGGTACGGAGCCCGTCGATCCCCCCCGAGAGCGGCTCGGACTCCCACCCGGTCACCGTGTCGATTGTTTCGCCGTCCATCGCCGGTACATCGCTCCGTCCGACGCAAATACCTTCCGCCCCGTCGGACGGCCGTCGGACGGCGGTCTGGCTATCTCACTGACACGTCAGCCACAGTCACGCCACCCTGGCGTGCTCCGTGGTGGCGCCGGCGGCGGCCTGCTGCACGTTCCAGTACGCCCGACCGAACATGTAGAAGATGGCGACCTGCGCGTAGAACTGGATGAACGGGACGACCAGCCCACCGATCCCGAACGTGATCGTCACGAGGAACACCGTCACGACGTTCAACACCAGGCCGATGGCGAACGGAATCAGCCAGGCGACGAGGTAGTCGGCACTGAGCAGCGAGACTTTCAGCGTCTCGAAGTCGAACGCCGCGGCCAACGAGTCCTCCACGGCCATGTTCGTGAGCGCCGCCGGGACGAGGTAGTAGATCACGACCATCACCAACAGGCTGACGAACGCGCCCAGGAGTCCGATCCCGCCGAGGACCGACCCCGCGTTGGAGCCACTGCCCGCCCCGAGAATCGCCGTCCCGATGGTGACGCTCAACAGCACCATCGGGATGAACGCGTACGCGAGCGTGACGGCGAGCCCTTTGAGACCGTCGACCAGCATCTCGCCCCAGTCGTCGAACGCGGGTGGTGTCTCCTCGCCCCGGGCGGTCCCTTCGAGGACGCGCACGAGGTACCCGAACAGGAGAATTCCAGGGATCACCAGGAAACTGAGCAGGCCGAGGAGTCCGCCGATCACGATGCGTCCGAGCGCCGAATCACCCGCGAGTGGGTAACTGAGTCCGTCTTCGAGCATTGCTTGGGTCCGTTTCGCGACGGGGGTGATAAACCTGTGTCAGACTCAAAACCGACGGCGTCGGCGAGCGTTCGCGTCGGCGTCGGTGGTCCCGCCGGTCACCCGAAGATCGCGAACAGGAACAGGAACCCGAAGTAGAACAGGACGAGCAGCCCCAGCGAGACGATGCGGAAGTGCCGGAGGTCGTCGGTCTCGTCGTCGCGTGCCGCCGCGTACGCGTCGCGCTCGTCGTCGGTGAGGTCGCCGTGCGACTGTCCGAGGTGGAGGTCGCGGTGGCGCTCGTGGGCGAACGGGCGGCCACAGCGCGGGCACTCGTAGGCGGTCGCGCCAGGCGGGACCGCGTATCGCTCGACGGCGGCGGCGTCGACGGCGTCGACGGCGTCGCTTTCGCGGCCGTTGCGTTCGTGTTCGTTGGTGGTGGGGTCGGCGCGGGTCATACGAACGGGGGCGCACCTCCGGGGCGCGAGATGATCCACAGGCTCGCCATCGTGTACGCCACCATCGCGACGGTGACGCCGTACTGGCTCCGAATCGCCTGCAGGCGGTCGGGGAACAGGTCGTAGGCGGTCGCGTGCGCGACCCAGACGGCTAGCAGATGCCCGCCCAACACCGCGGCGACCCCGACGGCGCCGACCCAGCCGGGGACGACTAGCACCGGAACGGGCGCCGGCGGCGACAGCGGCGCCGTCAGCACGGTCGCGAGTGCGGGCGACAGCGACAGCGCCGTCGCGAGGTTGTGCGCGAGGTGGTAGCCGGCGGCGATTGCCAACAGCGACGGTGCGAACCGGCGAGCCAACTCGGCGGGCGCGACGTACGTGTCTGCCGTCCGGCGGGCCGTCCGCGCCGCCGCGAGGTACAGGCCGAGGAACAGGCCGTACCCCGCGAGCATCGCCAGCAGGTAGACGACGAGCGCGGGCACGCCGACGCCGACGAGCGGGCCCGCGAGGTCGGCCCACAGCGCGGTCCCGACGAAGCCGTCGTACGTCGTGACGAACACGACGGCGACGACGAACCCCACGTCGTCGCGACCGTCGACCCAGCCAGCCTCGGTGAGGCCCATCCCCGGAAGGCGGAGGCGGAGGCCGTCGGCGGTTCGAGCGACCGGAGCGACGCGACCGTACGCCGCCAACAGCCGCGAGACTGGGTCGGCGTTGCCGAACCAGTCGTCGACGCCGAAGACGACGCTCCCGGCGACCGAGATGGCGAGGTAGCCGAGCACCAGCAGCGTGAGCAAGAACGGATCGTCGGCCAGCGGCGTCACCACTTCGAGGTACACCAGCGCGAGCAAGCCGACGACCGCGGGCCACGAGCCGAGGCGGGCGGGGTACTCCCGATCCAGCGAGGGGGCGGCGCCGGCGACCGCGCGGAACGGGTCGACGGCGGGCCACGCGTTCCCGACGAGGTACGCCGAGAGGGCGAACAGCCCCCACCAGCCGACCCACACGATCAGGACGGCGGCGTTGCGGAGGGGGTCCGGCGGGCCGAACAGGCCCGCGGCGACTGTCACCGCCAGCGCCGCGAGGCCGACGCCGCGAGCGACCAGTCGGACGAGCGGCCCCAGCGCGGGGAGCGAGCGCCCCCACGTGTCGATCCGGCGGATGTACGTTCGGTCGGTGACCGCCGACGCGAGGAGGAAGGAGGCGCCGACGACGGCGCCGCCGGTGGCGAGGAACAACCACGTCGGCACCGTCACCGTCTCGCGCGCGGCGCTTCGGATCCCCCCGGCGTGTGCGGCGGCGCGGTCTGCGGTCGCCAGCACGAGCACGACGGCGGCGACCGCAGGGAGGGCACGGCGGGCGACCTCGGTGGAGCGGAGGGGCCGACGCATCACTCGAAGTCGGGGACGGGTCGCCGAGTAGCTTGCGGAACGCCGCCGTCAATCAGCGGGCGTCGCCCCCGCCCACGTCGTCGTCCGTCTCGTCGCCCGTCCCCTGTTCGGTCACCTGCCGCAGCACCGTCCGGTGACAGCGTTTCTTGTCGGTGTTCTCGAAGCAGACGAGCGCGACGTCGTGTCCCGCATCGACCGCCGCCCGGAGCGCCTCGACGGCCGCCCGTGCGTCGGGGTCGGTCGCGAGGTAGTCGCGGTAGCGTCGCTCGAAGTCGACAGCGTCCCACGCCGCGTTGTGCGCCCCCTCCTCGCACAGCCCATCAATTCGGAAGGACTCGGCGGCGTCGGCGTGGTCGTCGAGCAGGGCTGACGGCGGCGCCAACGCCGGTCGGTTCTCGTCGACGGCGGCGTGGAACCACCGCGTCGGGCGACGGACGACGCCGACGAGGCGAGTTCCCTCCGGGAGGTCGGCGCGGTCGCGCTGGAGCGCGGCGACGTACGTGTCGAACAGCGCCACGACGCAGACGGCACGCTACGCGGTGAAAAACGCTCGGGCGAGGAGACGGGAACCGCGGTCGACCGCCGTGGTCAGACGCGCTTCGATCGAGCCTTCCGGACGTCGGCGCCCTCTCGGACCATGTCCTCACAAGAGGGACAGACACGGACGTTGCTCATCCCTTCCGGGGCGAACACTCGAACGTACCGCTCGGTGACGAATGAACTGCAGTTCCTACACTCCGGCATGCAGTCTCCGTGAGGAGGTGTACCGTAGTATGTGTATCGGCCGTTTCCGGAAACAACCGCCGGCGGATCCGTCTGAGGCCGACCCCGGAGGGTCGGGGGCGGCGGCGGGGCACTGGCCGACGCAGGTGGGAGGATTTTTGTCTCCGCGTCGGCTACCCGCGCTCATGGCTACTGAAACGGAAGACGCCCACGACGACGGGCACCACCTCCCGGCGGTCGAGGACTGGCCGCGCGGGTTCGGGGAGGCCTCGTGGTGGCCGTTCGTCACGGCGCTCGGGGGCGCCGGCATCTACGTCGGCGCGGCGCTGTACCTCATGGCGATCGGCGGTCGCAACCTAGTCAGCCCGCTGGTCGGCCCGGCCGTGCTCGTCGGCAGCATCGGCCTGTTCCTCGTCGGCATCTACGGCTGGCTGTACCACGCGTTCGTCGTCCACTTCTGGGACCGCGGCGCAGACGAACACTCCGCCAACAAACTCCGGTGGGGGATGATCGCGTTCCTCGGCTCCGAGATCGCGACGTTCAGCGCCGGCTTCACGTACTTCTTCTTCATCCGCTCGCAGAACGCGTGGGCGGAGATCGCCGCCGACCTGCCGCACCTGCTCGGCTCGCTGGTGATCATCAACACGACGCTGTTGATCCTCTCGTCGGTGACGCTGCACTTCGCCCACGGCGCGATCCGCAACGACGACCGCGGGAAGTTCCTCGGGTGGCTCGCCGTCACGCTCCTGCTCGGCGTCGTGTTCATCGGCGGGCAGGTGTACGAGTACTACGAGTTCATCATCCACGAGGAGTTCACCCTCACGTCCGGGCTGTTCGGCTCGGCGTTCTACGGCCTCACGGGCCTGCACGGGCTCCACGTCTCGATGGGCGCAGTCCTGCTCGGCATCGTGTTCGTCCGCGGCCTGCTCGGGCAGTACTCCGCCGACCGTCACGTCTCCGTGACGACCGCCTCGATGTACTGGCACTTCGTCGACGCCGTCTGGATCTTCCTCGTCGTCGCGCTGTACGTCGGCGCCGAGGTCGGCGCGTAAGCCCGACTCCCTACTCGGGCGCCGACCCGCCGTCACCGTTTTCGATCGACTCTTCGTCGGTGAGCCGTAGCTCCGCGACCACCTTGCGCTCCCCGTCGACGTACTTGTAGCGGACGTCCGCATCCTCGTCCTCGGTGGCGCGGTGAGAGCCGTCGCAGAAGGGGAACTCGTCGCTCAAGCCGCAGCGACACACCGCGACGTCGCCGTGCGTCTCGCTGATGTCGTCTTCGGTGAGTTTGAGCGGCCCGGTGTCGGTGAGCGTGACCTCGCGCATGTCGAGGGCCACACGCCCGCGACGTATCAGTCCTCCCGGTCGGTGAACCACGTCGCCGGCTCGGGGAGGACGCCCGAGACGACGCCCGCGAGCAGGAGGAAGTAGCCCACGAGACCGCCCACCAGCGTCGCGACGGCGAGTGCACCGACGCCCGGCCCGCCGGCGAGCGCCGCCGCGGCCCCGCCGACAGCGACCAACAGGGTGCCGCCCCACCGGATCCGGCGGTCGGCCCACAGACGCCGGGATGCGTCGGGGCGGGCCGCCATCGCGAGTTCGAGCGCGACCGCGCCGGCGACGCCCGCGACCGCCGCGACGACGGCGTCGGGAGCGAGCAGGCGCGCGAGAGGGACGCCGAGCACAGTCGCACCCCAGAGGAGGCCGAGTCCGGCGGCGACTGCGAGGAGGGCGTCGCGGCGGCGGTCGGTCGAGTCGGCGTGGCCGTCGCGCCCGTCGGGATGCGCCACGACAGTCGATCCGGGTGCGTGGCGTTTAATCCGTCCGCCCCGGTAGGCCGGGTATGCCATCGGCGACCCGTCGGGCGACCGAGTACCTCCTCGGCGCGTTCGGCGTGATGCTGCTCCTCGCGTTCGTCTACCAGTGGGGGTACGGAACGTTCGAGGGGCGGACGGTCAGTTACGTCCACTCGCTGTACGTCGTCGTCGAGACGTTCACCACCACGGGGTTCGGCATCGACGTGAACCAGTGGGACGACCCCCGGATGCTCGTGTTGATGGCGGGGATGCAACTCGTGGGGGTCGGCCTCATCTTCCTCGCGCTGCCGGCGGTGATCATCCCGCTGATCAACGAGGCGCTCACCAGTTCGGCCCCGCGGACGACGACCGCCACCGGGCACGTCGTCATCTGCGAGTTCACCCCGCGCGGGGAGACGCTGGTGAAGGAGTTGCGCTCGCGCGACCAGTCGTACGTCGTCGTCGAACCGGACGAGGACCGCGCCGTCGACCTCGCAAACGAGCACGACGTAGTCCACGGCGACCCCGAGGAGGTCAAGACGCTGGAGCGAGCCAACGTCGGCGCGGCGCGCGCGCTCGTCGCCGACGGCGACGACGAGACGAACGCGAGTATCGTCCTCTCGGCGCGAGAGATTTCGGAGGAACTCCGCGTCGTCAGTCTCGTCGAGGACGAGGAGGTCGCCGACTACCACCGCTACGCCGGCGCCGACCGCGTCATCTCGCCGCGGCGCCTGCTCGGCGAGAGCCTCGGCGCGAAGGCGACCGTCAGCGTCTCCGACGAACTGGGTGGCGGCGTCGAGATCGGCGAGGACTTCCAGATCGCGGAACTGCTCGTCCACCACGGCAGCCCGCTCGTCGGCGAGACGATTGCCGAGTCCGGCATCGGCGAGCGAACCGGCGCGAACGTGCTCGGCGCGTGGGACGACGGCGAGTTCGAGTCGCCGCCGCGCCCCGAGCGTGTCATCGACCAACACACCGTGTTGCTGGTCGTCGGCAACGAGACCGAACTGGAGGCGCTGAAGGAGTTGACCCTCTCGGAGACGCGGCGACAGCGGCGCGGGCGGGTGATCGTCGCCGGCTACGGCATGGTCGGCCACAGCGCCGCCGAGGAACTCCGACCGACCGACGACGTGGTCGTCGTCGACCTCGTGGACGACGAGCCCATCGACGTGGTCGGCGACGCCACCGACCGCGAGACGCTGGAGCGCGCGGGAATCGGCGACGCCCGCGCGGTCGTGCTGGCGCTCGACTCCGACACGACGACCATCTTCGCGACGTTGGCGGTGAAACAGGTGGCGCCCAACACGGAGGTGATCGTCCGCGCGAACGACGCCGACTCCGTGCCGAAACTGTACCGCGCGGGTGCGGAGTACGTGCTCGCGCTGTCGACCGTCTCCGGGCGCCTGCTGGCCTCGCACCTGCTCGACGAGGAGGTGCTCCGCCCGGAGACGCAGGTCGACCTCGTGCGGACGCACGCACCCAAGTTGGAGGGCGAAGGGCTCGCCGACGCGGACGTGCGCGCGCGCACCGGCGTCACCGTCGTCGCCATCGAGCGCGACGGCGACCTCATCACCAACATCGGGCCGGACACGCGGATCGTTCCCGACGACACGCTCGTCGTCGCCGGCACCGACGACGCCGTCAACCACTTCAACGAACTGTTCTGTTGACGACGCCGGGGGCGCGGCGACTACCGCTCACGGCTCGCTTCGCTCGCCGTTCGCTTCGGGGCCGCGCTACCGCTCGGCCCCGCCCACGAACACGACGGCCTCGCCGTTCGCCAGTTCCACCGTCTCGTCGACCACCGGCGGCACATCCCGCTCGGCGGCGACGCTCGGCGCGACGAGTTCGGCGTCGAACGCCGCAGCGTCGAGGGCGATCTCGTCGAACAGGTCCGCCGGGACGACGCTCGTCGCCGCCCCCTCCATGTTGCCGACGAACAGGACGCGCTCGTCGCCGTCGGGCGACTCGCGGAGGCCGTAGTAGACGACCGACCCGTTCGCGGGGTTGCGGTAGCCGAAGCGGTCGGTCCCCTCGTCGGCGTCGGCGGTCACCGGTCCCTCGTCGTCGGGGGCGTCGGGCAGGCGCATCGACTCGCGCAGCCACGGGCGGTCCTGCCGGAACTCACGGACGCGACGCGCGAACCCGGTGCGCTCGGGGTCCTGCGCGTCGCGCCAGTGCCCGAGGTTGGCGAAGTCGGCTACGTCTCGCATCCACGCGTCGGCGAACGCGTCCAGGTTCGCGGGCGTCAGGTCCATCGGCGGGTCCAGCGGCGCCAGCATCGCACACATCGCCTCCAAGTCGTAGTCGGTCGGTTCGACCGTCGCCGCGAGCGCCTTCACGAAGGCGTCGAGTTGCTCGCGCGTCTCGAAGCCCAACTCCTTCAGCCGGGTGAAGAAGCGGTCGTCCGCGTAGTCATCCTCGCGCACTTGCCAGTCGAGGAGGTTGTGCTCGTCGGCGACGACCTTCACGTTCCACTCGGCGTCGGTGTCGCGGACGAAGCCCCACGGCCCGCGGGCGTTGGCGTTGAGGAAGTCCATCGGCACGCCCGGCAACAGGCAGTGCAGCAGGGCGTTCGTCGCGGGGTTGTCGTACGCGCGGTCGATGATCTCCGGCGCGGAGTCGCCGAGGTACCGGTTGATCGGGTCACCCTCCCACGACTCTGGCACGTCGACCTGCGTCCCACGGCGCACGGTGTCGTGGTTGGCGACGCCGGTGATCCAGTTGCCGCCCATGTCCGCGACTTCGCGGACGCGCCACCACTTGCTCGCCCAGAAGGTGAGCATCGCGGGCTTGTTGTGCGCGAACGTGATCGGCGACCACTGGAACGAGTGGGGGTGCTGCTCGATGAGCGTGCGGTAGGTGGAGGCCAGTTCCCAGTCGTGGCGCGGCCACGGGCGCCCGTCCTCGTAGATCATCCACGGGCGGTACTCGGTGCCGGCGACCTCCTGGGTGACGGCGTCCATCTCGGCGAGGAACGCGTCGTCGTGCTCCATCTCCTCGGTCTCTGGGTTCCAGTTGCGGAAGTCCTGCGCGCCGTCGACGCGGATGCCGTCGGCGCCCCAGTCCATCTTGCGGCGCTGGAGGTCGAGCACGTGGGCACGGACCATCGGGTCGAGGTAGTCGAGGTGTTGGCCGTACATCCCCGGGCCGTGGAAGAACCGGTCCGGGAGGATCCGCAGGCCGCCGTCGTCGGCGTGGCCAAGCGCCACGTCGAACACGACCTTCACGGGGTCGGGGAGGGTGTGGCAGGCGGAGATGAAGTCCACGAGTTCGTCGGGGCGGCCCGACTCGAGGATCGACGGGCAGGGCGCGCCGAACGCGCCGACGACGATGTCGTACCCCCAGTTCACCTTGTCCGGGCGGGCGACCGTGGCCGTCGCCGTGTCGCCGTCGCGCGCGAGGCCGCGCCAGTCGCCCGACGCGTCCGAGCGCTCGGTGAGCGGTTCGACCGGCATCAACTGGACGGCGTCGTAGCCGGCGAACGTCTCCTCGAAGGCGGTGAGGTCCTCGCCCGCGCGCTCCTTCTCGCCGATTCCCCCGACAAAGTCGGCGAGGCCGCCGAGCGACCCGCGTTCGGTCGCGGTGCCGGGGTGAACCTCGACCATGCTCGTCGCCGGGTCGACGCGCGGGAGCCCGTCGTCCTCCCTGGTGGCGACGCGCTCGGCGTCGGTGCCGAGCGACGCGAAGTAGTCGTGGTCGTCGCGCTCGTCGTCGAGGCGCGCGCGGTCGTACAACTCGGCGGGTGCGAACGCGCCGAACGGCACCGAGTCCGCCAGCGGGTCCTGCACCGTCGCGAGGCCGTCGTCGCCGACCTCGCCCGGGAGGTCCGCCGGGTCGGCGTCGCTGTCGGCGTCTTCGGGGTCGTACACTATCTGGTACAGCGAGCCGAGTCGCTCGCGCGTGCCGGCGACCATCCCCTCGACGGCGGCGTACGTCACCTCGCCCGCGCGCCGCGTCTCGACGACGGAGCGTTCGAACGTGACCTCGCGCGGGTCGGCGTCGCTCGGGTCGACAGCCGCGGGCGGGGTGAGCACCTCCAGTTTCACGGCGTCGGGTGAGACGCCGTGTTCGACCAGCCCGGGCGTCCAGATCCCGATCGTGGCGTGCCCGTCGCGGACGTGCGCGCCCAACTCGGGGGCGAGTGCCTTCGCCGCCGCGAACGCGTCGTCGTGTTCCTCGTGGATCGACTCGTGTCGCTCCACCAGCGCCGCCGTCTCGTCGGGGAGGAGCGTCGCCTCTTCCGTCGACTCCAAACTCATTGTCGGTCCCTGTGGCGCGAACTGCTTGATTGCTCGGGGATCGGTCAGCCGTCGACCACGTCGAGCGGCGCGACCGGCGACACGAGGAGCACCCACACGATCAGCAGCCCCGCCCCGACGAGTTCGGGGATCGCGAGCCCCGGCCCAAGGCGGACGCCCGCGACGTACAGCCACCACTGCGCGAGGTGGAGCGCCGCGAACGCGAGCGCGACGCGACCGGCGGTCGTCGCCCGACGGCGGAGGCCGTCGGTCGCGAAGACGACGGTGATCGCGAGGTAGAAGCCGAGTGCGACTGGGAAGTGGAGCGGCGAGTCCGAGGGGAACACCCCGACGCCGGCCATGAGGAGCATCGCGACGACGAATTCGGCGGCGACGAGGCGGGCCGCGAGGCCGTCGGTCGCGGTCCACATCGCCCACGCGTACGGGAGGCCGACGAGGCCGGCGAGGATCAGCCCCCAGTTGAACGCGGCGGCCACCGCGGCGGCGTCGGCGACGCCCAGGTCCGAGAGGGCGGTGTCGGCGAGGGAGAACCACGGCGCGAGCGCGACGGCGACGGCGATGCCGCCGAGCGAGACGACGGACGCGCCCGCACCGGAGGCGGCGGCCACGCGGCGACGGAACTCGGTCATCGTCGCCACCTCGGACGCGGAGGTGTTGGGCGTTTCTCCCGCCCGCGAGCGCCGGCGAGGTTCCGCCTCCCGAACGCTTTCCCCGGCGACGCGCCCACCTCTGCGCATGACCGACCTCGACCTCCCGGCGCTCGGCCTCGGCACCTCCCAGAACGACGACCCCGAGGAGTGCGCCGAGACGGTACAGACGGCGCTCGACCTCGGCTACCGCCACGTCGACACCGCACAGATGTACGACAACGAGGCGGCCGTCGGGGAGGGCATCCGCCGTGCCGACGTCGACCGCGAGGACGTCGTCGTCGCGACGAAGGTCCACCCGGACAACCTCGCGTACGACGACGCCAAGCGGACCGCGCGCGAGTCGCTCGACCGACTCGGCCTGGAGTCGGTCGACCTGCTGTACGTCCACTGGCCCACCTCCGCGTACGACCCCGAAGAGACGCTCCGCGCGATGGACGAACTGCGCGAGGAGGGGGTGTGCGACCACGTGGGGCTGTCGAACTTCACGCCCGACCTGCTCGACGAGGCGCGCGAGTTACTGGAGTCCCCCGTCGTCGCCCACCAAGTCGAGTGTCACCCGCTGTTCCCGCAGCGGGAACTGCGCGAGTACGCCGTCGAGCACGACCACACGCTCGTCGGCTACTCCCCGCTCGGGCGCGGCGAGGCACTGGACGACCCGCTGTTGACAGAGATCGCTGAGAAACACGACACGAGCACCGCCGCGGTGTGTCTCGCGTGGGCGTTCGCACAGGAGGCGCTCGTGCCGATCCCGAAGGCGACCGGCGACCACGTCCGCGCCAACTTCGAGGCGCAGCGCCTAGAACTGGACGACGAGGACCTCGACCGGATCGCCGAGTACGACGTCACCGAGCGGCTGATCGACCCCGACAGCGCGGCGTGGAACCAGTAGGCGCCAGCGCCCGACTCACAACTCGACGCCCAGTCGCCCGAGCGCCAGCAAGAACAGGTAGCCGACGCCCCCGAGGGCGAACAGGAGCACAGGGAAGACGAACGGTCCGAACACCGACACCAGCGCGTCGATTGCCCCGAGTTGCACGGCCGAGCCGTGGCGCGCGGACGGGTTAACGGCCTCGCTCGTCCGCGAGACTCCCGGAGACGTCGCCGCCGCCGTCAGCGTCGCCGGCAGCTTCGCCGTCCGGGTCGCCGTCCGAGTCGTCCCCGCCATCCGTCGCCGCAGACCCGGCGCCGTTGCCCGTTGTGTCCGCCGGGACGCCGGACATCGTGTCCGCGGTCACGCCGGCGTCGCGGCGGACCGTCACGTCGCGGTGGGGGTACGGAATCTCGACGCCCGCCTCCGCGAAGCGGTCGTGGATCGCGCGGTTGAGGCGGTGGGCCCCCTTCGCCCGGCGCGTCGGCGACGCCACCCAACAGAGGAGTTCGTACTCCAGCGCCGAGTCGCCGAACCGCCGGAAGCGACACCGCGGCTTCGGGGAGTCGAGTACCAGCTTCTCGTCCATCGCGATGTCGACGAGCAGTTCCTCCAGCGCGTCGAGGTCGGTGCCGTAGGCGACGCCGACCGGGACGCGGATGCGGCGGCGGCGAGACGGCGCCGACTGGTTGATCACCTTCGTCGCGTTGAGCACGGAGTTGGGGACGGTGACCAGCACCTCGTCGCGAGTGAGGAGGGTGGTCGACCGCACGCCCACCTTGACGACGGTGCCGGTCTCGCCGGTGTCCAACTCGATGAAGTCGCCGACGCGGTAGGTGTCGTCGAAGTACAGCGCGACGCCGCCGAAGAAGTTGGCGACGGTGTCCTTGGCGGCGAAGCCGACCGCGATGCCGGCGATGCCCGCCCCCGCCAACAGCGGCGTCACGTCGATGTTCCAGACGTACAGGATCGTCCCGACCGTGCCGGTGGCGACGAGGATCGTCCAGACGTTCGAGAAGACGGGCGCGAAGTCGTAGCGAGCGCCCTGCTCTTGGAGGTAGTCGACGCCGCGGTTCACCGTCTCGTTGAGCGCCCACGCCCACAGGAGGACGACGATGGTGAGCGCGGGGTCGCCGAAGAAGCTCTCCAGTTGCGCCTCGGAGAACGGCACCGCGTCGACGACGCTCTGGAGACTCGTGATGAGGAACACACCCGCGAGCGCGAACGACGTGACCAGCGGCACGCGAACCTCGGCGAGCACGATTTCGTCGAGGCCGGTCTCCGTGCGGGTGACGAATCGGCGCGCGGCCCGGATCACGACGAACTCGGCGACGACCGCCGCGCCGAGCGAGAGGGCGACCACGACCAGCGCCGCTTGCCACGGCGGGATCGCTTCCAGCGGGGCGAGAACGTCCATGCACGTCGGGGGCGGTGACGGGTCTTATACCTTCGCCGCCTACCAGTCGCCCGCTCCCACTTCCCGGGCCCCGTCGCCGCCCGCGGCCCGAGCGTTCATACCGTCGCCGCCCCGACGCCCGGACGTGTTCAGACGGGGCCACCTCGGCGTCGCCATGCTGACGCTCGCGCCGATCACGTTCTGGCTGTTGACGACGGGCTACCCGGTGTTCGCGACACTCGTCGCGGGGACCGTGCTGTACCTCGCGATGCTCCCCGACGTCGACCACCGGATCCCGGGCGTCTCCCACCGTGGGCCGACCCACTCGCTGCTGTTCGCGGGCATCGTCGGCGCGGCGTTCGCCGGCGCCGCCTCGTTCGTCGAACCGGTGTTGTCGGTCGCGGTGCCGGGCGGCGTCTCGATGGTCGCGTTCGGCTTCTTACTCGGCTTCGGAGCGGTGTTCACCCACCTACTGGGCGACGTAATCACGCCCGCGGGGGTCAACTTCCTGTGGCCGTACCCGAAGGAGTGGTCGCTGTACCTGACGAGCGCCGACTCGATGCTGTGGAACTGGGGGCTGTTCGGCCTCGGCGTGTTCGCGATGGCCGGGTCGGTCGTGCTGGCGGTGCAGGGAGTGGCACTCCCGTAGCCGACCGGCGGTCGCGTGGCCACCACAAGACATATTCTCGCCGCCCGCGGCGGTGCACGTATGCTCCCCCTCCAGAGCGCTGGCGGCGCCCTCGCGTTCGTCATCTGGCTGTTGTTCACGGCGCTGTTCATCTACATGGTGTACTGGACGTACACGGACGCCCAGCGAAACAGCGACCACCCGGCGTTCCTGTGGGCCATCGTGGTGTTCCTCGCCCCGCTGCTGGGCCTCGTGTTGTACGTCCTCCTTGGCCGGAACTGACCCACGGACGACCCGCGACGGGCGCGTGTGACCGTCGCCGCGGGCCGCCCGGAACGCCCCGCCGGGCGGGGGTAGGGATTTATCCTGGGTGGCCGAACGCCGACGTATGAGCGAGGAGACCGCCACCCCCGAGTTGCTCGACGACGCCCAGCGCCGCTTCCCCGTCCCCGACGCCGAGGAGGTGCCCGAGGACATCTACGAGCGACTGGCCGAAGAGACCGAGCGCGCGGGGTTCACCCCGAACGTGATGAGCGCGCTGGCGTACAAGCCGAGCCACTTCCGGGCGTTCCTCGACTTCCACGACGCGTTCGTCGAGGACTCGACGCTCGACCGCGAGGAGGTGGAGATGATCATCGTCGCCGTCTCCGGACAGAACAACTGCCTGTACTGCAACGTCGCCCACGGCGCGCTCGTGCGCATCTACGCGAAGGACCCCCACCTCGCCGACCAGTTGACGAGCAACCACCGCACCGCCGACGTGAGCGACCAGCGCATGGCCATGCTGGAGGTGGCCGTGAAGCTGACCGACGACCCCGACGCGGTGACGACCGACGACCTCGACCTGCTGCTGGAGGCGGGCTACTCGCAGGAGGAAGTGTGGGACATCGGGATGGTCGCCGCGTTCTTCAACTTCTCCAACCGGATGGCGACGTTCGCCGACTGGCGCCCCAACGAGGAGTTCTACACGATGGGGCGGTAGCCGGCGAGACGCGCGGGAACCGGGAGCGAAGCGTCCTCAGGCGGTCGACTCGACCTCGTACGCCTCGGGCACCGCCGCGATCAGGTCGAGCGCGTCGGCGTCTCCCTCGACGACCGCCTCGTCGGCCTCGTGGTCGGCGCTCACGTCGGTGACGCCCTCGACACCTTTCAGCGCCTCCACGACGCTCGTCTCGCACCCGCCGCAGGTCATGCCGCTGATCCGCATCGTCGTCGTCATACTTGCCAGTTACCGATCTGGGGTCATGGGAATTTCGATCTCGGACGCCACGCTTGGCTCCACTTTCGTCTCGAATACCGATCTCCCCGATCACTTTTGAACCGAAGATCGTATCGGCGTCAGAGCCGATAGATCGAAGGCACAAACCGCATGAATAGGGGGCCCGTACTAGAGTGTACATGAGTGAAGACCACCGAGTGACCATCGACGTCGGCGGCATGACGTGCGCGAACTGCGCCGCCACCATCGAGGACGCCGTCGCGGATCTGGACGGCGTCGGCGAGGTGAGCGCCAACTACGCCACCGACGAGGCGACCGTCGCGTTCGACCCCGAGCGCGTCTCGCTGCGCGAGTTGTTCGACGCCGTCGAGGGCGCCGGCTACGACCCCATCGCGGAGACGGTGACGGTCGGAATCACCGGCATGACGTGTGCGAACTGTTCGGCGACCATCGAGGACGCCGTCGGCGACCTCCCGGGCGTCGTCTCGGTCGACGCCAACTTCGCGACCGACGAGGCCACAGTGACGTACGTCCCGTCGGTGACGACCCGCGACGACGTGTACGCCACCGTCGAAGCCGCCGGCTACGAGCCGATCCGCGACGAGGGCGACGGTGACGCCGAGTCGGCGAAAGACGCCGCCCGCGCCGCGGAGTTGACGCGCCAGCGCCGCCTCACGATCCTCGGCGCGGCGCTGTCGGCGCCGCTGCTCGCGATGCTCGTGCTCGAACTGTTCGCGCCCGGCACCTTGCCCGAGACGATTCCCGGCACCGACCTGCACATCGGCTGGGTCGCGTTCGCGCTCGCGACGCCCGTGCAGGTCGTGTTGGGCCGCGAGTTCTACGAGAACTCCTACAAGGCGCTCGTCGTCAACCGCCGCGCCAACATGGACGTGCTGATCGCACTCGGGTCGTCGACTGCGTACGGCTACTCCGTGATCGCGTTGCTCGGCGTGCTCCCGCAGGCGGGCCTCTACTTCGACACGGCCGCGCTCATCCTCGTGTTCATCACGCTCGGCAACTACCTCGAAGCCCGCTCGAAGTCGCAGGCGGGCGAGGCGATCCGCTCGCTGCTCGAACTGGAGGCCGACACCGCGACCGTCGTCCGTGAGGACGGCACCGAAGAGGAGGTGCCCATCGAGGACATCGTCGTCGGCGACCGCCTGAAGGTGAAGCCCGGCGAGCGAGTGCCGACCGACGGCGTCGTCCGCGAGGGCGAGTCCGCCGTCGACGAGTCGATGGTCACCGGCGAGTCCGTCCCTGTCGAGAAGGGCATGGGCGACGAGGTGATCGGATCGACGGTCAA
Source organism: Halobaculum marinum (assembly GCF_029338555.1). Taxonomy (GTDB): domain Archaea; phylum Halobacteriota; class Halobacteria; order Halobacteriales; family Haloferacaceae; genus Halobaculum; species Halobaculum marinum. The sequence continues at coordinate 1,021,284 of NZ_CP119989.1, read as the reverse complement.
CGAGACGGGCGTGCTCGTCGTCGAGGCGACGAAGGTCGGTGAGGAGACGGCGATCCAGCAGATCGTCAAGCGGGTGAAGGAGGCGCAGTCGCGCCAGCCCGACATCCAGCGACTCGCCGACCGCATCTCGGCGTACTTCGTCCCCGCGGTCATCGCGAACGCGCTGCTGTGGGGCGGCGTCTGGGCGCTCGCCCCCGAGACGCTCGCGTCGGTCGTCGGCGCGCTCCCGCTGTGGGGGCTGGCGGCGGGCGGCCCCGCCGCGGTCGGCGTCACCGAGTTCGCGGTGCTGGTGTTCGCTTCCGCGGTGCTCATCGCGTGTCCCTGCGCGCTCGGCCTCGCGACGCCGGCGGCGACGATGGTCGGCACGAGCATCGGCGCCCAGCACGGCGTCCTCTTCGAGGGCGGCGACGTGCTGGAACGCGTCCGCGACACCGACACCGTCGTGTTCGACAAGACCGGGACGCTCACCCGCGGCGAGATGACGCTCACCGACGTCCGGCCGGTCGCGCCCGCGACCGACGGCGCGGTCCCCGAAGAGGCGGACGCAGTCGCGGCCGACGAGGGCGACGCGACCGAGCGCCTGCTCGCAGCGGCCGCGACGGCCGAGCACGGCAGCGAACACCCCATCGCCGAGGCGGTCGTCGCCGGCGCCCGCGAACGCGGTGTCGAACCGGGCGAGTTGCAGGTGCTCCAGAACGTCTCCGGGAAGGGGGTCCGCGCGCGCACCGAACACGGCACCGTCACCGTCGGCAAGCCGGAACTGCTGCGCGACGACGACGCCGACCCCGAGCCCGCGATGGACGCGATGCGGGAGTTGGAGTCCGAGGGGAAGACCGCGATGCTGGTCGCGCTCGACGGCGAACTGCTTGGCGTGCTCGCGGTCGCCGACGAGGTGCGCGAGTCGGCGAAACGCGCCGTCGCGGCGCTCCGCGAGCGCGACATCGCCGTCCACATGATCACCGGCGACAACGAGCGCACCGCTCGCGCCGTGGCCGAGCAGGTCGGCGTCGACCCGGAGAACGTCCGCGCGGGCGTCCTCCCCGAGGACAAAGCCGACGCAGTCGACGCCATCCAGGCGGACGGCTCGCGGGCGATGATGGTCGGCGACGGCGTCAACGACGCGCCCGCGCTCGCCTCGGCGTTCGTCGGCGTCGCCATCGGCTCCGGCACCGACGTGGCCATCGAGGCCGCCGACGTGACGCTGATGCGCTCGGACCCGTACGACGTGGTGAAGGCCATCAACGTCTCGGAGGGGACGCTCTCGAAGATCAAACAGAACCTCTTCTGGGCGCTCGGCTACAACACCGCGATGATCCCGCTGGCCTCGCTGGGCCTGCTCCAACCGGTGCTCGCGGCGGGGGCGATGGCGTTCTCCAGCGTGTCGGTGCTGGCGAACAGCCTCGTGTTCCGCTCGTACGACCCCGACGAGCGCTACCGGATCTTCGGTCGGTTCCGGTAGGCCGCTCGGCTACGGGTCTGACTCGGACCCGTCTTCCTCTGACCCGCCCGGTGGCACCGGCGTCGGTTCGTCGACCCAGTTGTAACAGCGGAACTCGTCGGCGTCGCGGTCGTCGTCGAGCATCGCCAGCGGGATGAACCCGCGCCCGCCGCGCGCGCCGACCTGCGGGGCGTCGGCGGCCTCGACGGTCATCGTCTTCGCGGCGAACCGGAAGGAGACGGTCAACTCGCCGCGGTGGTCCGCGTCGGGGTCGAACGACACCGTCGCGCCGCGCGGGCCGATGCCGTACACGCCGCGGTAGTCGTCGCCCGCGACGCCGAGGTCGTGGCTCTCCACGGCGTCGGCCAGGTCGCGCAGCCACGCGGCGGCGGACTCGGCGTCCAACTCCACGTCCGCGTCCAGCGTGCCGTCGGCGGCGACGCCGTCGTCGGTGTCGAGTTCTGGGTACCGGAGCGCCTCGGCCGGGAGGGCGTCCGGGTCGGGGGCGATGTCGTCTGGCACGGTCGGGGCGAGTCGGCTATCGGTGATAACACGCCCGATTCACAGCGTCCCGTCGGCGCCCATCTCCCGCACCTCGGCGGCGCGCTCTTGGATGGCGGCCCACTCCTCGTCGTCCTTGCCGTCGACGTGGGAGTACATCAGCCCCATCCGTCCCGTGCCGCGGAGCGTCTCCTCGTTCTCCTTCAGGAAGTCCCAGTACAGCGCGTTGAACGGGCAGGCACCCTCGCCGGTGGTCTTGGTGTGGTAGTACCGACACCCCGAGCAGTAGTCGCTCATCTTGTTCACGTAGTTCCCAGAGGCGGCGTACGGCTTCGAGGAGAGCGCGTCCGTCGCGAAGGTCCCCATCCCGACGACGTTCGGCGTCGTCACCCAGTGGAACGCGTCGACGAAGCCGAGGTGGAACCAGCGGTTCAGTTCGTGTGGGTCGGCGCCGTAGACGAGCGCGAAGTTGGCGAGCACCATCAGGCGCTCGATGTGGTGGGCGTAGCCGTGGTCGCGGACGTGTCCCACCGCCTCCGAGAGACACACCATGTTCGTCTCGCCCGTCCAGTACGCCTCGGGGAGGTCGCGCGTCTGGTCCAACTGGTTCGCCTCGCCCATCGCCGGCATCGACTCGCGGTACGCGTGGCGCATGAACTCCCGCCAGCCGATCACTTGCCTGACGAACCCCTCGACGGAGTTGAGCGGCGCCGCCGTCTCGTCGTCGTAGTACGCGTCGACGACGGCGTCGACGACCTCGCGCGGGCCGAGCAGGCCGAGGTTGATGGCGGGCGACAGCAGCGAGTGGTCGAGCGCCCACTCCCCCTCGACCATCGCGTCTTGGTACGGCCCGAACTCGGGAAGACGGGTCTCGACGAAGTGCTCCAGCGCGTGCAGCGCCTGCTCGCGGGTGACGGGCCACACGAAGTCGTCGAGGTCGAAACTGCCCCAGTGGTCGTCGTAGCGCTCGGCGACGAACGCGTGGACTTCCCGAGTGATCTCGTCCGGCTCGAACTCCGGGATACCGGGCGGCGACCAGTCGTCGGGCGGCGTCTCCCGGTTCTCGTCGTCGTAGTTCCACTCGCCGCCCACGGGGTCGTTCCCATCCATGAGGATGCCCGTCTCGCGGCGGACGTGGCGGTACCAGTGCTCCTGTCGGTACGTCGAACCCGACCTGCCGTCGGCGTCGGCCCACTCGTCCCACTCCGCCGGAGTGGTGAGGAAGCCGTCGTTGTCGACGAGGGTGCAGTCGCCGCCGCGTTCCTCGACCATCTCCCGGAGGCGCTCGCCGGCGCCGTGACTCGCCGGGCGCTGGAGGACGAGCGCGTCGCCGGGGTTCGCCTCGAAGTACCGATCCAGGCCCGCGCCGAACGACTCCGCCTCGACGTACGTCACCTCGTACCCGTCGTCACGGAGCGCGTCGCGGGCGTGGCGCATCGCCGAGAACACGAGCGTGAGCTTCTGCGGGTGGTACGGCATCCGCTCGGCGAAGCCGTGCGCCTCGATCATGAGGACGTGGTCGGCAGAGTGGAGCGGTGTCGCGGTCGGGTTCAACTGGTCGCCGAGGAGCCAGACGGTCATGGGGTGTGAGTGGGTCGGGTGGTGTCGGGTCCTGGTCGGTGTGAGAAGGCGGTGCCGGCGGCTGGGTGGATGGTGATCCCACGGTCGGCGTGAGTAAGGTCGTTGTGGCGGGTCGGCGGAGACAGGGAGTGGTCGGGTGTCGCGGGTTACTGCCCGAACATCTCCTCTTCGCGCTGGCGCAACTCGATCCGCCGTGTCTTGCCCGAAGAGGTCTTCGGCAACTCGTCGACGTACTCGATCCGGCGCGGGTACTTGTACGGCGCCGTCTCCTCCTTCATGTAGTTCTGCAGTTCCTCGGTCAACTCGTCGCTCCCCTCGTGCCCCGCCGCGAGGACGACGTACGCCTTCACGACGTTGCCGCGCTCCTCGTGGGGGGAGCCGACCGCGGCGGCCTCGGCGACGGCCTCGTGGGAGACGAGCGCGTCCTCGACCTCGAACGGGCCGATACGGTAGCCCGCCGAGAGGATGATGTCGTCGGCGCGTCCCTCGAAGAAGAAGTAGCCGTCCTCGTCCTCGCGCGCGAGGTCGCCGGTGCGGTAGTAGTCGCCGGAGAACGTCTTCGCGTCGAGGTCGGGCTTCTCGTAGTACTGCTCGAAGATGCCCGGACAGCCCACCGGCACCGCCACTTCACCGATCTCACCGGGCTCGACTTCCTCTTCCTCTTGGGTGTCGATGATGGTGGTGCCGAGCCCGGGCGTCGGCTTGCCCATCGACCCCTCCTTCACGTCGATGCCGGGGTAGTTGGACACCATGCACACCGTCTCCGTCTGGCCGTAGCCGTCGCGCGGCGTGATGCCGTAGGCGTCCTGGAGCGCCTCGATGGGCTCGCGGTTGAGCGGTTCGCCCGCCGACAGCGCCTCTTGCAGGTCCAGATCGTACGCCGACAGGTCCGTCTGCGTGAACATCCGGTACTGCGTCGGGACGGCGCACAGGCGCGTGACGCCCTCGCGCTCCATCACCGAGAGGAACTCGTCGGCGTCGAAGTCGCCCTCGTACAGCAGTTGCCGGGCGCCCGTCGTGATGCCGACGCCGACGGGCGACCAGAACCACTTCGCCCACCCGGTGCCCGTCGTCGCCCACAGCAGTTCCTCGTCGAGGTCCACGTCGTCGTCGACGACGCCGGGTGCGGTCGTCCCTTCGGCGGTGACGCCCCACCAGTACGGCGCGTTCACCAACTCGAACGCGCGCATCCAGCGGTGCTTGTGGAGCACGGGCTTGGGCTGTCCCGTCGTGCCGGAGGTGTAGTTGATGCTCATCGGGTCCTGTGCGCCCACCTCCGGGCCGTCGTGTTCCGTCGCCTGCCCGTCGAGCAGGTCGTCGAACGCGTGCCAGCCTTCGGGGCTCCCGTCCAGACAGATCAGCGTCTCCAGCGGCGTCTCGTCGACGATGGGATCGACCATGTCGACGAGCGACTCGTGGGCGACGACAGTGGTCGCCTCACAGTCGTTCGCGCGGAACGCCAGGTCCTTCGGCTTCAGCATCTCCGAGCACGGCACGACCAGCGCGCCCCGCTTCAACACCCCCAGTTGGACGGCGAACGCGTCCGGATGGCGCGGGAACAGGTGCATGACGCGGTCGCCCTGACCGACGCCCAGTTCCTCGAGGGCGTTGGCGAAGCGGTTCGTGTCGTTGTGGATGTCCGCGTACGTCCGTTCGTCGCGCGCCCCCTCGTCGTCGAGGAACGTGACGGCGACGCGGTCGCCGTACGCCTCCGCGTGGCCCTCGATCACCGCCGGGAGGGTGTAGTCGTCCGGGATGTCCCACTCGAAGTCGGCGACGGCGGCGTCGTAGTCGACCGGCATACGCTGACCGTGGTCAGTATCGGGAATAATCGTTTGGGTACCGTTGCCACGTTCCGGGGACGGGGGAGCGCATCCCCGATGGCGGTTGATCGACCGAGAACGGCCACGTTCGGCACCGACACCGGTATTTTTGTTCTATGGGCGTGAGCGGAAATCATGGAGTACACGACACTCGGCGACACCGGAATGACCGTCTCCCGGATCTGTCTCGGCTGCATGAGCTTCGGCGACCCCGACTGGCGCGACTGGGTGCTCGGCGAGGACGCCGGGCGCGAACTCGTCGACCGCGCGGTCGAGTTGGGTGTGAACTTCTTCGACACCGCGAACATGTACTCCGACGGCGCCTCCGAGCGCGTGCTCGGCGACGCGCTCGGCGAGTACGACCGCGACGAGTTCGTCGTCGCGACGAAGGGGTACTTCCAGATGCGCGAGGACGACCCCAACTCCGGCGGCCTCTCGCGCAAGGCGATCCAGCAGGAACTCGACAACTCCCTCGACCGCCTCGGGATGGACACGGTCGACCTGTACCAGACCCACCGCTACGACTACGACACGCCCATCGAGCAGACCGTGCGGGCGCTCGACGAGGCCGTCCGCGACGGCAACGCGCGGTACGTCGGCGCCTCCTCGATGTGGGCCCACCAGTTCGCCGACGCGCTCCACACCGCAGACTCGCTGGGGCTGGAGCGGTACGTGACGATGCAGAACCACTACAACCTCCTGTACCGCGAGGAGGAGCGCGAGATGCTCCCGCTGTGTGACAACGAGGGCGTCGGCGTCATCCCGTGGTCGCCGCTGGCGCGGGGGTGGCTCACTCGACCGGTGGACGAACTCGACACGACGAAACGCGGCGAGAGTGAGGAGCACGCCCGTCGCCACCCGTACCTGGAGGGCGGCGGCGAGGAGATCAACGCCCGCGTCGCCGAACTCGCCGAGGACAAGGGCGTGAAGATGGCACAGATCGCGTTGGCGTGGCTGTTCGAGCAGGACTCCGTCGACGCGCCCATCGTCGGCACCACGAGCGTCGAGCACCTCGAAGACGCGGTGGAGGCGCTCGACATCTCACTGTCGTCCTCGGAGATGGAGTACCTCGAAGAGCCGTACGTACCGGTGCGCGTCTCCGGCCACGAGTAACGACACGACGACCCGTCCCCGACCTTTCGCGTGCTGGCTGTGCCTGCACACGGTGAGCGACGCCGCCGTGCGACGACCGACGGCCCCGTTGTGGAGCGGCGACGGCGCGGCGTCAAACCGGGATCGGTGTGTCGGGAGGGCATCCGATCACCTACAGGATAAATCAGATTAGTATTCTGTATCGTTTACGAACATTTATTGCGAACAAATCCCGCGTCATGGTATGGCCAACCAAGGTCGACGGACGTTCTTGAAGCTGAGCGGCGGCGTGCTCGGCGGCGTACTGGCGGGGTCCACGGTGACGGCGGCCGAGCGGACCGACCGGTTCATCGTGAAGACCCGAGGCAACGGTGCGCCCTCGGATCTCGACGTGGTGTTCGACCTCCCAGAGATCGGGTACGCCGTCGTTCGCGGCAGCGAGTCGGCAGTCGAGGCGTCCAGCGCGGTGACGTCGTACGCGCCAGACGTCGAACTCGACGGCGCGGACCCGTCGGTCGAGACGCACGACTACGAGGGTGAGGCGACTGACGACGCGCTGTACCCCTTCCAGTGGGACAAGCAGGCGCTCGACGTCCCCACCGCCCACGAGACGACGAAGGGCGAGGGCACCCGCGTCGCCGTCATCGACTCCGGCGTCGACGCGAGTCACCCCGACCTCGAGGTGAACACGGCGGTCTCGAAGAACCTGACCGGCGACGGCCTCGGCGCGGGCGTCCCCGGCGGCGGCGACCACGGCACCCACGTCGCGGGCACCGTGGCCGCACAGACGACCGGCGAGACCGGCGTCGCCGGCACCGCGCCCGCGACGGACCTCGTCGACTACCGCGTGTTCTCCAACTTCGGCGGGGTCAGCGGCGCGTTCTCCATCGTCATCGGCGCGGTCGTGCAGGCCGCACGCGACGACTGTGACGTGGCGAACCTCTCGCTTGGCGCGTACCCCATCCCGCGACAGGGCGTCACCGAGGGGTTCTACGGCAACTTCATCAACGCCGCGATGACGTACGCGAACAAAGAGGGGACGCTCCTCGTCATCTCCGCGGGCAACGACTCCGCCGACCTCCAGCACGACGGGAGCCTCATCAGCCTCCCGAACGAGGGCGCACAGGCGCTGTCGGTGGCGGCGACCGGCCCCATCGGGTTCGGCTGGGGTGACGACGGAGTCACCGCACCGCCGGAGAGTCCCGCCTTCTACACCAACTACGGCACCAACGCCGTCGACCTCGCGGCCCCCGGCGGCGACGCCGACCTCGCCGCGGCGGCGGAGGAGGTCCCCGGGTGGTACTACGACCTCGTGCTCAGCACGGTCAGCGTCGTCACCGACATCGGGGAGGACGGCACCGTCGCCACCGAACCAGGCTACGGCTGGAAGGCCGGCACCTCGATGGCCGCCCCCAACGTCGCGGGCGCGGCGGCGCTCGTCAAGAGCGCGAACCCCGACTACAACGCGAATCAGGTCGAGAGCGCCCTCAAGCGGGCCGCCGCGGTGCCCGAGGGGTACGACAAGGCGTACTACGGCGCCGGCTTCCTGAACGTCGTCGACGCGCTGTAAGCCGACGCGGCGCCGCGAGCGACACCCACACCGCGACCCATTCTCTCACGACCGCCGATCGACCCCCCTGAGTGACCGGTCCTCGACCGTCGACCCCCCGGAACCGAGCGACTGAGCCGCGATCCGAGATCGGCGGCAGGAACCCCCTGTGAACGGGTTATGCAATGAGTACCTAAGTTACGTGCCAGTAAGTGACACGCATGGAGTTCGTGGAAACCGCGACGTTCGAATGCGGCGGCTGTGGGCGACGGTCCCCCTCGACGTGGATCGACTACGACCGACTCGGCTACCCGGTGTGTCCCGAGTGTGGCCGCGTCGACCGACCGTTCCCGGTGCGACCGTTCGGCGCCACGCCGGGCGCGCTCGGTCGCGTCGTCGTCGAGACGGACGCACCCGCCAGCGAGACGGCTGCGAGCGCCGCGGACGTGGGGACGAACACCACTCGGTCGATGGAACCGTCGCGTTGAGTACCGGGGAACCCGAAGGAGAGCGTATGCCCTGGAGCCCGGTCGACACGGCCGAGCGGTACGACGAGTGGACACGCGCGGACGGCTTCGCGACGCTGCGCGTCCGCGAGCGTCGCGACGGGAGCTACGTCGTCCGTCTCGACCGGATGGAGCAGGCGCCCGACGGGCGGGCGTACCGACGCGAACGCGTCGCCGACCGCGAGGCCGCCGACGCGCTGGTGGCGGAGTGGAAACGCGAGTTCGACCTGTCCGACGCCGAGTGAGCTTCGGGCGGCGGGTGATGGCGACCTGGTGACGTGCCGCCGAGGCTCAGTCGCCGTCGCCGTCCTGGAACCGCTTGGTCGTCTCCACGAGCGGGTGGCGCGCGTAGTCGACCACCTCGATGTCTGTGATCGACCGGAGCCCCTCCTTGCGCGCGGTCTTGGCCATCCCGAGTTCGACGTGGTCGGCGATGACGATGACGTACGCGTCCATCTCCTCGATGCCGAGGCGGTGGGCCGCCATCACGCGGTGGTGGCCGTCTGCGAGCACCAGCGTCCCGTCGTCTTCGTACTCGCCGCTCGCGCTCGGGTTGTCGATGACGACGAGCGGTTCGGCGAGCCCTCGCTCCAGTTCGTAGCGGCGACCCTCCAACTCGTCGGCGTACACCCGCGCCTGCGTCGGCATGAGCGTCGACAGCGACACCTGCCGGCGCTCCTCGGTGGTCGAGACGCCGTGGATCTCCTCGAGCGTCCGCATCAACTTCCCCACCTTCTCGGGGGTGGCGCGTTCGATCTGCGAGCGGATCACGTCGGTGTTGGAGATGATGCCGACGAGGTTGCCCGCGTCGTCGACGACCGGGAGTTTCTGGATGCCCGACCGGAGGATCACCCGCGCGGCGTCGGTGACGTTCATCTCCGGGTGAGCGACGATGATGTCGTCGCTCATCACGGTGAACAGCGGGGCGTCCGCGTCCGCAGACAGTAGGTCGCGCGCGGAGACGAAGCCGACGACGGTGCGACCGTCCGTCACCGGGAACCCGTTGTGGTTGCTGTCGAGGATGCGCTCGACGGCCTCGCGAACCGTGTCGTCGGGCGACACCGTCGCCACGTCACGGGTCATGTACGCCTTCACCCGCGGCTTCGTTCGCTCGCTCCGAGCGTCGCTCATTCGTCGGTCGTTCGACCGGCGTGAGGGTAAGAGTTCCTCCTGAACCGGCGTCAGTCCTCGTCGGGGAAGGTGACGAGGCGCTCGGCCGACCGGACGGGCGCGGCGGGGGCGTCCTCCAGCGTCTCGAAGAAGCGCCCCGCGATGATGTCGCGGACGACCTCCGTCAGCGTCTCCGTCGACCCCTCCTCGACGTCCGCGAGGATGCCGAGTGGGATCTGCGCGCCAGCCATGTCGGCGTGGCCACCCGCCGAGCCAATCTGGTCGAGCGCGTCGCGCAGGGTCTCTCCGAGGTCCAGATCCGCGCCGCGCGTGCGACCGGAGGCGTACACGACGCCGTCGCGGAAGCCGTACACGAGCGTCGTGTTCACCCCCTCCATGTTGAGCAGGCTGTCGGCCGCCTGCGCGAGCGCGTCGCGGTCGGTGATCTCACCGACGCAAGTGGCCAGCGCCGTCCCACGCTGTTCGCGGTTCTCGATGGCGTCCGCGAGCACGTCCAGCACCGACGCGCTGAGGCTCGGCGTCTCCACCCGGTCGAGCACCGACGTGTCGGCGTACTCGAACAACGAGGCCGCCGCGTCGAAGTCCGCCTCGCTCACCTCGCGGGTGAAGTCCTTCGTGTCGATCCGGATGCCGTACAGCAGCGCCGTCGCCACCTGCCTGTCCGGCGTCAGCCCCAGGCGGTCCATGTACTCCGCCAGCAGCGTCGAGGTGGCGCCCACCCCGTCGCGCAGGTCGATGAACCCCGCGTCGATCGGTTCGCGCGGCGGGTGGTGGTCGACGACGACGACCGGTTCGATGTCCGTCGGGAGGCTGTCGTTGACGCCCGGTCGGGAGTGGTCGACGAGCGCGAACGCCGCGAACTCCTCGCGGGGGTCCACCGCCGGGTCGAGTCGGCGCATCCCGATGTCGAGGAGGTTGACGAGCGCGCGGTTCTCTTGGTGGGAGATGTCGCCGTAGTACACCGCTTCGGCTGCCGTGCCGGCGAAGTTGGCGATCCGGACGAGCGCCACCGCGGCGGCGATGGCGTCGGGGTCGGGGTTGTCGTGGGCGACCACCGCGAGTTTGCCGTCGACCGACCGCAGCGCCCGGACCATCCGGCGGAGGCGGTCGGCGGTCGCCCCCGTCGCCACGTCGAGCACTCGCTCGGCGACCGTTCCGATGGGGTCGACGATCCGGTCGGCGAGCTCGCGAAACGCACGCAGATCCGCCTCGGTGGCGTCCTCCCCGGCGTACGCGACGATCACGGCGTCGGGGAAGCGCTCGCGAGCGCGGTCGGCGGCGGTGAGGTTGTCCGTCGTGGACGGCCCCGCGACGACGACGAGGTCGGCAGTGTCTGGGTAGTTCGTGGGGTCGAGCGGGTCCGCCTCGACGGCGGAGACGTTCTCGTCGCGGAGGGCGGTGGCGCGACCGCTGTCGGCGGTGATCACGTGGAGTTCGCCGGGGTGGTCGGTCAGCTCATCGACCATCTCGTTGCCGACCGATCCACAACCCAGCACCAGCCGACGCATTACACGCAGAGGTCGGTCCCGACCGGGAAAACCCTGCCGTCATCCCGGCACAGCGCCCGTCCGACGAGCGCGGTCGCTCGCTGGTCGGCGATGGAACCAGTCCGCAAAACGGGGTGCCGAGCGCGGCGCGTGCCGGCTACGGCAGGATGGCGGCGGCGGCCGACTGCGCCGTCTCGATGACGGGCGGGAAGCCGGGCAGCAGCAGCACCGTCGCGACGGCGGCGAACACGACCGCGGCGTACAGCGCCGTCGGCGTGCCGCTCAGTTCGAACTCGCTGGTGGCGTCGTCGAGCCACAGCGCCTTCACGACGCGGCTGTAGTAGAACAGCGACAGCGCGCTGTTGACCGCGCCGACGGCGGCGAGCCACCAGAAGCCGGCCTCGACGGCGCCGGCGAACAGGAAGTACTTCGAGAAGAACCCGCCGAACGGGGGCAGCCCCGCCAGCGAGAACATGAACACGGTCATCGCGACGGACGCCAGCGGCGCCTTCGAGGCGAGGCCGGCGTAGTCGTCGAACGTGCGACCGATGCCCCACTGCTCGGCGAGGGCGACGAACAGGAACGCACCCGTGTTCATGAAGCCGTACACGAGCAGGTGCGCCATCGACGCGCCGAGGACGTTGCCGCCGGCGCCGCCGGTGAAGGCGGCGAGGCCGATGAGCGCGTAGCCCGCGTGACCGATGGAGGAGTACGCCAGCATGCGCTTGACCTCCTCTTGCGTGGCGGCGGCGAAGTTCCCGAGCGTCATGGTGACGACTGCGAGCACCTGGAACAGGAGCACCCAGTCGATGCCGATGTCGACCGGGAAGCCGGTGACGAACACGCGGAACGCCACGGCGAACCCGGCGGCCTTCGAGGCCGACGAGAGGAACCCGGAGATGGGCGCGGGTGCGCCCTCGTACGCCTCCGGCGCCCAGAAGTGGAACGGGACGGAGGCGGTCTTGAACGCGAAGCCGCCGGCGACCATCAGGATGCCGACAGCCGCGACGCCCGACAGCCCAGAGAGGTCGCCCGAGAGCGCCTCGTACACGTCCGGCAGCAGGAGGCTCCCGGTCGCGGCGTACACCAGCGAGATGCCGAAGGCGAACACCGCCGACGACAGCGCGCCGATGAGGAAGTACTTCAGCCCCGCCTCGACGCTACCGGAGTCGCGCTTGAGGAACGCGACGAGCGCGTACGACGGCAGCGAGGCGAGTTCGAGCGCGACGAACGCGACGGCCAGCGAGTTGGCCGCCGCCATCAGCGCCATCCCGGTCGCCGCGAACATGACGAGCGCGTAGAACTCCGCCTGGTACGCCCGCTGGCGGAGGTAATCGAAGCTCGCCACCACGACGAGCGCGGTGACGGAGGCGAACAGCGCCTGGAAGAACAGCGCCATGCCGTCCACGACGAGTGCGTCGCCGTAGAGGACGATGGCGCCGTTCGTGCTCGGCTGACCGGTGCCGGCCGAGAGGAACCAGCCCGCGAGGCCGAGCGCGGCCAGCGAGCCGACGGTGGCGACGCCCGCCAGCAGTGCCGGGCGCGTGTCGTTCGGGTCGATACTGTCGAGGACGAGCAGCAGCAGGCCCGTCAGTCCCAGCGCCAGCGCCGGTGCGAGCGCGGTCCACTCGGGGAGTTGGTCGGCCTGCAGGAGCACGGGGTCCATCAGGCACCACCCCCGACGACCGCGACGACCGGTTCGATTGCGTCAGTGATCATGTCGAAGAAGATGTCGGGTGCGACACCGAGCGCGATGGTGCACAGCAGCAGCACCGCCAGCGGCGCCACGTCGTGGAAGGCCGCCCGGTGGACCTCGTAGTCGGAGTCGAGGCGGAACTCCCCGAACAGCGTCCGCTGCATCGCGAACAGGAGGTAGCCCGCCACGATGACGATGCCGAACATCGACGCCGCAGTGAACAGCGGCGCCGACGGAATCACCGTCGAGGCGAACGCCCCCTGGAAGATGAAGTACTCGGCGGCGAAGCCGGCCATGAGCGGGAGGCCCATGTAGCCGAACGCGCCGGCGATGAGGATGCCCGTCGTGATGGGCATCCGGTCGGCCATCCCCGACATGTCGCCCACCATGCGCGTGTGGGTGACGTTGTAGATGACGCCGACCGCCATGAACATCAGCCCCGAAATGAGGCCGTGAGCGACCATCTGGAACGTCGCGCCGCCGATGCCCAGCCCCGTGTACGCCACGAGGCCGAGGATGACGTACCCCATCGACGAGACGGAGGAGTACGCGACGATCCGCTTGAGGTCCTGTTGGGCGAGCGCGAGCATCGCGCCGTAGATGACCGAGATGACGGCGACGGCTGCGATGACCGCAGCCACCAGCGGACGCGTCCCCACGTCCGGCAGCATGGTGAAGTTGAACCGCAGCAGCGCGTACGTCCCCATCTTCAGGAGGACGCCGGCCAGCATCACCGACACCGGGGTCGGTGCCTGAACGTGGGCGTCAGGCAGCCACGTGTGGAACGGGACGACGGGCACCTTCACCGCGAAGCCCGCGAACATGGAGACGAACGCGACGAGCTTCAGCGTCGCCGGGTCGAGCCCGACGAAGCCGGACAGCTCGCCCGCCTGCAACGCCTGTGTGATCTCCGGCAGCCCGAACGAGCCGACGGGGAGGTTGAACACCAGCGCCATGAACCCGATGAACATGACGAGGCTGGCGATGTTCGTGTACACGAAGAACTTGATCGCGGCGTACTTCCGGCGCGGGCCGCCCCACACGCCGATGAGGAAGTACATCGGGACCAAGACGGCCTCCCAGAAGACGAACCACAGGAAGAAGTCGAGCGCGGTGAACACGCCCAGCAGGTTCGCCTCCATGAACAGCATGAGGCCGTAGAACTGCGACTGACGGGTGTCGATGGGCGTCCACGCGGAGACGATGGCCAGCGAGGACAGCACCGTCGAGAGGACGACCAGCGGGAGGCTGATACCGTCGACGCCGACGAACCACTGGAGTTCGTAGCCGGCGACCGACATCCACTCGAGTTGCGTCTGGTAGGCGATGCTCCCGGCCATGAGGGCGTTCCCGCCGGCGTCGAAGCCGGCCCACATGTACAGCGACCCGACGACCGGCAGGAGGCTCAGCGCGAACGCGAGCTTCCCGGCGTACTCGTCGGGCGCCAGCATGACGACCAGCGCGGCGAGGAACGTGAATCCGATGAGTGCTTCGATAATCACAGTAACCACCCCCCGAGAACCCCGAACAGCACAAGCAGGACGGTGAGCCCGAGCGTCACCAGCGCCGCGTAGTTACTCACCACGCCGGTCTGGATGCGCCGGATGCGCCGGCCCGAGAACAGGCTGACGCTGGAGACGGCGTTGACGACGCCGTCGATGACACTCTGGTCGAAGGTGTCGGCGGCGCGGGCCAGCGGGAGGACGACCCGGTTCGCGAGGTACACCTGGTACTCGTCCTGGTAGTAGTTGTCGTACAGCAGGCCCTTGACGGAGCCGAGCTTGTCCGTGTGCTCGACGGGCTCCGGCACCGCGTACAGGCGGTACGCGAGCGCGAGGCCCAGCAGCGCGAGGCCGAGCGACACCGCGGCGCCGAGCAGGACCGTCGTCACCTCGCCGCCGATGTACGCCGACGAGTACGGGTCGATCTCGGCGTAGTGGTGGACGGAGAGATTCGTGAAGCCGCCGTCGAGCCACGAGTGGAGGAAGTCCACGTGCGCGCCCGTGAGGACGGCCACCGGCGCGAGGTTGACGACGCCCGCACCAGCCGCGAGGACGCCCAGCACCGCGAGCGGCCCCTTCACGTTCCAGCGGACCGAAACGGGGTCTTCGGCTTCCTCCGTCCGGGCCTCACCGTGGAAGGTGAGGAACACCATCCGGAACGTGTAGAACGCGGTGACCGGCACCGCGAGCAGCCCGAAGACGTAGCCGAGCAGCAGCAGCGGAGCGCCGTCCAGGCCGTGGATCAGCGTCTCGTAGAGAATCTCGTCTTTCGACCAGAAGCCGGCGAACGGGAAGATGCCCGCGAGCGCCAGCGACCCGGCGAGGAACGAGTAGTAGGTGACGGGCATCTTGTCCTTGAGCCCGCCCATGTCCCACATGTTCTCGTTGTGGTGCATCGCGAGGATGACCGACCCGGCGCCGAGGAACAGCAGCGCCTTGAAGAACGCGTGGGTGAGCAGGTGGAACGTCGCGGCCACGTAGCCGCCCGCGCCGAGCGCGAGCATCATGTAGCCGTACTGCGAGATGGTGGAGTACGCGAGCACCTGCTTGAGTTCGCGCTTGACGATGCCCATCGTGCCGGCGAACAGCGCCGTGAAGCCGCCGACGAGGGCGATGACGCCCAGCGCCGTCGGCGACACCGCGTAGAAGCCGTACATCCGGGCGACGAGGTACACACCGGCGGCGACCATCGTCGCCGCGTGGATGAGCGCGGAGACCGGCGTCGGGCCCTCCATCGCGTCGGGGAGCCACGTGTGCAGCGGGAACTGCGCGGACTTGCCGATCACGCCGCCGAGCACGAGCAGGCCGACGACCGTGAACCACGCCTCCGGGCCGAACCCGAGGAACGTGTTCGCGGTGTACTCGCCGTGGAGCGCCTGCTCGGCCAGCGCCGGGAAGCCCGGCGCGGCCTCGGTGCCGACGAACTGCGCGGTGCCGAACGTCGCGAACACGGCGACGACGCCGACGAGGAAGAAGTAGTCACCGAAGCGGGTGACGAGGAACGCCTTCTTCGCGGCCGACGGCGGGCCGGGCTCGCGGAAGTGGAAGCCGATGAGGAGGTACGAGCACAGCCCCACCAGTTCGAAGAACATGAACGCCATGAGCAGGTTGTCGGCGACGACGAACCCGAGCATGGAGGCCGTGAACAGGCCGAGGCCGGCGTAGTAGCGCGGCAGGCCCGTCTGGCCGTCGTCGTTCATGTACCCCAGCGAGAACACGTGCACGAGCAAGGCGACGAGCGTCACGATGACGAGCATCATCGACGACAGCGGGTCGATGAGCACGCCGAACGTCAGTTCGAGCGCCTCGGTGCCGGGGACCGAGCCCGCGGCCCACGTGTACACGGTCGCGTCGTACACCTCGCCCCCGGCGACAGTCGCCGCCATGGCGATGGAGAGGACGAGCGAACCGGCGGTCGCCGCGATGCCGGGAATCGCCCCGCCCTTCGGGAGCAGGTCACGCCCCGAGAGCGCCGTCCCCACCGCGATCAGGAACGAGAGGAACGGGAGCAGTACGATGGCCGGCGCGAAGTCGAAGATTCCTGCCATAAGTTACCACCTCATCGTCGTCGCTTCCGTCACGTCGATGTCCTTGAAGTTGCGGTACAGCACGAGGATGATCCCGATGCCGACGGCGACCTCCGCGGCGGCCAGCGCCATCGTGAACAGGCCGAACGTCTGGCCCGTCACGTTCCCCCAGTAGTAGGAGAAGGCGACGAGGTTGACGTTCGCGGCGTTGAGCATCAGCTCGACCGACATCAAGAACAGCAGCGCGTTCTTGCGCGTGAGCAGCCCGAACACGCCGATGCAGAACACGGCGGCCGAGAGGACGAGATAGTACTGCGGCGGGACCATCAGTCGTCACCCCCGCGGAGCTTCTCGCGGACCTCGCGTCCGCCGTCGGTCAGCGCCGTGACGACGCTGGCGCCGGTGCCGGTGCGTGCGAGCATCACCGCGCCCGCCAGCGCCGCCACCAGCACGACGTCGATGATCTCGAACGCGACGAGCATCGACTCGCCCGGGACGCTCCCGGCGTCGATGTTGAACATCGCGTAGCCGATGGCGGCGGTGATCGACGCCCCCTCGGGGAAGCCCTGCGCCTCGCCGAAGGAGGCCTGCAGGAACACGATCGCGAGGACGACGAACAGCGCGACCGCAGCCAGCCCCGGCACGAGGTGACCCCCGAGCTTCAGGCGCGGCCGCGACCCGGCGTCGCTCACGCGTCGAACACCTCCATTGCCTCCGGTTCACCCTCCCTGCGCACCAGCATCACGGCGAACGTGATGAGGATCAGGACCCCGCCCACGTAGACGAGGATCTGCATGGCGGCCAGGAACTCCGCCTGCAACATCACGTAGTGCACCGCGACGCTGAGGAGCGCGGCCCCGAGGAGGAGTGCGGAGTGCCACACGTCCTCGACGAGCACCACGCCCAGACTGCTGCCCACGGTGACGAGGGCGAACAGTGCGAACGCGATAGTCTCTACAACCATTACCCGACACTCCCGGCGGAGTCCGTTTGAAGGTTTCGAGAACGGTTTGCGCGTGTGGGTGCGCGTGGGCGAGTCTACGGGTGATCTCGGCCGCACAGTTTTTATAGGGTGGTGCTAGCGGCGGCCTCGCGACACCCGCGATGTCTACACCCGCTGCTCGCGAGTCATCGATCGAAGGGTGGAGAATCTCACGCGCGGGTTACTGGGTCAACCTTGCTGTCGAAGAGGAATTCTCAACAGATGGCGGATGTTGTATGACTGAAATCAACCACCACGATAATGCGCTCGGTTCGCTCATGCATGAGCTCGACGAGACGGGGCTGCTCAACTCCGAGGAGGCTTACGCCTCAACGAGGACCTGGTAGGGAGCAACACTCGTCTCCATGACGCATACGGTGCGGAGGGTGACAACTAAGAACGGGACGGCGACCGAGGGCGGTGCCGTCGGACTACCATCGTCGGTTTTCCCGGGCCCAGCTACATTTATCTTCGCCGACCAGTGTGCATATGAAATCTGAACCTGACGTGGAGAGCATTTCTGGAACCAGACACCCCAGATCGTGAGTAATATCTCAGATACCCACGTACCCAGTGTATGATTGGCGTCGACACAGCTCGGCGAGCGGTTCGGTGGGCAGCAATCACTATCCTTGCCGGCAGCCTTCTGCTCGGTGTGACCGGCGCCGCCGCGACGAGTCAACTCGCACTAGTAACGATCGCGGTTTGTCTTGTCGCTGGCGCATTCCTCCTCGGAGCCCATCTTGGCACCGCCGAGAGGCACTGATGCTCTCGGGGGCGTTCCTGACGATCCTTGCCTACGTCGTCGGCATCTGCTGAACTTCGGGGGTAATAATGCCGCCGCGTTTCTCGTGACAACTATCATTGGGCTGATCGCGAGCGAGACGATGACTAGTCGCCCATGGCGACGCAGCGGAATTTCTGTTCGGAGAGACGTGTGAACCAAAGAAGAAGGTCGCCGAGAAGCTTGGGCAGATGGCAAACGACTAAAGTGGTGCCGGCAACGACACCGCTGGCTCGGCCATCAGTCCGGTACTACCGCTCACGATGCCACTGGACGTAAGCAACGCATTCCACACCAGCAGCTAGTCAATCAGTGCGCGAAGGGTGGAGAACCCGAAGAACGCGGTTACTGGTAGTCGACTTCGCCGTCGCCCTCGCCGATCCACGCCTCGCGGTCCGGCTCGCGCGAGGCAAGCGGGTCGATCCCCTTGTACCAGGGGACGTTCTTCAGCTGCTCTTTGTTGTAGACGAACTCGTCTTTCGTGTCGGCGGTGAACTCGAAGTTCTGCGTCAGCAGGATCGCGTCCACCGGACACACCTCCTCACACAGCCGGCAGTAGATGCACTGCCCGATGTGGAGGTTGTACTGTTCGCCGTTGCGCTGGTCGTCCTGCACGATCTGGATCGTGTCGTTGGGACAGACGTTCTCACACTGGCGGCACCAGATGCACCGCTCCTGGGAGAACTTGTGGACCCCGCGGAACCGCGGGCTCACTTCGGGCGCGACGTCCGGGTACTCGACCGTGAACGTCTTGCCGTCCAGCGCGTGCTTCATCGTCGTCGCCATTCCTTTGAGTAGTCCGATCATAGCGTTTGGAGCACCCCCACGATCACCGCGGTGAGGACGAGGTTCGCGAACGAGAGCACCAGCATGCCCTTCCAGCCGATCTCGATGAACTGGTCGACGCGAAGGCGCGGCACCGCAGAGCGGAGCCACTGCGTGAGCAGGAAGAACGCCCAGATCTTCGCGGTGAACCAGACGATTCCCAGCGCCGCCGGGCCGGGCCCGGCCGGGCCGCCGAGGAACAGCGTCGCCGCGATGGCGCCGCCGAGGAAGATGTGGATGAACTCACCGAGGTAGATGAGCACGAAGTAGACGGAGGAGTACTCCGTCTGGTACCCGGCGACGATCTCGGTCGGCGCCTCCGGGATGTCGAACGGGTTGCGCCCGACCTCCGCGACGTTCGCAACGGTGAACAGCACGAACGCGAACGGGTTGACGAACGCGAACCACTGCGGGATCGCGATCCCGGCGACGCTGATGAACGTCTCCTGCTGGGCGGCGACGATCTGGCTCATCTGGAGCGTCCCCGTGAACAGCACGACGGAGATGCCGGTGACGACCAGCGGGATCTCGTAGGCGATGTTGGACGCGACGGCGCGCAGGCCGCCGAGCAGGCTGTACTTGTTGTTCGACGCGTAGCCCATCATGATCAGGCCCAGCGACGCGATGGACGACGCGGCGAACGCGAACGCCAGCCCCGTCTCGGGGTCGGCCAGGTGGATGCCGCTCCCCATCGGGATGACGGCGAAGCCCAGCAGCGCCGAGAACGGGATGAGGAGCGGGCCGAGGTCCCACGCGGGACGGTCGGCGCCCTCAGGCACGATCAGCTCCTTCGAGAGGAGGCGGACCGCGTCAGCGACGATGACGAACAGGCCGAACGGGCCGATCCGGTTGACCGCGATGCGGTCGGTGAACGCCGCCGTGATCTTCCGTTTCGCCCACGGGCCCGCGAAGGCCGTGTTGATGAGCAGGAAGTTGGCGATGAGGAACGCTCCCAGCAGCGCGGCGATCACGTCCGCCGCGAGGCCGCCGAACGGCAGCAGGTTCGCGATCATGTCCGGCAGCGGCGTCATCGAGGAGCCGGAGCCCTGCAGCAGCGTCGCCCCGGTCATCTGTCCACCTCACCGAGGACGATGTCCAGGCTGCCGAGTGCGGCGATGAGGTCGGGCACGTACTCGCCCTCCGCCATCTCGGGCAGCGTCTGGAGGTTCGAGAAGCACGGTGACCGGATCTTGAAGCGGGCGGGCTTGTCCGTCCCGTCCGCGCGCATGTAGATGCCGAGTTCGCCCTTTGCGCCCTCGACCGCGCGGTAGATCTCGGTGTCGTCGTCCGGCTTCAGCGTGCGCGGCACGTTCGACTGGATGGTGCGGTCCTCCTCGGGCCAGTCTTCGAGCAGGTCGATGCACTGCTCGATGATCTTCGCGGACTCCTCGACCTCGCGGAGACGCACGAGGAGGCGGCTGTAGTTGTCACAGCCGTCCTCGGTGACGACGTCCCAGTCGAGTTCGTCGTAGTAACCGTACGGGTCGTCGCGGCGCAGGTCGAAGTCGATGCCGGAGCCACGGGCGACCGGCCCGGTGGCACCGTACGACTTGGCGACCTCCGGCGGCAGCACACCGGTGTCGATGGTGCGCATCTGGAGGATCTCGTTCGACGAGATGAGGTCGTGGTACTCCTCCAGCGCCTCCGGGAGGTCCTCGAGGAAGTCGCGGGTCTTCTCGAAGAACTCCTCGCGGGGCTCGGGCAGGTCCCAGACGACCCCGCCGAGGCGGAAGTAGTTGAACATCAGCCGCTGACCGGTGAGGTCTTCGAGGATGTTCTGGGCCTTCTCGCGGTCCCGGATCGCGTACATGAAGATGGCGGTGAAGTCGCCGTACACGTCCAGCGCGAACGTCCCGACCGCGAGCATGTGTGCCGCGATGCGGCACAGTTCCGCGCCCATGGTCCGGATGACCTGCGCGTACTCCGGCACATCGATGTCGGCCATGTCCTCGGCCGCACGCGCGTACGCCCACTCGTTGAGCAGGCCCGCCGAGATGTAGTCCCAGCGGTCGGGGTACGGCATGATCTGGTGGCGGTAGGTACCGTTCTGGCAGATCTGCTCCTCACAGCGGTGGAGGTAGCCGATGTCGGACTCCACGTCCGCCACCTGCTCGCCGTCCAGCGTCGTCTTCAGGTGGAGCACACCGTGGGTCGCGGGGTGGTGCGGACCGATGTTGAGGTACATCGTGTCCGTGTCCTGCTCGTCACGGGTGTCCTGGTGGAGCGGGTTCGCGTGCTCGCGCAGCGGGACGACCTGCGGGCGGTCTTGCTCGTAGTCCGCGGCCAGCGGGTGGCCCTGCCACGTCTCGGGCAGGAGGATGCGGCGCAGGTCCGGGTGGTCGTCGTACTCGATGCCGACCAAGTCGTACGCCTCGCGCTCGTGCCAGTCGGCGGTGCGGAACACGGCTTCGCCGGACTGCGAGACGGGGTTCTCGCGGTCGGCGGGGACGACGATAGAGACCTCCTGGGTCGGGTCGTCGTACTTCTTCAGGTGGTAGATGGACTCGTAGCGGTCCTCGTACTCCTGGGCGGTGACACACGAGAGGTGGTCGTAGCCGGCCTCCTCTTTCAGCGTGGAGAGGACGGCCTGCACCTCGTCGGGCCGGACGACGTAGCCCGGCGCGTTCAGGTGCTCCTCGCGGCCGATCACGTGGTCGCCGAGTAGCTCGGCGAGCTCGTCGGCGGACTGTTCCTCGACGGTTGCCGGCACGTCCGGCTCTGGTTCTTCCAGGCTCATGGTTATGGGGAGTCCGCCCAGTTGTAGCGCATGACGAGGTCGTCCTCGTCGATGTCGTCGGCCAACTGCTGGACGATCTCGTCGCGCGAGAGGTCGCCGAACTGCTCCAGTTCGTACGGCTTCACCGTCACCGGCGACGACTCGCCGTTGGCGATGCGCTCCTGGAGCTTCGCGACGCCGTACACCAGCGCCTCGGGGCGCGGCGGGCAGCCGGGGACGTGGATGTCCACCGGGATGACCTCCTCGGCACCCTTGATCACGTTGTACCCCTCCTGGAACGGACCGCCGGAGATGGTACACGAGCCCATGCCGATGACGAACTTCGGCTCGGGCATCTGGTCGTACACGCGCTTCATGCGCGGCGCGAACTTCGAGACGATGGTCCCGGGGACGATGATCACGTCGGCCTGTCGCGGCGACGCGCGCGGCACACCCGCCCCGAAGCGGTCGAGGTCGTGCTTCACGGCGTAGGTGTGCATCATCTCGATACTGCAGCAGGCGATCCCGAACTGCAGCATGAACATCGAGGAGCCCCGCACCCAGTTCATGAACTTGTCGAACTTGGTGAGGATGAACGGCGAGGAGCCGAACGCCTCGCGAAGCTTCGAGTTGAAGCGGTTGTCCTCGCCCGTCATCCGGGCGTCCCGGGTGTCGGTCAGTACCTGGCTGTCGTCCGTGACGAACGGTCTATTGTCGCTACTCATGTCAGGAACGCTCCGTCTTCTGTCTCGCCGCACGCGGGCTGGAGGCCCACTTCACGGCGCCCTGTCGCCACGCCCACACGAGTCCGACGACCAGCACCCCGATGAAGATCAACATCGGGAGCAGAATCGTCGCGAGGCCGACGCCCGACTCCAACGCGGACTGGTAGATCACAGTCCACGGGAAGATCAGAACCGTCTCGATGTCGAACACGACGAACAGCAGCGCAACCATGTAGTACTGGATGTTGAACTGAATGCCCGTCGCCGACCCCGTCGGGATCTCACCGGACTCGTAGGTGGCGCTCTTGCCCTGTTCTGGCACGCTCGGGCGGAGGATCGCGGACACCGCCATCATCCCGAGCGGGATGCCCACGCCCATCACCGCCAACGCGCCGATCGCTATCCATGGATTCATACCGGGTTCTCCGTATCGTACGTCGGTTTGGACCCACCACACATAAGCGCTTCACTTACGCGTGCCCGCGATTTTCGACCGATTCGGGCGGTCTGCTCGGGTATCCCCCGCCCGCCCCGTCTCGTCCTCTCGCGGAGGTCGCGATTCCAGTCGGCGACTGCCGGCCCGAGCGGGCGCTTACGCCCCGTCTCCGTGCGCCTCGCGGAACCCGGCGACGCCGAGGTCGTGGAGGTCGGCGGACACCTCGGCGACGTCGCCGACGAGTCCCTCGTGGTAGTCGACGAGCGCCTCCTCGACGGCGTCGTGTTCGCGGGCGAGGATCTGGGCGGCCGACAGCGCCGCGTTGAACGACTTGCCCGCGTCGACGGCGACGATTGGTGCGCCCGTCGGCATCCCGATCACCGAGTCGACGGACTTCTCCTGCACGGGCACCCCGATCACCGGGATCGGGTACGCGATGCTCGCGGTCATGTTCGGGAGGTCTGCGGACTTGCCACCGGCGCCGGCGATCACCACGTCGAGGCCGCGGTCGGCGGCGGTCTCGCCGTAGGCGTACATGAGGTCGGGGGTGCGGTGGGCGGAGACGACGTACGCCTCGTAGGTGAAGCGCGCCTCGGGCGGGTCGTGGAAGTCGGTCTGCTCGGCGAACCCCAACTCGTCGAGCGCGTCGAACGCGCCCTGCATCGTGTCGAGGTCGGAGTCCGAGCCCATGATCACGCCCACGTCGGGCGTCGTCGCGGGGTCGGCGTCGCTGTTCGCTTCGGATTCGAGGCGGTCGATGAGGTCGGTGACTGTGGTCATGGGTGGTGAGTCGGTGGTCGTCGCGTCACTCGAAGCTGAGGCCGTCGCGCAGGTCGCGGGCGCGGGCGAGCAGGTCGTCGCGGTCGGCGCCGTCGTCGGTCAGCGTGAGGTGGCCCATCTTCCGGAGCGGGCGAGCCTCGTGTTTGCCGTACCAGTGGAGGTTCGCGTTCGGCGCCGCGAGCACGTCGCCGACGCCCGACAGCGACGCCGGTCGCGGGTCGGACACGTCGCCGAGGACGTTGGCCATCACGGTGGGCGAGCGAAGTTCGGCGGTACCGAGCGGCCAGCCGAGGGCCGCGCGGACGTGCTGTTCGAACTGCGAGGTGGTCGCCCCCTCGATGCTCCAGTGCCCGGAGTTGTGGGGACGCGGGGCGACCTCGTTGACGAGGATCTCACCCGCGGTCGTCTCGAACAGTTCCATCGCGAACACGCCGCGCCCGTCGAGCGTCGCCAGCGTGTCGAAGGCGACCTCGCGTGCACGCTCGGTGACGGCGGTCGAACACCGCGCGGGCGCGACCGTCTCGCGGAGAATCTCCTCGCGGTGGACGTTCTCGACGACGGGGAGCGCCCGCTGCTCGTCGTCGCCGCGGACCGCGACCACGGACAACTCGCGCTCGAAGTCGATCAGTTCCTCGGCCATCGCGCCGCCCTCGCCCGCGCCGACCTCGGCGAGTTTCGCCTCGTAGTCGTCGCCCTGCGCGACCGGGAGGTTGCCGCGCCCGTCGTAGCCGCCGGTTCGAGCCTTCAGCATACAGCCGTCGAATTGGTCGACGGCGTCGGCCAGGTCCGCGGCGTCGTCGACGGCGACGAACTCGGGGACGGGGACCCCCGCGTCGGCGAACGTCCGCTTCTGGACGAGTTTGTCCTGGATGGTGCGCAGTGCCGTCGGCGAGGGGTTCACGGGGACGTCGAACTCCTCGCTCACCGCCTCCAGCACGTCCGGGTCGGCGAGTTCGATCTCGAGGGTGAGGGCGTCTGCCCGCTCGGCGAGCGCGCGGACGCCGTCGGGGTCGTCGAACGACCCCTCGATCTGCTCGGCGACGCGCGAGGCGGGGCAGTCGGGGGTCGGGTCGAGGACGACCACGTCGACACCCAAGGGCGAGGCGGCCTCGGCGAGCATCCGACCGAGTTGCCCGCCGCCGACGACGCCCAGCGTCGGGCCGGGACAGGTGGGGTTCACGGACGCGGCTTCGGCAGGTCCGCGCATAAACCTTGGTGGAACGAGCCGAGAGTATGCACGTCTCTGCCTATTCGGCAGTCAGATCGGCGCCGGTGCGAGCGGGCCGGTCGAACCGTCGGTGGCGACCGATGGGCGGGTGCCCGGTGCAGTTGACTGGCCGGCGTCAACCGACGCCGACGCCGGTGCAGATGAGGACGCGGACGCCTCCGCGGCCCCGGGGTCGGTCGCTGCCGCGAGCGCCTCCTCGTCGATGAACACGACGATGTGCTCGGTCCACAGCCGGAAGTCGTACTCGCGGGCGCTGTAGCCGTCGAGCATGGCACCGACCTCGTCGGCGTCCTGCGGCTTGGCGAACACGATCGGCGGCATCTCATCGGGTGCGGGGAGGCCGTCGAACCGAGCGCTCGGCGGCGTCGAGGTGACGGTCGCGTTCGCGCGTTCGAGGTACCACGGTGTCGGGAGCCGCGAGTGCCAACTCGGCCCGCCGGGGGGCATCCGGTCGACACTCGCCTCGTCGGAGACGTACAGCCGCGTCCCCCGGCCGGTGTCGCTGCCGACCCACAGCACGTCGACGCCCTCGTTGTCGCGGGCGACCGCCGCGGCGTCGGTGAGCGCCTCCTTGTAGGCGTTCTCCGGTTGGGCCCACTGGAGCACCTGCTTGTCCTCGATGGACGCGGAGTTCCAGTAGTCCACGTTGGGGGCGACGACGCCACCGACGGCGGCGAACACGACCAGCCCCGCGAGCGCCGCCGTCGCCGTGTCGCCCACCGTCAGCGACCCCCGAAGCGAGTCGACGACGTGTCCCAGTCCGACCGCCGCCGGAATCGACAGCGGGAGCACGATGTGGACCGCCGCCCACGGCGCCTTGATGTCGGTCGCGACGGGGTAGCCGACCAGCGACGCCAGCCCCCAGTACGTCGCGAACGCGACGAGCGCGCGCGTGCCGCGGGACTCGCCGTAGCCGTCGGCGAGGAAGCCGACGACCGCCAGGACGACGAGCACGCCCGACCCGTACGCCATCGACTCGGCGATGTCCCACAGGTACGGGACGTACGGGTGCCCGGAGTGGGTGCCCGACGCCCACGTCCCCCAGAACTTCTCGCCGGCGCCCCACGTCGCCTCGTACCAGACCGTGCCGAGCGTCGGCGCGGGACCCGACCCCGCGGGCACCGAGGCGACGCCGAGCGCCTGCCACAGGTCCGGGCGGGGCGCGTAGAAGAACGACGTGACCGCGAGGAACGTCGCCGCGACGCCGACGGCGCCGAGTGGGATCCAGATGGCGAGGTGGCCGAGGTAGCCCACCTCGGGCGCGTACGGCGCGTCCGGGTCGCGCTCGCGGAGGCGGCGCTCGATCGTTCGGCGCGTCCGCGAGCCGTCGGTCCAGTCGTCAAGGAAGTGCCCCAGCGCGACCACCTCCCCGACCAGCGCGTCGAGCAGCGACCCCGAGGTGCGGGCCGTCCGCAGCACGCGATGGTCGAGGAGGAGGAAGCCGGCGCCGAGGAAGCAGGCGAGGTACACCAGCGCGTTCTCCTTGGCGGTGAAGCCGAGGCCGAGCAGCGCCGCCGACCCGAACAGCGGGAGCGTCCGGCGGGTGTCGACCGCGTACACGGCGAAGGCGAACGCGGCGACGCAGAACGACCCGACGAGCACGTCGCCGCGCATGAACCGGCCGTAGTAGACGAGCAACGGGTCGACCGACAGCAGCAGCGCGAGCGCGACGACTTCGCGGTCGCGCAGGTGGCGTCGCAACAGCAGCGCCGACAGCGGGAGCAGGCCGCCCACGATTGCGACCGGGAGCCGTGCCGAGAAGTCGGTGGCGCCGAGCACGTCGAACAGCACGTTGTTCACGACCGGGAGGAACGGTCCGTGGATGATCGGGCGGTAGAAGAACTCCCCGTTGGCGTCGAACCGGAGGATCCAGTAGCCGACGCGCCCCTCGTCCCAGTGGAAGACCCGTGCGCCCAGTTGAACCGTGCGGAGGAGGAGGGAGCCGACGACGATGGCGACGACGGCGGCGACCGTCGGGTCGCCGACGCGCTCCTCCAGTCGGTCGACGATGCCCGCGCCGGTCGACGTGTCGGTCGCGGGCGACGGCTCGGGGGCGTCGCTCGCGGCGGAGGCGGCGGACTGCTCGGCGGCCGAGGAGGAGTCGGCGTCGTCCGCGTCCGCGGGCCCGTCGGGGGCGGGGTCCGACCCGCCGGCGGGGTCACTCATTGGCGAGCGGTCGCACGCCGCCGGTAACAACTCTTGTGATCCCTGGTGTGTCGCGCGTCGGTAGGCGCCAGCGGCACGCCCACGGCGACGCCGCGGCGGCACAGTTCGGTGCGTCGACGACCCGAGCCGAGGTGGACACATCGGCCCCGAACGGTACGCATTTGGGCGGGCCGACCGTCGGCCCGCGTAATGACCGAGACGACACTCGGGCTGGTGGTCGCGCGCTACTACGCGTCCATCGCCGAGGCCATGGAAGAGTCTGCACGCGCGACCGTCGCCGACCGCGGCGCGACCGTCGCCGAGACCGTCGACGTACCCGGCGCGTACGACGCGCCGCTGGCGGCCGACCGCCTCGCCCGCCGCGAGGACATCGACGCCGTCGCCGTCGTCGGCACCATCGTCAGCGGGGACACCGACCACGACCAGGTGATCGGGCAGGCAGTCGCGACGAAACTCGCCGACGTGAGCCTCGACCGCGACACGCCGGTCACGTTCGGCATCTCCGGTCCCGGCCAGTCGGGCGCGGAGGCTCGCGAGCGTGCAGAGAAGGGCGCCGAGGCCGCGGGGGCGGCCCTGGACTTGGCCGAGGGGCTCCCGGAGCCGGAGGTGGCCGCGTGAGCGACTTCGCCTACGACTTCGCCGAGCGCGTCGGTCGCGTTGAGCCGTCGGCGACCCTTGCCATCTCGAACGCAGCCAGCGAGTTGGAGGCGGAGGGACACGACGTGGTCGACCTGTCGGTCGGCGCGCCCGACTTCCCCACCCCGGAGAACGTCACCGAGGCCGGCAAGGCCGCGATGGACGCCGGCCACACGGGGTACACCTCCTCGAACGGCGTCCCCGAACTGAAGGAGGCCATCGCCGAGAAGCTCCGCGCCGACGACATCGACGCCGACGCCGACGAGATCATCGTCACGCCCGGCGCCAAGCAGGCGCTGTACGAGACGGTCCAGACGCTCGTCGACGACGGCGACGAGGTTGTCCTGCTCGACCCCGCGTGGGTGTCCTACGAGGCGATGGTGAAGCTCGCCGGCGGCGACCTCACCCGCGTCGACATCTCTCCGTACGGCTTCTCGCTGGAAGACGGCCTCGACGACCTCGCCGACGCCGTCTCCGACGAGACGGAACTGCTCGTGGTGAACTCCCCGTCGAACCCGACGGGCGCCGTCTACTCCGACGCCGCGCTGGAAGGGGTGCGCGACCTGGCCGTCGAGCACGACTTCGCCGTCATCTCCGACGAAATCTACGACGAGATCGTGTACGGCGTCGAGCAGACCAGCCTCGCCAGCCTCGACGGGATGGCCGAGCGCACGGTCACGATCAACGGCTTCTCGAAGGCGTACTCGATGACCGGGTGGCGCCTCGGCTACCTGCACGCGAAGGGCGACCTGATCTCGCAGGCGGGGAAGCTCCACAGTCACTCTGTCTCGTGTGCGACGAACTTCGTCCAGCGTGCGGGCGTCGAGGCGCTGCGCAACACCGAGGAGGCCGTCGAGGAGATGCGCGCCGCCTTCGAGTCCCGCCGCGATATGCTCGTCGACCTGTTCGCAGACCACGGCGTCGACGTGACCGTCCCCGACGGCGCGTTCTACATGATGATCCCCGTCGCCGACGACGACGCCGCCTGGGCCGAGGAGGCGATCCAGGAGGCGCACGTCGCGACGGTCCCGGGCTCGGCGTTCGGCGCGGACGGGTTCGTCCGGATCAGCTACGCCGCCAGCGAAGAGCGCCTGAAAGAGGGGATGCAGCGCCTGTTCGACGCGGACCTGCTCTGAACCGGAGCGCCCCCGACTTCTCAGTCCCGTAACGCCTCGACCGGGCGCTCGTTGGCGGCCTTCCACGCGGGGTACAGTCCGCTGAGCAGGCTCGTCACCACACCAAAGACCACCGCGAGCGCGAGGTACAGCAGGTTCGTGACCGTGAACGCAGCGAGCGGGTCGCCGAGCGCGAACGACGCGAGCGCGACACCCACCCCTGCCGACACGGCGGCGCCGACGAGCCCCCCGACGAGGCCGAGCATCGCCGCCTCGACGAGGATAATCGCCATCACGTCGCGCTTGTACACGCCGACGGCGCGGAACACGCCGATCTCCTCGCGCCGTTCGACGGTGCTCATCAGCATGACGTTCAGGATAGAGACGCCCGCGACGACCAGCGAGATGCCGCCGATGGCGACGAGGAACGTCCGGATCACCGAGAGGAACGACGTGATCTGGTCGACGATGCTCGACAACTCGAACACGGAGACGCGCGGTTCGCGCTCGTTCAACTCCGCGCGGATCGCCACCGCCGTCTCGTTGGCGGCGGTGCCCGACTCGGCCTTCACGATGACCTGCCCGTAGCCGTCGCCGTCGACGGCGTCGTTCGGAAGGAACACCGCCTGGTCGACGCCGAGTGGGTCGAATCCGCCGCCCTGCGACTCCAAGACAGCGACCACACGGTAGGAGTCGCCGTCGACGCTGAGGGAGTTGCCCGGTTCGATGTCGAAGCGGTCGGCGACGCCGCTCCCGACGACCGCCCCGCGTCTGAGTCGGTCGGGGATCCGGCCCTCAGCTGATGGATACACCGCTCCCACTCCCGAGGCGGCGTAGGCGGTGACGACCGTCTGGTCGCGACCAACCGACACCACCGCGCGCTTTGAGCGGACGGGGACGACCGCCGCGTCGGTGGCGACGCGCTCGATGCGCTCGACGTCGCGCTCGGTCAACTCGGTGACCCCCTCGTCGAACGCGGGGTTGACGACGAGTTGGTCGCCGATGCCCGCGAACGACGAGGTGAACGCCGTCTGGAGGGTGGTGCCGGCCAGCCCCAGCGACGCGATGGCGACGACGCCGATGACGATGCCGAGCACCGCCAGCGCCGAGCGCAGGCGGTTGCGCGAGACGTTGCGGCGGGCGACGAGCGCGGCGGGGAACCGGCGGTACAGCGACCCGATCCGGTCGTCGACCGACGCCGGGAGTCGGCTCACGGCTCGTCACCTCGGTCGGCGGGGGTCGACTCGTCGTCGCCCGACTCGTCGTCACCCGACTCGTCGTCGCCGGCCTCGTCGTCGCCTGCCTCCTGGTCGTTCGGGTCGACGCGGCCGCTCGCCCGGGCGGTCGCGATGTCGTCGACGACGACGCCGTCGACGAGGTTGACGACGCGGTCGGCGTACTCGGTCACGAGGTCGTCGTGGGTGACGGCGACGATGGCGACGCGCTCCTCGTCTTTGATCCGCGTGAACTCCTCCAGCACGCTCCGGCTCGTCTCGGTGTCGAGGTTCCCCGTCGGCTCGTCGGCGAGCACCACCTGCGGGCTGTTGACGAGCGAGCGGGCGACGGCGACGCGCTGCTGTTGCCCGCCGGACAGTTCGGTGGGTCGGTGGTCGAGTCGGTCGCCGAGGCCGAGCGTCCGCAGGAGGTCGGCGGCGCGCTCGCGACCGTCGCCCGGCGTGAACAGCGTCGGCATCTCGACGTTCTCGACCGCCGACAGCGACGGGATCAGGTAGAAGTCCTGGAACACGAAGCCGATGTACTTGCGCCGCTGGTCGGTGCGCTCGCGGTCGGACAGCCCCGACACCCGCTCGCCAGCGAGGCGGACCTCGCCGCTCGTCGGCTCGTCCAGCAGGCCGAGCACGTTCAGCATCGTCGACTTCCCGGAGCCGGAGGGGCCCATCACCGCGATGAACTCGCCCGGGTGCGCGACGAAGTCCACGTCGTCGAGCGCGCGGACGACGCCAGCGCCGGAGTCGTACTCCTTGGTGACGCCGTCGAGTTCGACCGCCGGTCGCGACCGACGGGTGGCGGCGTCGGCGTCTTCGGCGTCGGCTGGATCGGCTGAGTCGGCTGGGTCGGCACTCATCTGCCGCTGTTGCGGACGGCGTACCCCATCAGCGCCAACACCCCGACGGCGACGACGACACCCAACCCGAGGATCAGTGGGTCGACCGGTTGGCCGCCGGCGTCGTCGGCGGAGTCCGCGGGGTCGTCGAGATCCATCGGCACGTTCGTCACCTCGGTCCGGCGCTCGCCGTCGACGATGTAGCTCACCTCGACGGGGATGGCGCTGACGTTTGCGTCGACGCTCGCGTACAGGTCGAACGAGACGAAGTCGCTCGCGGGCACCCGCCCGACGAAGAACTCGCGGTACGGGCGCGCCGGGTCGACGCCCTCGGCGGGGAGCACGCGGACGAGGACCCCTTCGGCGGCGCTGAGGCCGACGTTGCTGGCGCTCCCGGACACGTGGACGGCGCCGCCCTCGCGCTCCAAGTCGACACCGGTCAACTCGATGGCGCCGGGGTTGGCCGCGTAGTCGACGGTCGTCGCGGCGGTGCCGCTCGTGCCCGCGGTCGTGTACCGCGCGACGACCTCGACCGCGGCGTCGTCGCGGCTCGAGAGGTTCAGCGTCGCCTCGCTGGCGCCCTCGGGAGCCACGTCGGCGACGGACTCGCGGGCGACCACCTCGCCGTCGACGCGCGCGACGAGCGTCACGTCGGTCAGGGGGGCGTTGCCGAAGTTCGCCACCTCCGCGTCGACCGCGGGCCGCGCGTCGCCGGTCACGCGCGCGGTCACGGCCACGTCTTCGCGGAGGTCGGTCGGCGACACCGGGAGGCGCTGGGTGACGACGCGGTGTTCACCGTTCGTAGTGGTGTAGCGGACGACTGCCTCCAGCGACGTCTCGCCGGCTGTCGTCGGCGTCACCGGGAACGCGAACGTCTGCTGGGTGCCGGCGTCGAGCGCGGTGACCACGCGCCGCGGTCGGTCGACGTCGACGCCCTCGCCGCGCAGCGTCACCTCGACGTTGTTGACGGCCTCCGACTCGCCGTTGGAGACGGTGACGTTCACCGCCGACTCGACGCCCTCGGTGAGGTCGCCACTCTCGACGAGCACCTGCGGGCCGCCGTTGCGGACGGTGAGCGTGATCGGGAACCGACGTTGGACCGGTTCGTTGTTGATCTGGCCGTAGACGACGACGCGGAGGTTCTTCACGCCGGGGTCGTCGAAGCGGTACGTCAGCGGGATCGTCATCGAGCCACCCTCGATGAGCGTGCCGAGGTACTCGACGCGAGTGAGTTCGTCGAACGGCTCGTACGTCCGCAGCGCCACCGCGTCTATCTCGTAGTCTGCGTTCCCGGTGTTCTCGACGGTCACGTCGAAGCGGACGGCCTCACCGGGGGCGGGCGCCGACGGCGTCACCTGAACGTCGGCCACCGAGACGCCCGCGGCGGCGACGATACCGGCACTACCCGCGGCGGAGGTGACGAGCAGCGCCGCGAGGAGGAGCCGGAAGCGGGTGTGAGTCATCGTGACGGCACAGTCACACCAACAGACCGTAAGTGTGTGCAAGCGGACACCGCGTCTTCGGTCGGTGTGCCCGAGTCGACCCGCGCGCACCTTTACGTACGAGGACGACCCACACCGTCCAAGCGAATGCGTGTCGACGCCCTCCCGTTGGCTTCCGAGTTCGTCGAGCACTTCGCCGCCGAGGGGATCGAAGAACTGTACCCCCCGCAGGCGGCGGCCGTCGAGGCGGGCGTCTGCGAGGGCGGCAACGTCGTCGCCGCGGTGCCGACGGCCTCCGGCAAGACGTTCGTCGCCGAACTCGCCCTCCTCACCGCCGACGGCCCGGGGCTGTACGTCTGTCCGCTACGGGCGCTCGCCCGCGAGAAGTTCGAGGAGTTCGACCGCCTCCCCGGCGTCGACGCTGGCATCTCCACGGGCGACTTCGACTCGGCGGCGGCGGATCTGGCGGGCAAAGACATCGTCGTCGCCACCAGCGAGAAGGTGGACTCGGCGATCAGAAACGGCGCCGAGTGGGTCGACGACCTCGCGTGCGTCGTCGTCGACGAGGTCCACCTGCTCGGTGCCGCGGGTCGCGGCCCCACCCTCGAAGTGACGCTCGCGACCCTCAGACGCCGGGCACCGGACGTACAGATCGTCGCGCTGTCGGCGACCGTCGACAACCCCGAGGACATCGCCGAGTGGCTCGACGCCGAACTCGTCGAGTCGACGTGGCGCCCGGTCGACCTCCGCGTCGGCGTCCACGCCGACGGCTCGGTCCGGTTCGACGACGGCACCGACGCGGCCGTCCCGGTCGACACGGCAGACCCCGCGACGAACCCCGACACGGAGGTGACGGCCGAACTCGTCCGAGGCGCCGTCGCGGACGGCGGGCAGGCGCTCGCGTTCGTCCGGTCGCGCCGGGAGGCGGAGGCACTGGCCGAGCGGCTGACCGACGAGCGCCTCCCGAGCGTCGTCGACGCCGCGGGCGCGTCGGATTCCGGAGACGGAGCGGACGGGCCGGACGCGGCGGACGCGACTCACGAGCGGGGCGAGGACGCGGGGATGGACGCCGCGGCGGTCGCCGAGGAGATTCGCGAGGCCGGCGGCACCGAGACGGGCGACCGACTCGCCGAGGCAGCCGCGTGGGGCGTCGCGTTCCACCACGCCGGCCTCTCGTCTGACCACCGCGCGCTCGTCGAGCGGGCGTTCCGCGAGCGCCGCCTGTCTGTCATCTGCGCGACGCCGACGCTGGCCGCCGGCGTCAACGTCCCCGCGCGGCGGGTCGTCGTCCGCGACCAGCAGCGCTACGCGGGGTCGGGCTACGAGTGGCTCCCGGTGCTGGAGGTCCACCAGATGTGCGGGCGGGCGGGGCGACCCCACCTCGATCCGTACGGCGAGGCGGTGCTCGTCGCCGGCGACGAGGCCGGTCGCACGGAACTGTGGGACCGCTACGTCACCGCCGACGCCGAGGCCGTCGAGTCGAAACTGCGCGACCCGGCGGCGCTGCGCACCCACACGCTCGCGCTCGTCGCCACGGGGTTTGCGGCCTCGCAGGCGGACGTGCTCGACGCGTTCGCGGGGACGTTCTACGCCTCGCGCACGCCGAACCCGGACCTCGGGGGCGACGTGGGCGACGCCATCGCGAGCCTCATCGACGACGACCTGCTGGCGGCGACCGGCGACGGCGGCATCGAAGCCACAGCCCTCGGCGAGCAGGTGTCGCGACAGTACGTCACGCCCGACACGGGCGTCGAACTCCTCGCGGCGCTCCGGACGGTCGCGACGATGGCGCCCGAGCACGTCACGGAACTCACCGCGTTCGAGGTGATCTGCGACACGCCGGACATGGTCGACACCTACCTCGGCAACGCCGAACGCGCCGAAATCTACCAGTTCGCCCGGTCACACGCGGCGGAGTTGACGACCGGGATGACCGAGGCCGACGACTTCGAGGGGTGGCTGGAGTCGGTGAAGACCGCTCGCATCCTCACCGAGTGGGTCGACGGCGCGAGCGTCGAGGAGTTGGTGGAGTCGTACCGGATCGGCCCCGGCGACCTCGAGTCGCGGATCGAGCGCGCCGAGTGGCTGCTCGGCGCGGCCGACGCGCTCGCGGAGGTACTCGGCGTCGAGATGCCGGCGTTGGCGTCGGCGCGCGCGAAGTTGTGAGGAGGTGCCCGGCCGGCGCCCACTGTCGGGGGGAGCCGCGGAACCGTGTCTGGACGCCCAGTTCGCCGACGTCGGGGGTCAGCGTGGCGAGGAGGTCACGGGGACAGCTTCGCCTGTGCTGGCCCGCCTAACTCCGAGAGGTCGAGTGTGACGTCGCGACCACTGGACTCCACCCGAATGTGACAGGTGAACGAGGTGCTCATGCCCTTGACGATGCTCGAACTCGGCGATCCGATCTCGGCACTCGTGTCAAGCGCACACACGCCGACGCCGTCGCCACGACGGAGTGGCGGGAGGAAGTTGGAGTTGAGCATCCGGTACACCGAGCGGATGTCGGCGGCGGCAGCGCACACCGACGAGCACAGCATGATCCCGGACCGGAAGTTCCCGGAGTGCTGCTGTGCCTCGGTCACCATCGCCGAGAACGCCATCCCGAGACCGGTGAGGTCACCGAGGTCGTCGACCGACTGCACGTCGGTCGAGCCACGGCCCGTCCCCGCCAGCACCGACGTCCGATCACCAGCGCCGGCTTCGACCTGGTCCACCGAGCGCTTCACAGACCGGCCAGGAGTATCGGTCGAGAGGACAGCCGCGTGTTCGTCGGACGCGGGGGCGACGAGTTCGTAGAAGGCGGCTTCGAGCGCCTTCGAGTCGTCCCCGGTGAGCAGGATGCTCGTTCCGGGTTCCACACCATCGATCGGGAGCCCGTCGACGAGGAACTGTCTGCTCACAGCCTTACTCATGCGGGCACCTCGGTGTCTTCTGCCGACTCATCGCGTACCTGCCGCCGAAGTTCGAGGATCTCCATCGCCGTCTCCGCGAAGTCTTGGAGTTCTTCACGCTCGCCTTCGTCGTAGTTGCGCACCTCGAAGTCGATCAGACACACCTGGCCGATCACGTGTCCGTCGGGCGTCGTCATGTTCGCACCCGCGTACGATCGGATCCCCATCGCCTCCAGCGAGTTGTTCTCGCTGAAGCGCCTGTCCGCACGGATGTCTTCGACCACCATCACGTCCTCTTGGAGCATGCTGTGGGTGCAGATCGTCTCCTCGCGCGTGAGCGTGTCGAGGTCGGCACCGTGGCACGCGAGGAAGTTCTCCTCCTCCCGCTCGATGAGGCCGATGAACGCGACGCCAGCGTCGAAGTGGCTCGCGATGAGGTCGGTTAGGCGACTGAAACTGTCCTCGACCGGGAGGCTCTCGACGTCGTACTCCGCCAGGGCGGCGAGGCGCTCGGGTTCGTCGTCCGGCGCGAGGAATCCGACCTGCGCGGCGTGGTTGAGCACGTCCTCGGCGACGAAGCCGAGGCGGTCGTAGGCGTCGGGGAGGTCACGGTTCAGATACTCGACGATGGCGTCGCCGAACTGCGCCGTGTCGATCTCCATCGGCGAGACGTCGGTGAACAGGATACACGGCGTCTGCGCCGTCTCCTCACGGACGGCCTCGACGACGTCGAGTCCGGTACCGTCGGGGAGGTCGTACGCCGTGACGACGCCCGCGACGTCACCGTCGGCGATTCGCGCTCTCGCACGCTCTACCGAGGGTACTCCGTCGGCTGTGAGTGTCTCCTCGGCCTCGATAGCGGCTGTGACTGCGTCCAACCTCGAACGCTCGTCGACGCATAACATCGTTCGCTGCATACGGGAGCCACCAACCGAGTCGGTATAACGTAAACAGTCAAATTACCATCCGGGATAACGCACCGGTTGCACAGACTACACAGCGTCAGCTACGGTCGAACCACCTCACCTGCACGAGGGACAGCGATTCGGCAGACGTCTGCGGGAGTGGTCGTCGGACGAGTCAACGGACGAAGCGTCTCGCCAGGCGACCGAGTGCACCGGCTCGGCGGCAGCGCCGAAGCCGCTACTCTCGGTGCCGCTCGTAGGCGCCGGCCTTCCGGAGTTCCCCCGCCCGGCGCAACACGGCCGGGGTCCGACAGACACCCGCCCCACCGGCGGCCTGCGGGACGACGCAGTTGTTGCAGTCCTCGCAGACGACGCGTGCGTCCGACTCGCGCAACAGTCGCGCCGGTAGTTCGGGCTCGGCGTAGAACGGGCGGGCCATCCCGACGGCGTCGGCAGCGGCGTCGGTGGGGCCGTCGCCGAGGAGGCGCTCGGTCGTCGACCGGTCGCGGACGCCGCCCTCACACAGCACGGGCACGTTGGCCCGGGCGCGGACGCGACGGCAGAGGTCGGCGTTCCACGCGGACTCGCGGGAGTACACGAGCGACTCGACCCAGTTGGCGGCGGCGACGAGCGCCGCTCGCGGGAGCGAGCCGAACGCGTCGACGTAGCCGGCACGGAAGCGCTCGTCGCGCCACGACCGCCCCGGGAACGCCCCGCGGACGATGCTCATGTCCCAGAAGACGGAGCCGTTGACGGGGACGAGCGCGTCGTAGCCGGCGGCGTCGAGCCGCTGACACAGCCGGACGCAGTCAGTCGCAGACAGTGTCGGACCCACGCCGGGCGGCGCCTCCGTCTCGGCGGGCACCTTGGTCATGACCGGGACGCCGCCGGCACGGTCGCGAATCTCGGTGCGGACGACTTCGAAGAAGCGCGCGGGGTCGCCGAACTCGTCGTCGCGGCGGTTGTAGAACGGCGACGCGAACTGGTGGACGATGCCCATGTTCGCGCCGGCGAGGTGGATCAGGTCGTAGCCCGCGTCCACGGCGGACGCCGCGGAGCGACCGAAGTCCGCCGCCAGTTCGTAGCACTCGTCGGTCGTGAGCACGTGCGCGTCGTAATCGAGGAAGCCGAGGCGGTCGAGCGCGCGGAGGAGTCGTGGTGGCTCAGAGACGGCGAGTTGCTGGAGGTTCGGGTTGCGCTCGCGGTGGCCGTGGTGCCACGTCTCCATCGAGCGGAGGCCGCCATGTTCGAGTTGGATCGCGATGCGGCCGCCGTGGGCGTGGACCGCGTCCGGGAGTCTGCCCATCTCGGCGACGAAGTCGGGGTCGTGGACGCGAGTCATCCTCGGCGCCGCACAGCCACCCTCGCCGCGGACGATGGTCGCCCCCTGACAGACGAGGCCGGCGCCGGCGGCGGCCGCCGGTTCGAGGTCCGCGATCAGCGTGTCGACGGCGTCCGGCCCGTTGCCGGCGCACTCGAGGAGGGGCGCACGGTAGAGCCGGTTGGGGAGGGTGACCCCGCCGACGTCGAGCGGGTCGGTGAGTCGCGGCACGACCGGCCGTTCGACGCACGCGGACATGAACGCTCGCCCGACACGGTCGCCACGTTCATCCCCTCGGCCGCGGCAGGTGGGTCATGACTAACGAGGACACGACGACGGACGAGGTCGACGGGCGACGAGCGCCCGGCGGCGACCGGAACGCGACCGACGGTCCGGAGCCGTTCCGCTACGAGGCCGAGGTCGACCCCGGCGAGACGCGCCACGTCCGCCACGAGGTGGGTGAGACGTACCTCGGCGACCCGGTCGAGGTGCCGGTGACCGTGATCAACGGCGAGCACGACGGCCCGACCGTCTTCTGCACCGCGGCGATCCACGGCGACGAACTCAACGGCGTGAAAGTGCTCCAGGAGGTGGCCGACCGCTACGACCCCGCCGACATCCACGGGACGCTCGTCTGCATCCACGTGTGCAACGTCCCCGGCTACCTCGCGCAACAGCGCTATCTCCCGATCTACGACCAAGACCTCAACCGCTCGTTCCCGGGGAAGCCGCGCTCGAACACCGCCGAGCGCATGGCGAACGCCATCTACGAGACGTTCATCAAGCAGTGCGACCTGGGACTGGACTTCCACACCTCGACGCGCGGGCGGACGACGATGTACCACGTCCGCGCCGACATGGCCAATCCCGAGGTGGCCCGCCTCG
Organism: Halobaculum marinum; assembly: GCF_029338555.1. Lineage (GTDB taxonomy): Archaea > Halobacteriota > Halobacteria > Halobacteriales > Haloferacaceae > Halobaculum > Halobaculum marinum. The sequence goes on along the minus strand of NZ_CP119989.1, from coordinate 983,052 downwards.
CGCGGGCGTTCGGGAGCAACGTCGTCCTCTCGGGCGAGGCCGACGGCGGGAGTCTCCGGAGCGTCGCGACGACGGCGGGCATCCCGACCATCACCATCGAGATGGGGCGCGCCCACCGCTTCCAGCCGGAGTTGATCGAGCGGGGGCTAGACGGCGTCGAGAGCGTCCTCGCGGAGCACGACGTGCTCCCGGGGAAGCCGGTGATCTACCCCGGGTGGCGCCGGATCGTCGACGCCGCCACCGACAAGACGTGGCTCCGCGCCGACACCGGCGGCCTCGTCGAGATGGCGTACGACGCGCCGCTGGTGTACGAGGGCGACGCCGTCTGCACGATCAGCGACCACTTCAAGACGCGCGAGCGGACCGTCCGCGCGCCGTTCACCGGACTGGTCGTCGGCGCGCTCCAGAACCCCGTCGCCTCGCCCGGCCACCCGCTGTGTCACCTCGTCAGCGTGGACGAGGCGACCGCCGCCGAAGTCCAACGAGAGATCGACAGCGGCGAGTTCTCCGAGCGACCCTGGGTGTAGTCGCAGCGGCGACGCCCGGGTGCCGCGCGATTCAGTCGGCGGCGCCGACTTGGGCGTGGGTGTGGTGGTAGAACGCCACCAGCGGATCACCGTCGTCGTCTGCGACCGGTTCGAAGCACACCCGCCGGTAGCGGTCGTTGTCGAGGAGGTTCACCATGAGGCCGGCGTCGTGCACGGAGACGGAGTCGTAGGCGGCGCCGCAGGTGGGACACGTCTCTGGGGTGTCGTCGGGGACGTGCACGGAAGAAGTACGGTCGGCGTGTGCAAAAGGGCCGCGGCGGCGGTCCAGAGACCGGTTCAGCAGGCGCCGCCACCGGCGCCGCCGGCCGCACCCGCGCCCGCGCAACTGGCGCCGCTCGCCCCGGCGGCGGCCGCCATCGCCGCGGCGCTCCCGCCGGTGACGAGCGCGGCGTTCGACGTGCGGCTGTAGTCCTCGGCGTCGCCCCACGCGACGGGCGCCACCTCGTCGTCGATGTCGTCGGCGTCCTCGACGGCGCGGCGCAGGTCGGCGAGGCCGAACCCGGCGTCGGTCGCGAACCGGTCGACGAGGTCGTCGGTGAGGAGGACGCGCCGGCACTCCTCGGCCTCGAACAGTTCGTCCCCGTCGAAGGTGAACTGCACGTCGTAGTGCCGGACGAACACGTCGTCGAACGGCGCCTGCATCGCGTCGGCTGCGAGGCCGACGAGGTCCCACACGCGGTCCATGTCTGGCTCCTCGACGGACTCGCCCAGCGAGAACCGCGCGATGGGGACGACGACCGGCTCCCCGTTGGGCCCTTCGTTGACGACGGCGACGCCGGTGACGCCGCAGTCCTCTACCGACCGCGCGCTCCGGTCGAGTGCCTCGTGGAGCGCGTCGTCGGCGTCCGACTGGCGCGATTCGAGGTCGACCTGTTCCTCGGGCGTCTCCGATCCCAGCAGTCGTTCGAGCAGGGAGGGCATCGTGTCGGCGTGCCGACTCGTCGTACTTCGGCGTTTCGGCCCGCCGGTCGCTACTCCTCGTCCTCGCGACCGTGCGGGTCAGTCGCCTCGGGGTCGTCGACCGCGGGGTCGTGGCGCGCGTACCACGCCGTCAGCTCCTCCAGTCGGTGGATCGCGCGGTCGGGCGTGCCGATGTTGTGGTGCTCGTCTTCGTAGAGGACGAGGCGCGCCTCGACGCCCTGCTTCTTGGCGGCGACGTACAACTGCTCGCTCTGGCCCGGCGGACACCGCCAGTCCTCGCGCCCCGCCGTGATCAGCAGCGGTGTCTCGATGTTGCCCGCGTCGGTGATCGCCGACGACGCGTCGATGCCCTCTGGGTTCTCCCACGGGAGGCCGTACTCGTTCTCCATCCAGACGTGCGAGTCGTCCGTCCCGTACGCCGAGCGGAGGTCGTAGATACCGTGCTCGGGCGCCGCGGCGGTGAGCAGGTCCGGCTCCTGCGTGACGAGGAACCCCTGTGCGATGCCGCCGTAGGAGAAGCCGTAGCCGAACACGCGCTCGTCGTCGACCCAGCCGCGCTCGACCATCGACTCGACGCCGTTGGTGATGTCGGTCACCTCGTGGGTACCCCACTGCCCGCGCAGCGCCTCGGCGAAGTCGCGACCGTACGAGGAGCCGCCGCGGTAGTTCGGGCGGAGCACGACGTAGCCACGGCTGGTCAACGCGGCGTGGTCGAAGCTGAACACCGGTTCGTCGTAGCTGATCGGGCCGCCGTGGATGGCGACGACGAGCGGGTGGTCGCCGTCGTCCAGGTCCACGTCGGGGTCGTGGTAGACGACGCCCGAGATGGTCTCGCCGTCGCTGTCCCACTCGACGCGGCGCGACTCCGGCATCGCGTACTCGTCGACCAGGTCGGCGTTCGTCTCCGAGAGGCGCGTCAGCGACGGCGCCTCGCTCTCCTCGTCGGCGTCCAACTCCGCCGCGTCGACGACGTACACGTCCTGCCCGTCGCGCGGGTCCGAGAACACGAAGCCGGCGCGCTCTCCGTCGGCGGAGAGGTCGAAGCCGGCCATCGCGCGGTCGTCACCCTGCGCCTCGAAGGTGCGCTCGGCGGCGTCGCCCGCGGCACCGAGGTCGGCGGCCACCCGAACGAGCCGGGTGCGCGCCTCGTCGCCGACCAGCGTGTACAGCGTGTCGTCGGCGGCCCACACGGGTGCGCCGCCGCGGGCGACCGTCCGGTCGAGGTCGGCCGTCAGGGAGGCGTACTCGCCGCCTTCGTACAGATACACCTGACCCGGGATGCACCAGTTGACGGGGTCGCCACCGACGAACGCGAGGCGCTCGCCGTCGGGCGACCACGCGGGGGAGTTCGCCGAGAGGTCGCCGTCGGTCAGCTTCCGCAAGCCGGTGCCGTCGGGCGCGATGGTGAACACGTCGCGGACGAACGTGTCGTCGGGGTTCTCCTCGCGGCAGGAGGTGAACGCGATGCGGTCGCCCGCGCCCCAGTCTGGCTGGAGTCCGGTGAGGTCCTGGAAGGCGCCGCCGCCGTGGGCGTCGTCGAGGCGCTCGGCGTCGCCCGTCTCCGCGTCGACGACGTGGAGGTATGTCCGCACGGTGTCGGTGAAGCCGACGCCGTCGAGCTTGTGCTGGAGGCGCTCGGTCTCGACCGGATTCCCGTCCTTGCGACCGTCGAGGTACGCCTGCTCGGCGTCGGTCGGGTCGCGCGCGGCGACGACGAGTCGGTCGCCGTCGGGGCTCCAGTCGAACTCGCCGGCACCCTCGTCGAAGTCGGTGACTTGTGTCGCGTCGCCGCCGAGCGAGAGGTCGAACGTCCACACCTGCGAGGTCGGTTCGTCGTCGTCAGCGCCGGCGTCGGCGCCGTCCGCTTCCGCGTCCTCGTCGTCGTCGTCTCCGTCGTCGTCCGTGCCGACCCGGCGAGCGGTGTCGGTGTCGCGGGCGGCGAGGAACGCGAGGCGGTCGCCGTCGGGGCTCCACGCCGGACTCGACGCGCCGGAGACGCGGGTGAGGCGGTGGGGGTCGCGGCTCCCGTCGGCGGGTGCGACGAACAGCGACCCGACCGGTTCGTCGGTGTCGGGGTCGTACTCGGTCGTCGTGAACGCGACCCGATCCCCCGACGGCGAGACCGCGACCTCGCCGACCTGGGTCAGATCGTAGTAGGCGTCCAGCGGCAGTTCCGTCATGCCCCGACGTGACGGTCGGCGCCGCAAATAGCTTCGTCAACCGGTGGCGACGGCCGCGACTCGCTGTGGGGGCCGGGATGTCGGAGGGACGCGGTCGGAACCGACGGTCTGAAATCGGTCTCACGCCCAGCCTGCACCATGACCGAACACACGTCCGGCGGCACGACCGCCGACGCGTGGGACCGAGCGGGCGTCCCGACGCCCGACGCGCTGGCCGCGACGGCGGAGGCGGCCGCACGTGCGGCGGGCGACTACCTCGCCGAGCGGTTCCGCGACGGCGGCACCGTCGGCGACTTCCACACCGACGACGTGAAAGCCGAGGCCGACACCGCCGCCGAGCGCCGCGTTTTCGACCGGATCCACGAGGACTTCCCCAACCACTCCCTCCACGGCGAGGAGTCGACGCGCCCGGGCGACGGCCCAATCGAGTGGGTGGTCGACCCGCTCGACGGCACGAACAACTACGCCATCGACTACCCCTCCATCGCGACGGCGCTCGCCGCGCGGACGAACGACGAGACGCTCGTCGCCTGCATCTACGAACCGCTCGTCGACGACTGCTACGTCGCCGTCCGCGGGGACGGTGCGACGTTGAACGGCGACCCCCTGACGACGACGGCGCGGGACCGCCCGCTCGACCGCTCGACCGTCTCGCTGGTGGTCGGCCTCCCGGCCGTCCGCGACGAGCGCCTCCGCGCGGAGGCTGACACCGTCGGCGACGCGCTCGGCGACCGGACCAAACGGGTGCTGGAGACGTGGTCGCCGTGCGTCGACTGGGGACTGCTCGCGCGGGGGAGCATCGCGGGCATCGTCTGCGCGTACCCCGACCCCTTCGAGCAGGAGGCCGGCGAACTGCTCGCCGCGGAGGCGGGGGTCGTGTCGGCGTCGCGCGACGGCTACTACGTCGGCGCCGTCGACGAGGAGACGCTCGCCGCGTTGGTGGACGTGGTGCCGGCAGAAGACTGAGTGGGCACGAACGCCGAGCGTTCTCCCGGGACCGGGGAGTCGTGTAGGCTGGTTACCTGCGGTCGCGGAGCCAGCGGAACCCGAACACCGCCCCGACGGCAGGGATCGAGAGCACGAACAGGTACGGGAGCGCGTACGCCGTCAACACGACGAGTCCACGACCCATGACGATCACGCCGTCGACGGACTCCAGGAACGCCTCGGTCAGCGGCGTCTCGTACCACTGAGTGCGCTCGGGCGGTTCGTAGTCGGGGCGGGGCTCCGAGAGTCGCACCGTGATCGTCGAGTAGGCGACCTGGCGCTGGAGGCTCTGGAGGCGTGCCTCGGTTCGTTCGATCTCCGTCTGCACGTCCGACAGTTCGCGCTGCACCGCGAGCACGTCCTCCGTGTCGTTGGCCCGGTCGTACAGTTCGCGCAGGCGGTCGCGCTCGGCGCGGAGGCTCTCCAACCGCGCCTGGAGGTCGACCACCTGCGTCGTCACGTCGTCGGTCGACTGCTCCTCAGACCGCACCTCGCCGCTCGCGAGCACGGCGTCGTACGCCCCCGAGTAGTTGCCCGAGGGGATCCGGAGGACGACGACGCCCTCTTTCCACGTCCGGTTCTCCTCGCCGCGCACCTCCGAGCGGGTCGACCCGACGTAGCCGCCGCGTTCGCGCGCGAGTTCGGTGAGGTTCGCGGTCGCGGCGTCGTAGTCGTCGACCCGGAGGCTGACGGTCGCCTCGTAGATGATCTGTCGGTTCTCGATCTGTGCGGCGATGCCGCCGGCGCCGTCGTCGCCTGTGGACTCGCCCGACCCGACCGAGTCGGGCGCGGCGGTCGCCTCCGCCGCCTCCGCGCCGGTGTCGACGGATACGCTCCCGCCGTCGCCCCCGCCCGCGGCGTTGCCGCCGGCGCCCGAACAGCCGGCGAGCACGAGGAGGAGGGCACAACAGACTGCCACGAGTGGGCCACGTCGCATGGGCGTCGCTTCCTCGTCAGGGGGCCTAACTGTTGGGTAGCGTGAAAGAGCCGTTTGACCCTTCCGTCGGCGGCCCCTCCGATCGACTATGAAGCGACGCCTGCTGGAGATGCGCTGGCTCGACGCGCTGTTCGCCCACTGGCGGGTCGACCCAGCGACGGTCGAGGCGCGCCTGCCCGACGCGCTCTCGGTGGCGACGTACGACGGCGACGCGTACCTCGGGGTGGTCCCATTCGAGATGACGGACATCCGGCCCCGGGGGTTCCCGGTCGGCCTGTCGTTCCCCGAGTTGAACCTCCGAACGTACGTCACCGACGGCGAGACGAAGGGGGTGTACTTCTTCAGTCTCGACGCCGCCGACCCGGTGGGCGTCGGCGTCGCCCGGTCGCTGTTCCAGTTGCCGTACTACCGCGCGTCGATGGACGTGACGCGCGACGGCGACCGCGTCACGTTCACCAGCCACCGCACCCACCGCGGCGCACCCCCAGTGCACTTCGACGCGACGTACGGACCGGCGGGAGCGACGAGCACACCCGAACCGGGGAGTCTGGAGTCGTTCCTCGTCGAGAACTACCGCTTCTACACCGAGGGACGGGGGCGGCTCTACTACGGCGATATCGCCCACGACCCGTGGCCGCTCGCGCCCGCCGAGGCGGAGATTCGCACGAACGGCCTGTTCGAGGCGAACGGCTTCGAGGAACCCGACGGCGACCCGCTCCTCCACTACTCGCCCGGATCGGCCGTGACCGCCGACCGGATCCGGCGCTACGAGTCGGTCGCACGCGAGGGTGAGTCTCGGACTGACGGCGCCGTCACCATCCCCGTCAGCGACGCGGAGTGACCCGCACACCCGGCACAAAGCACTTGCCCGAACCTGACAGTCTGTCGATCTGATGCGCCGCCCTCCCCGCGCCCTCCTCGCGTGTAGCCTCGCGCTCGCCCTCGTCGCCGGGTGTCTCGGTTCCCCAGGTACCTCCTCACCCTCGGCGACTACGTCGCCGTCAGCCGACTCGACGTCACTCCCCGGCGACCCGGTCGTGTGGCCGGACGGACCGAAGGAACGGCCCCCCGCTCCGGCGACGCTCAACGAGTCCTCGGTCGGCGAGTACGCCGAGACCCACGAGTACCGGTACGTGTACAACAGCCTCTGGTTCGACCCCTCGACCGAGGTGACGCTGGAGTGCGACCTCGACGGGGTCGACCGTGACCGCGGCGCCTGGCGCGCCACCGTGACCTGTACGGGGTACTCGAACAGCGACGGCAGGACCGACAACGGCACCATCACCGGTACGCCGGGCCCGCACGCCGACTACTTCACCCAGACGTGGGTGTACTGGATCGACCGGAGCGACGACGGCGACACGGTCGTCCACCGGGTCGACGCTGCGGAGTGAACCGGCGACAACTTCGGCGACGACGGCGACTCACTCGGGCAACTCGTGGAGGAACGTCTGGAACTCCGCCGTCCGCCCGTCCGGGTCGTCGGCGAAGAACTGGTAGATGTCGTACTGCTCGTTCACGTGTGGCTCCTCCCGAGCGGCGTCGCCGACGCGTTCGTGGAGACGGTCGACGCCCGCGCGGTCGCCGTAGACGAACGTGAGGATGCCCTCGGTCTCGGTGTCGCCGGGGTCGGCGTCGCAGAAGCCGAACCGGAAGTCGCCGTGCGCGAGGATGGTACAGCCGGGCTGTTCGAGCCACACACTGGCACCGACGACCTCGCGGTACCAGTCGACGACGCGGTCGCGGTTCGCAGTTCGGAAGAAGACGAGGCCGCCGGGATGGGACATACGCGGCGCACGTCCGCCGGGACCGAATCCGTTTCGGGTCGCGACCGGCTGCGTCGGGGTCACGCCCCCCGCGTGTCGTCTGGGGCGAGGGCCGGGCACCAGCCAGAGCGGTGGGCACGTCGGCGGTCGCAACGACAGTCAGACACTTGTGTCGTCGACGACGAAGGACGAGGGATGCAGTCTTGGCTTCGAGTCCTGACTCGGCTCCACCACTACAGCTATCCGGCCATCGGTGTCTGCGGCCTGGTGGCAACGGTGGCGCTGTCGCGTCCGGGAGCCGACGTCGTGGTCCTCGGACCGGTCCGATTCGACGTGTTCTACGCCTCACTCGTCTCGTTCGGAGCGCTGCTGGTACTCTCACTGACCGACGAGTACGACTCGGTAGACTACGGGATCGGATCAGTCGACGAGGAGGAGTAGTCGCTGCGCGTCAGCGGCTATCGCGCGTCCTCGATCACCGCGCGGAACGCCTCGGCGCGCTCGGTGATCGCGTCGAAGTCGCCCGCCTCGACGAGGTCGCGGTCGACGAGCGCGGAGCCAGCGCCCACACAGGCGGCGCCCGCTTCGACGTAGTCGGCGGCGTTGTCCGGGGAGACGCCGCCGGTCGGCATGATCTCCAGTTGGCCGAGCGGCCCCTTCAGCGCCGCGACGTGGTCCGGGCCGACGGTCTTCGCGGGGAACACCTTCACCATGTCCGCGCCGGCCTCGTACGCGTCGACCGCCTCCGTCGGCGTCATCACGCCCGGCGCACACAGCACGCCGTAGCGGTTGCACGTCTCGACGACCCCCGCGTCGAAGGAGGGCGAGACGACGAACTCGGCGCCGGCGGCGATGGCCGCGCGGGCCGTCTCGCTGTCGAGGACGGTGCCGGCGCCGACGAGCACGTCGTCGTCCAGCGCGTCGCTCAGGGTGGCGATCATGTCGGTCGCCCCCGCCGTGTCGGCGGTGACCTCCAGCGCCGTCACGCCGCCGGCGACGAGCGCCTCGGCGGTGTCGACGACCGTCTCCGGCTCTGCCCCGCGGAGGACGGCGACCACACCCGACTCGCGCATCGCGGCGACCGCATCGGTAGTACTCATACGCGAGTAACGACTCGGCTGGAGAATAAAACCGACGGGTGCCCGCCGATCGGGGCGCAGTCGCCCGGTTCGCCCGCACGGTCGTGTGCCGACAGCGACGCCTCGGTGGCGCCGAGAACACGGTGGCTGCGCCTACCCGTGCGCCGCCGCGGTCCAACCGCGAGCGGGATATGTCACTCCGTCACTTCCCTCGGGTGATGGAGGCTCACCCGGGGGCGGTCACCCCCGACTACGAAGAACTGTACCGAGCCGTCGCGCCGTCGGTGGTCTCGGTGTACGCGGACGGCGGCGGCGCGACACGCGGCGCGGGGTCGGGGTTCGTGTACGACGACGCCCACGTCGTCACGAACGACCACGTCGTCGGCGACCGACGGACCGTCAGCGTCCGCTTCGCCGACGGCTCGTGGCTGGAGGGCACCGTCGTCGGCGTCGACGCCTACACCGACCTCGCGGTCGTCAGCGTCGACGGGATGGACGCCGAGCCCTTGGCGGTCGCCGCCGACGTACCCGTCCCGGGGCGTCCGGTCGCCGCGCTCGGCAACCCGATGGGGCTGGACGGCTCGATCACGGCGGGAATCGTCTCGGGCGTGAATCGCTCGATGGCGATGCGTGGCGGCTTCTCCGTCCCCGACGTGGTGCAGACGGACGCCGCGATCAACCCCGGCAACAGCGGCGGCCCGCTCGTCGCCGCGACCGACGACGGCGGCTACGAGGTCGTCGGCGTCAACCGCGCGAAGGGGGGCGACAACATCGGCTTCGCCATCTCCGCGCGACTGGTGACCCGGGTCGTCCCGACGCTCATCGCCGACGGCGTCCACCGGCACCCGTACCTCCGGGTTCGGACGATGGACGTGACACCGGCGCTGGCGGGGGCGAACGGCCTCGTCGAGACCGACGGCGTGCTCGTCGTCGACGTCGGCGAGGACGGCCCCGCCGCCAGCGACGACGGCCTGCACGGCTGCTCACGAACCGCGGTCGTCGGCGACCGCGAACTCCCGGTCGGCGGCGACGTCGTCGTCGCGGTCGACGGCGACCCCGTCCGGAGCCACGAGGAACTGGTCCGGCAACTGATCCTCCACGGCGCCCCCGGCGAGACGGTCGCGCTGTCGGTGTACCGCGACGGCGAGACGACCCGGCGGGTCGTCGAGGTGGAGTTGGCCGAGCGGCCCGGCACAGCGGGGACGGTGCCGGTGCGATAGCGGGACCCAGTTCGGTGTGGTAGCAGGGTCAGCTGTCGCCTGTCAGGATCGCAGACAGATCGTCCAATTTCTCGGGGAGCCCGCCCCAACGGTCCGCCGTTCTCACTCCCCGCGCGGTACCGCGACCGCGCCGACACCGAACGCGACCAGCGCCAGCACCGCGAGGATCGCGAGGTTCCCGGCGGCACCGAGCCCCGCCAGCCCGTCGGCGGTCGGCGCCTCGAAGGTGAGCGCGCGCACACCCCGAGAGAAGTAGGTGAGCGGCGAGAGGTTCACCACCGGAAGGAACCACTCGGGGAGCAGATCCGGCGGCACGAACGTGTCCGAGAGGAACAACAGCGGGAGCGCGACGGAGTTCGAGGCGGCGATGACGCCGTCTTGCGTGTCCGACACCCGCCCGAGGATCGCGCCGACGCCGCAGAACAGCACCACTCCGACGACGACGAACGGGACGAGGACGAGCAGGTCGAGCGAGATGGGGATGGCCGCGCCGGTGACGAGCGTCACGAGCACGAACACCAGCAGGGAGGCGACGCCGATGACGCCGACGTTGACGAGCGTGTGGGCCAGGAGCCACTCGCCGCGCGTGAGCGGCGTCGTCGCCAACTTCTCGAACCGGTGGTCGTCGCGGTGGCGCGCGATCTCAGAGCCGACGCGCGACAGCGGTGTGAACAGCACCACCGTCGCGAGGTACCCCGGCAGGTAGTACGCGTCCGGCTGGGAGAACAGCCCCCCGCCGCCGGGCTGTGTGCGCACGAGCACGCCGAAGATGAGCACGAGCAGCAGCGGGAAGAAGAACGTGAAGAACACCGCCGTCCGCCGGCGGAGGAACGAGCGCCCCGCCGCGACCGTCTCGGCACGGACCCGCCCGACGCGGCTCATTGGTCCACCTCCGTCGCGGCGGCGGCACCAGCGTCGGCCCCGTCGCCCACCGGCTCCTCGGTCGCGTCCCCGGTGGCGCCCTCGACCGCGCTCGCACCCGGCGTGAACGCCCCTTCGAACGTCTCGCCGGTGAGCCGGAGGTACACGTCCTCCAGCGTCGGTTCGGTCCACGTGAGCGACTCGTACGTCACGCCGGCGTCGGCCAGCGCAGTCACGGCGTCGGCGAGGTCGGTCGGCGCCACGTCGCCGAGGACGAGTTCGTCGGCGCCGACGTCGACGGCGAACCCGGCCTCACGGAGGGGGTCGGCACCCGCCTCGACGTCGGGACCGGCGACGACGAGGCGGGCGGGGCCGCCGTGCTCGGCGACCAACTCCGCGGGCGTCCCCACGGCGACGAGGTCGCCGTCGCGCAGGAGGCCGACGCGGTCGCTGAGTCGCTCGACCTCAGCCATCGAGTGACTGGTGAGGAAGACGGTGACGCCGCCGTCGGCGAGCTCCTCGATCAGCGCCCACAGCGAGCGCCGGCCTGCGGGGTCGATGCCGGTCGTCGGTTCGTCGAGGAACAGCACGTCGGGGTCGTTGACGAGCGCCGTGGCGACGCACGCGCGACGCTTCTGGCCCCCGGAGAGCTTCTCGTACCACGTGTCGGCGTCGGCGGCGAGGCCCACGTCGGCGAGCACCTCGTCGACCGGGCGCGACTCGTCGTAGAGGCCGCCGTAGTACGCGACGAGTTCGCGGGCGGTGAGGCGCTCGGGCGGGCCGAACTCCTGAGGGAGCAGTCCGACCCGCGAGCGGTCGGACTCGCGGGCGGGCGCGCCGAACAGTTCGAGGGTGCCCTCGGCGTCGGCGGTGCCGGTGAGCGCGCGCACGAGCGTCGTCTTCCCGGCGCCGTTGGGGCCGATGAGGCCGAACACCTCCCCCGCACGGACGTCGAGCGAGACGCCGTCGAGCGCCACCGTCTCGTCGTACGCCTTCCGGGCGTCGACGGCGCGGACGACCGTCGCGTCGTTCATGGCCGACGCTGGGAGCGTCGCGGACAAGAGGGTGCCGAAGGCGGGGCGTCGCCCGGATCGAGCGGCCCGAACGGTCGTCGCCGCCGCGGATGAACAGCGCCACCCCGAGCGCGAACCGGACGGAGACGAACGTGATTACGCCCACGACGACGGTGACCTCCACGTCGTCGGGCGGTCAGTTCGCGCGGCGGCTGAGCACCAGCGTCGCCCCGGCGACCGCCACGGCGGCGACGACGACGCCGAAGCCGGGGACCGGCGTCGACGACTCGGTCGGTGCGTCCGAGTCGGTCACGGTCGACCCGACGACGCTCGGACCCGACGTCCCCGACTCGGAGCGGGGAACCGCCGCCCGCCCCGACTCGGACGGGTCGTACTCGACGGTCGTGCTCGCGTTCGGGTACGGTACGTCGGCCGCGTCGAGCCGCCCGTCCCGGTCGACGTCCCGGTACACGGTGACCGTGAGCGTGCCGGGGTCGGCGGCGGCGAGGCTCACGAGGCCGCCCGTGTACCCCGTGTCGGGGGCGCGTGGGTGGACGCCGACGACGTCGCCGTCCGCCTCGGCGACGACGACGAGGCTCCGGTGGGAGACGGTCGCGTCGAAGGCGACCTGTCGCTCGTCCTCCCCGCGGACGCTCGCCGAGAGGGTCGCCGCCGGGTCGCGGACGACCGCGCGTCGCTCCACGCCGCCCGATCGGTGGGGGAGCCGCACCGTGACGGTCAGCCGTGTGCCGTCGGTCGCGTTCGCGGTGCCGAGGCTCGCGTCGAACGTCCCGTTGGCACCGACGGTCACCCGCCGGGTCGTCGTCGTGCCGTCCGCTCGCGCCGCCTCGACGACCAGCGTCGACCCGGGGGCGAGCGTCGTCCGGCCGCGAACCGGCTCTCCGGCGGCGAGCACGACGCGCTCGTCGCGCGGCCAGTTCGTCAGTGTCGCGTCCGGGTCGACGACGACGAACGACGTCTCCGCGGACGCCGGATCCGCGCCGGCCGCTCGGTCGTGGACGTCCGCCCAGTCGAAGCCCCCAGTCGCGTTCAGGGTGAGGTTCGCAGCGAACCGGTCGCCGCTGTAGAGTTCCGCTGGCGCGCCGTCGGCGGCAGGGTAGCCGAGGTCGGTGTCACCGTGGACTACCCGGAGGTCCCGGGTGTCGGCGACGAGGTAGTACGTGTCGTTGGCCGGGTCGGTGTACAGCGACCCCGCGTCGGGATCGAGGAGGTCGACCGCCTTCACCCGACGCGAGGGCGTCGGGTTCGTCTGGACGGCACGCAGCGCGCCGCCGGTCCGGTTCAGGTACGCCGCGAACGCCGCGAGCGACGCGTCCGAATCGTTCGTGTCGACGGCCCACGAGAGGCGGTCCGCGTCGAACGCGAGTACCACCGTCCCCGGATGCAGCACCGTCCGGTCGCCGTCCTCGACATCGTAGTCACCGAGTTGATCGATACCACCGCTCGTGACGATGCTTCCGTTGTTCATGGCGGCCCCGAGCTCTTCCCCGGAGTCGAAGGTCGTATTCGCACCCGTGTACCCGACGGTCAGATTCCCGATCCGCGGGGTACCGACGACGAGCGTGAGTGTGTCGACCACCGATCCGCTCTTGAGCAGGGTGAGCGTGTACTCCCCCTCGCGGAAGGACCCAACCGCTCGCTCGACGCCAAATGCGAGGTGACCTGCGGTGGTGTACGCGGCCGAGCCAGTTGCAGACGTGTTCACTACCAACGTTCCGTGTCCCGACCCTCCCGGCTCCCCTCCGAGAGCAAGCGATGCGTTCACATCGGGGCCGTCGACGCGGATGGTCGTGTCCCATGCTTTGCATGCGAGCAGCCCGACCCGCACGACACCGCCAGCCTCGACGTGGGCGGGTCGGTCTGCCGCGGGGCCGTCGAACTCGGGGATGCAGTGTACTGAATCCTGCCTCGTACCGGGTCCGGCTGGGTCGCCCGCGACTGGCACGACGACGGCCGATAGAAGAACGAGGAGGGCCACACAGATCGTGTGTAAACGGACCTTGGAGGGCATCAGCCAATCGTATCATTCACCCCGCATATTTCTTGTGAGGCTGCGCCCCACAGCGTACGATAGTTCACCGCCTCCAGCCAGGGTGAATCGTGAACGAAGACCCGATCAGTCAGGTGACCCCGACACGGACGGTATCGGTAAACTGCACGCCCAACGGGTCGCTGTTCTTGACGACTACGACGACCCGAATCTCGCCGCCGCTACCGACGCGAGCGCAATCGCGACAGCACCGACCGCTCGGACGCCGAGCCCTCCGTCTCTCGCCCGAACGCCAACGGGTCTGACAGGGTGTCGCCGTCGTCGCGCACGACCAGCGCCACCCCGAGCACCAACCGGACGGCGACGAACAGGGCGACGAGGACGACGACGGGCGCCGCCGCCACTCCCCAGTCGGTCGCCAGATCCGAGACGTACGGTAACGCCGGCACGGAGACGGACGCCGACAGCGCCATCGCTGCGCCGACGAGCCGTCCGGGCGTTCCCGACACGATACCCCCCATGTGGATACCGTGCGTGGTCGCTACAGGTGGAAATAGATTTTGTCAACAGATCGTGAAAGAAGGCGCGAGCGGCCCGCAGTCAGTCGATCGGCAGTCGGCGTCGCGTCCGGCGGTTCGACCGCTTCGTGACGTGAACCCACACCACAGAACAGCTTTTGTGTGTCCGTCGGCACGTCGACTCGTGTCCGACGACTGCGATCTCTCGAGTGACCCACTCGCGCAGCGGGTCGCTGTCCGCGACGGCTACGACGACCCGGAGTTGGCCGAGGCGTACCGCCAGCAGCGCGAGACCCACGACGTCGCGGTGGCGTCGCACGTCGACGACCTCGTGGCGGCCCTCGACGCGGGCGACCGCGTCGTCGACGTGGGCTGTGGACAGGGCGTCCCCGTGTTGAACAGACTCCCGTCGGAGGTCGAGGGCGTCGGCGTCGACCTCTCGGCGACGATGCTGGAGACGGCGCGCGAGCGCACCGACGCCGCACTCGTCCGGGGCGACATGACGCGGCTCCCGGTCGCCGACGCGACGGCGGCGGCGGTGACGGCGGTCACCTCGACCATCCACGTCCCCGTCGCCGAACACCCCACCGTGTACGCCGAGTTCGCGCGCGTGCTCGCGCCGGGCGGTCGACTCCTCCTCACGGCCGCGACCGGCGAGGAGGGGTGGGCCGGCGTCAACCCCGACTGGCTCGGCTCCGGCGGGACGATGGCGTGGTCGTTCCCCGGCGTCGACCAGACCCGCGAGCACCTCCGCGCGGCCGGGTTCCGGGTGACCGCCGAACACCACCTCGACGAGACGGTGTCCGACGACGACAGCGACGGTGGGTCCTGGGCCCTCATCGTGGCCGAGTTATCCGAGGAGTGAGGCGGCGCCGAATTCCGCTTGGCCCCGTCGGTACCACGGGACCCGACTCCGGCGCCGCGACAGTCGTTGGATCCCGATGGCAGGTCGGCGCCGGCGCACAGTCGCCTGCCACTCTATACGGGGACGGTCGAACCGGGGGACGCAATGGCGAAAGCTGCATTCGTAATCCTGGCAGGCACAGAGGGGCACGAAGGACTCGGGCGCGTCGTGAACGCGTTGGAGGGCGCCCGCGAGTTCGTCGAGAACGACGACGAGGTCGAGGTGATCTTCGACGGCGCGGGCACTCAGTGGATCGCGGAACTCCCCGACGAGGACCACGACTACCACGACCTGTTCGCGGCCGTCGAGGACGAGGTGTCCGTGTGCGACTACTGCGCGACCGCCTTCGACGTGGACGAGGCCGTCGACGACGCCGGCGTCGCGCGTCTGGCCGACTTCGACGGGCACCCCAGCGTCCACTCGCTCGTCGACGACGACTACCAAGTCCTCACGTTCTGACCGGCGAGTTGGGGTAGCGCGGTGGCGTCACGCAGTCACGACCGCCGTGACGTCGTCGAACAGGCGGCGAACGGGGTCGCGGAGTTCCTCGCCACGGTAGCGGGCCGTCCGAGTCGCCGGGTCGTACTCGACGATACCCGCCTTGTCGAGTTTCGGCAGCGACGCGTGGTGTAACACGGTCGCCAGTCGCTCCGAGTCGGCGGCCACGACGTCGCCCGCGAGTTCCTCGGCGAGTTCCTCCGCGGTCGCGGTGACCCGCAGTGTGTCGTGGAAGTAGCGGATCACCGCCCGGCGCCTCGCATCGGCGAGCGCCGAGAGTAGCTCGTCGATCGTGACCTCGTCGCCAGACCGGTCCGATTGTCTCGCCCCAGACATAACCTCCCAATGTCGACCCGGCTCAATCCGGCTGGTGCCGGAGTTCTCCGGGAGTTTATACGTTTCGAGCGCTCTCTGGGCGACACAGAGCAGAGAGACACACACCCATGATCATCGCGCACTACACCATCGACCACCCGTTCATGCGCCGGACGCTGCGGTCGCTGCCGGATCTCGACGTGAAGTGGGAGGACTCGTACACGGACAACGACGGGCGGATGTGGATGACGGGGTGGTTGAGCGGCGTGCCGACCGACGACGTCGACGCGGTAATCGACGCCGACCCGTCGGTCGGCGACCGGCATCTCCTGACGAAGTCACGCGGGCGGGATCTCTATCGGTTGGACTTCGCCGAGGACTACAAATCGACCAGCACCCGGTCGGTCATCGCGGAGGTCGGCGGCGTCAACGAGGTGATCACCGCCGACGCAGACGGGTGGCAACTCAAGACGCAGTTCCCGAACCGGGAGGCGCTGGAACACGTGTACGGCTTCTGCGCGCGCAACGACATCCCGTTCACCCTCGACCGGATCTACGAGCAGTCGGACCTGTACGACGCCGGCGGCACCACCCTCACCGAGATCCAACACGAGACGCTCGTCGCCGCCGTCGAACTGGGATACCTCGACATCCCGCGTGGGGCGTCGCTCGCCGAGTTGGCCGCGACGCTCGGCGTCTCCGAGAGCGCCGCGTCCGAGCGCTTCCGTCGCGGCACGAAGCGACTGGTCTCAGAGGTGCTCCTCGAGTGAGCCAGTAACGGCGAACAGGGGGCGTGCGCCTATCCGAACAACGCCGCACCGGGTCGCCACCACAGCAGCGCCACGGTGACGACGAACACCAGCGTCGAGGGACCGTACCCCAGCCCCGCGACCGCCGAGACGACGAAGCCGCCGCCGCCGACGACCGCGGTCGCGGCGCCCGCGAGTATCGGCAGCGAACACGAGACACACGAGAACAGCCCCAGCACCCCTGCGACACCCGCGCTCGCCGCGTCGGCGACCGTCCCGTACAGGAGGTACGCCAGGGCGGCGTAGCCGAGCACCTTGGCGGGCATGAGCACCGCGGCGGCGACGCCGACGTTCACCACCAGCGCCGGCCCCCACCCCGGCGGGAGCATCGCGAGCGAGACGCCCGGCGTCGTCCCCGGGGGTGCGACGCCGACGACGCCGCCGAACACCGCGAGCAACAGGGCGTAGCCAGCGGCGACGCCGCCCGCTCGCCGGCGCGTCCGCGCGTCGCTGACGGGCGGGCGGTAGCGCGCGAACACGACGAGCGCGACGTTCACCCAGACGAGTCCGTACAGCGTGAACAGCGGCGAGGACAGGGACGCGTTGGTGAGCGCGAAGTACGCCAGCACCGCCACCAACTCGACGTTGAACACGAGCGCCGCCACCTGTAGCTCTCGGGGGGTGAACGTGAGGTCCAGCGGGCCGGCGGAGACGCCGATGGTTCGAGCGCTCATCTCAGATCGCCAGCGCGTCGACGACGACGGCCAGGAGGACGACGCCGAGGTAGGCGTTCGAGGCGTGGAACGCACGGAACGCCGCCGCCTCGTCGCGCTCGTAGTGGAGGCGGACGATGGTCCACAGGAACACCGCGCCGACGACGACGCCGGCGAACGCGTACAGCCAGTCGAGGCGGCCGAGGCCGACCATCGCGGCGCCCACGGCCAGCGTCGCGCCGAAGTACCAGACGATGTGCCGGCGGGTCGTCGTCTCGCCGCGCACGACCGGCATCATCGGGAAGCCGCCGCGCTCGTAGTCGTCCTTGTACGCGAGCGCGAGGTTGTAGAAGTGCGCCGGCGTCCACAGGAAGATGAGCGCCGCCAGCGCGATACCACCGAGGCCGACCTCGCCGGTGACGGCGGCCCAGCCGATGAGCGCGGGGAGCGCACCAGCGGCGCCGCCGATGACCGTGTTCTGGACGGTGTTCGGCTTGAGGACGAGCGTGTACACCACCGAGTAGAACACGATGGCGACGAGGCCGAGGACCGCCGCGAGGAGGTTCACCCACGCGAACAGGCCGACCGAAATCACCGTGAGCAGGAGGCCGAACGCGACGGCGTTGCGCACGGAGACGAGGTCGACGGCGAGCGGGCGGTCGCTCGTCCGCTGCATCCGACGGTCCACGTCGCGTTCGAGGACGTGGTTGAACGTGCCGGAGGCGCCGATGGAGAGCGCGCCGCCCACGAGCGTCGCCGCGACGACGGGGACGCGGAGGCCGGGGCCGCCCGCGAGCGCCATCGCGGCGCTGGCGACGAGGCACAGCAGCCACATGAGCCGGGGCTTCATCAGCCGGAAGTACGCCGCGGCGGTCAAGCGGGCGCGACGGAGCGGGTCAGCGGTCCAGGCGGGCACGTCGGGTCGGGGACCGTCGTCGATCGGTTCGGCGGCGGGTTCGGGCGCCGGCGTCGCCGAGCGGTCCTCGTCGGGGTCGCCCGTGCGTGCTTCGAGTTCCCACGCGAGCGCCGCGAGCAGGCCGCCGAACACGACGAGTCCGCCCACGAGGTGGAGCGCCGACAGCGTCACCGGGACACCGGCGACGACCGCGACCGGTGCGGTGCCCGCAGTCGCGACGTACGCGCCCAGCACCGACTCGACGGGGTACAGGAGGAACGAGAGCGTCAGGGCCGCGCGGACGCGGGTGCTCGGGCGAGCGCGCCACGCGGCGACGCCCGTCGCGAGCACGAGGAGTCCGACGACCACCGCCACCGCACGGTGGCCGAGCGCGACCCAGCCAGCGGTGTCGGTCGGGAGCGCGAAGCCGTCGCCGCAGGCGGGCCACGCGGCACACGAGGCGGCAGCGTCCGTCACCGCCGTGGTCGCGCCGACCACGAGCAGCAGGTACACGCCCATCGCCGCGGCCGCCAGCAGCGCGGGAAACCGCTTCGATGTCACTACCCGGAGTTGCGTCCGGCGGCATATCAACCCCGCGTTTTCCCGGTTCGCGGCGGTCGGATTCGGGGCCGGCCAGGGCCGAGCGGTGACGTTCCCCGAGAGCGCGTCGCCCACGCGGCGGCAGCGCCGTCATCCGGTGTTTCGGGCGACAACAGTAGGTATTTACGTGGCCGACGCCGACGCCGATGTAATGACGCGTACGCGATTGGGGAGCCTGCTGGTCGGGCTCGTCGGACTGGCGCTTCTGGCGACGCCAGTCGCGGCGCAGCCGTCGACGACCGCGGGGCTCATCAACGGCCTGAACAGTCGGCTACTGTACGTCGCGGTCCCGATCACCATCCTCGTCGAGGTCATTCTCATCTACACCGTCCTGAAGTTCAGGGGCAGCGACGAACCCGCGCCGACGCGGGAGAATCGTCGCCTGGAGATCACCTGGACGGTCGCGACCGCCATCGTCCTCCTGTTCGTCGGCGCCGCCTCCTACGGCGTGATGGCAGACCCAGACGTCACCTTCACCGGCGGTGTCGACGAGATCGACGCCTCCGAGGGCGACGTGCACGTGCAGACGGTCGCCTACCAGTGGAACTGGCGGATGAACTACGAGACGTCGAACATCACCGAACTCACCGCCAGCGACATCGACACGAACGCGATTCCGCAGGCTGAAGGCCTCGAAGGACCGGTGATCGTCGTTCCCGTGGGGCAGGACCTCTACTTCACCACCGCCTCCGACGACGTGCTCCACGGCTTCGCGGTGCCGAAACTGGGGCTGAAGCAGGACGCCATCCCCGGCCAGGAGAACACGATCAAGACCGTCGCCAACGAACCCGGCGTCTACCAGGGCTACTGTACGGAGTACTGTGGCGTCGCCCACTCGAACATGTACTTCAGCGTCATCGTGGTCGAGCAGGACACCTACGACGCGTTCGTCGACCGTCAGACCGGTGGCTCGGACGCGAGCGCCTCGATGACGGCGCCGAGCGGACTGGGCGCGTAAGCGACCGACTCTCTTCTCACCGACCGTCACTCCCCGTGAGCGCCGCGGCGGGTCCGTCGGAGGACGACGTTTGAAGTCGCTCGCCCGCGTCGCTCGACCATGCGCGACGAAGCCGAGATCAGAGAGCAGTACGAGTTCCTCGCCGAGCAACTGGAGTCCGAGGAGATGCGTCACGAGCGCATCCGGCAGATGTTCACCTACTACAAGCGGGCGCTCGGGTGGGTGCTCGAGGAGGAGTATATATAGCGCTCCCCTGAACACCCGGTAGTTTTATCTGACCGCCAGCGGTACGACGGTACGACGCTTCGTCTGGAGGGCCGAAGCGTCAGCGGGGACCGATTCGGGCGGCACGCCGCGGGTTTTTCCGCGGCGTGCCCCCGTTCGTTCTCGGAACCCGATGCCTCGTCTCGCGAGCGACTGCGTTCGGTCGCCGGCGACTCACTTCGGTCGACGACGACTCACTTCGGTCGACGACGACTCACTCCGTCGCGTGGTTCACTCGATACTGAGCCCGGCGTCCGTCCCGGCGCCTTCCTCGCCCTCGTTCCACTCTAGTTCGAACTCGACGCTCAACTCGTCGGGGCCCGACCCCGTCTCGCGCTCGGCTTTCACCTCGAACGTCGCCGACGCGGGCACCTGCATCGTGAGCGAGTCGCCGCCGCCGCCGGAGAGCGTCAACGCGCCGTCGCCGTCGAGTTTCTCGGCGACCGCACGCAGGTGCTCGGCGATGTCGTGGCGGTCCTGTCGCGACTCGGATTTGAACAGCACTTCTTCGGGCATACCGACGGGGACGCTCCCGACCGGTAAAAAGCGGTCGGGCGTTTGCACTACTCGCTGATACGTCAGCCAATGTGTATGTTCGGGGAGAACTTCCGGTGGCCGGCGAGACTGGCCACAGCGTACGGGAATCAGCCGTTTCGCCGGAGCGATGCCGGCATCTTTATTCGGATCCGACAGTAATATCTGACGGGATAGTACCGATGTACGACCTGACTGGGTTCCAACGGGATCTACTGTACGTGATCGCGGGGCAGGACGAACCGCACGGCTTGGCGATCAAAGATGAGTTGGAAGACTACTACGAGAAGGAGATCCACCACGGTCGCCTGTACCCCAACCTCGACACGCTGGTGGACAAAGGGCTGGTCGAGAAGGGCGAGCGCGACCGACGGACGAACTTCTACACGCTCACCCGCCGCGGTCGCCGCGAAATCGACGCGCGCAGAGACTGGGAGTCGCAGTACGTCGACATCGAGGAGTGACCCGCGTCGCGGTCACTCCCCCTCGGGAGCCCCGTCGCCGGGGGCGCCGGTGCCGCCGCTGCCGGCGTCGACCGATTCAGTGACGACCTGCACCTCCTCGGTGAGGTGGGTCGGGTCGACCGCGAACGGGCGGATTGGCTCGCCCGCGAGCAGTTCCGGGAGGACGATCCGGACGAAGTGCACGACGAGCACCAGCAGGATCGGCATGAGGAAGATGCCGTACCAGCCGAACAGGAGCGGCCCGAGCGTGTACGCCAGCATCACGGCGCCGACGTGGAGCGAGCGACCGGAGACGTACGGGCGCAACACGAGGTCGGGGATGGTGTCGACGATGACGAGCGACGCGACCGCGAACGCGAGCACGAACACCAACCCCCCGGTGACGTCGTTGGCCACCGCGCGGACGGCCATGAAGATGGCGACGGGGAAGTACACGAGTTTCATCCCGACGATCGGGATCAGGCTGGCGGCGCCCGCGAGCAGGCCGACGAGTGCGGCCGCCGGGATCGAGCCGCCGGTCGGCGCGAACACGTTGAGCAGCGAGTAGACGATGACACCGATGGTGGCGGTGACGATGGCGTTGAGGATGTTACCGAAGAACACCGACTTGAGGTCGCGGTCGACGGCCAGTCCGTAGGCGTCGATGACGCCCGCCTGGTCGGTGAACTGCACGAGGTACCGGGAGAGGCGGTTGCCGTCGCGCAGGAGGTAGAATGCGATCGCCAGCATCACGAACAGGTGGATGGCGGCGGTGCCGACGAACGCGAGCGTGCCGGCGGCCTGGCCGAGCGAGCCGGCCGCGTCTGCGATCCGGTCGACGGTGACGTACTGCTGCCAATCGATGGTCGCCAACATCGTCGGGTCCGACAGCAGGTCGATCTGCGTCTGGATCGCCGCGACCTGACTCTCCGTCAGCGGCAGGCGGCTCAGGTCGACGACCGCCGTCCCGTTGGCGCCCTGCTGTTGGAGGTTCTGGAGTTGGTTGACGACGATGAGCATCGCGTAGCCGACGAGCAGCAGCGCCGGCAACACCATCGTGAACAGCGCGGTCGCCGCGGCGAGACTCGGCGGCTGGATCCGACGGCGGATCCGGTTGTAGATCGGCCGCGTCGCGTAGTAGATGAAGACGCCGAAGACGAACGTGCCGACGAACGAGTACACGACGAACGTCAGCGCCGCCGCGAGGACGGCGCCGACGCCCCACCATGCGGCGCGTGACCAGTCGACATCGGAGAGGGCCATACGCATCCGGGTCCGCGAAGTGACAAAAGCGTATCGCGCCTCTGACATCCGTGGGACGGATCGCAGCGGCGGCGACGACGACGAACGATTAACTGTCGACGCGTCGATGTGCGCCCATGCAGGGAACAGGCGTCGGGGCGGCGATGGCCGGCCCGCTCGCGACGCCCGCGGTCCGGATCGTGTTGGCCGCCCTCCTCGGCCTGTTCATGGGACTCGAACGGGAGTGGTCGGAGAAGCCCGCCGGCATCCGGACGTTCTCGCTCACGAGCATCGTCGGCTCGGTGTTCGCACTGCTGGCGAGAGACGCCGCCTACGGCGAGGCGCTGTTGGCCGTCGGCGGCGGACTCGTCGTCGTCCAGGGGGTGTTGCTCGCCGTCCAGGGGATGCGGTCGAGCGCCGACCGCGACCCGCTCTCGCTGACGACCGCCGTGTCGCTGCTGGCCGCCTACGGCGTCGGCGCCCTCGTCGCCGCCGGCTACGTGCTGGAGGGGGTGACCGTGGCGTTCGTCTCCTCGGCGCTCCTCGTGTTGAAGCGGGAACTCCACTCGGTCGCCGGCGGCCTGACGCGCCCGGAACTCCGGTCGCTGATCGAGTTCGCGGTGCTGGCGTTCGTCGTCTACCCGCTGTTGCCGCCGGGGGAAGTGACCGTGCTCGGCGTCCCGCTGGAACCCCGCATCGCGTGGCTACTGGTCGTCACGGTCGCCGGCATCGGCATCGGCAACTACGCGCTGGTGCGCACCTACGGCGGTCGCGGCGTCGCGGTGTCGGCGTTCTTCGGCGGGTTCGCCTCCTCGACGGCGGTCGTCGCGACCATGCTCGACCACGCGAGCGAGCGGCCGGCGGCCCGGTCGTACGCGGTCGCCGGCGTGCTGTTGGCGGACGCGGCGATGGCCGTCCGCAACCTCGTCATCGCCGTCGCCTTCACCGTCGGCGCTGGCACCGCGGGACTGGTACAGATCGCCGCTCCACCAGGGGTGCTCGCGGTCGGCGCGGTCGCGGTGTCGGCGTGGATCGCAGACTGGCGCGAACCGGTCGCCGTCGACCTCGCGTCGCCGTTCTCGCTGCGTCGGGTGCTCGGGTTCGGCGTGGTGTTCCTCGCCGTGCTCGCCGCCAGCGCCGTCGCACAGGCGCAGTTCGGCACCGCCGGCCTGTACGCCTCGGCGGTCGCCGCAGGGACGGTGTCGTCCGCCGGCGCGACGACCTCGGCGGTGTTGCTGTACCGCGGCGGCGCGATCGGCGCCGACGAGGCCGCCGTCGCCGTGTTGCTCGCGACCGCCGCGAGCGTCTCCGTCAAGGCCGCGCTGGCGTTCGCCGGTCCGCGCGGATTCGCCCGACGGGTCGCCTTCTACAGCGGCGTGCTCGTCGCGACCGCGGGTGCGGTCGCCGTCGGGACCACGCTGGTGTGACCGACGACCGGCAGCCAGCGACGACCCATTGAACGCAACAGCAACTCGTCGCTGAAAAGTTGGATAGAGACTCAATTCGTACCGCGGCATTTTTTACCCCTACATCGTCACTGTCTCACATGGACCGAGACACCGCCGAGGTCCGGGTCACGGAGATGCCCGGCGAGCGGGCCCGCGAGTGGGCGTCGTACCACCGCGAGGTCGCCGCGACGACGACGTACGTGTACGACTTCGTGTGGGACATCACCGAGGACGCTGAGGGGCCGTTCTGCACCGACGTCGACGGGAACGTCCTGCTGGACTTCACCTCGCACGTCGCCGCCGCGCCGCTCGGGTACAACAACCCCAAGATCATGGACCGGATGGCCGAGTTTGACATGGTCGACCCGACGAAGATCGCAGGGCAGGACTTCTACGTCTCCGACGGCGCCGCCCCCGGCGAGTCCGACCTCCCGGGGCCGGCGGACTTGATGCACGAGTTGACCGACCGCACGAGCCACTACGACCTCGACACCGTCTTCCTCTCGAACTCCGGGGCCGAGGCCGTCGAGAACGCGATCAAGATCTGCTACGACAACTCCGACGGCGGGAAGTACGGCGTCACCTTCGACGGCGCGTTCCACGGGCGCACGCTCGGCGCGCTGTCGCTCAACCGCTCGAAGTCGGTGTACCGCAAGAAGTACCCCGAGGTGCCCGGCGTCCACGACGTCCCGTACTGCGATGACCGCGCGTGCTCGCCCGAGACGTGCTCGTGCGGCTTCTTCGTCGACGACGGCGACACGTCGATCCTCCGCGAGAAACTCGACCCGAAGACGGGCCACGTCAACCCCGAGGAGACGTCCTACATCATCATGGAGCCGATCCAGGGTGAGGGCGGCTACCGGTTCCCCTCGGAGTCGTTCATGCAGGAGGTCGCCGACCTCGCCGCCGAACACGACATCCCGCTGGTCGCCGACGAGATTCAGTCGGGCATGGGCCGCACCGGCGAGATGTGGGGGTCGGACCACTACCCGGTCGAGCCGGACGTGATCACCGGCGCGAAGGGGATGCGCGTCGGCGCGACCATCGCCAACGAGGACACCTTCCCGGACGAGCGCGCCCGCCTCTCGTCGACGTGGGGCGCCGGCGACATCGTCTCCTCGGCGCTGGGCGTGTTCACGCTGCGCGCCATCGACGAGTACGACCTGCTCGACAACGCCGTCGTCCGCGGCGAGCAGTTCAAAGAGACCGTCCGCGACGCCGCGCTCCCGGGCGTCACCGACGTGCGTGGCGAGGGGCTGATGCTCGCCGTCGAGTTCGAGTCGCCCGACCTGCGCGACGACGTGCTCGACGCCGCGCTGAAGCGCGGCCTCCTCACGCTCGCGTGCGGGTCGAAGGTGATCCGGTTCCTCCCGCCGCTGGACGTAACCGAGCGCGAAATCGACATCGGCGCGCGACTGCTGATCGAGGCGACGCGCGCAGTCAACTGAGGTCGGGCCGGCCACCGCCGACCCGACCGATCAGGCCTCGTCCTCCTCGCGTTCGGCCACCGTCTCGCGCTCTTCGTCCTCCGCGAAGAAGTCGAACTCCGCGTCGTTCTCGCCGTCGAAGTAGTCGACCTCCAACACCTCAGACACCGTCCGGCCGAGCGCGTCCAGCTCCTCGTCGACGCCGTTCGCGCCGCCGTCGGGGAACCGGTCGCGCTGGTCGTCGGGCACCGACGGGGCGCGGTAGCCGACGTCGTCTGCGGCGGGGTCCCAGTAGAAGTCGAACGCCTCGAACAAGCCGAGTTCTCGGGTCGTCTCGAACTCCTCGACCGAGAGGAAGGTGTGTTCGGCCCACTCGTCGAACGCGTCGCGCCACGCGCCGGCACGGAGCGCCGTCCGGACCGCCTCGCGCCGGTAGTCGTCCTCGATGTCGGGGTCTTGTGTGCCCAGCGACTCGTAGTCGCCGCGGGGTTGCGGCCCGTGGAGGCTCGGCGGGTCGGGCACGTCGACGTCCAGCGCCATGCTTGCGAGTCGCTCGGCGCGGACAAGGCGCTTGTCACGATTCCAGTCTATCGGAACCGGCCGGGACCGGCGACGGTCGGGGCTACTGCTGGTAGCGCCGCTCGTCGCTCGGCGTCGGAGACTGCGACTGCCCGGTCATCTCGTCGTACGTCATGCCGGAGAGGTACTCGTCGTACGTCACGTCGAACCCCTGTCGGAGGTGGAAGTCGAGGTCACCCGTGTCGAGCGTCCGGCGGAACAGCGCGTGGATGCCGCGGCGGACGAGTTCGTCGCGGTCGGTGCCGAGCGCGGCGGCGAGGAGCGCGAGTTCGTGTTTCGTCTCGCGGTCGAGGGCGACGCCGATTTCGTCGTCGAAGTCGCCGTATTCGTCGGTCACGGCCGCGTCGAGGTCGTCGAGTCCCATGTCCGGGCGGAGTCGCGCGCGCCGGATACTCGTTACGCTCTGGCGGTCTCGTCCTCGTCCGTCCCCGCGTCTGCGGCTTCCGTCACGGCCTCGTCGCACCAGCGGCAGGTCGGCGTACCGGGGTTGCGGATGCCGCAGTGCGGACACTCGTCGGGGCCACCACTCGTGTGCGGCGTCGACCCGGCGCCCGCCCAGAGTCCGCCCACACCCACCAGCACGCCCGCGACCGCGAGACCACGGACGCCGCCGACGGCGAGCGCGAACGCACCGACCACCAGGCCGACGCCCACCGCCGTGAGCGGGTGCATCCGGTCGGTCATCCGTCGAGGTCGGTCCCGCAGTACTCGCAGGTCGCGTCGTCGACGGGGACGCGTGCGCCACAGTCGGGGCAGTTCGTCTTCGCAGTCGGAGACGGTTCGTCGCGGTCACCCGGCTCGTCGGCGGAGTACGCGACGACGAGTCCGCTCGCCGCGACGAGCGTGCCCGTCGCGAGCCACACCATCGGCCCGGCGGCGAGGTAGTACACGAGTACCGCAGGAGCGACCGCGAGGGCGAACCCGGCGAGCAGCGAGCGGAGGACCAGATCCTGTCGCATCGTCGCCACGAACCAGCGGCGGCGACAAAGCGTTTGTGTCGTGGCGTGGACCGAACCGTCAGCGCTTTTCGCCCGGCGGCCCCGTCTCCGACGATGACCGACCACCTCCCAGAGGACCGCGACGCCGTTCGGGAGGCGCTCGTCGCGTGGTACGAGGACGACCACCGCGAGTTCCCGTGGCGCCGCACCGACGACGCCTACCGCATCCTCGTCTCGGAGGTGATGAGCCAGCAGACGCAGTTGTCACGCGTGGAGGAAGCGTACGCCGACTTCCTCGACACCTGGCCGACCGTCTCGGACCTGGCCGACGCAGAGCGCGGCGCGGTCGTCTCGTTCTGGTCGGGCCACTCGCTGGGGTACAACAACCGCGCGAAGTACCTCCACGAGGCGGCGACGCAGGTCGTCGAGGAGTACGACGGCGCGTTCCCGACTGACCCCGACGAGCTACAGGAGCTGATGGGCGTCGGCCCGTACACGGCGAACGCTGTCGCCTCGTTCGCGTTCAACAACGGTGACGCGGTGGTCGACACGAACGTCAAGCGCGTGCTCCACCGCGCGTTCGGCGTCCCCGACGACGACGCGGCGTTCGCCGAGGCGGCGTCGGCGATCATGCCCGCCGGCGAGTCGCGTGTGTGGAACAACGCGATCATGGAACTCGGCGGCGTCGCCTGCGGGCAGTCGCCCGCCTGCGACGAGGCTGGCTGTCCGTGGCGGCGCTGGTGTCGCGCCTACGAGACGGGCGACTTCACCGCACCGGACGTGCCCGAGCAGCCGAGTTTCGAGGGGAGTCGCCGGCAGATGCGCGGGAAGGTCGTCCGCGCACTCGGGAACCACGACGAACTCGCGCTCGACGAGTTGGGGCCGCGCATCCGCGTCGACTACAGCCCCGATGGCGACGGCGAGGGGAGTCGCTCGTGGCTCCGCGGCCTCGTCAACGACCTCGCGGACGACGGCCTCGTCGCCGTCGAGGACGGCGACGGCGAGACGGTCGCGTCGTTGCGCCGGTGACGTAGCGCCTCAGGGAACCTTGATGTACCCGTAGCCGTCGGCTTGCCGGCGCGTCAACTCGCCCATCCCGCTGGAGACGACGTCGACGCCGTAGACGAGTTCGTCCTCGGCGACGTCGCGAGCGGCCAGCGAGTTGGAACAGGCGCACACCTCGATGGTGGGTGCCTCCGGGCTGTTCGTCTCCTCGGGCGTTCGCGCGAGGAGGCCGCGGACGTCGTCGGCGACGGGCGAGTCGGCGCGGACGGCGTGGACGCCGTCGCCGTTGAACACGACGACGAGGCCCGAGAGCGGCACGGTGTCGTCGCCGAGGAGGTTCGCCGCGTTGGCGAGTGCGCGGCGCTGAGCGTCCGGCGCGTCCGCCGAACAGTGCATCGCAGTTCGCATGGGTCGACAGACGCGCCCGCGACGTGTGAACCCGGCACCCGATTCCAGCGGTCGGACGACGCCCGTCGTCCTCGCGATCAGACAGGTCGGCTCGCGGTCCCCCCGGCGTCACGGTACCGGCCGACACGCGTCACGGCGTGTCCCGGAGGCTTGCAACCGTAATCCGTTTATTCGCGCTGGACTGCCGGCGATGTATGCCGACCTGCCAGAACTGCCAATCGTTCGTCACGGAGCGGTACGTCAAGGTGTTCGAACCGGAGGGCGTCAACCAACCCCGGGCGTGTCCCCACTGCGAGGACATGGTTCGGCGCGGCAAGACGGTCCGCGCGAAGAAGAACTGACGGCGGCACGACCGACACGGCGGCGTCGACGCGGCGACGCCGTCAGGCGCAGATCACGTGGGCGTCCGTGTCGTACTGGAGCACGCCGCGCTCGTCCAGCATCGGCAGGTGGACGTGGTGCAGCGAGATTTTCGCGTGTTCGCGGGCGGTGTCGTCTGCGGGGTCGGCGTCGTCCTCGCGGGCGACCACGGCGGCCGCGAGCGCCGCGAGCGAGACCGGCGACTCGCGCGCGGACACGACGGCCAACACGTGTCTGCGGCGCTCGGAGGAGAGCACGCGGTGGCGTTCGGATTCGGAGAGCGTCGTTGTCAGCAGGGATGCGTGACTCGGGTCGCCGTGCATCGGCGGGCCGTCTGCCGACCCCCTCAGCGTCTCGTCGGCTGGCATGAATCTACGAATGGCCCCTCCGTGCCTAAGCCCGGTGCAAAACTGTGTAGGTCCTTCACTCGCGATTGGGGTCTCCGGTAGTGTATCGTGACTACAGGTTTGTTCAATTATACGTTCTCGATGTTGTCGATCCGGTACCGCCTCGGTCCCCGTGGAGTTCCGCCGGCGGAACGTTGACGATGACCGACGCTGAAGGCTGAGCACCATGGGTTCTCACGCACTGTCGGATGCGCTTCGAGAGACGATCGAGGCGTTTCCGACTCGGGGACGACCGATGACGACCCCCGAAGTCGCCGACAGACTCGGTGTGGGACGTCGAACGGTGTACGCGCGGTTGGAGCGGTTGGCGGACGCGGGGCGTGTGGAGACGAAGAAGGTCGGCGCCGGGGGCCGCGTCTGGTGGCGACCGGTCGACCGAGACGGCCCGAGCGAGAGCGAGGGGTCGGAGTTTGACCCCGGGGCGACGAAACGCCAGTACCGGACGGTGCTCGAACACTTCCCGAACGGAGCGATCGCACTCGTCGACCAGGACCTCCGGTACACCTCGTTCGGGGGGACGCCCGAAGGCGACGCCGACGTGACCAGACACGACCTCGTCGGCGAACCGCTCCGGGAGGGACTGCCGCCGTCGCTCGGTCAGGTCGTGATCCCCGGCTACGAGCGGGCGTTGGACGGAGAGACGGCGACGTACGAGGCGACGGTCGACGACGCCGTGTACCAGTTCCACTTCTACCCCGTCCGCGACGACGACGGGACGGTGATCGAGGCGCTTGGGATGTCACAGGAGGTGACGGCCCGGACGCGCTACCACGAGCAACTCGAAGCGCGACTCCGCCAGCAGGAGGCGGTCGCGGCGCTGGGCCAACGAGCGCTCGACTACGACGACCTCGACGACCTGTTCGCGGAGGCCACGCGACTCGTCGCGGACGTGTTGGACGACGACTACTGCAAGGTGCTCGACCTCCACTCCGAGCGAGAGGAACTCCTGTTGCGCGAGGGCGTCGGGTGGGACGACGGAATCGTCGGCTCCGCGACCGTCTCGGCGGTCGAGAACGACTCGCAGGCGGCACACACACTGGCGACCGAGGGTCCGGTGATCGTCGAGGACTTGCACGAGGAGACCCGATTCAGCGGCCCGGATCTGCTCACGTCCCACGACGTGCGGAGCGGCATCTCCACGATCATCGGGTCGGTCGAGTCGCCGTGGGGGATCCTCGGAGTCCACGACACCGAACCGGCGGAGTTGTCCGACCACGACGCGGCGTTCGTCCAGTCGGTCGCCAACGTACTCGCCTCGTCGATCGAGCGGTGGCACCACGAGCGCGAGATCGGCCGCAACCGCCGACAACTGACCGCCCTCAACAGCGTCAACCGCGTGGTCCGGCAGATCACCGAGGCCGTCATCGACCGGTCCACGCGCGAGGCGATCGAGTCGGCGACGTGCGAACGCCTCGCCGTCTCCGAGTCGTACGACTTCGCCTGGGTCGGCGTCGCCGACGCGGCGAGCAAAGAGATCCGCGTCCGCGCCGAGTCCGGCGGCGACGGCTACCTCGAAGACACGCGAATCACGGTCGACCCCGACGACGAACGCGGGAACGGCCCAGCGGGTCGAGCCTACCGAACGGGAGAGATTCAGTTCACCCACGACGCCGCGACGGACCCACAGATGGAGCCGTGGCGCGAGCAGTTCGACGAGCACGGCTGGCGCTCGGCGGCGACGATTCCGATCGTCCACGGGGAGACGGTGTACGGTGTCCTCGCCGTGTACACCGAGCGCGCCGAGGCGTTCGTCGGCCACGAACGGGAGGTGATCGGCAACCTGGGCGAGGTCGTCGGCCACGCCATCGCCTCGGTCGAACGAAAGCGGGCGCTGTTGAGCGACGAGGTCGTCGAGTTGGAGTTCCTCGTCGAGGACGTGTTCGGGCCGACCGGCATCGACGCTCCCGCCGACCCGGTCCACATCCACAACGCCGTCCCGTTGGACGACTCGGAGTACCTCGTCTTCGGCCGGACGACCGCGACGGGGGTCGAGACGTTCGAGATGCTCGTCGACACCCACCCCCAGTACGACCGGCTGGCCGTCCAGTCAGACGGTGACGACCGGCGCTTCGAGGTTGCGGTCTCCGACCTGCCGGTGTTGTCGACACTCGCGGCGATGGGCGGCGCCATCGAGCGCGCCGTCATCGAAGACGGCGACTTCCGGGTCACGATTCAGCTGTCGCCGACCACGGACGCCCGGCAGTTGATCGGCGCGATGCGCGAGACGTACCCGGGCGTGTCGTTGCTGCGACGGGAGCAGGTGTCGAGAGTGAACGAAGGGGTCGACGCGGCGATTCCCGCGCTGACCGACCGACAGCAGACGGCGTTGGTGACCGCGTACCACGCCGGTTACTTCTCGTGGCCCCGCGACGCGACCGCCGAGGAGGTCGCGACGGCGCTGGACATCGCCGCTCCGACGCTCCACCAACACCTCCGGAAAGGTCAACAGAAGGTGTTCGACGCGGTGTTCGACGACCGCGACCCCGATCCAGTCGACGTGCCGGAGCGCTGACCCTTACGGCTCGATCACGAGTTTCCCGAGGAAACTGTCGTTCATCACCGCCATCTGCGCCTCCGACGCCCCCTCCAGGTCGTAGCTGTGGGCGACCGTGACGTCGATGTCGTCGCCCCACAGCGAGGCGACGTCGGCGAGCGCGTCCGCGAGACTCGGGGTGTTGAACATGGACATGAGTTGCAGCGAGAGGTCCTTCCCGCGGGCGGTCGCCGAGTAGGGGAACCCGATCGCTGGGTCGTTCTCGCCGATGCCGACGACGCGAGCGCCCTGGGCGGCGACCTCGGCGTCGAAGCCGAGGTACTCGTCGAGGCGGTGGTCGAGAATCACGTCGACACCGTCGCCGTCGGTGGCGTCCGTCACCGCCTCGGCGAGGTCGCCGCGGTTGTAGTCGAGCACCGCGTCGGCGCCCAGTGCCGCGACCTCCTCGTGGTACCCCTCCGCCGCCGTCGCGATGACGTGGGCGCCGGTCGCGGCGGCGACCTGCACCGCGACGTGGCCGACGCCGCCGGAGCCGCCGTGGATCAGCACGGTCTCGGCTGGTCGGAGGTTCGCGTGCTGGACGAGCGCCCGCCACGCCGTGACGGCGGCGACGCCCGCCCCGCCGGCGGCGACGAGGTCCGCGTCCTCCGGGAGCACCGCGAGCCGGTCGTCGGGCACCGCGACGAACTCGGCGTAGCCGCCGGGCATCGTGCTTGAGAGGCCGGTCGCGAACACGGGGTCGCCGACCTCGACCCCCGCGACAGCCTCGCCCACCTCGACCGCCGTGCCGGCGGCGTCGACGCCCGGGACCGCGGGGAGGCCGTACGGCTCGTACGACCCCTCGCGGAAGTAGGTGTCCACCGGGTTGACGCCCGCCGAGGCCACCTCGACGAGCACCTCGTCGGGCGCTGGGTCGGGTCGGTCGACCTCCTCCACCGTCAGTACCGATTCGTCGCCGTGTTCGTGGAAGCGGACTGCGCGCATACACGACCCGTCCCGCGCCGGCGACTTAACTCCGGCCGGCGTCGGAAGGCCGGTGTGGCGACGACCGGTGGAGTGAAACCGGCCGCCCCGGTAGCGGTCGGGTATGTCCCTCCGGCACGCCGGCGCGACCCTGTTCGGCGCCGGACTGCTCGTCTGGGCGGTCGCGTACGTCGTCCTCGGCCCGGTCGCCGGCTCGACCGAAGTGGCCTGTGTCGACCCCGTCGCGCTCGCCGACTACGCCGTCACCGGCGTGCAGTCGTGGCCGCCGACCCTGACGTACACCGACGGCTGCAACCAGAAGACGCTCCAGCCACTCGTTCTGTGGCCGTTCCTCGCGAGCGTCGCGGGGCTTGGGCTCGCGGGCGTCGGACAGGTGCTCGTCTCGACGGAGTGACTGACACGGGAGACCACAACACCTAATCAGGATCACACGAGTCGCCGACACGTGCCCTCCGCTGACGACCCCTCGACCCGCCGGTCGCTGCACCGACTCGTCGAACACTACACCCCGAACGGTGTGCTCGGCAGACTCCTGTTCGCCAGTGGCGCGGGCGTCGCGACACTGCTCTCGCTGTTCGTCGCCGTCTCTGGTGGCGGTCTCCTCGGCGCGATTGGCTTCGTCGTCGGGAGCATTGCGATGCTGACGGCGGGGGTGCTCGGTCTCGTCGTCCTGTGGCCCGTCTACCTCTCGCTCATCGGCAACGTCGACAGCGCCGCCGACTACCCACAGTCGCCCCGTCGTACCGCCGCCGTCGCCGACGCCGCCGACTCACCCGAGGCGGTGTTGAAGCGCCGGTACGCCGCGGGTGAGATCGACCACGAGGAGTTCGAGGCTCGCCTCGACCGCGTCGTGTCGTCTCGCGACGACCGCCAGACGAGGACCGACGGCGAGTCACGGGACCGAGTGACCGAACACGCTCGGTGACACCGTCTCGGGAGTCGTCGCGGGTCGCCGCCGCGACCGACGCATCGGGACACGCTCGCTCACTGTGGCCGGGTGGTTCGTCGTCGCGTGCCGAGTCGGTCACGAGACGCCCCCGTCACGGTCTCCTGACGCCGTCGGATTCGGAGACCGGAACCGGCGGAATTTAACCCCCAGCGGGGTTGGTATCGAGACGCATGAGACTTCACGAGTACCAGGCGAAGCAGGTCTTCGCCGACGCCGGGATCCCGACCCCGGACTCGCGGCTCGCGTCCACGGTCGAGGAGGTCATGGACGCGGTCGACGACATCGGGTATCCGGCCGCCATCAAGGCGCAGGTCCACGTCGGCGGACGTGGGAAAGCCGGCGGCATCAAGATCGCCACGAGCGAGGAGGAGGCGCGCGAGGCCGCCGAGTCCATCATCGGGATGGATCTCAAGGGCTACGAGGTCGACAAGGTCCTCGTCGAGGCCGGCGTCGACTTCGAGAACGAACTGTACGTCGGCATCACGATGGACCGCGGCGAGGGCGAACCCGTCGCGATGGTGTCGACCGAGGGTGGCGTCGACATTGAGTCGGTCGCCGAGGAGACGCCCGAGAAGATCGCTCGCGAGCACATCGACCCCGCGTTCGGCCTGCACCCGTACCAGGCCCGCAAGGTCGTGTTCGAGGCCGGCATCCCGAAGGACGTCGCGATGGACGTGGCGTCGATCCTCTCGACGCTGTACGACCTGTACGAGTCGAAGGACGCCTCCGAGGTCGAGATCAACCCCGTCATGATCACGTCCGACCGCGAGGTCGTCGCGGCCGACGCCGTCATGAACATCGACGAGGACGCGCTGTTCCGCCAGCCCGAACTCGCCGAGATGGAGGACGAGGCCGCCGGCGACGAGCTGGAGGCGAAGGCCAACGAGTACGGCTTCGACTACGTCCGTCTGTCGGGCAACGTCGGCATCATCGGCAACGGCGCCGGACTCGTGATGACGACGCTCGACCTCGTGGACTACTACGGCGGCGCGCCCGCCAACTTCCTCGACATCGGTGGCGGCGCCAAGGCCGAGCGCGTCACGCAGGCGCTGGACATGGTGTTCGCCGACGAGAACGTCGACAGCGTCGTGTTCAACATCTTCGGCGGCATCACCCGCGGCGACGAGGTCGCCAAGGGGATCAACGAGGCGCTCGAACAGTTCGACGAGATTCCCAAGCCGGTCGTCGTCCGCCTCGCGGGGACGAACGCCGAGGAGGGGATGGAGATCCTCAACAAGGACCTCGTGCAGGTCGAGGGCACCCTTGAGGACGCGGTCCAACGTGCAGTGAAGAACGCAGAGGAGGTGACCCAATGAGTATCTTCGTCGACGACGACACTCGCGTCGTGGTGCAGGGCATCACGGGCGGGGAAGGCAAGTTCCACACCGAACAGATGCTGGAGTACGGCACGAACGTCGTCGCGGGCGCGGTGCCCGGCAAGGGCGGCCAGGAGGTCGCCGGCGTCCCCGTCTACGACACGGTCGACCAGGCCGTCGCCGAGGAGGACGCCGACGCGTCCGTCGTGTTCGTCCCGCCGGCGTTCGCCGGCGACGCCGTCTTCGAGGCGCTCGACACCGACCTCGACCTCGTCGTCGCCATCACCGAGGGCATCCCGACGCAGGACATGGCCAAGGTGAACAAGCGGCTCTCGGAGGTCGACACCCGTCTGCTCGGCCCCAACTGCCCCGGCATCATCACCCCCGGTGAGGCGAAACTGGGTATCCTCCCCGGCAACATCTTCGAGTCCGGCAACGTCGGGCTCGTCTCGCGCTCGGGCACCCTGACGTACCAGGTCGTCTCGAACCTGACCGAGCGCGGCATCGGCCAGACCACCGCCATCGGCATCGGCGGCGACCCGATCATCGGGACCTCCTTCGTCGACGCGCTGGAGGCGTTCGAGGCCGACACCGACACCGACGCGGTCGTCATGTGCGGTGAGATCGGTGGCGAGGACGAGGAGCAGGCCGCGAAGTTCATCGCGGAGAACATGGACACGCCCGTCGCCGGCTTCATCGCCGGCCGCACCGCCCCGCCGGGCAAGCGCATGGGCCACGCCGGCGCCATCGTCTCCGGCTCCGGCACCGGCACCGCCGAGTCGAAGATCGGCGCGCTCAACGACGCGGGCGTCCCCGTCGGCGACACGCCCAACGAGGTCGCCGACCACATCGAGGACTTCCTGTAAGTCCGCCCGCTCGACTCGCTTTTTCTGCTACGCGTCGCGGTCGTCTACGTCGAACGCCTCCCTGACGAGCGCCTCGGTCCCGCGGCGGAGTCGCTCGGAGGCCGACTGCGCCGAGACGCCGAGATCCCCGGCCAGCGACGACAGGTCCGACTCGCGAGGGACGCGGAAGTAGCCCCGCTCGGCGGCGGCCACGAGCGCCTCGCGCTGTTTCGGCGACACCGTCAGGAAGTCGTCGTCGCGCTCGCTCCCGTACAGCCGGGTCAACGAGACGTCGATCCCCTGCTCGCGACAGCGCGCGAAGTACGTCTCCAACTCCTGCCGCCCGGGAAAGCGCATCCGGACGTCGAGGCCCGCGGCGGTCGCCGAGAAGCCTAACCGCGAAGCGCCTACCTCGACGTCGGTGGGGTAGATCACGACCGACGCCGCGCCGTCGATGTCGATCCGGTACAGCCGCCGTCCGTCGAGCGACTCGATGCGCTCCCACTCACAGATCCCGGCGTCGTCGTCGATGCCGGCCTCGAACACGTCGAACGCCTCCCCCTCGGCCCAGAAGAAGACGGTGGGGTGCCGGGGGTCGTCGGCGATCACCTGCTCGGCGGTGAGCGCCATCCCGTCGGCACGGGCGAGGGCGTCGAGCGTGGGAATGTCGGGGTGGACGAGGCGGAACTCGGCGACGATACTCACATTCACCCGTCAACGGTCGGAATACAAATACGACTCGTTCCCGGTCGGCGCACCCGACGCTCATTCGACGCCGAGCGCCCCGGCCAGTTCCGCTCGCGTCACCGTCTCGGCGTCGACCGTCGTCGCGTCGCCGCCGTAGCCGACGCCAGTGGCGACGAGCGCGACGTGCTCGCCAGCGTCGACCGCGCCCGACGCCCGGAGGGTCCGAAGCGCCGCCAGCGGCGTCGCCGACGCCGGTTCGACTCGCAACCCGGCGCCCGCGAGGTCGCACTGGGCGTCACGGATGGCGTCATCGTCGACGGCGACGACCGCACCGCCCGTTGCTCGGGTGGCCGTCAGCGCGCGCGTCCCGCTGGGCGGGTCGGCGTTCGCGATAGAGTACGCGACCGTCTCGCCGACCTCGTCGGCGTCGAGGCGGGTCACGGCGTCCTCGCCGCGCTCGAACGCCCGCGCGACGGGTGCACACGCCGACGCCTGCGCGAAGTACAGGCGCGGCGGGTCGTCGAGCAGGCCCGCGGCGGTTGCTTCGCGCACGGCCTTCCACGCGGCGCTGGCGTGGCCGCCGCTGCTGACCGGCATCACGACCGCGTCGGGCGCGGCGGGTGGTGCGAGGGTACCGTCGCCACCGGTACCGTCGCCGCTGGCCTCGCCCGCGGCGAACGCCCGCAGCAGTTCCAGCGTCGTCGTCTTCTGCCCGGCGACGCGAAGCGGGGAGTCGGAGTTGACGAACTCGACCCCCGCCCGCGGCCCGAGGTCGAGGGCGTCGTAGTACAGTCGACCGTAGTCGCCGTCGACGCGGACGATGCGCGGGCCGTACGCCGCGATCCGTCGGAGTCGCGACGCGGAGATGTCCGCGGGGACGAGCACGACGCAGTCGAGGTCGGCGCCGGCGGCGTGAGCGGCCATCGAGGCGGCCATGTTGCCGTGGGAGACGGTGCCGACCGTGTCGACGCCGCGGGCGACGGCGGCGGCGACGCCGACGGCGCTCCCGCGGTCCTTGAACGACCCCGTCGGGTTGGTGCCCTCCAGTTTCACGTGGACGCGGGCGCCGTCCACGTCGAGACCGGGAGTCCGAACCAGCGGCGTCGCGCCGGCGACCGCCGCGAGCCCACTCGGGGGGCGTTCGACCGGCAGGAGGTCGGCGAACGCCCAGACGCCGTCGCGGTCGGGCCACTCGAAGTCGCCGGGGTCGGTGTCGAACCACAGGGGCTCGCCGCAGTCGCACCGCTGGCCGGCGTCGGATCCGGTCGCCGTCCGACCACAGGCGTAACACGAGCGCATACCGAATGCGCGCGGGCGGCGAGCAAAAACACGAGGGGCGTCGGCGGAGGCAGACGACGGCGGTGGCGGACGATGGTGGCGGCGGGAGGTGTCGGCGACGGCCTGCATCGGGGGTGGTCGATCCCCCGGCGAGCACCCAGCGTCACGGTACCGATCCCCACGCCGTATGCCACTCTTGCACGTTCGGGAGCGACGGACTCTTTCGTCCGCACGAGGAACGTCGACGCACTCCGGCGATTCCTTCGCCGTGAGTATCTCTCTCAGATGAACGCACGCACTACGCTCCCCGCGCTCGTACTGCTCTCCGTGCTGGTCGGCGCCGTCGCCCTCGCAGGCGGCCTCGCCGCCGGCACCGCAACCGCACAGACCGCCAACGACACCGCCAACGCGACTGCCGACATCACCTTCGAGGACCAGGTCGGCGTCGAGGAGGTCACCGTCGACGAGGTGACGCTCTCCGAGGGCGGCTTCCTCGCCGTCTACAACGCCTCGAACGGCCTCGTCGGCCACACCGAGTACCTCGAGGCCGGCACCCACGAGAACCTCACCGTCGAGGTCTCGCCCGCGCTCTCGCGCAGCCAGGTCGTCGTCGCGAAGGCGCACCTGAACGAGGGCGACCAGACGTTCAACGCCTCCGTCGACGACTCCTACACCGACGAGAACGGCCAGGACGTCGCCGACACGGCGTACGTCGCCGACGAGGAGTTCACCCGGACGACCGCCACCGACACGGCGACCACGACCGCCACCGACGCCGCTGAGTCCACCACCGTCGCCGACACCGAGTCGTCGACCGAGACGAGCGGCCCCGGCTTCTCCGCCGTCGCCGCCCTCGTCGCGCTCGTCGGCGCCGCGCTGCTCGCCCGCCGGTAATCGCCCCGACGCGGCGCCGACCGCCGCGACGGGTCGTTCGTCGACTTCGAGTTCGTCCGACTTCCAGTTCGTCCGCGAGTTCGTTCCACTCTCGCCTCGCCAGCGACCGCGCCGCCGACCGCGCGGGCGCCGAACGCGGGATTGAACCCTCGTCACCCGCAACGCAGGGTATGACCGACACCGCCGACGCCGCCGACGACGCCCCAGACGACGACGCGTGGCGTGACCGCCTCGCGGAGATGCGCGCCGAGAAAGACGAGTTCCTCGCGAACGACCCACAGTCGCCGGTCGACCCGGCGCTGCGCGACGACTTCGACGGGCTCGACTACTTCGACCCGGACCCGGCGTATCGCGTCGAGGCCGACGTGACCGTGCACGACGACCCCGACACCGTCGAGTTGACCGTCCGCAACGGCACCGCCGAGCGCTTCCACGAGGTCGCGACGTTCTCGTTCACGCTCCCGAACGCCGAGGGCGAACCGGTCGAACAGACGCTCACCGCGCTGCGCGCGGAAGGGTCGGCGGCGCTGTTCCTCCCGTTCCGCGACAAGACGACCGGCCAGCAGACGTACGACGGCGGCCGGTACATGGACCTGCACCCGGAGGGCGACCTCGACGCCATCGACAGCGTGACGCTCGACTTCAACCTCGCGTACACACCCTTCTGCGCGTTCGCGGACGCGTTCGCCTGCCCGCTGCCGCCGACGGACAACTGGCTGGACGTGGCGATTCCCGCGGGCGAGCGCGACCCCGAACTCAACTGAGTCGCGACTCGCTCGAAAGGTAACCCTTAGTACGCGCGGGGCCCCTACACCGCTCCATGAACCGAAACGCGGTCATCGGCGCGGCACTCATGATCGTCGGCACGGTCATGTTCCTCCCCGGGGTCAC
This sequence comes from Halobaculum marinum, assembly GCF_029338555.1. Classification (GTDB taxonomy): domain Archaea; phylum Halobacteriota; class Halobacteria; order Halobacteriales; family Haloferacaceae; genus Halobaculum; species Halobaculum marinum. The sequence goes on along the minus strand of NZ_CP119989.1, from coordinate 943,986 downwards.
CTCGCAGGCCAGCCAGCTCGCGACGCTGGCGCTGGTCCCGGCGGCGGCGCTGCTCACGTACGGCACCTACCTCGTCGGCACCAGCGAGCGCGGGCGCGCCGTCTAAGCCGGCCCTACTCCTCTCCGACCTGCTCGTAGCGCTCCAGCGCCGCCGCCGCGCCCGTGCGGAGGTAGCCGGCGTCGACGCCGACGATCTGGTAGTCGAAGCCGAGGGCCGCCCAGTAGTCGACCTCGTCGAGCGAGGTGGCCAGCGTCCCCACGGGCACCGTGCTCGCGTCGAGCACCGCCTCCACGGCGGCGACGAACTGCTCGTGCTCGTACTCCCCGAACACCCCGAGCGCCGCCGACAGGTCGGCGGGGCCGACGAGCAGGGCGTCGAGGCCGTCGACCGCGCTGATCTCGCCGGCGTTGTCGACGGCCTCGGCCGTCTCCACTTGCGCGATGGTCGCCACTCGGTCGTTCGCGCGCTCGTAGTAGTCGTCGAGGTCTCGACCGTACCGCGAGGCGCGTGTGCCCGCGACGCCGCGGTGGCCCTCGGGCGGGTAGCGCGCGGCGGCGACGAACGCCTCGGCCTCGTCGACGGTGTTCACCTGCGGTGCCATCACGCCCGCGGCGCCGGTGTCGAGGACGCGCTTGATCCGCACGTGGTCGTTCCACGCGACGCGGACCACCGCCGCGGTGTCGGCGGCACCGTCCTCGCCGGTCGCGTTCGCCGCGTCGACCGCTCGGACCGCTGCCTCGACGGACTCCAGGTCCGTCGGCGCGTGCTCGGTGTCGACCACGACGAAGTCGGCGTCGGTCTGTGCGAGTTGCTCGGCGACCTGCGGTGCGGGTGTCGAGAGCCAGTGCCCCGCTGGGTTCGCGCGGAGCGTCGCACGCAAGCCGCTCACGTCGCTGTCGTCGTCCATGCGCACGCTCCGCGTCGGCGTCACATGAAGCCGTGAGAACCCCCGCTCGCCTGCCGCTACGCCGACGCCGAGTACACGATGCCCGCGAGCAACGCACCGCCGCCGATGGCGAACACGACGACCGTGAGCCCGACGGCCTGGTCCGGCGACTGGTCGACCCACCGCTGGATCCACCACGCCCAGTAGTGGAGTTGTGTGTAGACGTAGGTGCTGTACGGGAAGTGGAGCCACGCGAGCAGCGTCACTACCGAGACGGTGAGATAGTCGACCACGTCCCGCTCCCGTACCCACATGGTTCCGGCTCCCCCGCCAGAGCGCAAAAGGCTTCGTCCCCGACTCTCGGGTGTGAGAACGAGTGTCCCGGGCGCGGTCCGAACGTCGCCGCCAGCTTACTCGTCGGCCTGCGCCGCCTCGACGCGGGCGGCGTACGTCTCCAACTCGCTCGCCAACTCGCGCGCTTGCGCCGCCGAGAGGGTGACGCCCTCGGCGTGGGGCGGGAGCGTCTCCAGCGCGCTGTTGTCGAGTTCGAGTTCGAGTGTCACCGCCTCCGGGTCCTCACGCGGCGCCGTGACGTTCAACACGGCGACGCCCTCCTCGTCGAAGTCGTGGCCGCGGGCGAACCCGTCGAGGAGGTCGAACGTCGTGTACGCGTTGACGCGGATGAGCCGGTCGGGCATGCGTGTGACTCAGTCGTCGGAGGTGATGGGCGTTCCGTCGGCTCGTGCGGGCGCGGGCGAGTCGTCCATCGAGTCTTCGTCGGCGTACGGGTACCACGTCAGCTTCGTGTTGTGCATGTACGGGTCCTCGTAGTCCGTCTCCTCGGGTTCGACGAGGGCCGCGAGCGTCTCCTCGTCGGTGCGCTCGACGAAGTCGCGGAAGCTCTCGTCGCCCTCGCGGCGCTCCTCGAAGTTCGCGAGCAGATTCGCGATGGCACCCGGCACCTCGTCGGCGGGGACGCGCTGTTCGACCCAGTCGGCGAAGCGCGGGTCGGCGCCGAGGCCGCCGCCGAGCCCGATGTCGAGCGCCTCGACCGCCTCGCCGTCCTTGCGGGTCTTCATCCCGCGCAGGCTGATGTCGGCGATCTGTGGTTGCGCACACGACGCCGTGCAGCCCGACAGGTGGATGTGGAAGTCCTCGACGCCGTCTGGCACCGGGACGTTTTCCTTGAGCCAGCGGGCGTAGCGCACCTGCCGGTTCTTCGTCTCGACGATGGACAGCGAGCAGAACTCCGTGCCGGTGCAGGCGATGGAGCCACGCATGAACGGGTGCGGGTCCGGTTCGTACGTGTCGAGCAGGTCCTCCGCGAGTAGGTCGTCGAGGTTCGCCTCGGGCACGTCGGTGACGATGACGTTCTGGCGCTGGGTGACGCGCACCTCGCCGGAGCCGTACTCGTCGGCGAGACGCGCGAGTTCGCGGGTGTCGTCGGCGCCCATCCGACCGACGAGCACGTTCAGGCCGACGTAGTAGTTGCCGTCGTTCTGCTCGTGGACGCCTACGTGGTCGTGGTGGCCCGCGTCGTTGCGCCCGGAGTTGTACGTGTACTCGTCGCGCAGGTCCTCGCCCGCCGTCGACAGATCGAAGTCGACGTACTCCTCCTGCAGCACCCGCCGGATCTTCTCGGTGCCCCACTCGTCGGTGAGGAACTTCATCCGGGCGTTGTAGCGGTCCTCGCGGTCGCCGTGCTCGCGGAACAGTGCCGACAGCCCCGCCGCCACGTCCTGCGCCTCCTCGGGCGTGACGAACACGTCGATGCTACGGGCGAGTCGTGGCTCGTTGCGCGAGAGGCCGCCGCCGACGCGGACGTTGAACCCCTTCACGCCGTCCTTCTCCGCCGGCTCGAACGCGAGGTCGTTGATGTCACCCTGCCCGCAGCCCTCCTCACAGCCGGTGACGCTCACCTTCCACTTGCGCGGGAGGTTCGCGTACTCCTCGTCGCCTTTGAACGTGTCGTGGAGGTCGAGCGCCACGGGCAAGGCGTCGACGAACTCGTTGGCGTCCTTGCCGGCGACGGGACAGCCGACGATGTTGCGCCAGGAGTCGCCACACGCCTGCTGTGTCGAGAGGCCGTTCGCCTCCAGCGTCTCGAAGATGTCGGGCACGTCCTCCAACCGGATCCAGTGGAGTTGGATCGACTGTCGGGTGGTCCAGTCGACGTACGCGTCGCCGAACTCGGGATTCTCGGCGGGACCGCGAGCGTACTCGTCGGCGATATCGGCGACGACCTCGGTCTGCCCCGGCGTCAACACGCCGTTGGGCGTGCCGATCCGCATCATGAAGTAGCTCTCCTGGCCGTTCCGCTGGTGGTACAACCCCCACCATTTGAAGCGCTCGAACCACGCGTCGCGCTCGTCGTCCGGGATCGACGCCCAGCCGTTCTCGGCGAACTCGAACAGGTGCTCCCTGATCTCGTCGCCGTACACCTCCGATTTCCAGCGTTCGACGTCCGTCGGCATTCGTGGTCGGATCCACTCACCCCACGTACCTAACGCGCGCCGCCGCGTCAATCCTCCCCGGCGCTACCGGGAACCGGCAACGATTGCGGCGCGCCGAGGCCACCGTTCGGGGACCGGACCGCGTCGGGTGCGACCGGGCGGAACCGCTCGTCGACGACGCGACCGACCGACACGCCCGGGACGTGGGCGGCCTCGCCACAGCGGATACACTGCCCAGCCACGTCGGCGGTGACGGTCTGCCCGACCGCGCCGACGTCGGTGAACGCCTCGACGACGAAGTCAGCGCAGTCGCACGCGCAGACGCCCGCCGTGTCGGTGCCAGCGATGCGCCACAACTCGCTGACGCTCACCTGGCGCTCGTCGTTCACGGACACCCACGCACCGTCGTCCAGCACCCGGAGGGCGACGCTCATGCCGGTCGGTGGCGACCGTCGGACATACTCCCGTCGCCGACCGCAACCGCCGACGGTTCCGGTGACGGGTCGCGCGGACAGAACCGCCCGACTGCGACCGTATCGACCCGAACGTCGCGTTCGAGGTACCGGTAAGACCGGACGGTATCGGGGAGCGCCGGCCACCATTGACCGTGCGGACTCGCTTATCCCGACGGCAGTCGTGGGTCGACTCGATGGCAGAACAGTCCACTGACGAGCGGTACGGCGACGACGAAGTCGACACCTCCCACCTCGACGACCTCGAGGACGGGTGCGGCTGTGCGGAGGTGTGGGAACACCTCTCGGAGGAGGAGTCCGACGACGACGCGGCGTGAGGCGTCGACCGCGGGCAGGCGGTCCTCGCTGTCGCCCCCGCAGTCCAGCGCCGGTCACACCGACCGCGTCGACGGGCTCGGAGACGACTCCGCGAGCGCGACGCCCGTTCTCCGATCACTCGACTGATTCGACCGTGACCGTGCGTTCGTGGTCGACGGTCACGACCCTGTCCGCGTACTCGAACTGCACGTGTCCCCGTCCACCCGTGAACAGCGCGTCGAGCGCGTCTGGGTCGACAGTGTCGTACAACGCGGCTGGGAGGTCGACGGCCGTCTCGCCTCGGTCGGTCGCGACCGCCGCCACCACCGCGGCCGCCGTGTCGCGTGACCCCACGGTCGGAGCGCCGTCGTCTTCGAGGTCCGACGACCCCAGGCCCTCCCCGGACCGCGTACGTGCAGAGTACTCCTCAGACATCTACCTCGAACTCGAAGCGGAGCGAAATGAGGCGCACCCCGAAGAACTTCGGCTATTTATGTAGTCCCGGCGTGTGACCGACGACAATCGATGCTCATCGCCGTGTTCACGATCCAGCACCCGGTTCTCGGCGGTGCGTTGCGCGCGGTGCCGAGCGCGGAGGCCTCGTGGGAGGAGACGTACAGCAGCGACGACGTGCTCACGCAGATGTTGTTCTGGGTGACCTGCGAGGAGGCGAGCGACTTCGACGCCTTCGAGGAGGCCGTCGGTGAGACCAGTGCGGTCCGGAACCTCGTGGAGTTCGCCGAGGTCGACGACCGTCGGCTGTATCGGGTCGACTTCACGGAGGAGGGGCGTCGGACGAACCTCATGAGCGAGTTCATCGGCGTCGGCGCCGTCCTCCAGTCGGCGACGGGAACCGCCGACGGCTGGCGCTGTCGCGTCCGGTTCCCGGACCGCGAGGGGTACCGGCGGCTGTTCGAGGTGTGTGAGGCGCACGACATCCCGTTCCGGTTCGAACGGATCTACGAGCAGACGAGCGTCGACGCCGACGGAGGGTCGACCCTGACGGACCCCCAGCGCGAGACGCTGCTCGCGGCGGTCGAGAGCGGCTACCTCGACATCCCGCGTGCGGTGTCGCTGGCGGAGTTGGGCGAGCGACTGGGCGTGTCACAGAGATCCGCCTCCGAGCGGTTCCGACGAGGCGTCAAGAAGCTGATCCGCGAGCATCTCTGAGTCGACGACGCGGTCGTGGCACTCGAGGAGTTGCGTCCGGTAGAACGATGCCGGGGGTGGGCTCCGAACCCACGATCTCCGCATGGCCCAGGTACGAGGCTCGGCGGGCCCCGTTGGGGCGGAGGCTTCCAAGGCGTTCCGCACCGAATCTCGAAACCCTATGAGTGCGGCGCTATGTCCAGCTAAGCCACCCCGGCTCGTTTCTACGTCGGGCGGTCCCGCTCTTGAACCTTCTCATCCGAACCGAGTACGCCACGACGGGACACACCCCGCGAGGGCCTCGTCGGCGCCTCGTCGGGGCGGTCGCTCGCCGCCTCACGTCGGACGCCTGAGCGACGCACCCGCCGGGTTTAAGCCACGCGGCGGGTGAGAGGCCGGTATGAGTTTGCCGGAACTGGTCCGGGGGGAGCTGGGCGGCGAGGACCCCGTCGCCCGCGTCCGCCTCGGCGGGGACGACGAACTGTTCGTCACCCCGACCCGCACCCTGATCTACCGCGCCGAGGGGCTGCTCTCCGACGAGTCCGTCTCCGAGTACTCCCACGAAGCCGAACGCGTCGCCGTCTCCGAGTCGCGCCGGAAAGCGAAGTTCACGCTGGAGTACGGCCTCGACGACGACCAGTCGTTCACCGTGCCGCGCGGCTCGCTCGACGACGTGCTCCACCCCGTCCTCGCGGGCGTGCTCTCGGCGTCGGGCATCACCGAACCGGGCGAGACGGTCGAGCGCACCTTCCGCTTCTCGGAGTTGACGCTCGTCGTCACCTCCGCGCGCATCGTGAAACACGTCGGCGCGGCGGTGTGGGACGACGACTACGAGGAGTTCCACTACGACGACGTGAGCGACCTCGACTTCGAGGAGGGGAGCGTCGCCACCTCGGTCGTCCTCACGGCCAACGGTCGCCACGAACGGTTCAAGGCGCCGAGCGACAGCGCACAGGAGATCCGAACCCGGATCACGAACGCCATCCTCACCCACTACGACGTCGACTCGCTGGAGGCGTTCCGCGCGCTCTCGGCGGAGGCCGACGGCGAGGAGGAGGAGGCCGCAACCACCGACAACACCGACTTCGGCGACGGCCCCGACCCGCTGTCGGCCGACCCCGCGGAGGTCGACACCGACGCCGGGACCCGCGAGGACCCGCTGACCGACGAGTCGGCGACCGACGCAGAGCGGTCGACGACCGCGGGCGGGTCGGCCGGGGGCGCCGCGGCCGCCGCGGAACTCCGCCCGGAGCACGACGAGGGCACCGTCGCCGCGACTGGGGCCGACGCGGCGCCGGACGAGGACGCCTTCGGCGACAGCGGCTTCGAACCCGCCGAGCCGACCGACGACGTCGCCGAGGAGGTCGCGGCGCTGCGTGAGACGGTCGAGCAGCAGGCTCGACAGTTGGAACGGCAGAACGACCTCGTCGAACAGCTCATCGCGGAACTGCGTCGCGGCCGCTGAACTGGGAGCGACCCCGACACGCGTTCGCGGCGCGACGCTCGCCTACGTCTCGCGACCCGTCACTTTCCGGATACACGAGGAGCCGAACGGCCCGAGTTCGCCGGCGTCGAACCGGACGAAGTGGCCGGTCGTGATCCCTGCGCCACAGCGGCGACAGGAGAACTCCCCCTCGCGAGTGACCACCTGCGAGTCGAACCGGACGAACCCGGAGCCGTGGACGCGCACGACGGCGTCCTCGCGTTCGATGACGCCGCGACGCTCGGCCTCCTCCAGCACCTCGCGGGTGACCGCCGGACTCTGCGTCACCGTCTCCAGTCGGTCGAGCAGGTCGGGGAGCGGCAGTTCCTCGTCCTCCAGGTGTTCGAGCAGTTCCACGCCGAGGGCGACTTTCTCGGCGCGGCTGCGCGTGCGTGCGTCGTCGGGGGCCACGTCGCCGTGAGTTGCCCGCGGCGCCGCTTAAGCCTCCCGAGACCCCGTTCGAAGCCGCGACCGTCGCGTCCGGGCTCGTCCGCGACCGCGCTCCTTATTCCGCCGACGGACGCATCACCTGCGTGAAGCGTCGCGTCCTCGCCGGCGGTCTCGTGGTCGTCGCGGTCGCCGTCGCCGCCCTCCTCACGTCGCCGGCGGCCGTGTTAGAGCGACTCGCGTGGGTCGCCGCCGACCCCCTGCGGCTGCTCGCCGTGCTCGTGGTGCTGGTGGTCGTGCGCCCGTTCCTCGCGTGGCCGGTGACGCTGGTCGCCGTCGTCGCGGGCTACGGCTTCGGCCTCGCGGCGGCGCCCCTGTCGCTCGCGTTGATGGTCGCGACCTCCGTGCCGCCGTACCTGATCGCCCGCCGGGGGCGCGACGCCGACGGCGACCTCGCGGTCTCGCTCGGTCGGGGGCGCGCGAGCGAGGTGCTCGGGCGCGTCGTCGGCGCCGGCGAGCGGGCCGTCTCCGTCGCCGGCGGCACGCGCTCCATCGCCGCCTCGCGGCTGCTGCCGCTCCCCTCGGACGCCATCTCCGTCGCGGCGGGGCTGGCCGGCGTCCGAACCGTCCCGTTCGTCGTCGGGAGCGCCATCGGCGAGTTGCCGTGGGCGGTCGCCGGCACCGTCGCGGGCGCCTCCGCCGGGCGCGTCGCCGCCGTCGGCCTCTCGGGGGTGTTCGACCTGCGACTCGTCGCGGCGGCGGGGCTCGCCGGACTCCTCCTCCTCGTCGGCCCCGCGTACCGACACTACCGCTCGTCGGCCTGACTACGGGGCCACGTCTCGGGCCAACAGGAGCGCGTCCGTTCCGTCGTCGTAGAACCCCGGGCGCCGTTCCACACGGTGGAACCCCAAGTCGGCGTACAGCCGTCGCGCCGGGTCGTTGTCGGCGGCGACCAGCAGCGTCACCGGACCGGTCGTCCGCTCGAACAGTCGGTCGAACAGCGCCGTCGCCCGCCCCTCTCGGCGGCGGGCCGGGTGGACGACGAGTTCGGCGACGTGGGTGCCGTCGCCGTCGACCGCGAGGAGGTAGCCGACCGGGACGGTCGCCGTGGGGTCGCCGGTCGCTCCGCCGTCGCCACCGACCCTCCCGTCGTCGCCGTCGACGGTCGCCTCGTCGACGAGGACGCCACCGTCTCGGAGGCCGTGCGCGAGGAGCGTCGGACTGGGCTCGCGGAGGTGTGCTTGGAGGACGCGGAGGGCGGGTTCGTCAGTCGGGTGGCCGACGCGGACGGTCACGCCACGAGTGCCAGGAGCGTCCAGTACGCCGGTTCGAGGAGCGCGAATGCGTTCGCGAGTCCCGTGAGCGCCGACGACGACGGAAGGGGGGTGGCGCCGACGAGGAGCGCGAGCGCGACGCCCGCGACCGCCCCCGAGAGGGTCGCGAGCGTGTTCACCGCCTGGTTCCCGAGTTCGTCACCCTCGACGGTCGCACCCAGCAGGCTGTCGACGGTCATGCCGACGAACCCCGCGCCGGCGACCGCGACGAGGACGGGCAGGACCGACCCACCCGTCGCCCCCACGGACACGCCCGGCGTCGGGACGACCCCGGTTCCCAGCGGCATGGCGAGCGCCGCGATGAGGGCGACCAGCGCCGCGCCCGCCAGTCCGGCGACCTCGCCTTGCCAGGTAACCGCGCCGTCGGTGCCGGGTTCGACGGGGCGCAGGGTGGTGACGAGCCGCGGAGAGTCGAACAGGCCGCCGAACTCCGAGGAGAGCGTGTCCGCCATCGCGGCGGCGACCGACCCGGCGAACGCGAACGCCAGCAGGGTCACCACCGTCGTGTCGGGGACGACCGCGCGGGCGGCGGCGTAGGCGGTGACCGCCAACAGGGCGACGCCGGAGTTACCGAGCACGTTGCCCGCGCCGCGAGCGCCGTCGTTGCCCTCGGCGACGCCGCGGGCGTCCTTCTCCTCGAAGCGGAACTTCGCCGCCAGCCCGCCGATTGCGAAGAAGGAGATGAGCACCGCGAACCAGCCGAACCCGCCGAGCACGACCGTCATGAAGCCGAGCAGGACGCCGGTGAGCATCCCCGACACGGAGGCGGTCTGGAGTACGTACGAGACGATGCCGAGCCCCACCGTGACGGCGAGGCCGGCGGCAACGAGCGTCGGCGTGACCGCGACGCCGCCGGCGGCGACGAGCGCCGACAGCAGCCACAGGAGGAAGCCGACCGACACCATCACGATGGGGTCGTCGCGGGGGAACAGCACCGAACGGAGGAGGGCGGCGACCAGCGCCGCTGTCGCCGCGAGGAACACGTACGCGGGGACTTCCGCGGGGTCGAAGGCGTCGCCGGCGACCGCGACGGCGACCTGACCGAGCGTCGCGGCGACGAAGGCGACGACGGTGAACGCCGTCGTGGTGGCGAACTCGTCGCTCGTCGACTCGCGGACGAACTCCCGGCCGAGCACGCCGTACGCCAGCGTGAGGACGGCGGCGGCGTACACCGTCGTCGGCATCGGCGCCTGCGGGAGCGCGGTCAACACGCCGAGGGCGGTCGCCGCGAGCGCGAAGCCGGCGAGGCCGTTGAGCCGACGGTCCTCGTAGTCGCCCGGCTGCGCGAACAGGTCGAAGAACCGGCCCTCGTCGACGACGAACGCCGCGAGGACGGCGACCGCGGCGAACGGCACGGCGGCGGCCCGGCCCAACGCCGGCGCGGCGAGCACCGCGGAGGCGACGACCGCGAACGCCCCCGCGCGCCGGAGTCGGTGTCTCACGGCGGGTGTTTTCCGCGACGCACACTTAACCGTCTCGGGACGGCCGCACGCGAGCGGCGCGAGACCGCTCTGCGGTGGCCCGAACGTAACGCTTTCACCCGCCGGCGGTCCACCTCCGGGCGACCCGTGGGACTGTACGACGCCTACCTCGCGCTGCGCCACCGCCGCAACGAGGGCGAGCCGCCCGCCCACGTCGCGCTCGTCATCACCGAACGCGACCTGCTGGAGCAGGGCGCCTACGACACGCTGGAGTCGTTCCTCGCGTGGGCCTTCGAGTTTGGCGCCGAGCGCGTCACCGTCTCCGTCTCCGTGCTCGACGAGGCGGTCGTCGACACCCTCGCCCGCGAACTCGCCGACATCGACGCGCCGCACGCGGTCGCCGTCCGGACGCCCGCCGACACCGCCCGCGCCGACGCGCCGGTGCGGGTGAACATCGGGCTCGGCGGCAAGCGAGAGTTCGCCGACGCCGTCCGGGAGATTGCCGCCGCCGTCGAGGCCGGCGACCTCGACCCCGACGCCATCGAGGAGACCGACATCGAAGAGCGACTGATCTTCCCCGAAGAGCCGGACCTGGTGATCAAGACGGGTGCCGAGCGGCTCTCGGACTTCCTCATCTGGCAGTCGGTGTACTCGGAGCTGTACTTCACCGACGTGAACTGGCGCGACTTCCGCAAGCGCGACTACCTCCGGGCGGTGCTCGACTACCAGAACCGCCAACGTCGCTTCGGACGGTAGCACGGCGGAGCCGAACGGTACTTGTCAGCGCGCCCACCTCGGCGTGTATGGACACTGCGACACGCCTCGCCGCCGCCGGCCTCCAGTCGACCATCCTCGGCGTCGTCGTGTTCCAACACGCGGCGACGACGGACGCGGGCCCGCTGTTGTCGGGCCTCCTCGCGGGGGTCGGCACGCTGCTCGTCGGCTACGCCGTCGTCACGGAGTGAAGCGCCGCAGAGTCAGTCGGCCGTCTCCCCTGTCCCGGTGCCGCCCGCCTCCAGCGCCTCGTCGAGGTCTGCCGCGCTCGTCTCCCCCGGCAGGCGGTCGCGCAGTCGCCCGGCCACCGCGCGGGCCTCGTCGAGTTCGACCTCCGCGAGCGCCCGCACGAGCGCCGCCGCCCGCTTGGCCCGGGCGCGGCGCCACGACTCCTCGCGCGCCTCGTAGGTGCGGATGGAGCGCAGGAAGTCCACCTTCGAGAACTCCGGCCAGTACGGCGAGCAGAAGTACGCCGCCGCCTCGTTGCCGTTGGCGTGCCACGGGAGGAAGTTGGAGGTGCGCTCGTCGCCGCCGGTGCGGATGATGAGGTCGACGTCGCGCACGGGCCGGCGGTACAGGCGCGACTCGACCTCTTCGACGCCGACGTCATCGGCCGCCAGCGTCCCGTCGGCCACGTCGCGGGCGACCGCGCGGACCGCCCCGAGCAGTTCGTTGCGCCCGCCGTACGCCAGCGCGATGTTGAGCGTGAACGCGTCGTAGTCGGCGGTGCGCGCCTCGGCGTAGTCGACCGCCTCGCGGACGCGCTCTGGGAGGCGGTCGACCTCCCCGAGCGCCCGGATGCAGACGCCCTGCTCGTGGACGCGGTCGGCGTCGGCGAACTCCCGGAGCTTCCTCTCAAGGAGGTCGAACAACGGCTTTAGTTCCTCGGGTGGGCGGTCGAAGTTCTCTGTCGAGAACGCGTACAGCGTCAACTCCTCGACGCCCAGGTCCGCACACCAGTCGAGCACCTGTTCGGTCGTGTCGGCGCCGGCGCGGTGGCCGTCGGGCGCCTCGTCGCCGTGGCGACGGGCGTAGCGTCGGTTGCCGTCCTGGATGATCGCGACGTGGTCGGGGCCGTTCCCGATCTCGTGGTGGAGCACGCGCTCGTAGGCGCTGTCGACCAGCGAGCGGACACGCGATCGGAGGGTCACTACGAGTTATCAGTCAGCGGAGGGCTATGTGTCTTGTGACCCTCACCGGCGTGGGACCAGCCGAGACAGTCGAACGCGTCCGAGCGCACCCGAGCGGCAGATCCGGTCGAGCGCGCAGTCGGGGCGCGGTTACTCGTCGGCGCCGCCGTCCGCCGAGACCGTCTGCTCGGCGACGGACTCCAGCACCTCCACCTCGCCGGTGAGTTGGCGGTGGACGTACGGCATATCGATCCCCTCCTCGTCGAAGCGCTCCTTCACGGCTTGCACGTACTGCGAGCGAGTCTTCACGAAGTCCGCGCGGTCCGGCTGGTCGATCCAGAATCGGCTCTGGAGGCCGACCGCCGAGTCGCCCAACTCGGTGACGCGGACCGACGGCGCGGGGTCGTCGAGGATGCCGCTGACCGACTCGGCCTCCTCGACGATGGCGTCGGTCGCCTGGTCGATGTCGTCGTCGTAGCCGATTCCGAACACGAACTTCTGGCGGAGCGTGTCGTAGGCGACGGGGTTGGTGACGGCGTTGTTCGCCAACTCGCCGTTGGGGACGGTGATCCGCTCGTTGTCGAACGTCCGGACGCGCGAGACTCGCAGGTCGATGTCCTCGACGCGCCCACTGTTGTCGTTCCACTCGATCCAGTCGCCCACCTCGAACGGCTTGTCCTTGATGATGAACACCCCCGCGACGAAGTTGCCGATGAGGTCCTGTGCGGCGAACCCGATCGCCAACGCGAGCGCGCCCCCGAGCGTCGCGGCGGCCGTCAGGAACCGAGGGAAGCCCGCGGCCATGAACCCGATCGAGATCGCGAGCACGACCACGAGCGCCGCCAGCACGCTGTCGAGGAGGCTCAACACGGTTCGGTCGAAGCCGCGCCGCTCCAGCACGCGGCGGACCAGCGGAACGATCGCGAACTTGCCGATCAGGTAGGTGAGGACGAAGCCGACGACGAAGCCGATGACGTTCGTCACGTAGCCGGAGAGCGTCCCGACGAGCGCGTCGACGCTCGTCTGCAACAGAACCTGCGCCATGAGTCTGCCGGTCGTTCGGCTGTCCGCGGTAAGAACCTGCTGGCCACCTGAACGGACGTTCGGCGCGAGTAGGAGCCGTCTAGACGGCGGTTACGGAGAGAGCGGTCCGTCGCGCCGGGCGACCCCGCGGAAGCGCTCCCCGTGGACGCCGGAGTTTGCGAGTGCGGTCGGAATCTGGCCGTGGAGCCAGTCGCCGGCGGCCGCCCGGGACTCCTCGAACGCCTCGTGTCGGTACTCGGCGGAGAGGTAGCGCTCGTGTGTCGGCAGGCGCTCGTACAGGGGGACGCCGCCGTGGTCGGCGACCGCCCGCAGTTCGTCGAGCGCCGGCCACGCGTAGTCTGGGTTGATGTAGTCGTCCGTCACCGGCGAGACGCCGCCCAGGTCGTCGACGCCGCAGTCGAGGAGGTCGCGGACGGGCGCGAGGTTCGGCGGCGACTGCACCGACACCTCGCTCGGCAGGGCGGCGCGGGCCATCGCGGTCACGCGGCGCATCGTCTCGGTCGACGGGGCGTCGAAGTCGGAGCGCTCGTTGGGGACGACCGGCTGGACGATTACCTCCTGCACGTGGCCGTACCGCTCGTGCAACTCGCGGATCGCGAGCAGCGACTCCGCGCGGTCGCGCCAGTCCTCGCCGATGCCCACGAGGATGCCCGTGGTGAACGGGACGCGCGCCTCGCCGGCAGCACGGATCGTGTTGAGCCGCTGGCCGGGGCTCTTCCGCCGGCCGCCGGCGTGGGCGTCGACGTCGGCGGTCGTCTCCAGCATCACGCCCATCGAGGCGTTCACGTCGCGCAGGCGGCGGAACTCCGCCTCGGTCAGGTCGCCGGGGTTCGAGTGCGGGAGCAGGCCCTCCTCCAACGCGATTTCGCAGGCGCGCTCGTGGTAGTCGACGATGGAGTCGTACCCCCACTCGGCCAACTGCTCGTGGATGGCCGTGTAGCGGTCGTCGGGCTTGTCGCCGAAGGTGAACAGCGCCTCCGTACAGCCGGCGTCGGCGCCGACGCGACAGCGCTCGCGCACCTCCTCGGGGGATAGGAGGCTCGCCTCGCCGGGCACGTCGTAGTACGTGCAGTACGTGCAGGTGTAGCGGCAGGCGGTCGTCAGCGGGACGAACACGTTGCGGGCGAACGTGAGTTCGGGCGCCGCGTCGACGTCGGCGGGCGTGACCGACAGCAGGCGCTCCACCTCACTGTCGGCGACCGCGACGTCGACGTCGTACTCGGCGGCGCCCGGGAACACGCCGTGGAGTCGCCGACGGAGGGGCAAAAACGAGTCGGTCGCGGTGAACGAGTCGGAGCCATCGGCTGAATCCCGCACTGGTGAACGGCCACGCGGATCGACCGCCGCTGCTTCCGCCACCACAACGGCTTCCCACGTGGCGAGAGGTGATTCGACCGATGACCGATATCGACACCAGCGCAGTCGACGGCCCACACGGCGGCCAGCCCGTCCGCCACGCCGGCGCGGCGCTCGACGACGCGAACGCGGCGGTCGTGATGGTCCACGGTCGCGGCGCGACCGCCCACAGCATCCTCGGGATGGCGGGCGAGTTCGGCACCGACGACGTCGCCTACCTCGCTCCCTCGGCCGCGCGCAACACGTGGTACCCGTACTCGTTCATGGAGGAGACGACGAAGAACCAGCCACACCTCGACTCCGCGCTCGCGTTTGTCGCCAGTGTGGTCGACGCCGCCGCCGACGCAGTCGGGCGCGAGAACGTCCTCCTGCTCGGCTTCTCGCAGGGAGCGTGTCTCTCCTCGGAGTGGATGGCGCGCAACGCCGCTCGCTACGGCGGCCTCGTCGGCTTCTCCGGCGGCCTCATCGGCCCCGAGGGGACCCCCCGCGAGTACGACGGCGACCTCGACGGCACACCCGTCTTCCTCGGCTGCTCGGACGTGGACCCGCACATCCCCCTCGAACGGGTGAAGGAGACGACCGAGGTGCTGGAGGACCTGGGCGCCGCCGTCGACGAGCGCATCTACGAGGGGATGGGCCACGGCGTCAACGAAGACGAACTGGCGGCGGCGAAGGCGATGGTGACGAGTCTCGACGTGGAGTGAAGGTGGCCGTGGGTCGTCGCCTGCTGCCGTCGTCGCGCCACTGATCCGGGTCGGTAGCGCGTCCGTAGAACAGCGGTGGACCGGCGGATGTGGCCCGGATTCCGTCGTGTTCCTGCCGGGTGTGTGTCGCCGAAGAGACGATTGAATAGCTCCGGAGTCGTCCATTTGCCCGATCATGGTGGATCGCACCGCGAGTGGTAACACGGGACAGATCGCTATCGAACGGTCGGCAGACGGCGGGGAGGTCGTCCTTCGTCGGGCGGGCGGGGTCGCCGCGCTCGTCGCGGCGGCCACGTTCGTCGTCGGGTTCGCGCTGTTCCTCACGGTGCTCGCGGCGGCGGGCTACGGCGACGACGCCGCCCGGTCGGTCGCCTTCCTGCTCGACAACCGGGCGCTGTTGACCGCGTGGAATCTCGTCATCTACGTGGTCTTCGGGACCGCACTCGTCGTGCTCGCGCTGGCGCTCCACCGCCGTCTCCGCGACGACACGCCCGTGCTGGCGGCGGTCGCGACCGTGTTCGGGCAGATCTGGGCCGGGCTGGTGATCGGCGCGGGCATGGTCGCGAACGTAGCCATTGGTGCCGTCGTCGACGCCGCCGGCCGCTCGCCCGCCGAGGCCGAGGCGACGTGGGCGACGCTGCGCGCCGTCGAAAATGGGCTCGGGGGCGGCAACGAGATCGTCGGGTCCCTGTGGGTGATCCTCGTCGGCTGGGCGGCCATCCGGGGTGGGTCGCTCCCGCGGACCGTGTGCTATCTCGGCTTCGTGGCCGGTGTCGCCGGACTGCTCACTGTAGTCCCCGGTCTCGGTGATCTCGGGGCCATCTTCGGATTCGGGCTGATCGCGTGGTTCGCCTGGGTCGGGATCCACCTGCTCCGGGCCGGCGGTGACGACGAACTCACGACCGGAGCGGACCCCGACGACGGTGTCGCGGCAGCGACTCGCTTCTGAGCGCTCGCGGCTCACTCCTCGCGGACGACCGACACCCGCCCGTCTCCCGCGTCGAGTTCGAACCCCGCGTCGACCAGCCAGTCGCGCGCGGCGCCGTCGCCGTGGAGCAGGACATCCGCGAGGTCGGCGCGCTCGTCGATATCCGTCGCCAACAGCCGCGAGTCCACCTCTCGAACCGTCGCGCCGACCGTGCGGGCCGCACGCAGGTGGTCGAGGTAGGAGGCACCGTGGTAGTCGACGCGGAAGTCGGGCGAGCGCGACACGAGCGCGTTCGTCCCGCCGCCCAGTCCAGCCGCGAGCACCACGTCGCCCGACCCACGGAGCCGCGAGAGCGCTCGCGGCGTCGCCAGCGCGAGGTCGGCCATCACGACCGCCAACGGTGACTCGGGTGAAGGTTCGCGGTCGGCGAGCACGGCGTTCACCGCCGCGGTGAGCGGTCGCTCGTCCACCGTCTCGGGCACGTCGCGGTTGGTCGGGTCGGTGGAGAGGAGTCGCGGCGAGAAGCCGGCGGCGTCGAGCGCTGCGAGCACGTCGTCGAGCATCGCGTCGGCGAACTCGCGCCGCTCGGCGGGCGTGAGCACGTCGGAGAGCCGGGTCTTCGGGCGGTCGGGTGCGAACGGAACGAGTGCGTCGACGCGGTCGGACACGGGAGAAAAAGTGCGAACTGCGGCGGGTCAGCCGAGTTTGTCGTAGCCGTTCCCGCGACTGCGCAGGAACAGCAGCGCGCCCCCGCCGACGAGCGCGAGCACGAGCAGCGCGCCGACGCCGTACAGGATCAACTGGTTGCGCTGTTGGGCGCCCTGCGCCTGCGACGACTCCTCTTCGGCGCGTTCGGCGAGCGTCACCGCGTTGTCGAAGTTGCCCGCCTCGTAGGCGTTCACCGCGCTGGAGAACGACTCCTCGGCGACCGAGGGGTTGCCGGCGGCGTCGATGGCCGCACGCGCGGAGTCGAGCGCCTCACGCGCCTCCCGGCTGTCCGCTGTGTAGTGTGTCGCCGTGACGGTGTCCAGTTCGTTCGAGGTGCCGCCCTCGCGCGTCTGGTCGAGCGCCATGAGCGTGAACGACTGCTGTGGGTCGTACGTGTACTCCTCGACGGTCGGGGCGGTTCCGGTCACGCGGACCCGAACCTCGGCGGTGCCCTCGCCGATGTCGACGGTGGCGCCGGTGAAGTTCTGCCCGTCGTACGACTCCTGGCGGACCTGGTTGCCGGCCTGGTTGACGAACGTCACGGTCCACGTCACGTTCTCCAGCTGCGTGGAGCCGGCGAGTTGCCACGTCTCGTAGGTGTCGTACAGTTCCGTCAGCGTCGCCGTCGCGGTCACCTGCGAGCCCACCTCGCCCGAGTCGGGAACGTCGGTCTGCTCGACGGAGACGGCCGCCGCTGGGGCGGTCGCCGCGAGCAGGAGGGCGAAGACGGCGAGGACCGCGGTGAGCCTAGAACAGCGACTCAAGTTCGTCCTCGTCATCGCTGATGAGGCTGTCGAGGTTGTCCTGGCTCTCCTGGCGGATGTCCTCGATGTTGTCCTGGGCCTCGATGGCGACCTGCTGGAGCTCCTTGATGCGCGGGACGTTCGTGACGCCCGACAGCAAGATCACAGAGGCGACGAAGCCGGAGCCGCTGACGGGGTAGTCCCCGCCGCGGACTTCCATCGAGCCGGTCTGCTCTTCGAGCCACTTGCGGCCGCGCTCGATCCCCTTGCGGTTGAGGTGCTGGGGCGGGCCGGCCATGACCAGCAGCGCGCGCTCGGAGCCTTCGATCTCACACGGCAGCGTGAGACGACCCAGCGCTGCCTTGCGCACGAGCGAGGTGATCCGGTTGGTCGTGTGGGCGGTGTCGAGGTCGTCTTCGCCCTTGTCGCCGGTGAGCCGCGAGAGGAGTCCGCCGCCGCCGGCGGCCTCTTCGACCTCCTCGCTGGCGTAGCCGACCGTCGAGACGCCGCCGCCGGCGAGCGTGTTGATGATCTCGCTGGAGTCGACGACGGACTCGGCGACCTCTTGGCCCTGGTCGATCTCCCCCGCGCCGAACAGGATGCCGAACCGCTTGACGATCTCTTCGTTGATCTCGTCGTAGCCGCCGGAGACGGACTCGCCCGTCTTGCGCCACGCGTCGTTGTCGAACACCATGAGGTTGTCCACCTCACGGACGAACGTCTGGAACGAGCGCGCCGCGTTCAGCGTGTAGATGCCCCCCTCGTCGGAGCCGGGCAGCACGCCCAGCCCGTAGACGGGTTCGGTGTAGATGCGCTTCAGGTGCTTCGCCAGCACCGGCGCGCCGCCGGAACCGGTGCCGCCGCCGAGCCCGGCGACGACGAGGAACGCGTCGACCTCGTGGACCGGGATCGAGTCGATGGCGCCCTGCACCTCGTCGATGTCCTCTTCGGCGACTTCCGCGCCGAGTTCGTTGTCAGCACCGACCCCGTGGCCCTTCACCCGTGACTGCCCGATCAGCACGCGCTGATCGTTCGGGATGTTCTGTAGCCCCATGAGGTCCGCTTTCGCCGTGTTGACTGCGACCGCCGCACGGACGATGTCGCTGCCGGTACGCTGATCGTACTCGACGAACTTGTCAACGATCTTCCCCCCCGCCTGACCGAAGCCGATGAGTGCCAGTTTCATACTTCTCCCCTCCTCATTAGGCGTGACCCAATCGCACAACGGTAAAAAGCCTTGTGATGCGGGTATCAAAGACGAGAGACGATCCGCACCAGATTGCGGCCAAAATCGCCAGACTGCGACGGAGTAATTCTGTCGCCCGTTCGGCGACAGTCGCGGGGACAATCGTGACTGGTGACAGGTTTATCCCTTGTGGCCAGAGCGTTCCGATACTAGACTGTTTCGGCCAGCGAGGCGGATCGACCCCGCTCCCGCGCGCCGAGGGTACGACACACCTACCTGTCGCCGCTTGGGGGCGTCGAGGTCCGTAGGCGGTCGTTTACGCGGTCGCCGTGGCGTCGGCTTCGTCGCCCGCGGCGACCAGCCCGAGGTACTCGTCGAACGTCTTGAGGTCCGCCTCGCGCACGCCGAAGGCGCCCACCTCGTTGTCGGCGGTGACGTTGTCGAACTGGAGCGACCGGTACTGGTCTTGGCCCATCGGGAACCCGACGGAGCCGAGCACCGTGAGGCCGACCTTCGCCAGTCCCATCGGGAGCGGGACGACGCTGATGGACTTGCCCTCGGCCTCGAACACCTTGTTCGAGATGTCGCGCAGCGACAGCACGTCGGGACCGCCGAGCTCGTACGTCTCGCCGGCGTGCTCGGCCTCGGTGACGCCGTCGGCGAGCATCGGTGCGAGGTCGCCGACCCAGATCGGCTGGAAGCGGTTGCGCCCGCCGCCCGGCAGCGGGTAGACGGGGACGCCCGGCGCGAAGATCTCTTTCAGGCGCTTCGTGAAGTGGACGAACTCGCCGCCGTCACCGAACACGACCGACGGGCGGAAGATGACGTGATCGGGGTCGGCGTCGCGGACGATCTCCTCGGCGCGCCCCTTCGCTCGGATGTAGTGGGTCGTTCCGTTCGGATCGGCGCCGAGGGCGGACATCTGGACGAAGCGGTCGACGCCCGCCTCCTCGGCGGCGTCGACGAGGTTCTTCGTCCCCTGTCGGTGGATCCGGTCGTGCATCTCGTCGCCGCCGTCGGGCTTGAACAGCGGCGACAGCGCGACGAGGTTGACGACCACGTCGGCGTCGGCGACGAGCGGGTCCAGCGAGTCGCGGTCGGTCACGTCGCCCGCTTTCGTCACGACGCCGTCCGGGAGCCCCGCGCTCGTCGGCTCGCGGGCGACGGCGACCACGTCGTGGCCGCGCTGGTCGAGTTCGGTACAGAGGTGGGTGCCGATGAACCCGGTGCCGCCGGCGATGATGACGCGCATGACCGATCCACGGGCGGAACCAACCTAAAGATGTGGTCGCTGACACTCGCTCCGGGGGGCGATTCGAGCCCGCGTCGGCGACCCGTGCGACAGGGGAACACGACACGCGGACAACACGACCAGTCGCCCGCGAGACACGTCCAGACGGCTCCGAAACGGTTTTCCACCACCTCGCCGGACGGTCAGTATGCCGACCGAACAAACGGGGTACGACCCCTCGCTGGGTCGCAAGTTCATTTTCGTCACGGGCGGGGTGATGTCCGGACTGGGGAAGGGCATCACCGCCGCGTCCACGGGCCGGTTGCTCGCCAACGCCGGCTTCGACGTGACCGCGGTCAAGATCGACCCGTACCTGAACGTCGACGCGGGGACGATGAACCCGTACCAGCACGGCGAGGTGTACGTGCTGAAGGACGGGGGCGAGGTCGACCTCGACCTCGGGAACTACGAGCGCTTCCTCGGGACGGACATGACCTCCGACCACAACGTCACGACGGGGAAGACGTACCAGCACGTCATCGAGAAGGAGCGCGCCGGCGACTACCTCGGCAAGACGGTGCAGGTGATCCCGCACATCACCGACGACATCAAGCGCCGCATCCGCGAGGCCGCCGAGGGCACCGACGTCTGTCTCGTCGAGATCGGTGGCACCGTCGGCGACATCGAGGGGATGCCGTACCTCGAAGCCCTCCGCCAGTTCGCCCACGAGGAGGACGACGAGGACATCCTGTTCACCCACGTCACGCTCGTCCCGTACTCGAAGAACGGCGAGCAGAAGACGAAGCCCACCCAGCACTCGGTGAAGGAACTGCGCTCCATCGGCCTCCAGCCGGACATCCTCGTCGGGCGCTGTGACGACGAGTTGGACCCGGAGACGAAAGAGAAGATCGGGCTGTTCTGCGACGTGCCCACCGAGGCCGTCTTCTCGAACCCCGACGTCGAGGACATCTACCACGTCCCCCTCACCGTCGAGGAGGAGGGTCTCGACGAGTACGTGATGGAGCGGCTCGGCCTCGTCGACGAGGCGCTGCCCGCCGCCGAGCGCGAGAACACCTGGCGCGAACTCGTCACCCGCGAGCGCACCGGCGAGGTCGACATCGCGCTCGTCGGCAAGTACGACCTGGAGGACGCGTACATGAGCGTCCACGAGGCGCTCAAACACGCCGGCCTCGAACACGGCGTCGACGTGAACGTCGTCTGGGTCGACGCCGACGAGGCCGACGGTTCTCACGCGGATCGCCTCGCGGCCGCCGACGGCGTCGTCGTCCCCGGCGGCTTCGGCTCGCGCGGCACCGAAGGGAAGGTGGAGGCCGTCCGCTACGCCCGCGAGCACGACGTGCCGTTCCTCGGCCTGTGTCTGGGCTTCCAGATGGCCGTCGTCGAGCACGCGCGCAACGTCCTCGGCTGGGAGGGCGCCGACTCCGCGGAGTTCGAGCCGGAGACCCCGTACCCGGTCATCGACCTGCTGCCGGACCAGCACGACGAGGAGGACATGGGCGGCACGATGCGGCTGGGCGCCCACGAGACGGAGATCGAGTCCGGGACGCTCGCCGAGCGCATCTACGGCGACACCTCCTGTACGGAGCGGCACCGCCACCGCTACGAGGTGAACCCCGGCTACATCGAGGACCTGGAGACCAACGGGCTCACCTTCTCGGGGCGAGCAGGCCCGCGCATGGAGATCCTCGAACGCGACGACCACCCGTACTTCGTCGGCACGCAGTTCCACCCCGAGTTCCGCTCGCGCCCCGACCGCGCGTCGCCGCCGTTCGTCGGCCTGCTCGGCGCGGTGCTGGACGAGACCGACCCACGTGAGACGGCCGCGGACGAGGAGGTGACCGCCTGATGGTCGACGTCGACGAGTTCATCGACGAGGCGACCACGGAGATTCAGGAGGCCGTCGGCGACTCCCACGCCATCATCGCGCTGTCGGGCGGCGTCGACTCGTCGGTCGCGGCGGCGCTCGCGTACCGCGCCATCGGCGAACAGCTCACCCCCGTCTACGTCGACACCGGCCTGATGCGCAAGGGCGAGACCGAGCAGATCCGCGAGACGTTCTCCTTCATGGAGTCGCTCGAAGTCGTGGAGGCACAGGACCGCTTCCTCGACGCCCTCTCGGGCGTCACCGACCCCGAGGAGAAGCGCCACGTCATCGGCGAGCAGTTCATCCGCGAGTTCGAGCGCGAGGCGAAGGAGACGGACGCCGAGTACCTCGTGCAGGGGACCATCTACCCCGACCGCATCGAGAGCGAGGGGAACATCAAGTCCCACCACAACGTCGGCGGCCTGCCGGACGTGGTCGACTTCGACGGCATCGTCGAGCCCGTGCGCGACCTGTACAAAGACGAGGTCCGCGCCGTGGCCCGCGCGCTCGACCTGGAGGCCGTCATCTCCGAGCGGATGCCGTTCCCCGGCCCCGGCCTCGCCGTGCGCATCATCGGCGAAGTGACCGAGGAGAAGCTGACCGTGGCCCGCAACGCGTGTCACGTCGTCGAAGAGGAAGTCGCCGAACACGAGCCGTGGCAGGCGTTCGCCGCCGTCATCGGCAAGGCGACCGGCGTGAAGGGCGACAACCGCGTCCACGGCTGGGTCGTCTCCGTCCGCTCGGTGGAGAGCCGCGACGGCATGACCGCGCGGGCGCAGAACCTCCCGTGGGAGACGCTCCAGCGCATCCAGTCGCGCATCACCGGCGAGAACGACAACGTCGCGCGCGTCGTGTACGACGTGACCCACAAGCCGCCCGCGACCATCGAGTACGAGTAACGACACTCGGGTCGCGGTCGGTCGCCGCGCTCGGCGGTGCGGTCCCCGTCGACGGCGCGGCGACCACCGAAGTGAGACACGAAGCTTATCCCCACCAGACCACTCCCCCCGACAATGACCGATCTCTCCGCGATCGTCGCGGGTCCCGACGCCGACGGGCTCGGCGAGGAGCTCGAATCGCTCGACGTACACGTCTCGCGCATCGACGGCGCCGTCACCGGCGGGACGCTCGAGGACGCGGGTATCGACGACGCCGCGCTGTTCGTCCTCACGGACATGACCGAGGCGACCGGCATCGCCGTCGCCAAGGAGCGCAACCCCGACGTGCGCGCCGTCGCCTACGCCGCCGAGACGCTCCCCGAGTACGCGAAAGGCCAGACGGACCTGGCGGTCGACCCGGAACTGCTCTCGGCCGACGTGGTCGCCGACGAACTCGTCTCTGGCGCCTGATCTGCGGGCCTGCGGAGCCGCACGACGCCGACACGAACACAGCCGATCCACCACTTAATCGGGGTTAATCCGGCTTTAGAGCGCTTGAAAACTCAGAATCCGAGTTCGCGGTGAAGCCGCTTCATTACCATGGGGTGACAGGGTGGAGACGTGATGGACGCCAGGAAGCTGTTCGCGGTCGCCCTCGCCTCGCTCCTCGTGAGCGCCGGCGTCGGCGCCGCCGCGACGAGTACCGGGGCAGGAGCGACGGTCGCCGACTCACACGCGAGTATCGACGGCTACGACGCGGTCGCCGCGTACGACGACGGCACGGTGACGTTCTCCGTGACCGACAACGGGTCCGCCGTCTCCGGCGCCCCGGTCGCCGTCGACGGTGACTCCGTCGGCGTCACCGACGTCGACGGGAGCGTCACGTTCGACGTGAACGCCTCCGAGGAGTTCACCGTCGTCGTCTCCAACGACGAGGTGACGGGCGAGTTCACGTACGCGGTCGACAACGGCTCGCTCAGCCTCGTCGAGGGCGGCTTCGAGGCCGTCGACGACGGCACCGAGAACGAGACCGAGACGAACGAGACCGACCTCAACGAGACCGACCTCAACGAGACCGACCTCAACGAGACCGACCTCAACGAGACGGAGCTGAACGAGACCAACGAGACGACGCTGGGCATGGCCGGTCCCCAGCTCGACCTGCCCGCCAACGCCTCCGACAACGCGCGGTCGGTGCTCTCGGCGATCAACACGTTCCTCAGCGGCGAGTCGGACGCCGAGACGCTCGGTGAGGCCGTGAGTGCGGTCGCCGGGAACGCCCCCGAAGACGCCGGCAAGCCCGACGACGTTGGCCCCAAGGACGACAAGGAGACGGGCCCGCCCGAGGACGCCGGCCCCAAGGGTGACAAGCAGACCGGCAAGCCCGACGACGTCGGCCCCAAGCACGACGACGATGACGAGGACGACGACTCGTCCGGCAACAACGGCAACGGCAACGGGAACAACGGCAACGGCAACGGCGGTCGGTAGACCACAGCGCCACGCGAGCGAGACCGAGACGACCCACCGCGGCACCCGCGGTTCCTTCGGGATCCGCGACCCGCAGACACGAGCGGTCGTCACCACTGACACGCGCGACTGGGGGCGATCGTACCCCCAGACCGAGAGAGGCACGACGGGAACGGTCGTCACCCGTTTCGAGCCGCGACCGACCCTCCGAACGGTACGACAGTCCTCCGGGAGTCCACGCAGACAGGGAGTCCACGGCACGCGGGACGGCGAAGCCCCGACGGGGTCGGCGTCCACCGGGACACCGACCCCGGTCGCGGGCCCCACATCGCTTTTGACACGCGACACGCTGCATCCGGTATGGCACTCGACTTGTTCGCGGAGGCGCTCGCCGACCTCGACCCCGCCGAGGGGGAGGTAGAGACTGCCGAGCTCGTCGTCAGCGACGACGTACTCGTGAAACTGTTCGCGCTCGGCCCCGACGCGGAGTTGTCCCCCCACGAACACGGCGACAGCACGAACGTGTTCCACATTCTCGACGGCGAGGTGACGGTCGTCCGCGACGACGAGACGGAGTCGATTGCCGCGCCCGGCGTCGTCCTCCACGAGCGCGGCGACGTGCACGGCGCGCGCAACGAGACGGACGAGGTCGTCGCGTTCACCGCGAGTCTCTGTCCGCTGCCGGGGAGCGGCTGAGTCGCCCCTCGAGTAGCGCTCGCCCGAGCAACAGCCGACCGGCCACGGGTTTACGTTGCTGGCCGGCCGACCCGCTCGTATGCCCTCCAGCACGCGACGGAGCGTCCTCACCGCCGGTGCCGGACTGCTCGCGGCGACCGCCGGCTGTTCGGCGCTGCGCGATCCGGATCCCGAACGCGAGTGGTGTCGTGAACCGCCCGACGGTCCCGAGTACCGTGACGGCAACGCGGCACCGTGGACCCACGCGGACAGCGAGGACGACGTCGTGATCGAACACACCCTCGACCGCGAGGTCCGCGTGACGCTCGCCGTCGGCGAGGAGCGACGGGAGGTCCGAATCCCCGCCGGCGACCGGTGGCGTTCCCCGGACCTGATCCCAGACGCCGCGGAGCCGACAATATCTGTCGAGGCCCTCGGGCGGTCGGCGACCGTCGACTGGCCGGGCGAACGGAACAACGCCGTCGTCGCGACGTTCGACGTCCACGACGACCGAATCGAGGCAGACGTCCGGCGGAAGTTCTGTCCGTCGTGAGCCGCCTCAGTGGTCGACGAGTCCTGCTTCGAACAACGACCGCGTGAGGTGAGAGCCGCCCGACCACCCGCCGGTGATTCTCGACTCGCGGGACCCACCGTCTGAACGGAAGCGGACGCCGGTCGTACAGACCTACGAGAGCCGATGTTCCGCCAGTTCACCCGCTCGTTCGACCTGCCCGCGTCCGTCAAGAAGATCCTCCGCCCCCTCGTCGCGTGGGCCGCCATGGCCGTCCTCGCGGTCGCCAACGGCGTCTTCCGAGAACTGGCGATCATCCCCCGGATCGGCGAGTACCCCGGCCACGTCGTCAGCACGGCGCTTCTCGTCGCTGCGATCCTCGCGGTCGCGTACGCCTACTTCGCCCGAACGCCGGACGCGTACACGGTGCGGGAACTCGCGGCGATCGGTCTCGGGTGGATGGTCATGACGGTGGGGTTCGAGTTCCTCGTCGGGTACGCCGAAGGGACCCCGGTGTCGGTGACGCTCGACCAGTACGACGTGCTCGCGGGGCAGGTGTGGATACTCGTGCCGGTGACGCTGGTGGCCGCGCCGCTGCTGTTCGGGCGGTCGCGCGGGAGGGACGCCGGGGGAGGGGGAGACGGCGCTGTCGCTCAGGGAGCGAAGTGAACGGGAGATAGGCGTCTGTCGGCGTTACTCGTCGAGGAGGACGGCGTTGACCTGCCCGGTCTGGCCCGGACGGGACGTGACGCGGGCGTTCCCCTCGCTCGTGGCGATGACGGCGCCCTTCGTGATGATGTTCCGGCGGACGTAGTTCACATTCGAGGGGTTCTCCTCGACGCCCTCGATGTCGGCCTCGACGGTCTCCTCGCCCGTGGCGACCTGCGCGACGTTCGTGGAGAGCGCGCGGGTCTTCTCGTTGGTGCCGCGCGAGTCGATGACGCGGAACCGCGGCTCACCCACGGTCGTCTCGGCCGGTTCGCGACCGAGTTCGTGGCGCTTCTTGTTGCTGGAGGGTCGTCGGAGGCCGCCGGTCCGCTTTCGCTTCCTGCGTCCGCTCTGGTCTTTCATAGCGGGATAAATCCCGTGCGGCTACTTGAATCGCTCGAATCGAACCACACGCCCCCTCGCGGTCGTCCGCGGCGTCGTCGTCGATCCGGTCAGACGCCGCCGCCCTCGTCGATGTCTTCGATACCGGCGTCGGTGATCCGGAAGCGTGCGGAGCCGCCAGCGGGTTGGGAGCGGTGCTTCTCCAGCGTCGCTCGACGGTTGCCGCCGCGGAATCGTTCGAGCCGCAGGATGACGCCCGTCCAGTGTTCCAAGGTGTTGCCCCCGAGCGGGCGGTCGCGGTCGGCGTCGGGGTCGGTGAACACCTGGTTAGTGACGAGCACGCCGAGGTCGTGTTTGCGCGCCAGCGACAGCAGTTGCGTGACGTGCCGGGCGACCTCGCGGACGGACTCGCCGCCGCGGGAGTCCTCGGTGCGCTCCAGTCGGTAGAAGCCGGTGGCGGAGTCGAGGACGATCAGGTCGACGCCGTCGGCGAGGTCGGCGGCGTCTTTCACCGCCTCGCCCTGTTCGGCGAAGCTCATCGCCTCGCTGACGACGAGGCGGCCCGCGACCTCCTGGACGGGTACGTCGGTGCGCGCCTCGGCGATGTCGCGGAAGCGGACCATCGAGAGGTCCTCGGAGTCGATGTACAGCACGGAGCCGCCCGCCGCGGCGACCTCGACGGCTGCGGTCAGCGCGAGGTTCGTCTTCCCCGACGCCGGCGCGCCGTACAGTTGCGTGACGACGCCTCGCTCGATTCCCCCGCCGAGGAGGTCGTCGACGGCCGCGCTGCCGGTCGTGAGGAACTCGGACACGGTCGGGGGTGCGTCGCCACCGGGCAAAAACCTCCCGAGACCGGCGTGGCTCAGCGGATGCCCGCGTGCCTCAGCGGGGACCGAACTCGAAGCCGTCGCCGTCGGTCATCGCAACGCCCGACCCAGTCTCAGCACCGGTCGACGTGTCGTCGAGCGTCCCCGCAGCGTCGTCGGCGTCGTCGGTGGCGGTGGCGGCGAGGCCCGCTCCGTCGACGGCTGACTCGTCGACCGCGTCGACGAGATCTTCGTCGACGTCGTCGACGTCGAAGCGCTCCACCAGCGCGCGGAGGTCCTGGACGCGGTCGGAGAGCCGCTCGGCCGCCTCGCTGACCTGCGTGACCGCGGCGGCCTGCTCCTGGGCCGCCGCCGCGGCGTCGTCGATTTCTGCGCTCGTGTCCGCGCCGATGTCGGCCACCTCCTCGGCCATCGTGACGACCTCCTCGGTGGTCGCCGCCTGGTCGTCGGTCGCGGTGTCGATGGACGCGACCGCGTCGTTCGTGTCGTCGATCCGGTCGCCGACGGACTCGACGGCGTCGAGCGCCTCCTCGACGACGTCGACGCCGTCTTCGACGACCGCCTCGGTCGCGGTCATGTCCGCGGCGGCGGCCTCGGACGCCTCGCGCAGCGTCTCGATGCGGGCGGCGATGTCGTCGGTGGCCGCGCTCGTCTCCTCGGCGAGCGTCTTCACCTCGCTGGCGACGACGGCGAAGCCGTCGCCCTCCTCGCCCGCCCGCGCCGCCTCGATGGAGGCGTTGAGCGCGAGCAGGTTCGTCTGCTCGGCGATGCCGTCGATCAGGTCGACGACCTCGGTGATCTCCGCCATCTCGTCGGCGACCTGTTCGACCTCCGCGGCCGTCCGCTCGGTGTGGTCGGCGACCTCGTCGAACGCCGCGAGCGCGTCCTCGGCGGCGTCGCCGGCGGCGTCCGCGCTGTCGGCCGCCTCGGCCGAGAGCGACGACACGTCGGCGGCGGTGGCGGCGATCTCCTCGACGGTCGCCGACAGGCCGCTCATCTCGCCGCTCACTTCGTCGAGGCGCTCGGTCTGCTCGTCGCTGGCGCCGGCCACCTCCGTCATCGCGTGGCTGACCGACGCGCTCGCGTCCTCGATCTGGTCGGCGCCCGTGGCGACGGCGGTCGCGCGGCCGTCGGCCTCGTCGGCGAACGCCCGGACGGTGCCGACCGTGTCCTCCAGGTCGTCCACCATCCGGTTGAACGAGACGGCGATCTCTCGGAGCCCCTCGTGGTCGGAGTCCTCGTCCAGCCTGACGGTGAGGTCGCCGTCGGCACACCGGGCCATCGCGTCACCGTACTCGTCGGCGCGGCGCTCCAGCGACTCGGCCATCGCCTCGGCCTCGGCTTTCGACTCGGCGGCGCGCTCGCGCTCTGTCCGGACCTGCGAGAGCGTCTCGTCGAGGTCGTCGCGCATATCGCCGAACGCACCGTACAGCGTGCCGATCTCGTCGATCCGGTTCGACGAGACGGACACGTTGAGGTCGCCGCCACCGAGTGCGCGAGCCCGTTCGCTCAGGTCGTCGAGCGCGTCGCCGGTCGGCTTGGCGATGAGCACCCCCGCGACGAGGAAGCCCACGATCGCCGTGGCGACGAGGAGGAGGATGTTGCGCTGGATCGACGAGGCGAGCACGTAGGCGTTGTCCGCTGGAGCGTGGGCCGCGATGACCCACGATGTTCCGGGGACGCGGACGTACGAGACGACCAACTCGGTGTCCATCGCGTCCTCGATGCCGGCGTCCTCCGTGACGACCTCGTTGCCGTCGATGGCGCGCTGGAACGCCTCGCTGTCGGCGCCGAGGTACGCGCGACCGACCGCACCGGCGTTCTCGGCCATCAACACGGTGCCGTCACGGGCGACAACCTGCGTGAACCCACCCTCGACCGGTTCCTGGAAGGTCGCCGCGATGTCGCTCACGTCGGCGACCAGCACGACCGCTCGCGTCGGCGCCGACGGCACCGAGCTGACGAAGCCGATCATGGTCCCATCGTCGGTCTCGTACACGTCGGACATGGCCGTTCTGTCCGCCGACGCGGGCGCGGTCTCGGGTGCCCACGCGAGACGCGCCGCCGACAGCGACACCCCTTCACTGTCCGGGTCGCTCGACGCGAGCACGCGGCCTGCCTCGGTGTCGACGTAGTGGATCGCGTGGACGTCGTTCGGGAGCGAACGGAGTTCAGAAACGAACACCGGTCGCAGTTTCGCCTCGTTTCCCTCTCGAACGTCCTGGTACTCGGAGATCATCCGGGTCGCCGTCTGCCGATTCTCGATCCACTCGGCGAGTTCGCCCGCCTCCAGCGACGTCACCGTCGCCATCTCCGTCTCGACGCTCTGGTGGATCTCGTCTGTCGACTGACTCACGGTGAACGCGCCAACCGCACCGACGGCGACGACGAGCACCAGCAGGACCGTCGCGAACTTTCTGACAATCCCTCCTCTGATCGCGTCCGGCACGAGGCGGGCCCCCACCCCGGTGCGTGATCTATCAGTCATCTTGATCCGAGCTAACCGATTCGACGTTTAATGCTAACCACCCGAATATCATCGCTGATGGGTGGAAGAGTTCCTTCTTGTAACCGGAGAACTCACGTGCATGGTCAGGCGTCACGGTCAAGCCCGCGAACGTCCTACTCGGGCCGAGTGATCGTAGTCGCGACCGACGACTTCGCCCTGTACCACGCCGCGGTGGCAGCGCTCCGCGACCGGGGAGCGACGTTCACTACGCTCGAACCGGGGGCGGCCCTCCCCGAGCGCGCGGAGGCGGTCATCTCCGCGCCCCACGACCGGGTGAGCTACCGCGACGAGCCAGTCGCCCACGTGACGACGACCGCCGACGACGCGCGGGCCGGCGTGGAGGAGGCGCTCGGCGGCCTCCGCGAGGGCGACGGCCGCGTCGTCGTCGGTGTCGACCCGGGCGACCAGCCGGGGATCGCGGTCGTGTCCGGCGACACCGTCGTCGCGGCGTTCCACGTCCCGCTGGCCGACGCAGTGCCCACGGTGCGAGCGGAAGTCGCCGACGAACCCGACGCGCTGGTGCGGGTGGGCGACGGCGACCGACTCCGGAGCGCGCGCATCGTCAACGCCTTGGACGACGTGGCGGTCGAGTTGGTCGACGAGTCCGGCACGACGCCGACGCTCGGCCGGGGCGCCGCCGGCAAGGGGATGGCAGACGTGCTCGCGGCGGTCAACATCGCCCGCATGGAGGGGGAGGCAGTCGAGACGCGCGACGTGGAGCCGACGCCCGGAGAGATTCAGCGGATCAAAAACGAGTCGCGCGACGCCTCCGGTGGCGACCTCACCATCGGCGACGACCTCGCCCGGCAGGTCGCGCTCGGCGAGGTGACGCTGGCGGACGCCGTCGCCGAACAGCGGGCTGGTGGCGACGGAAACGGCGAACCCGACGACGAGGAGTGACCTCAGTCGTCGCCGACGAAGACCGTCTTCACGCGCGCACCGCAGGTCGGACAGCACAGCGTCTGCCAGGTGTCCGCATCGAGGCCGCCCATCGTCTCCGTCCGAGTGGCATCGCTCTCGGGGAACTCGGCGCCGCACTCGCCGCAGGTGTAGGTGTCGCCCGAGGCGGTCACGCGTCGTCCCCGTCGTCACCGGCGTCCAGTCGCTCCCGGACCACCGTCTCCGCCCGGCGCAGGACCTCCCGCACGGGGCGACCCGTCTCCCGTGCGACCGCGGCGGCGTCGTCGTACTCGGCGCTCACGTCGTACACCGCGCCGTCGCCGTCGCTGGCGACCTTCACGGGGACCTCGTAGCTGTCGCCGCCGAGGTCGAGCGTCGCCGTCTCGAACGAGCGCTCGGCGATCCAGCGGTGGCTCGCGCCGCCCTCGCGTACCCCGAGCGTGCCGGTCTCTGCGGCGAGTCTGCGCGCGACCCGGTCGGCGTCCTCGGGCTTGCAGATCACCTTCACGAGGTGACCCGGGCGGGACTTCTTCATCGTCGCCGGCAGGATCGACACGTCGCGGGCGCCGGCGTCCGCGAGCGTCTCCTGCAGGCCACCGAGCACCTCCGGGGCGGCGTCGTCCAGGTTCGTCTCCAACACGGCCACGTCGTCGCGGACGAGACCGCCGCGCTCGGCCTCGCCGACGACCGCGCGCAAGACGTTCGGTCGGTCGGGGAACGTCCACCCGCCAGCGCCGTAGCCGGATTCCTCGACCCGCAGCGATGGGAGCCGCTCGACGCCCTCGGCGAAGTGTGCGAGGACCGCCGCGCCCGTCGGCGTGAGCAACTCCGCGTCGACGGGGCCGCCCCGCAGCGACCAGTCGGCGCGCTCGGCGACCTCGACGACCGCCGGCACCGGCACCGGGTAGACGCCGTGGCTGAACTCCACCTCGCCGCCGCCGGTCGCGAGCGGCGTCGTCACCACCCGGTCGGCGTCGAGGTCGTCGAACAGCAGGCACGCGCCGACCACGTCGGCGATGGCGTCGTCGGCGCCGACCTCGTGGAAGTGGGTCGAGGACAGGTCCGACCCGTGGACCGACGACTCGGCCTCGCCCAGGATCTCGAAGGTGGCGAGCGCGTCCGCCCGGACGGTGTCCGGAATGGACAGCCCCTCGACCAACTCGACCACCTCCGCGTACGTGCGCTGGGGACCGTGCCCCTCCGCGTCGTGGCCGTGGTGGTCGTGCGTGTGAGCGTCGTCGCCGTGGCCGTGTGAGTGGTCGTGGTCGTGTGAGTGGCCGGCCCCCTCGTCGTGGTCGTAGCCGTGGGCGTCCTCACTCGCGTCGTGGGGGTGGTCGTGGTCGTGTCCCTCGCCGCCGTGGTCGGCGTCGTCGTGGGCCTCGTCGTCGGCGTCGAGGTGCCGGACGCGTGCGCGGGTGCTGGCGATGCCGTTGCGGTCGACGGACTCGAACTCGTAGCGGACCGGGAGGGCGTCCTCGACGGGCGCGAGGACCTCGGGGTCGGCGCCCGCCGCGACGAGCGCGCCGAGGATCATGTCGCCGGCGGCGCCCATCCGGCCGTCGAAGGCGATCGTACGCATGGTCGACCGATCGCGGGCCGGCGACAAGTCGCTACCGCCACAGCGGCGACTCCTCTCGACGCCGGTGGTGTTTTCAAGACGGACGCCATACCGTGCGATAGACTAGCACGTAATGCGACCGTGCGGACGGCGAGTGGGAGCGACGTTCCGGCCCGACGACACGCAACGGAGGGCTTAACCGCCGTCCGGACGGACGTATTGCGAACGAACACCTGTCCATCCATCATGAATGAAGTCCAACTCGAAGTCGCGAAGGCGTACCCGAACGACTCCGGGAGAGGGATCGCCCGCCTCGACCCGGACACCCTGCTGCACTTAAAGCTCTCCCCCGGCGACATCATCGAGATCGAGGGCGCCGAGACCACCGCGGCGAAGGTCTGGCGCGCCGACCGGCAGGACTGGAACACCGACACCGTCCGCATCGACGGCTTCACGCGCCAGAACGCCGACGTGGGCATCGGCGAGCGCGTCACCATCCGCAAGGCGGAGGCGAAGAAGGCAGAGAAACTGACGCTCGCGCCGCCGGAGGAGGCGTCCGTGCAGTTCGGCTCCGACGCCGCGGGCATGGTGAAACGACAGATCCTCAAGCGCCCGGTCGTCGAGCGCGACATCGTCCCCGTGATGTCCTCCACGAACCACCCGTTCATGCGCTCGCCCGGGCAGGCGATCCCGCTCATCGCCGTCGACACCGAACCGGAGGGCGTCTGCCTCATCACCGAGGACACCGAGGTCGAACTCCGCGAGGAGCCGATCTCCGGGTTCGAGAAGACCGGCGGCGGCATCACCTACGAGGACATCGGCGGCCTCCAAGGCGAGATCCAGCGCGTCCGCGAGATGGTCGAGTTGCCGATGAAGCACCCTCAGATCTTCAAGAAACTGGGGATCGAGCCGCCGCAGGGGGTCCTCCTCCACGGGCCGCCCGGCACCGGGAAGACGCTGCTGGCGAAGGCCGTCGCCAACGAGACCTCGGCGAGTTTCTTCTCCATCGCCGGGCCGGAGATCATCTCGAAGTACTACGGCGAGTCCGAACAGCAACTGCGTGAGATCTTCGAGGACGCGAAAGACGAGTCGCCCTCCATCATCTTCATCGACGAGTTGGACTCCATCGCGCCCAAGCGCGAGGACGTGACCGGCGAGGTCGAGCGCCGCGTCGTCGCCCAACTGCTGACGATGATGGACGGGTTGGAGACGCGCGGACAGGTGATCGTCATCGCGGCGACGAACCGCGTCGACTCCGTCGACCCAGCGCTGCGTCGCCCCGGGCGCTTCGACCGTGAGATCGAGATCGGCGTCCCCGACGAGGTCGGCCGCAAGGAGATCCTCCAGATCCACACCCGCGGCATGCCGCTGTCGGACGACGTGGACCTTGACCACCTCGCCGACGAGACGCACGGCTTCGTCGGCGCCGACATCGAGAGCCTGACGAAGGAGGCGGCGATGAAGGCGCTCCGGCGCTACCTCCCGGAGATCGACTTGGACGAGGAGGACATCCCGCCGAGCCTCGTCGACCGGATGATCGTCAAGCGCAACGACTTCCAGGGCGCCCTCGCGGAGGTTGAGCCCTCGGCGATGCGGGAGGTGCTCGTCGAACTCCCGAAGGTCACCTGGGAGGACGTCGGCGGGCTCGACGACGCCCAACAGCAGGTGAAGGAGGCCGTCGAGTGGCCGCTCACGACCCCCGAGAAGTTCGACCGGATGGGCATCGAGGCGCCGAAGGGCGTCCTCCTGTACGGCCCGCCCGGCACCGGGAAGACGCTGATGGCGAAGGCCGTCGCCAACGAGACGAACGCGAACTTCATCTCGGTGCGCGGGCCCCAGCTCCTGAGCAAGTGGGTCGGTGAGTCCGAGAAGGCGATCCGGCAGACGTTCCGGAAGGCCCGGCAGGTGTCGCCCACCGTCATCTTCTTCGACGAGCTCGACTCGTTGGCGCCCAGCCGCGGGCAGGAGATGGGGAACAACGTCTCCGAGCGCGTCGTCAACCAGCTCCTGACGGAACTGGACGGCCTCGAGGAGATGGGCAACGTGATGGTCATCGGCGCGACGAACCGCCCGGACATGATCGACCCCGCGCTCATCCGCTCGGGCCGGTTCGACCGGCTCGTGATGATCGGCCAGCCCGACGAGGAGGGGCGCGAGCAGATCCTCAAGATCCACACCGGCGACACGCCGCTCGCGGCGGACGTGAGCCTGCGCGAACTCGCCGAGCGCACCGACGGCTACGTCGGCTCCGACCTGGAGTCCATCGCCCGCGAGGCCGCCATTCAGGCGCTGCGCGAGGACGACGACGCCGAGGACGTGAACATGCGCCACTTCGAGCAGGCGATGGAGAA
Source organism: Halobaculum marinum (assembly GCF_029338555.1). GTDB lineage: Archaea > Halobacteriota > Halobacteria > Halobacteriales > Haloferacaceae > Halobaculum > Halobaculum marinum. The sequence goes on along the minus strand of NZ_CP119989.1, from coordinate 909,684 downwards.
CGTCCGGCCCACCATCTCGGAGGCGATCATGGACTACTACGCGGACATCGAAGAGCAGTTCAAGGGCGGCGGCACCGACAGCCTCCGCACCGACCGGAGCGGCCGGATCGGCTTCCAATGAACCTCTTTTAACGGGGTCCTCGCGCGCCTTCGGCGCGCTCGAACCCCGTCAAAACCCGTTCATGCTGTCGGATTCTACGAATCCGACTGCTGACGGGAAATCTTCGATTTCCCGTAATGCCAAAAGGCCGCTCGTTCGCCAGCCTCTGGCTGGCTCACTCGCGGTACAGTAACTGGTGACAGTGAACCCCCACCGACCACCGTATCGAGAGCCAAGCGGGCGGTTGCGGAACCACTACGTGTCGCACCGCGAGCGAGGGCGGAGCCCGAGCGAGCGGCTTTTGGCATGAACGGGTTTTCGCCGAGCGGTTCCCGCAGCGCTCGCCTCCGGCGAGCGCGAGGAAACCCGAGGCGAAAAGAGGTTCAGTAGATCAGTTCGTCGTTGTTCTCGATCATGTACAGCGTCCGCGCGGCGATGTTGACCGCGTGGTCGCCGACGCGTTCGAGGTCGCGGATCGTCAGCAGGAGCCGCGAGACGTCCGCCATCAGCGCGTCGACGTCCTCCTCGGTGACGCCCTCGCGCTCGATGAGTTCGAGCATCACGGCGCTGGAGGCGTTCTCACACAGTTCGTCGACGTCGTCGTCGTCCGCGGCGACCGCGAAGCAGGCGTCGGCGTTCTCCTCGGCGTACGCGGTCATCGCGTCGTCGAGCATGTCGAGGGTCGCCTCGCCGATGCGTTGGACGTCGACGTCGGAGAACACGTCGCGTTCGGCCTGCAGGGTGTGTTCGCCGAGGTTCGTCGCGAGGTCGCCGATCCGTTCGAGGTCGGTGATGATCTTGAACGTCGCGGCGACGAAGCGGAGGTCGCCCGCGACCGGCTGCTGGAGGGCCAGCAGGTCGATGCAGTCCTGTTCCAGTTCCAGGTACAGCTGGTTCACCTCGGCGTCCTCTTCGATGACGCGATGTGCGAGCTCCTCGTCTTTTTCCGCGAGCGCGTCCATCCCCATCCGGAGACGCTCGGCGACGATCTCGCTCATGTAGAGCACGTCGTCGCGGAGTTGCGTAAGACGTTCCTGATACTTCTCTCTGGGCATATGCTTGGGTGTCCCGCCGTGAGGTGTAAACCTTCGGCTTCAACCGACCACGACGCGTCACCGACACACCGCCCCGAAGATCGCGCCAGGCCTTCATGTAGTCGCCGTTCGTAGTCCACGTATGCACAGACGGCGGTTCCTCCGCGTCGGCGTCGCTGGACTCGCGGGGATCGCCGGCTGTTCGTCGGCTGGGGACGGCGGGAGCCGGACGGTGAACCCCGCATTGCGCGAGACGCCGACCGACACGCCCACACCGACGCCCACCGCGACGCCCGAGCCACCGGCGTACGGCGCCGGGGAAGCCGACAGTTTGGAGCGGGCGCGCTCGGTTCACGTGCGAAATCGGTTCGTCACCCCGCAGTGGATCTCCCTCCAGATCGCCGAAGGCGGGCGGACCGCCGTCGAGCGGACGGTGCGCATCCCCCCAGCGGATCGTGTCTCGCTCGACGGCGTCATCGCCGCACCCCGACGGTACGCCGTCACGGTCCGGACCACCGACCGCCGACGCGGGGAGTTCGAGTGGGCACCGGGGCCGGGCGACGGCGACCTCGAAATCGACCTCGGCACCACGATAACACCCCGCGACAGCTACCCGCCCTCGACGGCGCCGAAGTTCGTCGTGGGAACGACCGACCCCGGGTTCGTCGCCGGCGCCCCGTCGACGACCGAGGTGGTCGTGGACACGCCCGCGGAGGGCGGACGCGTCCGCGTGACCGCCTCCGACGGCGAGGGATCCGCAGGGGTCGACCTGCGCGTGCCGGCGGCGTCACGCGTCCCGATCCCGTTGTCGCTTCCCCGCGGGGAGGTGTCGGTCGCCGTCGAGACCCGCAAGGGCACGGACCGCCACGAGTGGGTCCCCAGCGAGGACGGGGCGCTGGTGTGTCTCAACGACTCCCCGCCGCGGTTGGTGTGCGACCTCTTGATCCGCGACCTCCTCTTGGAGAACGACACCGACGACGACGCTGGCGTCGACGTCGAGGTGGTCGCCGACGACGCGAGCGTGTTCGACTGGCGCCTCTACCCGGCCGCCGGCGGGAGCGTCCGTATCCCGACGGTCGTCCCCCCGGCGGGACGCTACGTCGTCGCCGTCGAGCGCGGCGACGACGTGATCCGGCGGCGCCTCCGCCGCTGTCCCGCTCGCGGCCCCCTCGTCGTCCGGCTAACCGACGACGGGGTCGATGTCGGCGCTCGCCCCGTCGAGTGACTCCGCCCGCCGAGGGACTCCACCTTCGGAGAGACTCCGGACCGCTCGGGAGCCGGCAGTACGGCACCCCATCGACCGCACGTGGGCGGGTTCAGGTAGCTCCAGTGTGTAGGGAGTCCATGCAGCGACGGGTGTTCATCTCGACCGCCGCCGCGGGGCTGGCGGCCCTTGCCGGCTGTTCGACCGAGACCGGCGGCGGCGACCGGACGGTGAACCCGGCGCTTCGCGGGACGCCCACCGCCACGCCGACGCCGACGGCGACACCCACCCCGTACGGCGCCGGCGCGAGCGACGCACTCACCGCGGCGAAGGACGTCGTCGTCGGCAACCGGCGACTGGACGCGGTCCGACTCCGACTCCGCGTGCGCGACGGCGACACGACCGCCTTCGACCGGACCCTCGGGGTGCCGGGCGGCGCCGAGACGCGGGTCGCCGGCGTGGTCGGTGCGGCGCGGACCTACGCGGTCGTCGCGACGACGGCGGACGGCCGCAGTCTCCGGACGGAGTGGACCGCCAGCGACGCCGGCGGCCACCTCGGCGTCGACCTCGGGGCGACCGTCGACGCGTTCGACGTGTTCGACCCGGGACGCGCGGTGGAGTTCCTCGTCGACGACGCGGGTGCCGACGGACTCGTACCGGAGTCCGGCGGATCCGCGCTCCTCGTCGTCGACAACCCCGGACCAGCACGCCGAGTCACGCTGGCGGCGGACACGGGCGGGGAGTCGACCGACGCGACGCTCGACGTGCCGCCGGTGGCCCGGCTCTCCGTGCCGGTGTCGGTCCCCAGGTCGGCAGTCCGCGTCGTCGCCCGCGTCGACGAGGGGGCGACCGCGGCGACGTTCCGGTGGCAGCCACTGGCCGATGGCGCGCTCGTCCTCCGACTCGACGAGACGCCGCGCTTTCTGTGTGACCTGTTCGTGCGTGACCTCCAGGTGCGCAACGACCGCGACACGGCGGCGACGGTGGGGGTCGCGCTCACAGCCGACGGCGAGGCGCGCTTCGACCGGTCGTTCACGCTCCCTGCCGGAGACACCCGTCGCGTCAGCGGCATCGTCCCTCCCGCATCCGGGTACGTCTTCCACGTCACCGTCGACGGCGTGACCGAACGGGTCGACTGGGCCGTCTGCCCACCCGTCGGACCCGTCGTCGTGGCTGTCACCGACCGCGGCCCCAGTGTGACGGTTCGGCCGACGGTGCCTGACGGGTGACCACGAGTCGGTGTGGATCGGCTCATAGATATATAGAGCAGAATTGAGCAATATTGCTCTGGACACACATCGAGTTTCGTTCGTCTCGTGGCGACAAGTTCGGGCGTGATCGCGGTCGAGTCTCCGATATATTGGCCGATGCCGCCTATCGATCCGGTGTCGTACCTCGTCGAGTTCCTCGTGGTGTGTCGGGGCGGGGCGGACCGGCGCAGGGAAATATATAGAACACCGGTAGTTTTAATCTACGGTCCGCCGGAGTACGGCACGATGGTCGAGACACGGAAGGTGCAGGTGACCGGCGGGTCGACGTACACGGTGTCCATCCCGAAGGACTGGGCGACCGACAACGGCGTGAGCGCGGGCACCGAGGTCGAGTTCTACCCCGAAGGCGACTCGCTGTTTCTCACACCCGTGAGCGAGGAGGAGCGAACCGAGGGGACGCTCGACATCGGCGACTTGACCGGCGATCAGCTCACTCGCGCGGTGATGACGATGTACGTCTCCGGCTTCGACGTCATCGCGCTGGAGGCCGCCCGGATCACCAACGACCAGCGCCGGACGATCCGCGACTCCGTCCAGAGTCTCGTCGGCCTGGAGGTGCTGGAGGAGACGCGCGACCGCGTCGTCATCCGCGACCTGCTCGACTCCTCTGAGCTGTCGATCCACAACGCCGTCACCCGGATGCGCCTCATCGCCGTCTCGATGCTCGAGGACGCCGTGGACGCGCTCACCGACGCCGACGAGGACATGGCGCTGGACGTGATCCAGCGCGACGACGACGTCGACCGCCTGTACATGGTCGTCTCGCGCATCTTCCGCGCGACTCTGCGCACCCCGAAGGCCGCCGAGGACATCGGCCTCTCGCGGGAGGTGTGCTTCGACTACCACTCCAGCGCCCGCCAACTGGAGCGGGTGGCCGACCACGCGACGAAGATTGCCCACCTCACGCTCGAACTCCTCGGCAGCGACGAGGCCAACGCCGCCGGCGGCGAGGTGCCCGCCACGGCCGCCGACGGCGACACCACGCTCCCCGACGAGTTCGTCGAGGCGTTGCAGGCGCTCGACGAGGAGGCTCGCGCGGTCGTCGACCAGGCGATGGAGGCGCTGTTCGCCGACGACAGCGCCGAGGCGACGACGCTGGCGAACGAGGCCCGCGGCGAGGTCCGCGGCGTCGACCAGCGCGCCCGTAAGATCGACGAACTCCTCCGCGGCCTCGACCCCGCACAGGCGCAACTGCTCGGACTCATCGTCGACTCCGTCTCCCGCGCCGCCGACTACGGCGGCAACATCGCCGAGACCGCCCTCCAGAAGGCCGCACCGACGCCGTAAGCCGGCGTCTGCAACCGGCGACTCGTTCTCTGCGGTCTACCGCTCGTACCCAGCCAGCGACGCGAACACGTCGTCGCCGTCGGCGACGGCCTCGCCCAGCGCCTGCACGCCCGGCTTGTCCGCCCGGGCGGGGTTGGCGTACACGCGAACCCGCTGCGTGCCGAGCGACACGAACCCGGTGCCGAGTCGCTCGGCGGTCGCACGCAGGCCGAGTCCCGCGTCGGCGTCGCCCGCGAGGACGCGCCGCGCTGGCGACTCGTGGGCGCGGACGGCACGGTCGAAGCCGTCGACCGCCTCGGTCACCTCGCGGCGGGCGGTCCCGCGCTCGTCGGCCAGGTCCGCCAGCGCGTTCGAGAGGTCGGTGCGCAGCCCCGAGTTCGAGTCGCGGTTGACGAACCGGAGGTCGCGGTCGACCAGATCCGCGAGGCCCGTCACGTCGTCGGGGTTGCCGGCGGGGACGACCAGGCCCCACTCGCGGTGCCACTCGCCGACGACCTCGGCCGGGGCCGGTGCAGCGTCGCCGGTGGGGTCCGGCGCGGCCACCGGGTCGCGCCCGGGGTCGCCGGCGACGACCGCCGCGTCGGGCACCCCGTCGCGCAGGCGGCGCAGGCCCTCGCGGGAGCCGAGCGCGAGGTAGCGCGGGCGTTCGACGCGATCCAAGAGGCGCGACAGCGCGGGGTCGTCCTCGCCGACGGCGAACAGCGTCGGCGCGCGCACCTCCGGCGAGAACAACTGCACCTCGACCGGCTCTCCGGCGGCGAGGTACTCCGTGTCCGGGTCGACGACGACGACGCCGTCGGCCTCGACGAGACTCGTCGTCGCGCCCGACCCCTTGTCGACGGGGTAGACGAGCGTCGCTCCCTCGGCGTCCTCGACGAGTCCGGCGGGCATCAGCCGCATCCGGCCCTCCGAGTAGCGCTCTTCGACGGCCATCCGGCCCGTCGCGGTCGCCGTCGCGGGCTCCGGTTCGCCCGCGGCGCGGCGGACCGCCGGCGCCACGAACGTGCGGAAGATGGTGAGCGCCGACACCGGGTACCCCGGGAGGCCGACGTACGCCGAGTCGCCGACGCGTCCGACGAGCATCGGCTTGCCGGGCTTGACGGAGACGCCGTGGAGGAGCAACTCGCCGCGTTCCTCGATGACGCGGTAGATCACGTCCACCGCCGACGCGGAGGTCGACCCCGACGACAGCACCAGGTCGCACTCCTCGCTGGCCTCGACGAGCAGGCGCTCCATCTCGTCGTAGTCGTCGCCCGCGTGGGGGTACAGTCGCGCCTCGCCGCCGGCCTCCTCGACGCCCGCGGCGATAGTGTAGCTGTTCACGTCGTAGATCTGCCCGCGCTCGCTGTGGAGGTCCTCGCCCGGACGGACGAGTTCGTCGCCGGTCGAGACGATCCCGACGGTGGGACGCCCGCGGACGGGCACCTCGTCGACGCCGAGCGCGGACAACAGTCCGATCTCACGGGGGGTAATCGCCGTGCCGGGACCGAGTGCCCGTCCACCGGCCGCGATGTCGGCGCCCGCGAACATCACGTGGTCGCCGGGCGCGACCGACGTTCGGATCTCGATGGCGTCGCCGCCGTCGTCGCCCCCGCCCGCGAGTTCCGTCGTCCGCTCGACCATCACCACCGCGTCTGCGCCGTCGGGCATCACGGCGCCCGTCGAAATCTCCGCGCACGTGCCCGACTCGACGGTCACCGTCGGCTCGCTGCCGGCGTGGACCGCCCCGATGAGGTCCAGCGTCGCGGGGTCGGCCTCGTCGGCGCCGAACGTGTCGCGGGCGCGCACCGCGTAGCCGTCCATCGAGGCGCGGTCGAACCCGGGCACGTCCATCTCGGCGTCGATCCGTTCGGCGAGCACCCGCCCGCGCGCCTCCCGGAGCGGAACCGTCTCCGGGTCGGGCACGAGGTCAAGCGAGGCGATGGCCTCGTGCGCCTCGTGCGGCTCCGCGAGATCGCGGAACTCCTTGCGGTCGCTCATTCGTTCACCTCCCACAGCTCCACGTCGACGTGCTCGCCGGCGTCGAAGCCCTCCCGCGACTCGGGGACGACCACCCAGCCGTCCGCGAGCGCGACCGACGACAGCATCCCGGAGCCTGAGGCGCGGGTTGGCGTCGCCTCCGTCCCGTCGTCGCCCGCAGCGAGACGAACCCGAGCGAACGTCCGCACCCCCGGCTCCGAGGACACCTTCCGTGTGAGCGTCGCCCGCCGCGTCGGGTGTGGCTCGTGCGGGAGCGAGCCGATCTCACGGAGCACCGGCCGGAGGAACTGGACGGCGTTGACGATGCACGCGACCGGGTACCCCGGGAGCATCACCACGGGCGTCTCCTCGACGACACCGAGTGCGACGGGGTGGCCGGGCTTCAGCGCGACGCCGTGGACGAGCACCTCGCCGAGGTCGGCGATCACCTCCGGGATGAGGTCGCGCTCGCCGACGGAGGAGCCGCCGGTGGTCACGACCACGTCGTGGTCGAGGTCGCGCTCGACGGCCCCGCGCAAGGCGTCCTCGTCGTCGGTGACGATGTCGCGGTACGTCGCCTCGGCGCCCCACCGCTCGGCGAGTCGCGAGACGGTGAGGCCGTTCGTTTCGATCACCTCGCCCGGGTCGGGGTCGGCCTCGACCAACTCCTCGCCGGTCGGGATCACCGACACGCGAGGCGGCTCCGCGACCGCCACCTCGTCCATGCCGACCGACTTCAGCAGGCCCAGATCCGAGGGCCGGAGCCGGTGGGGTGGCTCGTACAGCGACTGCCCCTCCGCGACGTCCTCGCCGACGGGTCCGACGTTCTCCCCCTCGGCGACGGCGTCGAACACCTCTACCTCCGACCCCACCTCGTCGACTTGCTCGATCTTGACCACCGCGTCGGCGCCCGGCGGCAGTTCGCTCCCCGTGTGGACGCGCACGGCTCCCTCGGGCCCGACCTCGTCGTCCTCGACGAACAGCACCGCGGGTGAGCGCGCGGACGCCCCGAACGTGTCTTCTGCGCGGACGGCCCAGCCGTCCATCGCCGCGCGGTCGTACCCCGGCACCGGCGTCGGCGCGGCGACCGTGTCGGCGACGCCGCGACCGTCCGCCGCGGTCAGCGGCACCGTCTCGGTCCGGCCGTGGGGCGTCGCCGCCGCGAGGAGGCGCTCGCGCGCGGCGGCGACCCGGGTCCGCTCCTTGAACCCGGAGCGTGTGCGGTCGTGACTCATACCGTATCGGTCGTCGCGGTGTCGTAAAAAGGCCAGCAGTCGTGGTGGGCGCTACTCCCGGCCACGTGCCCGCGAGCGTCGGCCGCGGCCACCCAGCAGTCGCCGGAGGCGACCGCCGAGCGCCCGCGCCGTCGCGAGTGGACGGAGCGGAACCGGGGCCTCGCGGCGGGCGTCTGGCGGCACCCGCGCGTGCAGCGACACCACCGCTGCGTCCGGTTCGACTCGAACCGCCGGTTCGACCTCGACCTCTGGGTCCGTCGGCGTCTCGCGGTCGCCCTCCTCGGCGCTCTCGTACATACCTCACCCCACCGGCGGCGGGTACAAAAACCCACGGGAGACACTAACACGCATGGATCGGGGCCAGCCACCGCGGCCTTTTTCGACGCGCCGCCCCTTACCCCGTCCATGTCGAAGCTACGCGAGGCCCTCCGGGAACTCCCCGAGCCGGTGTTCGCCGATCTGCTGGAGAGCGACGACGCGTACCTCCTCGTCGTCGACCTACCGGGAGCCAGCGCGGAGACGACGGACGTGCGACTCGAACGCGGTCGCCTCCAGATCGAGGCGCGCCGGGAGAAGGCCGCCGACCCCGAGTTCAGCTACGTCGAGGAGGACCGCCCGCTGTTCCTCGACGCGGAGATTCCGCTCCCGCCGGACGCGACCCACGAGAACGGCGAGGCGGAGATGGACCGCGGCGTGCTGACGGTGCGGCTCCCGAAGCGCGTGGCCGCACCCGAACACACCATCCCGGTGTCGGACGCGTAACCTGGGTGGTCACGCTGGTCTCACTGCGAGCGTATCGGCGGTTCCCCGTCGTCATCTACCGGTTCCTGCCGCTGATCGTCGCGTACCTCCGCGACCACAAACGGTTCCTCGTCGTCGGTCGGTCCCGCGAGGTGACCCGCGAGATGCGGCTCCGGCGCGCGGAGGTGCTGCTCGATACGCTGCTCACGCTCGGGCCGACGTTCATCAAACTCGGCCAGATCCTCTCGACGCGTCCCGACGTGCTCCCCTCGGCGTACATCGAGGTGCTGTCCTCGCTCCAAGACGACGTGCCGCCGGCGCCGTGGCCGGAGTCGAAGGTCGTGCTGGAGGACGAACTCGGCCCCGTCGACGAGGTGTTCGACGAGTTCGACAGCGACCCCATCTCCGGCGCCAGCCTCGGCCAGGTGTACGTCGCCACCTACGAGGGCGAGCAGGTCGCGGTGAAGGTGCGCCGCCCCGGGATCGAGGAGTTGGTCGAGGCGGACCTCACGATCATCAAGTGGTCGGTGCCGTTCCTGACGCGGTTCGTCGGCTCCGGCCAGGCGTTCTCGCTCGACAACCTCGCCGAGGAGTTCGACAAGACGATCCACCAGGAGATGGACTACGCCCGCGAGCAGCGCGTCCTCCGGGAGATCCGGGCGAACTTCGAGGGCAACGACCGCGTGCGCATCCCCGAACCGAAGGCGGGCGCCTCGGGTCCCCGCGTGCTCACGATGGAGTACCTCCCGGGGACGAAGATATCCGACACCGCCGCGCTCGACGAGATGGGCATCGACCGCACGGAGTTGGCGACGACGCTCCAGCGCGTCTACCTCCAGATGATCGCCGAGGACGGCGTGTTCCACGCCGACCCCCACCCCGGGAACCTCTCGGTGACCGAAGACGGGAAGATCATCTTCTACGACTTCGGGATGTCCGGGCGCGTCGACCCGTTCATCCAGGAGAAGATCATCGACTTCTACATCGCCGTCGCCAACCAGAACATCGACGGCATCCTCGACGCCTTAGTCGAGATGGGGACGCTGTCGCCGGAGGCCGACCGGGACGTGATGGCCGAGGTGATGGAGTTGGCCATCGCCGACGTGCGCGGCGAGGACATCGAGCAGTACCGCGTCCAGCAGGTGATCGAGCAGGTGGAGTCGACCATCTACGACTTCCCGCTGCGCCTCCCGCAGAACATGGCGCTGGTGCTCCGGGTCGCCACGGTCGTCGAGGGCGTCTGCGTCACGCTCGACCCCGACTTCGACTTCATCGAAGTGGCGACCGACTACCTCACCGAGCAGGGGTACCTGGAGGACACCGCCCGCCGCCTCGCCGGCGACGCCGCCCAGCAGACCCGGCGGACCGCGCAGGCGCTGTTCACGGTGCCGCCGAAGTTGGACGACGTGCTCACCACGGCCCAGCGGGGCAATCTGGAGGTGAACGTCACGCTGAACGACGAGAACGACGTGCTCGAACGGCTGGCCAAGCGGATCGCCTACTCGATCCTCACGGCCGTCGGTGGGCTGTCGGCGGCGATCATCTACTCGTTCAACGGGTCGCCCGACTCGATGCTCAACGTCTACCTCTCGGTGGGCATCGTCGTCGCGACGCTGCCGATGGTGTTCTTCCTGTACCGCTCGTTCACGAAGGACCGCCGCGGCATCCGCGCGCAACCGCAGTTCACCCGCCAGAACCTCAAGGAGCGGCAGTCACAGGACGCCGAGGAGGGCCCCGGCACCGTCGACGCGATGATGCCGGGTGCGGTGAACCAGGCCGGCGGCGAGGGGGGAGACGAGGGCGACGAGACCGCTCCGACGGCCGACGGCGGACGCGACCTCCGCGAGCGCCGTCGTGGGCGGCGCGACTGGGACGACAGCGGCGTCGCCATCGGCGTCGACGACGAGCGCGAGAAGTAGCCGCGCGCTCGTCGTGAGTGTCGTGAGGGACGCCTCAGGGGTCCCCGTTCAGGCCAACTCGTCGATGATCGCGTCGGCGACCTTCATCGGTTGTTCGTGCTGGACCCAGTGGGTCGCCTCCTGGAACGTCGTGAGTCGGCCGTCCGTACAGTAGTCGACGGAGTCGTACGCCATCCGGCGCTTGAGGAACTGGTCGTGGACGCCCCAGATCACCCGCGTCGGCACCGTCACCTCGTCGGTCGCGGGTGTCGGGCGGCGCCGTGCGGCGGCCCGGTACCAGTTGAGCATCGCGGTGAACGCCCCCTCGCGCCCCCACGCCGCGCGGTAGCGGTCGAAGTCCGCCGTCGAGAACGTGCCGGGCATCGACGACTCGCGCAGCATCGTCACCGGGAGGCGCCAGTTGCCCGCCCGGATCACCGCCTCGGGGAGCTTCGGCACCTGGAAGAACAGCGCGTACCCCGAGCGGAGCAGTTGCGTCGGGTCGCCCGAGAGCGTCCGGCGGATCACCGTCGGGTGGGGGGCGTTGACCGCGACGAACGACGAGAGACGCTCTTGGTGGTGGAGCGCGAGCCACCAGCCGACGACGCCGCCCCAGTCGTGGCCGACGACGGCGGCGCTGTCGCGGTCGTACGCGTCGATCAGACCGACCACGTCGGCGGCGAGTTCCTCGATCCGGTAGGCGTCGACGCGCCCGGGGCGCTCGCTCCGGTTGTAGCCGCGCTGGTCGGGGACGACGACGCGGTACCCCTCGTTGACGAGCGGCCGGATCTGGTCGTGCCAGCCGTACCAGAACTCGGGGAAGCCGTGGAGCAAGACGACGAGGTCGCCGTCGACGGGGCCGGCTTCGACGGCGTGGAGGGTCCGACCGTTCGCCTCGACGAACGTGGACTCACCGGGCACGTCGGCCGGGAGGTCGTCGGGCTCGCGGGCGGCGCGAAGCGTCGTGGGCATGGTCGCCCGTACGCGCCCGGGGGGCAAAACGTCCCGCCCGGGTCACACCGCGACCGCGCGACACCGCTCGATGACCGCCGACACAGACCCGTCGTGGTGGCGGTCGACGCTCGCCAACACGCCGCCGCCGTGACCGGTGGGTACCTCGACGACGAGCGCGTCCTCGAAGCGCCGGACGGTCGCCTCGAAGTCGCCCGCCGTCGAGAACAGGCGTTCGTAGTAGTCGCGTTCGAGCGAGTCGAACACCGCACCCTGGCGGATCGCGTCGAGGTCGTCGTCGTCGAGGGCGGGCGCCACGTCGTCGCGGAGGTACCGGACGTGGTAGTCGTCGCCGTCGTACGTCCCCACCGCGCGGAGAGCGTCGCCCACCTCCCGCCGGAGGTCCGTCACGAGCGCGTCGTCCATGGATTGAACCGTTCGACCGACGCGTGAAAAATATGTCGTGCCAGCGGTTCGCGCGGCGGCTACTCCTCGCCCACCGCGAGACTCCAGACGGCCGTCACACCCAGCAACAGCGCCGGGAGGAACGGCAACACGAGCATCGCGGCGAGGAATCGCAGTCCGATCTCGCCGGGGATCGTCGGGCGGACGTAGATGACGCCCGGGATCACGAGGAACGCCACGACCACCACCGCGACGAGCACCCAGCCTGCCCGACCGAGGTCGTCGTCCGCGTCGGCGGCCGCGTCGCCGTCGTCCGCGGCGTCGACGCGCTCGTAGCCGTCGCCCGTGTTGACGACGCGGGCGGTGCCGGAGTCGGTCTCAGAGCTCACTGTCTGGTCTAACCACCACCTTGCCAAAGCCCTCTCGGTTCTCGATCATCTCGTGTGCCCGTGCGGCCTCGCTCATCGGCAGGACCTCACGGATCCGCGGCTCGAAGGTGCCGTCCCACACGAGTTCGAGCACGTCGTCGACCTCGCCGGGCGTCGCCATCGTCGAGCCGATCACCTTCAGTTGGTTCCAGAAGATGCGGTTGATGTCCGTCTCCGGGCGCCCACCGGTGGTCGCCCCGCAGGTGACGACGCGCCCGCCCTTCGCGAGGCTCTTGAGCGAGTCGGTCCACGTCGCCGCACCGATGTGGTCGACGACCATGTCGACGCCGCGGCGGCCCGTCAGGTCGCGGATCTCCTTCGCGAAGTCGTCCTCCTCGTAGTTGATGACGTGTTCGGCGCCGCACTCCTCGGCGTACTGGAGTTTCTCCTCGGTGGAAGCCGTCGCGTACACCTCGGCGCCGACGAAGTCGGCGATCTGGACCGCGGCGTGGCCGACGCCGCCGGAGGCGCCGAGCACGAGAATCTTCTCGCCCGGGGCGAGTTCGCCCTGCGAGAGCAGCATCCGCCACGCGGTCTGGAACACGAGCGAGGCGGAGCCGGCGACCTCCCAGTCGACGTGCTCGGGGACGGGGACGAGGTTGTCCTCCGGTACGGCGGCCAGTTCCGAGTGGACGCCGCGCTGGTGCTCGCCGATGATCGAGAAGCGGACACACTCCGACTCCTCGCCGTGGCGGCAGAACTCACAGACGCCACAGGAGACGCCCGCCGAGACGGCGACGTGGTCGCCCTCCTCGAAGCGGGTGACACCCTCGCCGATTTCAGTCACGACGCCCGCCGCGTCCGAGCCAGGGATGTGCGGCATCTCCAGATCGATCCCCGGCAGGCCCTTTCGGGTCCAGATATCGAGGTGGTTGAGCGCGCCCGCCTTCACGTCGATGACCACTTCGCCGCGCTCCGGTTCCGGGTCGGGGAAGTCGCCGTACTCGATCACGTCGCGGTCACCGTGCTCCGAGAACTGGACTGCCTTCATGCGTGATGGCACGTGCCACGCGGGGGGAGTAAACCCTTCCCCCACGGCGATCCGAACGTGTCGGATGGCTCACCGATAGCTATAAGTCGATGTGTAAAGTCTCCTTTACTGTAAAGCGAGCTTTACACCATGTCCACCATCCACTCCGACCCGACCCCGCTCGTCTCGAACCGCCTCGTCCCCGCCGTCGTGAGGGCCCGCCGATGACGGAGGCCGTCGCCGCGCCGACGGTGGCGCGACGCCGCCGATACAAGCGACTGCTGTACGGCTCGGTCGCGGTCGCGGTCGTCGCCAACGTCGTGTTGCGCCTGCTCTCGTATCCCGTCGCGGCCGAGGCGACGTACCTGCTCGGGGTGCTCGCGTTCGTCGCCGTCTGGCGACTCAGCCCGGTGACGCTGTTCGACGAGCGCGACACGGAGCTCGAACGGCGCGCGAGCACGATCACGCTGTCCGTCGCCGGGGTCGTCCTCATCCTTGGGGCCTCGGGCACCCGGGCGTTGAGCGCGCTCGGCGTCTACGACGCGCCGCCGGTCGTCGCGGGCGTCCTGTACGGCTACGTCGCGCTGTTCGTCGTGTTCGCGCTGGCGCTCGGGTACGTCAAGTTCGCCGGATGAACAACGACGTGCGCGCCCGCCGCGAGGAGCGCGGCCTGAGTCAGGCGGGACTCGCCGACGAGGTCGGCGTCACCCGCCAGACGATCAACAGCATCGAGCGCGGTCGGTACGACCCGTCGCTAGAGTTGGCGTTCCGGCTCGCCGACTTCTTCGAGTGCCGGATCGAGGAGCTGTTCCACCCGGACCTCGACGAGGAGTGAGCCACGGTCCCACTGACGCTCCGTCCCCCAACACCCATTATCGTTCGTCCGACACGTCCGGTGTGAACCGTCCCCGCCTCCTCGCCGCCCTCCGGTCGCTCGTCCTCGCGGTCGGCCTCGCCGGCCACGTCGCCGTCGCCGCGTTCGTCATCCAGTTGCCACCGCCCCCGGAGACGGGCGACGGCGTCCCCGTGGGCTTTGCGTTCGCCTTCGCGCTGATCGGGACCGCCGTCGCCGGCATCGTCACGGCCGTCGGCTACGGGCTCCCCGTCGGCGAGGGGCGCCTCCGACTCGGACCGCTGGCGGACCGCTCGTGTCGGTACCGGCTGGTCGCCGGCGGGGCCGCCTCGTCGCTGACGGGGCTGTCGCTGGTTGTCGGCCTCGCGATGCTCCTCCAGGGGCGGCCCGCCGTCGTCGTGTGGGTGCTCGGCGTCGGTCTCCTCGTCGGTGGCGTGGTCGCGCTCGCGGTGGGCGGACTCGTAGTCGCGATCCGCCTCGGCGTCGACGGCGTCCGCGAGTCGCTGCGGACGCGGGCTTGAAGCGCCCGGCGTGGGAACGACCGCCCATGAGTGACGACCACGACCACGGCGACGAGCACCACCACGGACACGACGACGGCGACGGACACAGCCACGACCACGGCGACGGACACAGCCACGCAGACGACGACCACCACGCACACGACCTCGACGCGCTCGGCTACGCCGTCGTGACCGTCTCCACCTCGCGGAGTCACGAGGACGACCCCGCGGGCGACGCCATCGAGGCCGCGGTCGCCGACGCGGGTGACGAGGCGGTGGTTCGCGAAATCATCGCGGACGACTTCGACGGCGTGCAAGAGACCGTGGATCGACTGATCGACCGCGACGACGTCGACTGCGTCGTCACCACGGGCGGCACGGGCGTGACCCCCGACGACGTGACCGTGGAGGCGGTGACGCCGCTGTTCGACAAGGAGTTGCCCGGCTTCGGGGAACTGTTTCGGTCGCTGAGTCGCGAGGAGATCGGAACGATGGTCGTCGGGACGCGCGCGACCGCCGGCGTCGCCGACGGGGTGCCCGTGTTCTGTCTCCCGGGGAGCGAGAACGCCGCCAGACTCGGGAGCGAGGCGATCATCGTCGAGGAGGCGGGTCACCTCGCTGGGCTGGCGAGACGGGAGTGATCGAGGGCTGTCCGACGCGTTCGGAGCACGGTCGCCGCGGTCGCCGATACGAGCAGCGACCGGAGCGAACGAGTGGGCCGGTCCCCGAGGGGTCGGGTCGGGCCGAGTGCGAGTTGCGTCGCGAGGGTGAAGCGGCGACGGGGGCGGTCAGCGGGAGACGAGGCGGTCGGCGGCGGGTCCCCGCCCGAGGGGACGGGCGGGGAGCGGATTGGAGGGCCGTGCAGTCGGAGACCGACGCTTGGGGGCGATTTGACGTATTGTCGTCGTCAACATTACTTCACCGGCCGGACACCACCCCACGGATCGGGAAATGTCCCATCAAGCGGAACACACAACTGTTCGCCGTGCGTCTGTCCCGGACAGATGAGCGCCGGCGACACATCCGAGACGGCGGGGGTTCTGCGAAAGCGCCGCGACGTGTTGGCGGCGCTGTGTGAGGGGCCGGTTCGCAAGCGGACGCTCGTGGAGTCGCTCGGAGTCCCACGGACGACGCTCGACCGTGGCATTCGGGAACTGGTCGACGAGGGGCTCGCAGAGCGTGTCGACGGCGGATTCCAAGCGACGGTCGTCGGGGCGAAGGCGCTGGAGTCGGCCGACCGCTACCACGCAGAACTCGCCGGCCTCCACGAGGCGGAGGCGCTGTTCGAGTCGCTCCCGGCGGACACCCCCGTCGACGGGCGGTTCCTCGCCGGCGCGACGGTGAGTCAGCCCGACCCCAGCGTGCCGGACGGGGTGGTCGACCGCCTGTTCGAGTCGGTGCGGAACGCGACTCGGGTCCACGGGCTGGCGCCCGTCGTGCTCGGTGGCCACATCGACACCTTCGACACCGAAGCGAGGACCGGCGGCGCGGTGCCGAAGATGGTGCTCACCCCGGCCGTCTTCGACCACCTGGTCGAGAGCCGCCCCGAGCGCCTGCGCGAGCAGATCCGCGAGGGAGAGTTCGAGTTCTTCGTCGGACCGATAGACGCGCGCTTCGGGCTGTGGGTCGCCGACCACGACGACCGGCCAAGCGAGGCGGGCCTGCTCGTGTACACGGACACCGGCGTCGGCGGCGTCGCGATCAACGACACGCCAGAGGCGGTGCGGTGGGCGCACGAACAGTACGACGACGCCCGCGAGACTGCAGAGCCCGTCACCCTCGAACTGATCGCCGACCGACTGGCTGCGGGCGCGTCCGCCGGCGCGGAGTGACGGGGCGAGCCACGCGAGCGCCCCACACACCGGCGCGAACATGGACGCCTTTTTGAGCGCGAGCGGCCCAGAAGGGATATGTTGCTAACGGTCTCCGGCCCGCCGGGCAGCGGGAAGAGCACCACCGCCGCCGCGCTCGCGGAGGCGTTCGACCTCGAACACGTCTCCGGCGGTGACATCTTCCGCGAACTGGCCGCCGAGCGCGGGATGACGCCGGTCGAGTTCAACGAACTCGCCGAGGAAGAAGACCAGATCGACCGCGACCTCGACCGTCGCCTGCGCGACATCGCCGTCGAGCGCGACGACGTGCTGCTGGAGTCGCGCCTCGCCGGGTGGCTCGCCGCCGACCACGCGGATCTGCGGATCTGGCTGGACGCGCCGCTGGAGGTCCGCTGTGAGCGCATCGTCGACCGCGAGGAGAAGCCGCTGGAGCAGGTGATCGAGGAGACGCGCCGCCGCGAGTCGAGCGAGGCGAAGCGCTACCGCGAGTACTACAACATCGACATCGACGACCTCAGCATCTACGACCTCTCGTACAACACCGCGCGCTGGTCGCCCGAGGGCGTCCTCGGCATGCTCACGACCGCCGTCGACTCCTACGACCCCGACACCGACGAGGGGAAGGCGCCGGTCGAGGGCGTCGACTACGACTTCTGAGTCTCATGCGCCCGGCACCCGAGGATCGGTCTGTCGCGGAGTTGGCCGCGTTCGGCGTCGTCAACCTCGACAAGCCCGCCGGCCCCTCCGCCCACCAGGTCGCCGCGTGGGTGCGCGACCTCCTCGGCGTCGACCGCGCGGCCCACTCGGGGACGCTCGACCCGAAGGTGACGGGCTGTCTGCCCACGCTCACCGGCGACGCCACGCGGATGGCGCAGGTGTTTCTGGAGGGCGCCAAAGAGTACGTCGCCGTGCTCGAACTCCACGGCACCGCCCCGACGGACCTCGACCGCGTCGTCGCCGAGTTCGAGGGGGAGTTGTACCAGAAGCCGCCCCGCAAGTCCGCCGTCAAACGGAAACTCCGGACGCGCGAGGTGTACGACCTCGACGTGCTCGACCGGACCGACCGGCAGGTGCTCCTCCGGATTCGCTGTGAGTCGGGAACGTACGTCCGGAAACTGTGTCACGACATCGGCCTCGCGCTCGGGACGGGCGGCCACATGGGCCACCTCCGCCGCACCGCGACCGACCCGTTCGACGACCGCGACCTCCACACGCTGCACGACCTCGCCGACGGCATCGCGTTCGCCGACGGCCGAGACACACCTGACGGCGAACCGGACGAGTCGCTGCTGCGCGAGGTGCTCCGCCCCGCCGAGGACGCGATGACCGGCCTCCCGTCGCTGACCATCGCCGACTCCGCCGCTCGCGAGGTCGCCGAGGGCGCACCCGTGTACGCGCCGGGCGTACTCGCGGTCGGTGAGGTCGGTGCGGGTACGCCCGACGAGGGCGACCTGCTCGCCTGCTACACACCCAACGGGGCCGCAGTCTGTCTGGGTCGCCGACGAGGCGACCCGGCGGCGGAGGCTGGCGAGGTGGTCGAGTTGGAGCGCGTGCTGGTCTGAAGGCGAGCGCCTTCCGCGCGCCCACCACCGCGCGAGACACCGGGACTACAGCAGGTTGTACAGTTGCCACACCACCAGCAGCGCGGTCGGGACGCCGACGACGACGGTGGCGCTCCGGAGGTCGACCCGACGAGCGTGCCTCACCGCGTACACCCAGATGAACCCCTGGTAGACGGTCAGGAGGACGCCGACGGCGCCGGCGACGAGTAGTTCCGGGCGACTCTGGATCGACTCGACGAACTGCTGGATCTGCTGTGGGTCGTCTGGAAACTGCACGGCCGAGTACACCCGGTAGTTGACGACGGCGGTGACAACCCCGGCGACGATGGAGGGGACGAACCCCCAGCCGACGATTTTCAGCGTCCGCGAGAACGGCCCCTCGCCGTCGAACGGGATCGAGAGGACGTGGAACACGCCGGCTGCCACCACCCACACGACGAGCGGACCGACCAGGCCGCCGACGGCTCCGACGACCACGAAGACGCTCGCGAGGCCGCTGGCTTCCGGTGGGAGCGCCGAGAGCGTCGCACGCAACACGGGGATCGATCCGACGACGCCGACGACCCCCGCGGCGAGCACGACCAACATCGGTGCGAGGAACGCGGGGTCGTCGCGACGTTCGGCGAAGAAGCCGTCCGGGTCGGTGAGGGCACGTAACACGCTCCTGTCTGGTTGTGATTCGAACATAAAGCCGACGCCGACTGCCGGCTGTCGGGGCTTTTTCGCCGGGGACCCCCAGTCGCCGGCATGGACGACACACTCGCGGTCGGCACGGCCAGCGCCGACCCCGGCGAGCGCGACGACGGTTGGATCGACGCGACGCCGCTCCCCACTGGCGGGAGCGAGCGACTCCCCGTGACCGTGGTGAACGGCGCCGCCGACGGCCCGGTGCTGTGGGTGACCGGCGGCGTCCACGGCGACGAGGCGACCGGCGTCGCCGTCGCGCAGGACGCGGCGGCGACGCTGGCGCCGGTCGTGGACGACCTCGCCGGCGCCGTCGTCGTCGCGCCCGTCGTCAACCCCGCCGGCCTCCGGCGCAACGAGCGCACCTCCTACTACGGCGGCGACGACCCGAACCGCTACTTCCCGGACACCGAGCGCGACCGCTCGCGCCCGCCCGAGACGCAAGAGCGGATCGACACTCGCCTGTTCGAAGCACTGTCTGACTCGGCGGACCTGCTCGTCGACTGCCACACCGCGCAGGTTGGCTCGATGCCGTTCACCATCCGCGACCGCGTGCTGTACGGCGAGGAGCGCACCGAAGAAGAGGCCGAGGCGCTCGCCGAGGACCTCGACCGCCTCGCGAGCGCATTGGGACTCCCGGTGCTCACGGAGTACCCCGCCGAGGAGTACGTCGAGCAGGCGCTCCAGCGCTCGACCGCCGGCGCGGCGCTCAACACCGCCGGAATCCCCGCGATCACGGCGGAGTTGGGCGGCCACAGCGTGGTCGAGGAGGACGCCCGCGCGGCAGGCGTCGCGGGCATCTGCGCCGTCGCCGTCGAGTTCGGCCTGCTGGACGCGGTACCCGCGGGTGTCGGTGCCGCTGGCGAGGGGGTCCCGGACGCCCCTGTCGACTACCCCGTCCGGCGGTTCGTCGGCCCGCGCGTCGAGACGGCCGGGTTGGTGCGCCACCGCCTCGCCGTCGGGGACGCCGTCGAGGAGGGCGACGCGGTCGCCGACGTCGTGACGCCCCACGGCGAGGTGGTCGCGACGGTCGAGAGCGAGCACGACGGCTACGTGATCGGCCGGGCGGAGGGGCTGGCGACGTACGAGGGGAAGGCGGTCGCGAGCATGGCCGTCCGCGACGACGGCGACCTCGTGGTACCGCGCGATCCGGACGACGAGTGAGCGCCGCCGTGTCGTGTGATCGCACGACGGAGGGGGTCTGTGAAACGAAGGGCTTAACCTTGGGGCTCGTCTCTTCGCTGATGCGGGACCGTAGGGTAGTGGTATCCTCTGCGGATGGGGTCCGTAGGACCTGAGTTCGAATCTCGGCGGTCCCACTTCTTATCCTCTCGAGACGAATCTCAATCTGAGTCGCACCACAACGATTCACTGGACAGCTGGTACCAAACCAACCCAGCTCCCAGAACGCCCCTCATCACGGGACGCGACGACGACGCAGTCCTCGACGATGCGATCAGCGGTACCGAATCCTAACCAGACCTTCGCAACAACACAATATTCCTTTCTCGACACCAAACACACGCTTACCGAATTAGACAATCTTTACATACGACAGCACATGAGTTTGGATCAATGACCGGGTCCAACCAGGACTGGTGGCCGGAACAGCTCAAACTCGACGTCCTCGACGCCAACGCCCGCGACATCGACCCGATGGGCGCGGAGTTCGACTACGCGGAGGCGTTCGAGAGCCTCGACCTCGACGCCGTGAAGGCGGATCTGGAGGAGCTCATGACCGACTCCCAGGAGTGGTGGCCCGCCGACTACGGCCACTACGGCCCGCTGTTCATCCGGATGGCGTGGCACAGCGCGGGGACCTACCGCGCGAGCGACGGGCGCGGCGGCGCCGACGGCGGCCGACAGCGCTTCGCCCCGCTCAACAGCTGGCCGGACAACGCGAACCTCGACAAGGCGCGCCGCCTGCTGTGGCCGGTGAAGCAGAAGTACGGTCGCAACATCTCGTGGGCGGACCTGATGATCCTCGCGGGCAACGTCGCGATGGAGTCGATGGGGTTCAAGACGTTCGGCTTCGCCGGCGGTCGCGAGGACGACTACGCGCCCGACGACGCCGTCGACTGGGGCCCCGAGAGCGAGTTCGAGACGAACGAGCGCTTCGACGCGCCCGGTGAGATCATGGAGGGGCTCGGCGCCTCCGTGATGGGGCTCATCTACGTGAACCCCGAGGGGCCCGACGGCCAGCCCGACCCCGAGGCGTCCGCGAAGAACATCCGCCAGACGTTCGACCGCATGGCGATGAACGACGAGCAGACGGCGGCGCTCATCGCCGGCGGCCACACCTTCGGGAAGGTCCACGGCGCCGACGACCCCGAACCGAACCTCGGCCCCGAGCCCGAGGCCGCACCGATCGAAGAGCAGGGCTTGGGCTGGAAGAACGAGCACGGCTCGGGCAAGGGCGGCGACACCATCACCTCCGGCATCGAGGGACCGTGGAACGCCTCGCCGACCGAGTGGGACCTCGGCTACATCGACAACCTGCTCGAACACGAGTGGGAGCCGGAGAAGGGGCCCGGCGGCGCGTGGCAGTGGACCCCCGTCGACGAGGACGCCGTCGAGAAGGCGCCCGCGGCCGACGGCGACGGCGACCAGACGCCGATGATGCTCACCACCGACGTGGCGCTGAAGAAGGACCCGCAGTACCGCGAGATCATCGAGCGCTTCCAGGAGAACCCGATGGCGTTCGGGATGGCGTTCGCGAAGGCGTGGTACAAGCTCACGCACCGTGACATGGGCCCGCCGTCGCGGTTCCTCGGCCCCGAGGTGCCGGACGAGGAGATGCTGTGGCAGGACCCGCTGCCGGAGGCCGACTACGAGGTCGTCGGCGACGAGGAGGTCGCCGAACTGAAGGAGACGGTGCTCGCCACGGACCTGTCCGTCTCACAGCTCGTGAAGACCGCGTGGGCGTCGGCGTCGACGTACCGCGACAGCGACAAGCGCGGCGGCGCCAACGGCGCCCGCATCCGCCTGCGCCCGCAGCGCGACTGGGAGGCCAACGAGCCCGAGGAACTGGAGACCGTGCTCGACACGCTCCGTGACGTCCAGGAGGAGTTCAACGCCTCGCGCGACGACGACGTGCGCGTGTCGCTGGCGGACCTGATCGTGCTGGCCGGCAACGCCGCCCTCGAGGAGGCCGCCGCCGCCGCCGGCCACGACGTCGACGTGCCGTTCGAGCCCGGCCGCGTCGACGCGACCCAAGAGCAGACCGACGTCGACTCCTTCGAGGCGCTCGAGCCGACCGCGGACGGGTTCCGCAACTACCGCGCGGACGACGCGACTCGCGCCGGCGAGGACCTGCTGGTCGACAAGGCGGACCTGCTGAACCTGACGCCGTCGGAGATGACGGTGCTGGTCGGCGGGATGCGCACGCTCGACGCCACGTACGGCGACGACGACCACGTGTTCGTCGAGGAGCCGGAGACGCTCTCCAACGAGTTCTTCGCGAACCTGCTCGACATGGGCACCGAGTGGGAGCCGACCGACGACGAGAACCGGTTCGAGGTGCGCGACCGCGCCACCGGCGACGTGGAGGGCGAGGCGACGCGCGTCGACCTTATCTTCGGCTCGCACTCGCGGCTCCGTGCGGTCGCTGAGGTGTACGCCGCCGACGACGCCGACGAGCAGTTCGTCGAGGACTTCGTCGACGCGTGGACGAAGGTCATGACGGCCGACCGCTTCGACCTCGAGTAATCCACCGTCGCGGGGTCGGCGGCAGGCCCCGACCCCGAAACACACGATTCTGGCCGACAACCTGCGATTCTTCAGGTCCCGTCGCGTCCGCTGTCCCCCGGTACGGTGCCGTCGGTTCGCGTTCAGTCGCTCTGGTAGCCGGTCTTCTCTTCGACCTCCAGCGCCCACATGTCGATCCGACCGCGGGGGTCGGCGCCGCGGAACAGCGCGGGGTACCAGGCGTTGTCGCCGATGGCCTCGCGCGCGGCGGGCCAGTCGTCGTCGCCCAGTTTGGCGAGGCGGCCGCGGACGTTGACGCTGTGCCAGTCGTCGCGACTGGTGTCGTCGTACACCGTGAGCGTCGCGCGTTCGGTCGCCTCGGCGAACGCCGCCTTCGTACTCGGCTCGTGGTAGCCGACGAACACGAAGTAGCAGCGCTCGCCGTCGTAGCCGAACGACACCGGGATGGCGTACGCCTCGCCGTCGCGCGCCATCGAGAGGACGCCGGTGCCGTGCTCGCGGAGCGTGGCCTCCACGGCGGCCTCGCTCATCTCGTTGTCGACCAACGCGTCCAGGTCTCCGGTCGAGTCGTTCATGCCACTCTTGTTAGTCGTCCGACCATATGAATCGCTCTCCGACTCCGGCCGACGTGGATTGCGTCTGGTGATCGACCGCCGGACGATTTATCGCCGGAGACGGCGACCACACGTACATGACTATCGCCCGTCACGAGAGCGGGCCCGCCGCGGTCGCACGCGCGTACGCCTCGCAGGTCCACCCGGTGTTCATGCTCCCGCCGGTCGCGACGGCGCTGTTCGGCGCGGCGCTCTCGACCGCCGGGACGCGGGCGTTCGACCCACTTGTCGCGCTCGTGTACGCCGGCGCGGCGTTCTTCGCCGTCTACACCGCCCACGTGAAAGACGGCTACGTCGACTTCCACGTCCGCGGCGAGGACGACGACCATCCGATGACCGTACGGGGGTGTCGGATTGGTCTCGCGGGTGCGACGGTCGGCTTCGGTGCGTGCCTCGTCGGACTCGCCGTCCTCGCGACCCCGCTCTCGGTCGCGCTCGCGGCGCCGATGTGGGCCATCGGCTACCTCCACGCCCCGCAGTTCGACACCAACCCGGTGACGACGACGCTCGGCTACCCCGTCGGCATCGCGCTGTGTCTCCTCGGCGGCTACGCCGCCCAGACCGGGACGCTCGCGGTCGCCCCGCTCGCGCTCGCGGCGGTGTTCGTCGTCACGCTCGCCGGGGTGAAGGTGATCGACGACACGCAAGACTACGCGTACGACCGCACCATCGACAAACGGACCGTCGCCGTCGCGCTCGGTCCCGACCGTGCCCGCTCGCTGGCGGTGGCGAGTCTCGGCGTCGGCCTGTTCGCGGTCGTCCCGCTCGCGGTGGTGGGCGTGCTGCCGCCGGCCTCGCCGGTCGCGAGCCTCGCGTTCGGCTTCGTCGCGGTCGTCGCCGTCCGGAGAGACGCGACGACGGCGACCATGCTGCTGGTGCGGGGCGCGTACCTGTTCCTCGCGGGCCTGCTCGTGGCGGTGTTCTTCCGACCGCTGGCGGGCGTCTCGCTGCCGGACGTCACCGTCCTCGGCCCGTACACCTACCTCGCGACGGAGGTCGTGTTCGGAACCGCCGCACTCGCACTCCTCCGCCATGCGGGCCGGGCGGCGACGTGGCGCGCCGCGCGGACCGTCGCCGCCGTCTACCCGCTCGCGTACGTCTGGGACTGGTACACGCTGGAGGTCGGCGTGTTCTCGATTCCGATGCGCACCGGCGTCGAACTGCTCGGCATCCCCCTGGAGGAACACATCTTCATGGTCGTCGTTCCGGCGCTCGTGCTCGGGGTGCACGAGACCGTGAACCCGGGCGCCGAGCGCGAGCGGCAGCCGGTGGAGAACGACTGAGCTGGCTCAGTCGCGCTGAGCCTTCGGGTTCGTGACGGCGCCGTTGGCCGCACTCCCGAAGTCGCGGGCGTACTTCGCGAGCACGCCGCCGCGGTACGGCGGTTCGGGCGCCTCGTAGGCGTCGGCACGCTCGGCGAGTTCCTCGTCACTCAGATCGACCGAGAGGTCGCGGTTCGGGATGTCTACCGTCACCGTGTCGCCGTCCTTGACGAGGCCGATGGGGCCGCCCTCGACGGCCTCGGGGGCGACGTGGCCGACCATCGGCCCGCGCGTCGCGCCGGAGAAGCGCCCGTCCGTCAACAGCGCCACGTCGTCCTCGTGGCCCGCGCCGACGACGGCGGCGGTGACGCCGAGCATCTCGCGCATCCCGGGGCCGCCGCGGGGGCCCTCGTTGCGGATGACGAGCACGTCGCCAGACTCGATGGCGCCCGACTGGACGTACTCCATGGCGTCCTCCTCGGCCTCGAACACGCGGGCGGGTCCCTCGTGGTGGAACGCGTCGTCGCCGGTCACCTTCAGCACCGCGCCGTCGGGTGCGAGGTTGCCCGTCAGCACCTTGATCGCACCCTCCTCGCTGTACGGCTCGTCGACGGTGTAGAGGAAGTCCGCCTCGATGTCGTCGTCCGCGGGGAGGTGGCCCGTCTCCTCCAGCAGTTCGATCTCTTCGGCCATCGTCCGCCCGGTGACCGTCATCGCGTCGCCGTGCATGTACCCGCCCTCGATGAGCCGGCGGATCACGACCGGGACGCCGCCGACGGCGTCGAGGTCCTGCATGACACGCGTGCCGCCGGGCTGGAGATTCGCGATCTTCGGCGTGCGCCGGGAGATCTCGTCGAACTCCGTGATGTCGAGGTCGACGTCGGCCTCTGCCGCCAGCGCGAGCAGGTGGAGGACGGCGTTCGTCGACCCGCCCATCGCCACCTGCACCGCGATGGCGTTCTCGAACGACTTCTTCGAGATGATGTCCGAGGGCCGGCGGTCCTCGGCGACGCACTCCAAGGCCAGTTCGCCGGCGCGTTTGGCCACGTCGTAGCGCTCCTCGGACTCGGCCATCGGCGACGCGGAGCCGAGCGGCGCCATCCCGAGCGCCTCCGAGATGCTCGCCATCGTGTTGGCGGTGAACATCCCGCCGCAGGAGCCCGCGCCAGGGCAGGCGTGGCGCTCCATCTGGTCCAACTCCTCGGCGCTCATGTCGCCCTCGGCGTACGTGCCGACGCCCTCGAACACGTTCTGGACGGTCACGTCGCGCCCCTCGTGTTCGCCGGGCTTGATCGACCCGCCGTACAGGAACACGGACGGGAGGTCAGTGCGGATGGACGCCATCAGCATCCCGGGGAGGTTCTTGTCACAGCCAGCGACGGTGACGAGCGCGTCCATGCGCTCGCCGAAGGAGACGAGTTCGACCGAGTCGGCGATCACCTCTCGCGAGATGAGGCTCGCCTTCATCCCCTCGGTCCCCATCGAGATGGCGTCGGAGATGGTGACGGTGCCGAACTCGATGGGCATCCCCTGGGCCGACTCGACGCCCTCGCGGGCGGCGTCGGCGACGTCGTCGAGGTGGACGTTGCACGGCGTGATGTCGGCGGCGGGGTTCGGGATGCCGATCATCGGCGAGGACAGGTCGGCGTCGTCGTACCCCATCGCGCGGAACATTGCGCGGTGGGGCGCGCGCTCGGCGCCCGCGGTCACCTCGCGGCTCCGGAGGGACTCGTCTTTCTCGCCGGCGAACGCGTCCGCGTCGGCCGGCGCGTCCTCACCCGCGTCGCCGTCGCGGTCCGCTTCGGGCGGCTGGTGTTCGCTCATACCACCGGGTCGGCGTCGGGCCTGATAAACTGCCGCACACGAACAGATGTTGCTGTCGGAGCGAGCGCGCTCAGCGGCCGGCGTGGACGGCTTCACACCGGCCTCGTGTCCGACTGGCGAATCGGTACCGACGTTAGTCTTAAAGCCGCGTCTGTGGTTGAACGCGTACCAACCGCCGTCGCGACCGAGCGACGCCGAGTCAGTCGGACACGCGCGACGGCAGACCGAACGGAGCCACCCACAGATGTCCGCAACCACGTACGTCGTTCCGCTCCTCTGGGTAGCGGGAGCGACCTCCCTCGCCGTGTTGCTGCTGGTGCTGTGGCGCCGGCGGGTGAGCATCGGCGGACCCGAGGTACTCGGGTTCGTCGGACTGGCGGTCGGCGCGACGCTGTGGACGTGGTCGTACGCCCTCCAACTGAGTGCGACGACGCTCCCGGTGATCGTCGCGTACAACCACCTGCTGTGGATCGGCACCGGGATCGTCGGCGCCTCGTGGCCGGTCTTCGCGTTCGCGGTCGCCGGCGAGGACCGCTGGCTCACCCGGTACCGGCTCCCGCTGATCTCGGGGGTCCCCCTGGGATTCGCCCTGCTCGCGATCTCGAACCGGGCACACAACCTGATCTACAGCGACGTGTCACTCGTCGCCGGGGAGGTCGTGCGCTCGACGGTGACGCCGGGTATCGGGTTCGGCGTCTTCCTCCTGTGGTCGTTCGGGGTGAACAGCTACGTCCTCTGGCGGGTCGGGGTGAGCTGTCGGGGGACGACCGGCGCCGCGCGGGCGCGGCGACTCGTCGTGTTCGCGGCGGGGCTGTTGCCGATGATCGCCGGGATCGCGAGCATCGCCGGGGCATCGGGCGACTCCCCCGTCATCGACTTCACGCCGGTGACGTTCTCCGTGACGACGCTGTTCACCGGGGCCGCGATCACGCGGTACCGCCTGCTCGACTCGATTGCCGTCGCACAGGACCACGTCGTCAACCGACTCTCGGACCCCGTCGTCGTCGTCGACGGCGACGAGACGGTTCGGGCCACGAACGCGGCGGCGACGCGACTGTTCGGGGGCGACGACCCGGTGGGGCGCTCGCTCGCAGACGTGTTCAGGAGCCACCCGCGACTCGTCGAGGCGATCCGCGAGGCGTCGAGCGACGAGCGGGCCGACGTGACCGTCACGTTCGACGAGCCGCCCGCTCGGGAACCGCCGGCGACCAGCGGGACGTCGACCACCGCGGACGACCGTGTGGCCGACCCTGCCGACGCGACCGACACCGACGACCGAGTCGGTGCCGGCGGCCCGCGCACGTTCACCGTCTCGGTCAGCGCGCTCGCGGGGACCGACGCGGTCGCCCTCGTGTTCAGGGACATCACCGACCGCCGGCTGGCAGAACAGCGTGCGGCGGTGCTCAACCGGATGCTCCGCCACGACCTCCGGAACGACATCTCGGTGATCGACGGCTACCTGGACCTGCTCCGGCAGGAACTCGGCGACGCCGACACGGACGCCGTCGCCGACGCGCTCGACGTGCTCACCGCACGGGCCGACGGGATGATCGACGTCACCGAACAGGCCGCACTCGCGGACTCGGTCGTGGACGCCGACACCGACGTCCGCCGGTTCGACGCGACCGCCGTCGTCCGCCGCCGCTGCGAGCAGGCGACCAGGGAGCACCCGGGCGTGCGCCTCGACACGTCGCTGCCGGACGGCGCCGTCCACATCTCCGCCGTCGCCGCGTTCCCGTCGGTGGTCGACAACCTGATCGAGAACGCCATCGAACACGCCGACGGCGACCAGCCGCACCTCGTCGTCTCGCTGACCGTCGCGGCCGACGGGTCGACCGTCGAACTCCGCGTCGCGGACGACGGCCCGGGTCTCCCGCCCGACGACCGGGCGATACTCGTCGGCGACGACCCCTCGCTCGAACGTGCGAGCGGCCTCGGCCTGTGGCTCGTCAACCGGATCGTCCGGCTCTCCGGGGGGTCGGTCACCGCCACCGACGGACACGACGGCGGGACGACCGTCTCGGTGACGCTCCCCGTCGCCGGGCCGCCGACGGCACCGTCGACCGCCGCGGACGCCGACGCCCCCGACGAGTCCCGCACGTCCGTCTGACGGGAGGCGCGACGCCGGGGCCGGCCTACGCTCGCGCGCCGGCGTTCACGACGCGTCGGACGCCGGCGCCGCCGGAGCGGCCTGGTCGTCGTCGCGCGCCGGCGCGTGCTCCGGCCAGACGCGCCGGAGGTGCCCGCGGATCGCGCCGTCGACGAACGCCTCGTTGTCGAGGTTCGCGGCGTGACCGGCGTGCGGGACGACGAGCAGGCGCGTGTGCGGGATCAGCGACGCGATGCTCCGCATCTGCCGTCGGATCAGCGCCGTCTCCTGCTCGCCGTACACCGCCAACGTCGGGACGGTGATCGCGCCGTAGTCGACGCTCGTCCGGTGGAACGACGCCAGCGCGCGGACCACCTTCTCGAACTCCCCGCTCGGCATCCGTGGCCCACGGGCGCGGATCGCTTCGATCCGGTCGTAGTCGCCGCCGACTCGCTCGCCCGAGAGCCGTTCCTGGAGCCACACCATCGCGCGCTCGACTCGCTCGAAGCCGACCAGTCGCGCCGGAGGGATCGTGAGCCGGAGCAGTTGTCGCTGGAGCAGGTCCCCGACGGTGAGCGGGACGGGACCGAACGTGTCCGCGAGGATCAGCCCCGAGAGGCGGTCGGGGTGTCGCGCCGCGTACGTCATCGCGATGCTCCCGCCCATCGACAGTCCACACACCACGGGTCGGTCGAGGTCGAGCGCCTCCACCAGCGCGGCGAGGTCGTCGGCGAACAGGTCGATGGAGTACGACTCCCGGGCGGAGCCACCGGTCCGTCCGTGGCCGCGCACGTCGTACGCGACGACGGTGTACTCGTCGGCGAGGGCGTCGAGTTGCGGCGCCCACTGGGTGTGGTCGACGAGCGCGCCGTGGACGAACACGACCGGCGGGCCGTCGCCGCGGCGCTCGTAGTACGTCTCGATGTCGTTCGTCTCCACGGTGGGCATGACGAGAACCTACGCGGTCGGCGCGAATAGCTGTTGCTCGCCGAACAGGACCGCGCGAAAGAGCGAGAGAGAGAGAGAAACCGCAGTCGAGCCGCGTGTCGTCAGACCCGGCTCAGCACTCGGACCAGCCGCACGACTCGCACGTCTTGCAGCCCTCCGAGTAGTACAGCGTCATGCTGCCACAGTCGGGACACTCGGGCGACTCGCCGTTCGCGATCAGTTCGTCGACCGCGTCGGTCGTCTGCTCGACGTCGCCGGCGTCCTCCGGCCCGGGGGCGCCCTCCGAGGGAGCCTCGACGGCCGCGCCGCCGTCGGCCTCGGGGCCGCTCGCGGCGTCCGTCTCCTCGGTCACCTGGTCGAGGCTCGTCTGCTCGGGGTAGCCCTTCTCCACCTCGTCGTCGAGGTAGCGGCGCATCGCCGTGCCGATTGCGTCCGGGATGGACTGGATCTGCTCACCCTTGTCCCAGGCGATCTTCGGCGAGCGGGTGCCCTGCAGTTCGTCGACGATCTCGCGCGGGTCGACGCCCGAGCGCAGCGCCGTCGAGATGACCTTCGCCAGCGACTCCGTGAAGGAGTTGGTGAAGCCACCGGAGTGACCGATGTTGGCGAACAGCTCGAACGGCTCGCCCGTCTCGGGGTCCTCGTTGATGGTGATGTACATCTTCCCGTAGCCGGTCTCGATGAGCTGGGTGACCCCGCGCAGCGAGTCCGGCCGGGCGCGCTTCTCGGTGTAGTCGATGTGGACCGTCTTCTCGTCGGCCGCTTCGAGGAGGTCCGCGACTTCCTCGTCGAGGGCGGCCTGGACGTCCTCGTTGTCGAGGAAGCTCTCGATGCCGCCGAACACCTCGGTGATCTGCTCGACGAGCGCCTCCGCGGCCTCGCTCTCGTCGGCGAACTCCGTGTTGTCGGCGCGGGTGGTGAGCACCTGCTTCGAGCGGGTGCCGTCGCGGTAGTAGGTGACGCCCTTGCCGCCGTGCTCGTAGATGTACTCGAACACTTCCTGGGCGTCCTCCAGCGTGGAGTCGTTGGGCGCGTTGACCGTCTTCGAGATGGCCGAGTCGACGCCCGTCTGGCAGGCGACCTGCACGCCCGCGTGGTCCTTCGCGGTGAGGTCGCCGGTGACCACGAACAGTTCGCCGATGGCGTCCGGCACCGTCTCCAGCCCCTCGACGCCGTCGAACTCGTTGTTCGCCATCTGCGCTTGTGCCTCCTCCTTCACGGCGTCGACGTCGATGTCGTTCGCCTCGAGGGTGCGGAGGAAGTAGTCGTCGAACTCGACGAGCATCTCGTCGCCCTGCACGTCGTCGGAGACGTTCTTGTAGTAGGCGACGTTGTAGATGGGCTCACAGCCGCCGGTGGTGTTGCCCACCATCGACGTGGTGCCCGTCGGCGCGATGGTCGTCGTGTTGTGGTTGCGGATCGGGTAGCCGTCCTCCCAGTCGTGGGGGTCCTCGCCGACGTACTGCTCGAACCAGTCGGCGTAGCGGACGGGGTCGGCGTACTTCGAGTCGGCCCAGTCGTTGAAGGAGCCGCGCTCCTCGGCGAGTTCGTGACTGGCGGCCTTCGACCCGTGGTTGATGTGGGTCATCAGCTCCTCGGCGACGAGGTTCCCCGTCTCCGAGCCGTAGCGGACGCCCAGCTGGATGTACAGCTGTGCCAGCCCCATGACGCCGAGTCCGATCTTCCGCATGTCGCGGACCTTCTCCTCGATCTTCTCGACCGGGAAGTCCGACATGGTGACGACGTTCTCGAGGAAGCGCGTCCCCATGTCGATGCGGTAGTCGAACTCGTCCCAGTCGATTGCCTCCTCGAGGAACGCCTCGACGGCGGCCTGCTCGGAGTCGTACTCGTCGGCGTGTGCCTCGCTCCAGACACGCCAGTCGGGGGCGTCCAGGTCCGCGAGCGTCGAGAGGTTGATGTGGCCGAGGTTGCACGCCTCGTACTCCTCCAGCGGCTGCTCGCCGCACGGGTTCGTCGCGAGGATCCGGTGGTCGGGGTGCTCCTCGACGTCGAAGCTGTGGAGCTTGTTGATGCGCTCGAGGTAGACGACGCCCGGCTCACCGTTCTCGTGGGCGCCCTGGACGATGTGGTCCCAGATTGCCTTCGCCGGCACCGACAGCACCTCGCCGACCTCGACGTGCTCGCCGAGGCCGAACATCTCGTACAGCTCCTTCGTCTGGGGCGTCGCGACGTGGGGCTCCTCCGTGCGCGGGTTGGTGAAGGTGAACTCCTCGCCGTTCTGGAGCGCCTCCATGAAGTCGTCGGTGACGCCGACGGAGATGTTGAAGTTCGAGAGGTGACCCTCGACGGCGTTGCGGAGGTGCTTGGGCACCTTCCCGTCGTCGTCGATGAGCTCGCGCGCCTCGTCAAGCGCGTCCGCGAACGACGTGTGCGTGAAGTCGTCGGGGTCGTTGAGGCGGAGCGTGTTCGCGAGGCTCACGTCCTTGTTCTTCGCGTGGATGAACTGGATGACGTCCGGGTGCGAGACGCGCATGACGCCCATCTGGGCGCCGCGGCGGGCACCGCCCTGCGCGATGGTCTCGCACATCTGGTCGAACGTCCGCATGAACGTGATCGGGCCGGAGGCGATGCCACCGGTGGAGCCGACCGCGTCGCCGTACGGGCGGAGCTTCCAGAACGCGTACCCCATCCCGCCGCCGGACTGGAACACCTGCGCGGCCTCCTTGGCGGTCTGGTGGATGTCGTCGATGTCGTCGCCGGGCGAGTCGACGAAACACGCCGACAGCTGCTGGAGTTCGTCGCCGGCGTTCATCAGCGTCGGCGAGTTCGGCATAAAGGAGAGCCGCTCCATCAGCTCCTGGAACTCGGCGGCCGTCTCCTCGACGTGCTCGCGCACGCCGTCGGGCAGTTCGGGGACGACCGTCTCGTAGGCGAACTTGTTGACGTTGTAGACGGTCAGCTCAGTCTCGGCGTCGTCGTCCGCGGTGACGCCGGCGCCGAACACCTCGGCAGCGAGTTCGTCGCGGCGCGGGTGGTCGGGCTTGAGCTGGTCGGGCGTGACGGTGACGGGCTCGTCGGCCTCGTACACCGCCTCCGCGAGCGCGACGTTGCGGCCGACGCGCTCGAACAGTTCCTCCTGCGTCTCGACGGGCTCGCCGTCCGCGTCCTTGCGGAGGTAGCGGGCGGGCAGGATGTTGTCGTAGGCGTTGGAGGTGAGTCGCTCCGCGAGCGTCTCGCCTTCGGTTCGTTTGATCGGCAGTTCCAGTTCGTCGGCGCCGAGGTCCGCGCGACTCATTCGTCGCGGGCCTCCCCGGCAGGACCGGTCGAACGGCAGATCTCGGTGTGGGCGTAGTGGCGTTCCATTGTGGTTTCGGACGGACGTTCCGTACCGGATCCACGCAGATAAACGGCGTGGATTCCGGTACGCTTGTGTTAATTCAAGCTCACTTGACGTACGCGCCGCTTGTCGATTCGAGCCTGAACGCGTTGGATTCTGCGCGTACTGGTGTTGTACGAGGGGCAGTATAAGGCTGTTCAGACCGGGGTGAAAGTGGTCGGCGACGACCCGGTGGGTAGAACCGCCGGACGGCGGCGGTGGGCGTGTTCGTGTATAGACACGATCACACAACTGTGTACGATCTGCCGACGTTCGAGTGACAACCTGCAAGCAAGAAGGGGTATAACGGATGCGGCTCAATCCGGTGGCATGGACGCACACGCCGTGGCCGCCGTCGCATCGACCGCACTCCTCCAACTCCCTGCCCCCCTCGACACGACGGTGGGGAAGGTGTTCCTCGCGCTCGTGGCGTTCCTCGTCGTGTTGACCGTCGGGCGTGTGGTGCTCAGCATCGCGTGGAAGGTGGCGCTGATCACCGCGCTCGCCGCCGGCGTGTTCCTGTTCGTCACGACGTTCGTCGTGTAACACGGCGCGAGCCGACCGGGGTCGGCGTCCGCGACGTGCGCAGCGAGAGACACGACGACGGCGGAACACGAGGGGACGTACTTATTCGTGTGAGCCGCATTCTCACAGCCAATGCCTCGTCCGCCATCTCCCCGAACCGTGGACGCCGACCTGCTCGCGATTCGGCGAGCAAGCCGGCGGATGGCGCTGGCGGACGACACCACCACCGTCGCCGAGGAGTTCGTCGACACCTGTTCGTCGGACCTCGGCGTCGCGTTGGCCGCGGTCCGTGGCTACGACCCCCGCCGCGACGCCCTGGGCGTGTTCGCCGCGACGGACGCCGCAGAGCCGTACCTCGACGAGTGGAGCGAACACCGCCGGGGCGACGACGACAGCCCCGCGTGGCGCGCCTACGTCGACGGCGCGTCGGTGTCTGTCGCTGGGGCGACATCCGGCACCGGCGCCGACCCCGTCGAACACGCGCTGTACATCCCGCTTGGCACCCACGGCGTCGCGACGGTCGCGACGCTCGACGAGGATGGGTTCGACGAGCGGACCGTCTACCTCCTCGAGACGCTCGCGTCCGACGTGACGGCGGCGCTGGAGGCGGCGGCCGACCGTCGCGGCCTCCACGGCCTCCACGACGCCACGCGGGCGATGCAAGCCGCCGACGATCCGGAGGAAATCGTCGCCGAGGCCGTCGACGCGACCGAAGCGGTCCTCGGCGTCCCGTACAGCGGCGCGCGTCTCCGCGACGTGGAGTGTGACACACTCCCGCTCGTGGCCGTCTCCGACGCCGCCGCCCAGGACGTCGGCGTCGGCGGCGACGAGGCCGCCGAGCGGGTCGCCCGCGAGGTGTTGGCGCGCGGAACGCCGGAGATCCGAGACGGCGAGGGCGATGACTCGACCGCGAGTGCACTCGGCGTGACGGCAGTGTACCCACTCGGCGACCACGGGACGCTGTCGGTCGCGCTCCCCGAGGGGATGCGCCTCGACGGTCGTCGCCGTGAGTTGGCCCGCGTGCTCGCCGACAACACCGCCGCGGCGCTCGACCGAGCCGAGCGAGCCGTCCGCCTGCGCGAACAGGCGTCGACCATCGCCGCGCAAGACGAGCGCCTCGAGGAGTTCGCGAACGTCGTCTCCCACGACCTGCGCAACCCGCTCAACGTCGCGCAGGGACGCGTCGACTTCGCACGCGACAAAGTACAGGCCGGGGACGACGACGTGGCCGCGGACCTGGAGACCGCCAGCGAGGCGCTCGAACGCGTCGCCGACATCATCGAGAACGCCCGCGCGCTCGCCGTCGGACAGGAGGTGGACGAGACGGAGCCGCTGTCGGTGTGTGAGACGGCGACGACCGCGTGGGAGGCCGTCGAGACGGGCGACGCGGAACTGCTCGTCGAGGCCGACCGCACGGTGGAGGCGGACCCGAGCCTGTTCGCCCAACTGTTCGAGAACGTGTTCGCCAACGCCGTCGATCACGCCGGCGACGCGCCGCGCGTGCTGGTGACCGGCACCGAGACCGGGTTCGCCGTCGAAGACGACGGCCCGGGCGTGCCGGACGACGAGCGCGGGGCGGTGTTCCGCGTCGGCTACTCGGGCGCCGACGGGACCGGCCTCGGCCTCGGCATCGTCGCACGCGTCGCCGAGGCGCACGGCTGGACCGTCCGCGTCGAAGACGGCGAGCGACTCGGCGGCGCGCGGTTCGTCGTCGAGACGTGAGCTGGCGCAGCTACGAGGAACGAGAGCTCCGACCGAGCCGGTCGGCTACTCGACGACGACCGCACCACGCATCCCGAGTGACTCGTGGGGCTCGCACGAGTACAGGTACGTACCGGGCGTCTCGAAGGTGTGCGCAACGTGGACTCCGGGGTCGGTGAACACGGTTGCGGATCCCGCGTCGATCGCTTCGAAGACGACGTTGTGCGGCCCGCTCTCTTCGACCCACCTCCACTCGACGGTCGTCCCAGCGTCGATGCGGAGTGCCGGGGGGCCGAAGGCGAAGCTACCGCCGTTGCCCGCGACGCCGACGGAGACGGTGGCGACCTCCGTGCCGGTCCGGTCGACGATCGTGCCGTCGAAGTTGCCGGAGGCGACGACCCACTCGTCGAGTTTCTCGTTGCCGGACGACGGCGGCTCCGCGACCACGACGACGCCGCGCATCCCGTCCTCGCGGTCCGGCTCGGAGACGTAGCGGTGGACGCCCGGCTCCGTGAAGATGTAGTGGTACTGCGTGCCGTGCTGGGCGTTGGTGCGTCCGCTGTCGAACGTGCCGTCGAGCGCGACGACGTTGTGTTGACCGCCATGGCCCGTCCAGTTCCACCGGACGGCCGTCCCCGGCGCGACCTCGATCGCCGGCTGGACGAACGCGAGGCCGTCGTCGGTGTGTTCGCCCACGGCGACCGTCGGGGTCGAACGCGGTGCCTGACGGACGATCTCGCCGTCGTACCCGTTCGCCCCCGCGAGCCACTCTTTGAGGGGCTCGTCGGCGGGCGCCTCGGTCGGGTCGGTGCTCGCGGTCGCGGCGGTCGTCGCCGGCCCGCCGTCGTCGGTTCCGTCCGGCTCGTCGCCCGGGTCAGCGGCGGAGACACAACCGGCGAGTCCGACGGCTCCTACGAGGGCGGCACGTCTCAGCAGTCGTCTGCGGCTGGGGGACCGTGACATCACGGCTCGACGTCGGTGCGCCGTCGTGACGATACCCCGTGATGCGTTCCAGATCCTGAAACGCAGTGGGGGCGTCTATCGTGTCGCCGGATTTAACTCATCGTAGTGGATGCCCTCGCCAGACAGCGAACGATGTACGCGGCCCCGACGCTCTCGCCCGGACACCGTCTCGGGGCGACGCCGGGCCACACCCCTCCGACAGTCATGACCGATACGCCCTCCACGGATCTCCAGTCGGTACTCGAGACCCTCGCCGATCCCGAGTGTCGGGAGATCCTGACGATACTGGAAACGCCCCGCAGTGCCGCCGAAGTCGCCGACCGCTGCGATCTACCGCGAACGAGTGCCTACCGGAAGTTGGAGGCGCTCTCCGACGCCGGCCTCGCCAGCACCGGGACGAGTATCCGCACCGACGGGCACCACGAGAAGACGTACGAGCGGACGGCAACGGGCGTGTTGGTGCTGCTCGACGGGGAGACGGAGGGCGGGTTCGAGTTCGAGTTGCGACAGGAGTCCCCGGGTGCGGACGAACACCTCGCGCGCCTCTGGTCGCGCATCAGTGAGGAAGTGTGAGCGCGACCGTCCCACCACTCGTCATCGTGTTCAAGACGCTCACGCTCGTCATCGGTGGGTTCGTCACCTACACCGCCGCCCGCGCCGCCCGGAAGACGGGGTGGGCGGGCCTGACGTACCTCGCGATCGGCTTCGGGATCGCGACGTTCGGCTCGCTACTCGCGGGCGTTGCCGATCAGTCGTTGCTGTTGGACACGTCGACGGCTCTCGTCGTCGAGAACGCCCTGACAACCACCGGGTTCGCCGTAATCGGCTACTCGCTGTACGCGACACAGCGTGGAGCCGGCGGCGATCCGTGAGCCGCACCGCCCGGACACGCAAGCGGTAAGCCCCCGGCCCGACCACCGACGGTAGACACGATGCTCCTCACGCTCGAAGGGCTCGACGGGAGCGGGAAGACGACCGCGTGGGAGGCGCTCCAGGCCACCTACCCCGACGCGACGTTCACGCACGAGCCGACCGACACGTGGTACGGTGAGGCCGTCCGCCGCTCGCTCGGCGACGACGACACCGACCCCCTCTCAGACCTGTTCCTGTTCACGGCCGACCACGCCGACCACCTCTCGCGGGTGGTCCGCCCCGCCCTCGCCGACGGCGACGTCGTGATCTCTGACCGCTACACCGACTCGCGGTACGCCTACCAGGCGGCCAGCCTCGCCGACACGGAGATTCGCCGTCCGTTGGAGTACGTCCGCGGCATCCACGGCGCGTTCACCCGCGAACCGGACGCGACCATCTACCTCGACGTGGACCCCGAGACCGCCGCCGCCCGCGCGGGGGCGACCGACAAGTTCGAGCGCGTCTCGTTCCTCGCAGAGGTGCAGTCGAACTACGAACGCCTCATCGACGCCGAACCCGAGCGGTTCGTCCGGGTCGACGCCTCCCGCTCGCCCGAGGAAGTGATCGACGCCGTCGAGGACACCGTCGAGCGACTGATCGACGCGTTCCACGGCGACGACGCCGACGACTGATCCGTCGCTCGCTGCCGACCGCCCCGCCCGCTCGCCCGACCCGCCCGTCTCGCTTTTGCCCTGCCGGTCCGACGGGATCGTATGTCACGCGGAGGGTCGGCTCGCTCCAGTCGACGGTACGGAGCGGTCGCGCTCGTCGTCCTCGTCGTCCTCGCCGGGTGTACTAGCTTCGGCGTCGGGGGCGGCGACGGCGGCGCCCGGACGGTCAACCCCGCGCTCGCAGAGACGCCCACGGCCACCGCGACCCCGACCGGGGGGTTCCCGGCTGGCGTCTCGCCCGCGGGCGTCGACGTCGAGGCGATGATCGACGCGCACCGCGCGGCGCTGGCGAACGGGTCGTGGACCGTCTCGCTGAACCGGACGGTGGTCGGACTCGACGGCGAGGTCGAACGCTCCAGCGCGCGCGTGCTCGTCGACGGGAACCGGTCGCTGTACACGTTCGAGCGCGTCCGCGGCGACAACCGCCTCGCGAACGCCCACTGGCGCAACGGCACCGCCGCGGCGAGCAAGCGAGTCAGTTGGCGCGGCGACGTGACCCTCGACGGTCGCCCGCGCGACGCCGGCGGACCGGCCGGCCTCGACCCGACCGGCGGCGCGTGGCTGTACGCCGCCTCCGTGGACACGCGGCCGAGCTACGCCGGGGTCGAGGTGACGCCGAACGGCACAGTCACGCTGATCGAAGCGGCAGAGGGGCGCATCGAGCGTTCCGGGCTCCCGGACCGCCGGCAGGTGCGGCTGTCGGCCCGAGTCGACGAGCGCGGCGTGGTCCGGTCGCTGTCGCTCCGCTACGAGGTGTTCCTCGGCAACGAACCCGGGTCGGTGACGCTGTCGCTGCGGACCACCAACGTCGGGTCGACGACCGTCCCCCGCCCCGAGTGGGTCGACCGCGCGCTCGCGAACGCCACGGTCGACGACCCCGGCGACGGGTCGACGCCCGGCGCGGCGGACGACGACTGACCGCGCGGCGGACTGGTGGCGCACCACCACGCCGGACCACCGCCGCCACCCCGACTTATCCCCCGTGCCGCCGTGCGGTCGGTGTGCACCGAGGTCTCGTCGTCGCCGCGCTCGTTCTCGCGGTGCTCGTAGCCGGGTGTGGCGCCGGCAGCGACGACGGGTCTCGGACGGTCAATCCCGCGCTCGCGGAGACGCCCACGTTCACGGCGACGCCGGCGGTCACCGAGACGTACCCGCCGGGCACCGGTCCCGACGGCGTCGACGCGCGCGTGCTGGCGGGGCGCCACGACCGGGCGCTCGACCGGGTGAACTCGACGGTCCACATCGAACAGCGCGTCGTCACGGCAAACGGGACGACCCTCTCGGCGACCGACATCGCCGTCGAGTCCGCCGGCCCGCGCGTCCACTACCGGGTGAACGAGACGGGCGGCCTCCCGGGCGAGTTCGTCTCGCCGTTCCCCACCTTCGAGTTCTGGACGAACGGGAGCGTCACCGTCACCCGAGCAGTCAACGCTGCGGGGGACGTGACCGTGCGGCGGATCCAGGGACAACCGCCCACGATCGGCGGCACGGACGACAGCGGCGAGGAGGCGGTGTTCGGCGCGGTCGTCGGCACGGACGCCCGGGTCGTCGGCACCGCGACCGTCGACGACGAGGAGTTGTTCGTCGTCCGCGCGGACCACGACCGACTGAACCGCACCGGACGAGTCACGTACCGGAACTACAGCCTCGTCGCGTACGTCACCCCCGAGGGGGTGGTCCGGTCGTACGAACTCCAGTTCACGGCGACGTACGACACCGAGAACGGGTCCGTCGTCGCGACGACCACCGAGCAGTTCCGGTCGAGCGTCGGCGGCAGCGTGGCGACGCCGCCGCCGTGGGTCGTCGACGCGACCCGGAGCGTCGGTGGTGAACCGGACACGGCCGACGGAGAGAGCGAACCGGCACAGATCGGCACCGGCCAATCAGGTCGAAATACCTACACGTAGGCGGGTGGAGGGCGAAGCGTGTCCCTCCACCGACGAAGACGAGTTCTCGCGGTCGTTTGCGTGGCGCTCGTGCTCGTGACTGGCTGCGGCGGCGTCGCGGAACCGCACGACGCAACACGAACGGTCAACCCCTCGCTCCAACAGACGCCGACGCCGGTCCCGCAGACCGAACCCGACGGCTCCGTGTTCGACACTGTCGACGACCGCCCGATGACGACCCAACCGCCGGTACCGGCTGGGATCGCTCCCAACGCGTCGACACCTGAGAGTGAGGTGAACGAGACGCTGTTGTACCGTACCCACGTCGCGGCCCTGAACGACACCTCGCACTCGGTGACGGGGAGCGTTCGAGAGATCGGCTGGCGAGGGGGCGAACCGAACACTACGGAGTACCACGCCCGCATTGACTGGCCCCGAGGTCGGTTCGTCTTCGACTGGCCCGACCGCGGCGACGCCACCGCGAGCGTCGTCTACTGGCGCAACGCGACCGACCAGTACGCGCGCAGGGACAGCTACGAGGGCGAACCCAGAGTCTCGACACAGCCGCTGAACGCCCCCGAAATGCTGGAGACGTTCCGTCGGGGCGGGTACCTGATCGACCGGATCGCTGACAGCGAGCTCCGGTACCGTGGCGCGGTCGACACGCCGTTCGGGCCGGCTCACCTCCTGACGACGACTGGCGCCGACAGACGGGCGGCGTATTGGGTCGACCCAGACGGCGTGGTTCGCGCTGTCGGTGTACGGTACGTCGAAGAACGGACCGGCGGGAACGTGACGGTCGTCGAGCAGGCGAGCGTCGTCGACGTCGGCAACACGACCGTGACCCGCCCGGCGTGGGTGAACGAGTCACGATAGACTGGCCCCTACTCCGACGCCGGCAGGTCGTACTCCTCGGGCGGCGGAACGTACAGCAGGTCGATGGTGAACCCGAGCGCGAGCGGGACGGCGACGAACACCGCGAGGAACAGCCCCGCGGCACCCTCGAACAGCGGTGGGATCACGGTCCCCTGAATCAGCCCGAGCACCAGTAAGACGACCGGCGAGACCATGAG
Source organism: Halobaculum marinum (assembly GCF_029338555.1). GTDB lineage: Archaea > Halobacteriota > Halobacteria > Halobacteriales > Haloferacaceae > Halobaculum > Halobaculum marinum. The sequence goes on along the minus strand of NZ_CP119989.1, from coordinate 869,254 downwards.
CGTGTAGACGACCCACCCCCACTGCGTCTTCAGGCGGATGCGGAAGAAGCGCGACAGCACCGCGACGACGAGCGTGTTCACCGCGAGCGCGACGAGGGTGAGCACGAGCGCGAGGGCCGAGACCATACCCACGCTTGGGGACGGGCGCTCTTTTCGCTGTCGGGCGCGAGGCACACCGGCGGGGCGAGACGCGGCAGTGCGCGTGACGCGGACCGACTGCCGCGGGCGCCGACCGGCGGGCGCGTCCCGCCGCAATTTATGCCGGATGCGGCGGGAGTGGCGAGCTATGAGCGACGACGTGACGCGGATCGTCGGAGAACGGGACCTCGACGACACCCGCTTCGACGCCGAAGACGCCCGGGCGGCGCTGCGGGACGTGATCCGAACGCGACGCTTCGACGAGCGCGCGCTCGCCCTCCAACGCCGCGGGTGGATGAGCGGCTACCCGCCGTACGAGGGGCAGGAGGCTGCGCAGGTCGGCGCCGCCCACGCGATGCGCGACGACGACCACCTGTTCCCCACCTACCGCTCGAACGCCCTCCAGATCGCTCGCGGCGTCCCGATGAGCGACATCCTCCTGTTCCGTCGCGGCTTCGCCGAGTACCACTCCGACCACGACGTGCCCGTGTTCCCGCAGGCGGTCCCCATCGCCAGCCAGATCCCACACGCCGCCGGTGCGGGGATGGCCGCGAACTACGCCGACGAGGACTGGGCCGCGCTCGTCTGCTTCGGCGACGGTGCGACCAGCGAGGGCGACTTCCACGAGGGGCTGAACTTCGCGGGCGTGTTCGACGCGCCGACCGTCTTCTTCTGTGAGAACAACGGCTGGGCCATCTCGCTCCCGCGCGAGCGCCAGACCGCCAGCGAGTCCATCGCGATCAAGGCCGACGCCTACGGCATCGACGGCGTGCAGGTCGACGGCAACGACCCGCTGGCGACGCGCGCAGTCGTCGAGGACGCGCTGGCGAGCGCCCGCGACGGCGACCCCGTGCTCGTGGAGGCGCTCACCTACCGCCGCGGCGCCCACACGACCGCCGACGACCCCAGCCAGTACCGCGACGGCGACCCGGACCTGCCCGAGTGGCGCCTGCGCGACCCGGTCGACCGCTTCGCCGAGTGGTGCGAGGGCCAGGGAATCGTCGACGGCGACTTCGTCGAGGAGGCGACTGCCGAGGCGAACGAGGAACTCGCCGACGCCGTCGACACCGCGGAGGCGGTTCCGCGACCCGACCCCGAGGAGATGTTCGACTCGATGTACGAGTCCCTCCCGGCGGACGTCGAGCGCCAGCGCGAGGCGGCCCGGCAGGTCGCCGACGAGCACCCCGAGACGTACGAGTTGGAGCGGTAGACGAGGCGCCTCGCGCTCAGGCGGTCATCGACACGTACGTCCGCGTGTCCGTGACGCCGTCGATCCCGCGAACCGCGTCGGCGACGGTGTCGAGCACGGTGTACATGTCCGGGGCGTCCACCTCCGCGACGATGTCGAACTCGCCCGCGACGACGTGCGCCTCGGTCACCGTCTCGATCCGCGACACCGTGTCCGCGACGCCCGGCGTGTCCGCGTCCCCGCTCACCTTCACCATCACGAACGCGTGAACCATGCCGTGTGTCAACGAGTAGCAGGAACAAAACCCTTCCTCTGAGTCGGGGGTATCGTTATATTCTCCCGTGGTAATTGGTAGCACATGCGTTTCATCGTCATCGGAGCGGGACGTGTCGGACTTCGCACGGCGCGGGTGCTCCGCGAGGAGGGGCACGACGTGACCGTCGTGGAGCGCGACGCCGACCGGGCGAGTCGGGCGCGAACTGCGGGGTTCAGCGTCGTCGAGGGTGACGGCTCCCACGAGGACGTGCTGGCGAAGGCGGCGGTCGAGCGTGCCGACGCCGTGGGCGCGCTCACCGGCGATCTGAACGTGAACTTCGCGGCGTGCATGATCGCCAAACACCACGGCTGCCGCACCGTGATGCGCATCGACGAGGACTACCGCGAGGAGATCTACCAGAAGTACGCCAACGAGGTCGACGAGATCATCTACCCCGAGCGCCTCGGCGCCATCGGCGCGAAGAACGCCCTGCTGGGCGGGAACATCCGGGCAATCGCCGACATCGCGGAGAACCTCCAAGTGCTGCTGTTCACGATCCCCGACGAGTCGCCGATGCGCGGCTACACCCTCAGCGAGGTGCAACTCCCCTCGCAGGCGCGCCTGCTCGCGTTCGGTAAGCAGAACCAGGCGATGGGGATCCCGTTCCCCGACGACTCGCTGGAGGCGGGCGACCGCGTCGCGGTGCTCGCTGACTTCGAGGTGCTCGACGACGTCCGACAACTGCTCGTCGGCGACGACGCCGCGGGGACGCTCGCCTCCGCCGCGGGGTCGGGAGGTGGTCTCTGAATGGTCGTCGCGTACGTCATGGTGAAGGCCGCCTCCGGCGACGCCGACCGCATCCGCGACGGGATCCTGAACCTCGAAGGGGTCCAAGAGGCGCACATCGTCGCCGGCGACATGGACTTCGTGGTGAAGGTGGAGGTGGACGCGCCGACGGACGTGAAGCGCGTCGCCGCCGACGGGATCCAGGGGATCACCGGCGTCGAGGACACGCAGACGTACATCGCGATGGGCTGACCGGTTCGGACACGGTCGACTCGCCGCCCCGGTCTCGTTCTCGCGCTCCCCGCCTCAGAAGCCGTCACTCCCGCCGGCGGCGCGAGCGCGGCTGATCAGCCCCGACACCGGTTCGCCGTACTCGTAGCCGGGGATGACCCCCTGCACGTACGTCCCCTCGACGTAGTCGACGACGGCGACGGCGTCGTTCAGTCCCCGGCGTTCGTTCAGGTCGCGCAGCGACTCCGCGACGACGACCTCGTCACCGGCGCGTTCGACGGTCGGGTCGAGGTCGTGCCCGGCGGTGGTCACGTCGCCGATGGTCGCGATTCGGCGTTCGAAGGTGTCGAGCCACCCGTCTTCGACCACGTCCGCCACGTCGTCCGCGACGACCGCAGACAGCGTGGGGACGGTCACGGTCACGTCGAACTCGATCCGCCCGTCGTCGGCCTCCGCGACCGCGATGCGGCCGTCGAACGGCGTCGAGGTGACGACCAGTTCGCCGTCCGCGGGGTCGTCGGCGACGGCGTCGTGGTCGCGGACGGCGCCCCGCACGCGCCCGGGGACGGCGTCGTCGGCACCGGCGTCGTCTGTGTCGCTCATGCCCGACGTGAGGGCCGGGCGCCGGATAAACGACGCGCTCGCAGCGGTACCCGGCGGCCCGACGACGCCTCGGCGTCCGCGTCGCCGGCAGTCGACGCCGGCGAACGCGGGCCTTTAGCCGCGCCGGTCGAAGCGGCGCGCATGGCCGACACGTTCCACGACACCGACGCGCTGGTCGCGGCGCTCGCCGACGCCGAGTTCGACCGCCCGCCGGCGCTCGTCGCCAACGCCCACATCACCGGCGTCAGCGTCGCCCGCGCGCTCGCCGCCCACGACGTGCCCGTGATCGCACTCGACCGCGTCGACTCCGGCCTCGCACCACCCTCGGACGCCGTCGACTACGCCGGTCGCGTCACCTACCCCCTCGACGACGCCGACGGCTTCCGGGCCGACGTGGAGCGCATCGCAGACGCCGTCGACCACGAGCCGATCGCGTTCGCCTGCATGGACGAGTGGGTGCGCGGGTTCGCCGAGACGGAGCCCGACGGAGTCCGGCTCCCGTTCTCCGACCTCGCTGGCGTCGAGCGCGTGCTGAACAAGGCGAACCTGTACACGCTGTGTGAGGAGCTCGGGGTGCCGTACCCCGAGACGTACGAGGTGGGCGAGACGCCCGCCGACGAGGTGTGTGCGGCGCTCGGCTTCCCGTTCGTCGTCAAGCCCGCGCACAAACGGAAGTTCGAGGAGGCGTTCGGCACGAACGTCATCGAGGTCGCCGACCGCGAGGCGTTCGACGAGGTCGTCGCAGAGGCGCGCGAGTACGGCGCGACAGTGCTCGCACAGGAGAAGGTGAACGTCGAGGTCGGCGCCGACACGTCGCTGGCGAGCTATATGCCCCCCGAGAGCGCCGACCGTGAGCCGCTGGCGGTCGTCGGCAACGCCGCGGTCCGGTACCCCGAGTTCGGGAGCTCCTGTCTCGTCGAGCGCGTCGAGGAGCCAGCGGTCCGCGAGCACGCGCTCACGGTGCTTGAGGAGACGGGCTACCACGGCATCAGCGAGTCAGAGTTCGTGTACGACGCGGACCGCGCAGAGTACGTCCTGCTCGACGTGAACACGCGCCCGTGGAAGTGGATCTCGATGCCCGTCGCCGCCGGCGCGAACCTCCCGATGGCCGCCTACGCCGACGCCGTCGACGGCGTCGAGTACGAAGCGACGGCGACCACGGACGGTCCCCGCGACGCGCGCTGGGTGTACCTCCCGGACTACGTGCAGCGATGCCTCACGGACGCCGCGTTCTGGGACGTACTCTCGGACGACGACTGGGCGAGCCTGCTGTCGGGCGACTTCGAGGCGAGCGAGGGCGGCCTGACGACGGGCGTGTACCGCCCGAGCGACCCCGGCCCTGCGGTGACGTACCTCACCGGGGAGTTCACCGACCGCGAGTACTACTGTAGCTGTTGAGGGCGGAGGAGGGAGTCACCGGACCGTTTTTGTCAGATCTCCCGGTAGTCTGCCCTCCCGTGACACGCGCGTTCTTCCCCCGCCGGATCGAGACCGAGCGCCTCCGCTTCGAGCCGCTCACCCCCGAGGCGACCGACCCGTTCGACCTCTACGAGTTCGTCAGCCGCGACGACTGGCGCGGCGTGGCGACCGACCACATGTCGTGGTTCCGATTCGACCGCGTCGACCAGGTCGCGACGTTCCTCGACCGCGCCGCCGAGCAGCGCCAGAACCGCGAGACGGCCCGCTACCTGCTCCGGTCGACCGAGGCGGACGGCGACATCGTCGGCGTGACCGCGTTCGGACCGGAGTGGGAGGAACGGCGGGCGGGGACCGGAATCGTGCTCGCCGAGTCGTACTGGGGGCGAGAGTACGGTCTCGAACGCGCGTCGGCGTTCGTCGAACTCGCGTTCGAGCGGTACGACCTCGACGCGTTCTACTCGACGTGTGCGGCCGACAACGAGCCGTCCCGGCGGATGATCGAGAAGTACGTCGACCGGTACGGCGGTCGCCACGAGGGGCTGCTCCGACAGCACTCCGCGCGCCCGTCGGGTGAGGTCACAGACCAACACCGATTCAGCATCACGCGGGCGGAGTACGAGGCCGCGACTGCCGACCGTGAGACGCTGGCGTTCGACGTGGAGTGGTAGACCGAAGGGAGCGGTCGACGAACAAATCGCCGTTTGACCCTCCGGGAGGTTCTTCAAGCGCGCCGGTCACGTCGGGGTGTGAAGCGCCGAGGCTTCCTCGCCGCGGCCGCCGCACTCGCCTCTGCCGGGTGCGTCGCACGCGGACCGGCCGGAACGCCCTCGCCGACCGTTACCGGGGCCGGAGCCAACCCGGCGAAGCACCTCGGTGAGTTCGTCCTCTGGAACGACCACACCGAAGCGCAGAGGCTCTCGGTGACGGTCCGAGGCGGCGGGGAGACCGTGGTCGACGTCGAGCGTCACCTCGACCCGGGCGAGGTCGAGCGAGTCGACAACCTCATGACCCGGCAGGGAACCTACGAGGTCGTCGCGACGCTCCCGGACGGACCCCGCGACCGGCTCACGTGGGAGATCACCTCCTGTGGGAACTACGAGTACGTCCGGGCACACGTGACCGAGGACCGCGACGTGACAGTCGAGGTCGGGACACAGACTGTGGTGCCGCCTCCCGAGTGCGAGTGACAGCCGGCAGCTCGACGAGGGGACCGACTCACACCAACCGCAATTTCGCCGTCCAGAAGTCGTCGAACGCGTCGTCCAACGCCCGTACCGGCTTCCCCGTGGCGTCGCTGCCGGCGGTGTGGTCCGCGAACTCGTCGAGTCGGCGCACCGCGTCGCGCTCCCCCACCAGCACCACGCGGTCGAGGTCCGCGGGGAGGTCCGCCAGCGCCTCGCGACAGTCGTCGAGGTGCTCGTCGATCTGTTCCTCGCGCAGGCGCTCGTAGCGCGCCTGCGAGAACCCGCCCTTGTCGTGTTCGTCCATCACGTCCGTCCGCACCGTCTCCACCGAGACGCGCTCGTCGCCCTCGTACACGCCGACGGCGAACGTGTCCGAACGAACGAGCCCGAACGCGAATCGGCCGGTCGGGCGGAACCATGCCTCGTCGACGCGAAACTCGTCGCGCCACTCGCAGAACGGCTCGGGGTCGAGTGCCGGGTCGAGCGCACAGCAGACGACCCCCGCGTCGTCGACGTACACGAGCGTCGGCGCCGCCCGCCGGACGAGCGAGACGCGCCCGTCGAGCGACGACGCGACGGCGTCGGGCACGCTCCCGTCGTCGGCGACGAACGCGGACAGCGCCCCCTCGGGACCCGTCTCGACGCTCTCCAGTCGAGCGATCACCTCGTCGCGGCGGCCCGGGCGCAGCGTCTCGACCCCGCGGAACTCGACGTTCGGCTCCCCTTCGCGTGCCTCCGCGCGTTCCAGTCGGTCCTCCAGTTCGGTGACCCGGGTCTCCAACTCGTTGACGCGCTTCTCCGCCGCCTGCCGCTTGCGGGCGGCCTCGCCGCGGCGCTCCTCCTCGGCCTCCATGCGCGCGACGGCGTCGTCGCGCTCCCCCTCCAACTCGGCGATGCGCTCCTTCAGGTGGGCGCGGCCGAGGAGTCTGTCGAGCATACCCGACTCCGCGGCGGCGGGGGACAAAAACCGTGGCGTGTTCGACCGCGAGCGCGGCGCGCCGACTACGCGTACTCCGCGGGGTCGCCGGTGTCGCCCTCCCACCCGGTGAAGCGGATGAGGTCGCGGGCGCGTTCGGCGTTCGCGAGGAACACCTCGCTGCGACCCGGCAGCCGGAACTTGAGGTCGTCGGGCACCGCCACTTCGGGGAGCGCGAGCGTCCCCGCGGGCACGTCGTCGTCGCCGACGACGGGGAAGTGTCTGGTGCCGACCTTCATCACGAGGGGGTTGTCGAGTCGGGAGATACCCGACTCGTCCGCGTAGAGTTGTTCGTTCACCCGCTCGTGGTCCGCCTGCTTGATCGCCGCCTCGGCGTCCGCTCTCGGCTGGACGTACATCTCGCCCAGGTAGTAGCCGTGTGAGAACCGTTCGAACATGCTGTACGGAAGGGAAGTCCCGGTTTGCCATGTTAAATGTTAGCACGAACCTTTATCTCGGACCGCATTCACGGGCGTCGCCGTTCTCGGGGTGTGAGAATTGGACCCGGACCGGTCCGGGTTTGGGGGTGTCCGTGGGACTGCCGGAGGGGTGGGAGCCGTCGCGCGCGCCTCGCCGACACCGACGGCTTGAGGGTCGCCGCGGCGGACCGACGTCGTATGTCCGAGTTCACCCGTTTCGGTCTCGGGACGTACAAGCTCACGGGTCCCCAGTGCGTCGAGAGCGTCGCCACCGCCGTCGAGGCGGGGTACGACTGCATCGACACCGCGCAGGGGTACCAGAACGAGGCGCTCGTCCGCGAGGGCATCGAGGCCGCCGGCGCCGACCCCGACGACCTGTTCGTCGCGACGAAGCTCAAGACGGACAACCTCAGCTACGACGACGCGTACAACACGGCCCACGAGTCGGCCGCCCGCCTCGGCGTCGACTCCATCGACCTGCTGTACGTCCACTGGCCGATCAACTCCTACGACGCGCCCGAGACGGCGCGCGCGCTGAACGACCTCGTCGCCGAGGGCACCGTCGACCGCGTCGGCCTCTCGAACTTCCGGCCCGACCAACTCGACGAGGCGCGCGAGCACCTCGACGTGGACATCTTCGCCCACCAGGTCGAGTGTCACCCGATGCTCCAGCAGGAGGAACTCCGCGAGTACGCCCGCGAGGACGGCCACTGGCTCGTCGCCTACTGCCCCATCGCGCGCAACCAGGTCGCCGAGATCGACGAGATCGTCGCCATCGCCGACGCCCACGACGCCACCCCGGCGCAGGTGTCCATCGCCTGGCTGCTCGCCCACGACGAACTCGCCGCCATCCCGAAGGCCACCAGCGAGGCGCACATCCGCGACAACCTCGCCGCCACCGACCTCGAACTCACCGACGACGAAGTCGCGACCATCGACGCGCTCTCGGAGGAACACCGGATCGTCGACTTCGAGGAGGCGCCCTGGAACCAGGCCGACGCCTGACACAGCGCCGCACGTATTACTTTCACTCCGGACAAGGCTGTTAGTTAACCCCGTCGCGGTCGTCTCCGTGGGTACGATGGTTCGATCCTCCAGCGGAGACGACGGACGAGACGCTCCCGTCGGGGGCGGCGTCCGACAGGTACTGGCGGTCGCCGTGCTGTTCGCGGTGTTGGGCGGCGCGCTCGTGCGCGTCGCCACCGTCGATGCACCCCCCGCGGCGCTGTGGGTGGCGCTGTCGGTGGTCGTCGTCGCGGCGGCGACGGTGGTGTTCGGCGGCGACGCGGTCCGGACGGCCGCAGAACTCCTGAGTCGGTGACCGCCCCCGACCGGGCGGCGAGTTGGCGGCGCGGCGTTATCCGGTGTTCTTCATCCCCGCCGCGATGCCCTTCACCGTCAGGCGGAGCGCGCGCTCTTCTGCGTCGGTGAGGTGCGTGCGCGACAGCAGGTCGACCTGCAGGAGGTTCAGCGGGTCGACGTACGGGTTGCGCCGGTCGAGGCTCTCCCCCAGCCACTCGCGGCGCACCAACTCCTCGCGCCCGGTGATCTCTCGGACGAGTTCGACGGCGCGCTCGTACTCGGCCTCGATCCGGGGGAAGAACTCGTCGCGCAGATCGTCGGGTGCGAGGTCGGCGTACTCGGCGGCGATCTCCAATTCGGTGCGCGCCAGTGTCAGCGCGATGTGGTCGACCGTCGTCCGGAAGAACGGCCACTCGTCGTACATCTCCCGGAGCGTGTCGAGGTCGCCCCCCTCCGCGAGGTACGCGTCGATCCCCGAGGCCGCGGAGAACCACCCGGGGAGGATGGCGCGACTCTGCGTCCACGAGAACACCCACGGGATGGCGCGGAGGTCCTCGACGGTGCGCTCGCCCGAGCGCGACGCCGGGCGCGACCCCATGTTGAGGTCCTCGATGACGGTGATCGGCGTCGCCGTCTCGAAGAACTGGACGAAGCCGTCCGTTTCCAGCAGGTCCTGGTAGGCGGCGCGCGCGCCCTCGCCGGCGGCGTCCATCGCGGCCTCCCACTCCTCGCGCACCTCGGGCACGTCACCCTGGAGCGCGCGGAGTCGCGCGCGCACCTGCGCGTCGAGCATCTGCTCCAACTCGCGCTCGGCGACGCGGGGGTTGCCGAACTTCTCGGCGATCGCTTCGCCCTGCTCGGTGAACTTGATCTCGCCGGTCGCCGTCTCCGGCGGCAGCGCGAGCATCGCCTCGTTCATCGGCCCGCCGCCCCGAGAGATGGAACCGCCGCGCCCGTGGAACAGCCGCAACTCGATGCCGAGGTCGTCGGCGACCTCCGCGAGTCGGCGGGCGTTCTGGTGGAGGTCCCACGCCGCCGCCAGCGGGCCGTTCTCCTTGTTGGAGTCGGAGTAGCCGAGCATCACCTCCTGGAGGTCGCCCCGGGCCTCCAAGGCCGCGCCGTACGCCTCGTTCTCGACGAGCGTGCCGAGGATGTCGCGGGCGTTCGCCAGCGCGGACGCCGTCTCCAGCAGGGGGACCACGTCGAGGCCGCAGTGGTCCGGCAGGTCGACGACGCCCGCCAGATCCGCCAGGTACAGCACTTCCAGCACGTGCGACGGCTCCTCGGTCATCGAGATGCAGTAGGCGTCGATGGCCTCCTCGCCGTACTCGCGGTGCCAGTCGGCCAGCGCGCGGAAGCGCCGGCAGACGCGCTGGCTCGTCTCCGAGAGGTCGTCGCCGCCGTCGAGGCTGCCGACGGAGTCGGCCGCAATCGACTCGGTGAGCGTGGCGACGCGGTCGTCCTCGTCCATCGCGGCGTAGTCGACCCCCTCGCGGGCGAGCACGTCAGCGACCGTCTCGGTGTGGTTCTCGCGGTGGTCGCGCAGGTCCAGCGCCGCCAGCGAGAAGCCGAACGTCTCCACGCGGCGGATCAGCGGGTCGACGCGCTCGTCTGCGGTCGTCTCGTGGCCGTTGGCGCGCAGGTCGGCGGCGACCGCCCGCAGCGACGACACCAACTCCTCGGGGTCGTCGTAGCCGCCGGGGCGGAGGTCGTCGACGCGCTCGACGCGGGCGCGGACGACCGTCAGCGCGCGGCGGTACGGCTCCTCGGGGTAGCGCTCGTCGGCGTCTGCGGCGACCGTAGGGACGGCGTCGCGGTCGGCGGCGACGTGGTCGCGGAACTCCGCCGTGTGGGTGAGTCGGGCGCCCTCGTGACTGAGCGCTCCCTTGAGGCCGGCGAGGGCGTCCGTGTAGCGGTCGAGGACGGCGTCGCGCTGGGCCTCGAGCGTCTCGCTGGTCACCTCCGGGGTGACGAACGGGTTGCCGTCGCGGTCGGACCCGGCCCACGAGCGGAAGTCGAGCGTGCTGGAGGCGTCGGCGGCGTCGAGGTCCGGGTGCGCCTCGGTCACGCGCTGGGCGAGCGCGTCTTCTGCCTCGGCGGCCACGTCGAACAGCGTGTTCTCCAGGTACCAGCGCACGTCGCGCGCCTCGTCGGTCGGCGTCGGGCGGCGGGGCCGGACCTGCCGCGTGGACCACAGCGTCTCCACCTCCGATTCGAGGTCCCGCTCCAGTCCGTCGAGTTCGTCCGCGGTGAGGCGGCGCTCGTCGAGGTCGCGGAGGATCTCAGCGACGTGCCGGAGCTTCGACTTCACCGTCTTGCGGCGCGCCTCCGTCGGGTGGGCGGTGAACGTCGGGATGACGCGCACGTCGTCGAGCACCTGCCGGGCGGTGTCGGCGTCGACCTCGGCCAGCGCCTCGGCCGTCCGGTCGAGCCCGTCGCCCAGATCTCCCTGGGCGCGCCCGCGGCGGACTGCCCGCACGCGTTCGCGCTCCTCGGCGACGTTCACGAGTTCGAAGTACGCGGCGTACGCCCGCGCGACCGTTCGCTTCGTCTCCGAGTCCAACCCCGACAGTCGCTCGCGAACCGAGTCGCGGGAGGGCGTGTTCCCCTGCCGGTAGTCGATGGAGTCGCGGCGGACCTCCTCGACGGCGTCGAACGCGGCCGTGGAGGTCTGGCGCTCCAGAACCTCGCCCAGCAGCGCCGCCAACTCGCGGATGTCGCGCCCGACATCCCTCGCGTCGAATGACATGTGGTGACATGCACGGGCCCCAGACACAAGGGTCCCGGTCGTGGGAAATATTGCGCAGAATTCCTTCACGGACGAGTAAGTTATTTCGGCGAGAGCGACGGGGGCCGGGGTCGAGACCGATTCAGAACGATGATGTCCCGCGCGGCACGGTGGCGGGCGCCCGCGGGACGTGGACACGGACCGGCGGACCGGCGACGCGGTGTCCGGTACGCCATCGAGGAGTCTTGCCTGCCGGGTGAAGTACCTCGCTATGAGCCGTGTGTACCGCTCCGGAGCGCTCGTGAATCCCGCGCCGAGCGCCGAGGCGAGCGCCGTGGCGGGCGGTCGCGAGCGGTCGCGCGAGCCCGCCCGTCGAGGCGCCGGAGAATCGACGGAAGACGCCCGGGGAGCGGCCGTTCGTCAGGCTTTTGCGTGGCGCCCTCCGAGAGGGGGCTATGAGCGCAGACGACGACAAGTACCCCGGCGAGTCCGGCCGTCGCCGGTTCGTCAAGGGCGTCGTGGGCGGGGCGGCCCTTGCGGGCGTGGGGGCCACCGGCTCGGCCGCCATCAACAGCGTCACCACCTCGCCCGGTCGGGGTGGCGGTGCGACGGAGGCCATGGCCATCGAGAACACCGCCGGCCCGGCGCCGCGCGGGATGCCGCAGATCCCCGTCGAGATCCAGGGTGACGGGACGATCAAGGGCGTCTGGCCCGAAGTGTCGACCCAGGAGGTCGGGGGACGCACCGTCAACGTCGCCGAGATGGAACTCGGCGGCAAGACGTACTCCTCGGAGTGGTTCCAGTACTGCGGCGTCGAGACGTACGAGGGCATCCAGCCGCAGTACGAGTCCGACAACGTGTTCTACGTCGGCGGGTCGCCCGGCTTCGCGTGGCAGGAGGAACTGAGCGACGGCGACGCGCTCAACATCTCCATGTTCGACGACTACGAGTCGTGGGGCAACGGCGTCGGCGTCTCCGGCCTCGGCAAGCCCGGCACCGCCAACTGGCGCTCGCAGGACACCGAGGACACCATCCCGGTGAACGTGCTCCGCTCGCCGGTCATCGAGGAACTGGCGGCCAACGGCGAGGCGCAGGCCCCCGACCAGTCCGAGCCGTACACGGTCACCGACGACGTGCAGACGTGGCTGCAGGCGTCCACCTCTCAGGGCGTGATGGCGTGGCTCAACAAGTGTACGCACTTCTGTTGTGTCCCCGCGTTCAAGGCCGAGGGTGGCGTGAAGTTCAACGCCGCCAACGAGGTGTACTGCCCGTGCCACCAGTCGGTGTACGAGCCGTTCAGCATCGTCTCGACGCTGTTCACCGCGCGGCCGCGCCCCGACGACGCGTAACCGCCGCGACCCGCACCCGACCGCTTTTCCTCGCCCCGGCCCACCCGACGGTCGTGAGCGACGACACTGCCGACACGCCCGACACCGCCGACGCCACGGACGCCGACGCAGACGCCGACACGGCGTTCGCGACCGAACTCGCCGCCGCCCGCGCCCTCCTCGACGACGCCGACGACCTCTCCGCACTCCACGTCGGCGTGGTGCGCGGCGACCGCGTCGACTCCACGGCCGCCCGCCGCAGCGAGGGCGAACAAGCCGGCCTGGAGACGCTGGCACTGCTGGCGTCGCACCTCCGCACCGTCGCCGACGAGGCCGGCGTCGACTACGAGACCGTCGCCGCGGACGCGGCCAGTCTCGCCGGCCAGGTCGACGAACTCCCGACGGACGCGGAGGGTGCTGGCGAGGACGCCTGAGCGACCGGTAGCTGAAGACACCGCGCTATCGAACACCGCTCCCGCTGCTGCGTTGTGAGCCACAGCGCAGGCCTCTAGCAGCGGGCAGTCTCCAGTCGGGTCTCGTGATCACTCTCCGGATCTTTATACCGCACTGGCATATCGTGAGCGTATGGCTCCGTTGAAAGCGGGTAGCCGTGTTCTCGCCGGGACCATCGCCACAGTCTTGTTGAGCGTTCTGAGCCTTCCACTGCTTCCAGTTCTCGGGATCGCGACAGCTGAGATCGTCGATGCCCCACTGTCCCCGTGGATACTCACGGTCCCACTGGCGATCTGTGCCGTTGCCGGCGGAGCGATCACAGGGGCCATTCACGGTGAAACCACGACGCAGAGTACGATACTCGGCAGCCTCGCAGGGGGACTCGGTGGTGCTGTTATCGGTGTGGTACTCGGCGGTGTACTGCTACTGGTAGCACTGGGGATGACGCCGGCACATGGACAGGAACCGAACCTCTTGGAGGGGGCACGGACGATGACTGTCGTCGGTGGCGGCACTGGCTTCGTCGCAGGCGCGATCTTCGGCGCCGTCGGTGGCGTCGGTGGGCACGTCGTCCGACGAGAACTCGGGGGCTGAGAGCCGCTCCGAACGGGGCTGATCGTGACTACGCTGGCGCAGTAGTGGTGGCTGCACAGTCGTCGCCTCGTAGCCGGTCTCTCCAATCGCCGATGAACCAACGAGCGTCGAGTTGCTGCGTCCAGCTTCTGTATCACGCACGTCGTTCGGATGAACTTCCGAGGCGTTCACCAGCGGCCATCACTCCCGTCTCGACCGGATCCACCTCCCAGGGAGCCGATGCCACGGCCACGACAGCCTTATTGCGATGCACACATTCGTACATCGTACGACCAACACCGACACCGGTGGCCCACAATGAGTATGCAAGAGTACATCGAACGCGTGACGGAGGGGGAGGACCTGAGCGTCGCCGAGGCTCGTGAGGCGTCGACGCTCGTCTTCGAGGGGGCGACGGAGGCACAGATCGGCGCGCTGTTGTCGGCGCTGCGGGCGAAAGGCGAGACGGAGGCCGAGATCGCCGGCTTCGCCCAGGGGATGCGCGAGGCCGCCCGGACGATCGAACCCGACCGCGACCCGCTCGTCGACACCTGTGGCACCGGCGGCGACGACTACGACACGATCAACGTCTCGACCACGTCGGCCATCGTCGCCGCGGGCGCGGGCGTCACCGTCGCGAAACACGGCAACTACTCCGTCTCCTCCTCGTCGGGGTCGGCGGACGTGCTGGAGGTCGCGGGCGTCGACGTCGACGCCGAACCGCCCGCCGTCGAAGACGCCATCGAGCGCGACGGGATCGGGTTCATGCTCGCGACCGTCTTCCACCCGGCCATGAAAGCCGTCATCGGCCCGCGCAAGGAGTTGGGGATGCGCACCATCTTCAACGTCCTCGGGCCGCTCACGAACCCCGCCGGCGCCGACGCGCAGGTGCTCGGCGTGTACGACCCCGACCTCGTCCCGATGATCGCCGAGGCGCTCACGCACATGGACGTCGAACGCGCGCTCGTCGTCCACGGCGACGGGATGGACGAAATCGCCCTCCACGGCCCCACGACCGTCGCGGAAGTCGACGGCGACGAGGTGACGGAGTTCACGCTCACTCCCGACGACCTCGGCCTCGACTCGGCCCCGGTCGACGCCATCGCCGGCGGCACGCCCGAGGCGAACGCCGAGGACCTCACCGGCATCGTGACCGGCGAGGTGACCGGGCCGAAGCGTGACGTGATCCTCGCGAACGCCGGTGCCGCGGTGTACGTCGCCGGCCTCGCGGACAGTCTGGCGGAGGGGGTCGAGGTGGCCGCCGCCGCCATCGACGACGGCGACGCCGCCGACAAACTCGCGGCGCTGCAGGACTGATGGTCCGGGTGAAGATCTGCGGCGTCACGAACGGCGCGGACCTGCGGGCGGTCGCCGACGCCGGCGCCGACGCGGTCGGCGTCATCTCGTCGGTCCCCGTCGACTCCCCCCGAGAGGTCGACCTCGCGCAGGCGGCGAACCTGTTGTCGACGGCCCCACCGTTCCTCACGGCGGTGCTCGTCACGATGCCCGAGACGCCCGAGGACGCCGTCGACGCGGTGCGGACGGTGACGCCGGACGTGCTCCAACTCCACGGCGAGTTCACCCCCGACGAGATCGGGTACATCCGCGCGGAGACGGAGACGAAGGTGGTGCCCGTCGTCGACTACGACGAACCCGACCGCGCGAGGGCCCTCGACGAGGCCGCCGACGCCCTGCTGATCGACTCCACCGACGAGTCGGGCGGCGGCGGCACCGGCGAGACGGGCGACTGGGCCGCCGCCGCGGACCTCGTCCGGGAACTCGTCTCGCCGGTCGTGCTCGCGGGCGGCCTGACCCCCGAGAACGTCGCGGAGGCCGCCGCGACGGTCGAACCGTTCGCCGTCGACGTGGCCAGCGGCGTCGAACGGTCGCCCGGCGCGAAAGACCACGCCGCCGTCTCACGGTTCGTCCGCAACGCCGGGCGGGCGCTCGGCGAGGCCGAGGAGGTGTACGAGTGAGCCACGAGGACGAGCGGAGCGAGTCCTCGAACCGAGCGGAGAGCGAAGCGGCCCGCGGGGACGAGGCCGCCCCCACCCTCTCACGCTCCCGGGAGGCGTTCGTCGACCTCGTCGAGGGCGGCGACGGCGCCCGCGTCGTGTACGAGACGGCGACACTCGACACCGACGTCGAACCGCTGACGGCGTACGCCGCGCTCGCCGACCGCGCCGACCACTCGTTCCTGCTGGAGAGCGCAGAGAAGGTGGCCTCCAGCGACCCCGACGGCGCGTTCGCCCCCGGGTCGCGACGCCGCGGCGACGCCCGCAGCGACGGCGGCACCGACGGCGACGCCGAGCGCCACGCGCGGTTCTCGTTCGTCGGCTACGACCCCGAGGCGGTGCTGTCGGTCGGTCCGGGCGGCACCGAGTTGACCGAACTCGGCCCCGCCGCCGACTACGTCGAGATGGCGGGCCCGGAGGCCGGCGACACGGTCGACCGCGTGCGGGCGGCGATGCCCGACCTCGACCGCGTGGGGTTCCCCGACAACGACCGCCAGACGCTCGACGGCGGCTTCGTCGGCTTCCTCGCGTACGACGCGGTGTACGACCTGTGGCTCGAGGAGGTGGGCGTCGAGCGACCCGACCCCGTCGTGCCGGACGCCGAGTTCGTGCTCACCACCAGAACCCTCGCGTTCGACGACCGCGAGGGGAGCGTCTCGCTGGTGTTCACGCCCGTCGTCGGCCCCGACGACGACCCGGGCGAGGTGTACGACCGCCTCGCCGCGGAGGCCGCCGACGTGCAGGACACGCTCCGGGCGGCCGACCCGCCCGCGACGGGCGGCGTCCGGGTCGACCGCGAGACCGCCGGCCCGCGCGAGGAGTACGAGGACGCCGTTCGCCGGACGAAGGAGGCCGTCCTCGACGGCGAGGTGTACCAGGGCGTAATCTCGCGCACGCGAACAATCGAGGGCGACGTGGACGACCTGGGCCTGTACGCGTCGCTGCGCGAGGTGAACCCCTCGCCGTACATGTACCTCCTGCGCCACGGCGACCGCTCGGTGGTGGGTGCGTCGCCCGAGACGCTCGTCTCCGTCGACGGCGACCGCGTCGTCTCCAACCCCATCGCGGGCACCATCCGCCGGGGCGCCTCGCCGGTCGAGGACCGCAAACTCGCGGGCGAGTTGCTCGCCGACGGGAAGGAGCGCGCCGAGCACACAATGCTCGTCGACCTGGCGCGCAACGACGTGCGCCGCGTCTCGGAGGCCGGCAGCGTCCGCGTCGAGGAGTTCATGAACGTCCTGAAGTACAGCCACGTCCAGCACATCGAGTCGACCGTCACGGGGACGCTCGCGAGCGACGCCGACGCGTTCGACGCGACGCGCGCGACGTTCCCCGCGGGGACGCTCACGGGCGCGCCGAAGGTGCGCGCGATGGAGTTGATCGACGAGTTGGAACTGGAGCCGCGCGGCGTGTACGGCGGCGGCGTCGGCTACTACTCGTGGACCGGCGACGCCGACTTCGCCATCGTGATCCGGACCGCGACGGT
This sequence comes from Halobaculum marinum, assembly GCF_029338555.1. GTDB lineage: Archaea > Halobacteriota > Halobacteria > Halobacteriales > Haloferacaceae > Halobaculum > Halobaculum marinum. Next base: position 852,168 of record NZ_CP119989.1, on the reverse strand, counting down.
GGAGCACGGCGTGCGGCGAGCGGGCGGTGAGACCGACTCGCTGACCGTCCGCGCGGGCGCCGGCATCGTCGCAGACTCCGACCCCGAAAGCGAGTACGCCGAGACCGAACAGAAGATGGCGGGCGTGCTCGACGCCGTCGAGCGCATCCGCACGGACGACGCCGACGACGCCCCAGCGTCGCTCGGTGCGCCGGAGGTGAACGAATGAGAGTCACCGTCGTCGACAACTACGACTCGTTCACGTACAACCTCGTGGAGTACGTCTCGGACCTCCGCATCGACGGCGCGGCGCCCGACATCACCGTGCTGAAGAACGCAGCCACGCTCGACGAGGTGCGCGACACCGACCCCGACGCGATCATCATCTCGCCGGGGCCGGGGCACCCGAAGAACGACCGCGACGTGGGCGTCACGATGGCCGTGCTCCGCGAGCTGTCGCCCGAGGTGCCGACGCTCGGGGTCTGTCTCGGGCTGGAGGCCGCGGTGTACGAGTACGGCGGCACCATCGGCCACGCGCCCGAACCGATCCACGGGAAGGCGTTCCCCGTCGACCACGACGGCGAAGGCGTGTTCAGGGGGCTGGAGCAGGGTTTCCGGGCGGGTCGCTACCACTCGCTGGTCGCCACCGAGGTGCCCGAGTGCTTCGTCGTCTCGGCGACGACCGACCACGACGGCGAGGAACTCGTGATGGGCGTGCGCCACCGCGAGCACCCCATCGAGGCGGTGCAGTTCCACCCCGAGTCCGTGCTGACGGCGGTGGGCCACGACGTGATCGAGAACTTCCTCCGCGGCGTCTGAGGAGGAGGAGAAGACCTATCAGCGGGACGTGAGGATCGGTCGGGTATGGTCCCCGACCCCGAAACTCCCTCCCCCAGTAGACGTGCAGTCCTTGCCGGCGCCGCCGCCTCGCTCGTCGGTGCGACGGGTGTCGTCGGCGCGGTTCGGCCGACCGCGCTCCCCGACCCCCTCACCGATCAGGCGTCGAAGTACCTCCCCGACCCGACCGACCACCGCTGGCACCCGTCCGTGAGCGAGGAACACGCCAGCGACGCGGTCGGCGAACTGGAACGCGAGGTCGAACGCGGTCGCGAGTTGTGGAGGGAACTCGACACCGACGAGCGGTTCGGCGGCGCCGGCGGGTGGTTGGAGAGCGCCCGCGAGGAACTTCGCGCGGGCAACTACCGCGAGGCGACGTTCTACGCGACCGGCGGGATGCAGTTCGCCGCCGAGGAAGTAGGTTTCGCGCTCCACCGCCTCGACCGACCAGAAGCCGACCCCGAGCGACTCGCCGAGCGGGGCGCAGCGATCCGCGAGGAGGCAGACAGCCTCGCCGACGCCCTCGGGGACTACCCCGTCGTCGACGCCGGGCGCGACCTCGGCTGGTACCACGACGTCGAGCGCTGGGTGCGGTTCGTGCGACTCGACGCCCACGAGCGCGACCCCGACTACGAGTTCGACGCCCACGATGTCGGGTCGACCCACGCCGGCAACCGACAGGCGGAGCTGCGGCTCGCGACCGCCCAGCACCACCACGACCGACTACGCGAGCACGTCGGCGACGACGGCGACCCGATGGCCGACCGAATCGCCCGACTGGACGCCCGGTTCAGGGACGCGATAGCCTCGTTTCCGAGTCGCGACGAACTGCGCGAGGAGGTCGAGACCGTCTACGACGACCACGGGCCCGGTCCGTACGCGCTCGCCCGTTCGAGACTCGCGAGGTGGTGTTACGACTACGACTACTACGTCGCCGACTGGGAGGAGGATCTGGCCCTCCTGAACGCCGTCGAGGCCGCGCAGGCGCTCGTTCAGCGCCGAGCACACGACCGAGCACTGGACGCCATCGTGATCGACCCCGACGACGACGGCTTCGACTCCGGGCACGTCGTCCGCGAGAAGCGTGCCGCGATGCGGCGGTTCCGTGGCGCCGTCGGGAGCGACCCGGCACCGCTGCTGTCGATCCTGACGGTTCGTGCGGGCGAGGACATCGACGTGGCCGAAGTCGGATTCGCCGGAAGCTACGAGCGGCCGCTGTGGCGCGACCGCGTCGACGCCTACTGCTACGCGCTGATCGCGCGGATGAAACTGCAGGAGTACCCGCGGGTGTACGAGCAGTTCGTCGAGTAAAACGGAGAGGGTGCGGCGTGGAGCGGCGGAGTGTCCGGCTTACCGCTCGACGGTGACGCGCTCGATCGTCACGTCGTCGCGCGGCTGGTCGTTGCGGCCTGTCGGCACGGCGCCGATCTCCTCGACGACGTCCATCCCGTCGACGACCTTCCCGAAGACCGCGTGGCGACCGTCGAGGTGGGGCTGGGCCGCCAGCGTGATGAAGAACTGCGAGCCGTTCGTGTTCGGGCCGGAGTTGGCCATCGAGAGGACGCCCGCGTCGTCGTGCTTGAGGTCGTCGTGGAACTCGTCGTCGAACTCGTAGCCGGGGCCGCCGCGGCCGGTCCCGGTCGGGTCCCCGCCCTGGATCATGAAGTCGTCGATGATCCGGTGGAACGTGATGCCCTGGTACAGCGAGTCACCACGAATCTCGCCGCTCTCGGGGTCCTCCCACGTCGTCGTCTCGACGGCGGGGTCGTCGCTGGCGGCGGGGTCGTGCTCGGCGAGGTTGAGGAAGTTCTCGACCGTCGTCGGCGCGCGGTCGGCGTACAGTTCGATCTCGATGTCGCCGTGGTTCGTGTGGAACGTGACGTGCGGCAGGTCGTCGCTCATACCCGCCACGTGGCCGCCGAGGGGGATAGGCGTTCGGCTTCGGCGACACGGTGGCGCCCGCGGGCGGGCCACAGCTACAAGCCGTCGCGCCGGAAACGTGCGGTATGGCCGACCACGACGCCGAGCGCGTCACGCTCGCGCGACTCCCCTCCGGAGTCGCGATCGAGACGACCGTCCACACGTACACGCCAGACGGCGCGGACGCCGACGACACCGACGGCCCGACCGTCTACGTGCAGGCGGCCCAACACGGTCGTGAGATCAACGGCGCCGCAGTGTGTCGCCGCCTCCACGACGACCTCCGGGAGGCCACCCTCGCGGGCACCGTCCACGTCGTCCCCGTCGCCGACCCGCTCACCTTCGACACCGTCTCCTACACCACGCCGGAGGCGTACGACTCGGTCAACCCCAACATGAACCGCTGCTGGCCCGGCGACCCCGACGGAAGTCTCCACAAGCGCATGGCCGCCGCGTTGTGGGCGTACGCCGGCGACGCAGACTACATCGTCGACCTCCACACCGGGAGCCGGGATATGCTCACCCACACGGTCTACCTCCGCGGCGACGCGGAGTGTCGCGCGCTCGCGGAGGCGTTCGGCACGGACCTCCTGCTGGCGGAGACGGCGGGCGAGGACGCCGACGACGAGTGGGCCGACCGCGGCTTCGGCGGGAAACTCCGCGTCGCCGCGACGATGGAGGGGATCCCGAGCATCACGCCCGAACTCGCCCACAACAAAGAGCTGGTCGACGACGCCATCGAGACGGGTGTCGCGGGGACGGTACGGGCGCTCCGCCACGCCGGTGTCCTCGACGACGACGGCGACGTGCCCGAGTGGGACGGCACCCGCGCGCGCAACCACCTCGGTCGGGTGACCGCCGCCGACTCGGGGCTGTTCCGCGCGGCTGCGGATCTGGCCATCGGGGACGAGGTCGTGGAGGGAAAGTACGTCGGCGAGGTGTACGACCCGACCACCTACGAGGTGTTGCAGGAGGCGACCGCCGACCGCTCGGGCGTCGTCTACTCGGTCGCACGGGAGGCGACGGTGACGGCGGGCCAGACGCTCGTCGGCATCGCGATCCGACTGGACGACGAGGAGTGAGCGATTGGGGGACGAGTGGGAGAGCGAGTGAGTGAGTGAGTGAGTGAGTGAGTGAGTGAGTGAGTGAGTGAGTGAGTGAGTGAGTGAGTGAGTGAGTGAGTGAGTGAGTGAGTGAGTGAGTAGCGAGGGGACCGGGCGTCAGCCACCCGCGGTGACGGGGCCGTCCGCCTCGTCGCCGCGCTTCAACAGGACGAGCGTGAACCCGCCGGCGGCGACGCCGAGCAGCGTCATGTACCCGAGGAAGCCGGCGTACCACTCCACCCCGAACAGCCCGGGCGTCCAGCCGATGAGCGTCGGGAGCGACGCGCCCGCGGCCTGCGTGACGAGGCCGACGACGAGCGCCGCCATCCAGCCGCCGATGAGCAGTCGGCACACCTCCCGCCACGGGGCCATCGACACGCCCTTGGCGATGAGGCCGCCGACGCCGACGGGGACGTAGAGGAACGCGAACCCCAGCGCCAGCGGGAGCGTCGCCGCCGACGCCGAGAGGCCGAAGCCCGCGCCGACGCCGGTGAAGATGGCGACGAGCGCCAGCATCGCGCCGAGCGCGCGGTCGTGGCCGATCAGTCGCCCGAGCACGTACGTCGACAGTGCCAACAGGACGACGACGGCACTGGCCGCGAGGAAGAACAGTTGGTACAGACTCTCCGGTCCCACGGCCATGCGTGCCCGACCGTCGCGGGCGGTGATAAACCTCCGGCGCCACGTTTCACCTGTGAGAACCGGTCGTCCGATAGAGAGCGAGGTCTCCGTGTCAGCCTACAGCGTCCGAACCGTCCCGGCGAGCACGTCGACGGCGATGGCCAGTGACGCCTCGTCGATGTCGAAGTAGGCGGTGTGGTGGCCCGCGGGGTTCGACGCGCCGACGCCGACGTACGTCGCGGTGCCGCCCGCCTCCTGCACCCGTCGGATCAGGTAGGAGGCGTCCTCGCTCCCGCCGAACGGCAGTCGGTCGCGGACGGTCGTGACGCCCTCGGCAGCCTCGGCGGCGTGCCGGACGGCCGCGACCATCTCGTCGTCGGTCTCGAACGTCGTCGTCTTCCCGTACAGCGAGGTCTCGACTTCGCAGCCGTGCATGTCGGCCGCGGCGTCGAGTACCTGCCGCGCCCGGTCGAGCATATACTCGTTGAGCGGGGCCGTCTCACCCCGCACCTCGACGCGCATCTGAGCGTCCTCGCTGACGACGTTCTGGGCGTTGTCGGCGGCGACCATGCCGACGTTCACCCGCGTCCGCCCGTCGGCGTGGCGCGGGATGGCGTACAGGTTGCTCACGGCGGTCGCGAGCGCCTGCATCGCGTTCCGTCCCTCGTTGGGCGCGACGCCTGCGTGGGCCGGTTCGCCGACGAACCGCGCGTCGAGTTTCGCGTTCGACAGCGGCCGGTCGTAGCCGGCGACGACCGTGCCAGTCTCCTCACCGAGGCCGAGGTGGACCGCCAGCAAGTGGTCCACGTCGTCGAGGTGGGCGGTCCGACTCATCGGGTAGCCGCCGCGGCCGCCCTCCTCGGCGGGTTGGAAGAACAGTTTGAGCGTCCCGTCGAACCCGCCCGACTCGTCGAGCGCGCGGGCGACGCCGACGCCGATGGCGGTGTGCCCGTCGTGGCCGCAGGCGTGCATCTCGCCGGGGTGGGCCGAGCCGAAGCCCTCGCGCGCGGGGCGGTGCTCGTCGTCGGTCGCCTCCTGTCGGGCCAGCGCGTCCACGTCGACGCGGACGCCGACGACCGGACCGGAGCCGTCGCCGTAGCGCTTCGTCGCCACCAGTCCCGTCACGCCGTCCATGCGGTCGAGGTACGCCCCCGGTGCGCCCTCTCGTCGGGCGCGGTCGACCGCCGCCGCGACCTCGTCGTCGCTCGGGACGCCGAGACGGTCTTCGACCGCGACCGCGTCGGCGCCGAGGTGGAGGGTGAAGTCTCGGTCGTCGAGTTCGGCCGCCACGAGCGCGGTCGTCCGGAACTCCGTCCACCCCTCCTCCGGGTGTCGGTGGAGGTCGCGACGGATCTCGCGGAGACTCATGTCGGCGATGGTGGTGTCGTCGGTCACGCCCGGAGGGAATCTCGGGGTGTGCTTCAACGTTCGCACGTCGGTCGCGAGTCGCCGCGAGTCGTCGCGAGTACGTGAGAGAGAAGTCCGCCCTCGTCGCAGTTCAGAAGTTGCGCAGGTCTTCCAGCACCGCGGCCGCGGAGCCGTCGTCGATGGCCGCGCGCGCCTGCTCCAGCCCCTCGTCGAGGCTGTCGGCGTCGCCGCCGGCGTAGATCCGGAAGGCGGCGTTGAGCGCGACCGCGTCGGTCCAGTGGTCGTCGCGCTCGCCCGAGACAATCTCCTCAGTGAGCGTCGCGGAGTCGACGGCCACGTCGTCCACCTCGAGGTCGGCCTCCTCGAAGTCCATCCCGTACTCGGGCGTCTCGATCTCGAAGTCGGTGAAGGAGTCACCCTCGCTGCCGCCGTCGCCGGCGGTCCACTCGGCGACCTTCGTGTAGCCGGGGCGGATGTCGTCGTACCCCTCCATCCCCTGGAACATGATGACGCGATCGAGGTCGTGGAACTCGCTCTCGACGAACGTGTCGACGATCTTCTTCGCGAACGCGAGGTGGTAGAACGAGCCGAGGTGCGTGGAGGCGCCCGCGGGGTTCGCCAGCGTCTCGATGGTGTTGACGAACGTGCGCACACCCATCATGTCGCGGCGCTCCCACAGGTCGTGGACCGCGGGGTTGAACGCCGGCTGGTAGTAGAAGCCGAAACCGGTGTCGTCGACCATCTCCGCGGAGTCGCGCGGCGTCAACTCCGTCGCGATGCCCAACTCGTCGAGGACGTGCTTGTACGCATCCTGCTTCTGGGTGGGGACGCGGTCGCCCGAGTGGACGACGACCGGCGTGCCGGCGCCGGCGGCGACGATGCCGGCGGCGGCGCCGAGGATGGCCGTCTCGCCTTTCCCGTCGTAGTTGGCGCCGCAGTCGACGGGGTCGCAGTCGGGCTCGGCGTACTCGACGCGCGAGCACATCTCGTCGACGTACGCCGCCAGCTCCTCGGGGTTGTTGCGCTTCCAGCGGTTCGCCAGCCAGAACGCCCCGAGCGTCGTGTCGTCGGGTTCGCCGGCGAAGATCCGTCGCATGGCCTCGGTCGCCTGCGCGGGCGTCATGTCGTCCGCGGACTTGGGGCCGGAGCCGCAGACCTCGGTCATGAGCCGCTTGAGTGGCCACTCGCCGAACTCGCTCGTCTCGTCGGTGGTCGCCTTCGCCATACCCGGCGGCTAGGAGTGGTCGGCGCAAAAACGGCCCGGTCGACGCGAGCGCGACCCGACCGACCGACGGTGTGCGACCGCCGTCGGGTTACGCGCCGGGCGTCGACGGGCCGCCCGGGGTCGCCGGCGGCGTTCCGGCGGGCGTGGGCGTCCCGCTCGGTGTGGGCGTCGGAGTCGGCGTCTCGGTCGGGTCGTCCGCTCCGGGCCCGTCGGGTGTGGGGCCATCACTGTCGCCGCCGGCGCCCCCGCCGTCGGCGTCTCTCCCGTCGGTCGCGGCGGGGCGCTCCCCCTCGGCGAGGAACGCGACGACGTAGCTCAAGAACCCCTCGTTGTCGGCGACGTTGTACCGACCGGGGGCGACGAACGAGGCGTCGCCGACGACGAGGGCGTTCCCGTCGCGGACGGCGAGCGGGTAGGCCTCGACCTCGTCGGTGCCGGACCGTCTCGCGCCCGTGGGCGTCCGGAGGACGACCTCGCCGTCGCCGGTCGAGCGCACGCTCGCGGCGGTGTACAGCGCCACGTCGGTGCCGCTCGCGTCCGCGTCGCCCACCGGGGTCGCGAGCGGGTTCTTGTAGTAGCCGTCGTGGGCCGACTGGTGGTAGACGTAGCCGACGGAGACCGAGACGTCGAACTCGGCAGCGAGGTTCGAGAGGTCGCTCCGGCGCTGAGAGGTCGTGACACCACCGAGGCCGCCGCTGACGACGACCCGATTCGGTTCCGCGAGCACGAGCAGGCGGCCGCCGCCGTCGGTGAACGACCGGATGGCGTCGGTGTCCTCGTCGCCGTAGGGCGTCCCGGGGTCGATCACGACGAAGGCGCTGGCGTTCGCCAGCACCGGTGCGAGGTCGCCCCGGTCGTGGACGACGACCTCGTAGCCGGCCCGCGAGAGCGCCTCGTACAGCGGTCGAAGTTGCGTGCGGTCGAACCGGTTGGCGTGCGAGCGGTCGATCACGACCGTCCCGTCGGCGTCGCCGTCGACCGCGATGTCGCCGGTCGCGGGGATCTGCTCGGTGTCCAGATCGGCGGTGTCGTACTCGCTGGTGTTCAGCGCCGGCGACTCGTCGCCACCGGCGACGAGCGCTCCCGGGATCGCACCGAGCACGACCGCGACCGCGACCGCGACGGTGAGGAGGAGCGCGATCCGCGTCGCCCACCCGTCGCCGCCGGCGTCTCGACCGTCTGACTCACCGAGCGCCATCGGTCACCTCCGTCGCCGCGGCGAGGTCGTCGCTGGGACCGGGGTCGGTCGCGGTCTCGGACCCGTTCGTCGTCTCGGGGTCCCCCGGGGGAGCGTTCGCGGGGGAGTCTCCGCCGGTCGCGTTCGACGGAGCCAGGTCGACCTCCCGAGCCTCGACCGCCGCGGGTTCGCCCGCGCCGGCGTACATCGGCGCGAGCATGAGGAACACCGGGCCGCCGGTGCCGTCGCCGAGCAGGTACGACGGGGGGAGCAGCGCCCGGTTCGGCGCGTCGCTGGCGACGTAGTTCGCCCGCGAGACGAACCGGACGGTGCCGTTGTCCGGGCGCAACACCCGCACGTTGTAGCTGTCGAGTCCGGCGCGGTTGGCGGCATCGCGGATCGCGGCCTCGCGGCCACCGATCTCGTCTGCGAGTCCGACCGCGACTGCCTGCCCGCCGGAGTACACCCGCGCCTGTTCGAGTTCAGCACGAGAGATCTGGAGCGCGTCGCCTCGCTGGGCGATGACGGCACCGACGAACGCCCGGTGGAGCGACTCCAGCACGTAGAGGAACTCCCGCTGGTCGGCACCCGAGAGCTTGTTCGGCCCGGTCGTCCCGACGACGTCGTTCGGCTCCAGATCCTGTGGCAGCGTCGCGACGACGCCGACGCTGCCGACGACGCTGGCCGGCTTGACGTAGATGGCGTCCGCCGGTGCGATCGTGTAGTAGGCGCCGGAGGCGGCGGTCGAGTCGACGCTGGCGACCAGCGGCTTCGCCGCCGCCGTCCGCTTCGCCTGGAGGTACAGTTCCTCGCTGGCGGCCGCGCCGCCGCCACCGCTGTTCGTGACGATCACCACCGCGTCGACGGACGGGTTCTGGCGCGCCTCGCGCAGCATGGCGGCGACGCCCGCCGCCGACTCGCCGTCGATGGCTCCCTCGACCGGGACGACGGCGACCGTCCCGCCCGTGGCGGTCGCCGCGTCGTACGCGAACGGCGCCACGAGCGCCCCGAGCACGACCCCGAGCGCGACGAACACGACGTACGAACTGCGCAGCCGACGGAGGATCCCCGAACGTGTTGGTCCCACGACTGGATCGACCATCGGGAGACGGTACCAAGAGACACGCCCCGGATTCCCGGAGGGAGCGAAACCGGTAGGTACGCCGCCCCCCAGTTCCCGACAATGGGTAGCGCCGACCGCGAGCGGGCCGACGAGAGCGAGGGGCGCGACGACTGGCGAGCGGGCCTCGACGCCGTCGACGCACGGCTGATCGACGACTTCCAGAGCGGCTTCCCGGTCGTCGAGCGACCGTTCCGCGTCGTCGGCGAGGAGTTGGGGATCGACGAGGAGGAGGCGCTCGCGCGCGTGGAACACCTCCGTGAGCGTGGCGTGTTCCGCCGGTTCGGCGCGGTGCTCAACCCGCCCGTCATCGGCTCGTCTACCCTCGCGGCGGTGTCGGCGCCCGAGGACCGCTTCGACGAGGTCGCCGAGGTGATCAACGGCTACCGGCAGGTGAACCACAACTACCGCCGCGACCACGAGTGGAACCAGTGGTTCGTCGTCACCGCCGCCACCCGCGAGACGCGCGACCGTATCCTCGCGGAGATCGAAGAGCGCACCGGCTGCGAGGTGCTGAACCTCCCGATGCTCACCGACTACTACATCGATCTGGAGTTCCCGGTCTGGAACGACGACGCGTTCGCCCGCGAGTCGCTGGAGTCGACCGACGCCGGCGCGACGCGCATCTCCGAGGACGCTACCGGCGGGCTGTCGGCGCTGGAGCGTGCGCTCCTCGTCGAGATCCAAGCGGGGTTCCCGCTCACGGCGACACCGTACCGCGACGTGGCCGACGCCATCGACGCCGACGTGGAGGAGGTGCTCGCGGCCATCGAGCGCCTGCTCGCCGACGGCTGTATCAAGCGCGTCGGCTGCGTCGTCAACCACATCGTCACCGGCTTCCACAACAACTGCATGGTCGTGTGGGACGTGCCCGACGACCGGCTCGACGAGTTGGGTGAGCGGGTGGGCGAACTGCCGTACGTGACCCTCTGCTACCACCGCCCGCGCCGGCCCGAGCAAGACTGGGAGTACAACCTGTTCACGATGGTCCACGGCCGCGAGGCCGACGCGGTCGACGCCAAGATCGACGAGTTGGCCGCAGAGTACCTCCCGTTCGAGCACGAGCGGCTGTACTCGACGAAGACGCTGAAGCAGACCGGCGCGCAGTACGAGGAGCTGGTCGGGGAGTAGCCCGCCTATCGCTCGACCGCTCCCGTTCGTGGACGGCGCGGCACGCGGACCCCGCCGTCGCCACCCGCGGTCTCGCTCACCGCTCGACCGCGCCCGTCCCCGGTCGGTCGGCCGCCGCGAGGTCTATCTGTCCGTCCGGCATCGGCACGCCGTCGAACGGGTCGGCGTCCTCGGCCAACAGCAGGCTCCCGTCCAGATCCGCGTAGTCGAGGAGGGGCGCCAACTGACAGCCGGCGGCGATGGCGGCGTTCGACTCGACCATACAGCCCAGCATCACCTCCAGCCCGTGCGCGCGGGCTGTGTGGACCATCCGTTTCGCCTCCAACAGGCCGCCACACTTCATCAGCTTCAGGTTCGCGATGTCGCAGCGGTCGGCGATCTGTGGGATGTCCGCGAGCGTGACGCACGACTCGTCGGCGGCGATGGGGAGCACCGACCGCTCGTAGGCGTCCTTCAGCCCCGCGGGGTCGGTCGCCGGCAGCGGTTGCTCGATGAACTCGACGCCCAGATCCGCCAGCCACTCGCTCTTGCGGGCGGTCTCGCGCGGGGTCCACGCCTCGTTCGCGTCGACACGGAGCGTCGCGTCGGGCGCCTCCTCGCGCACCGCCTCGACGACCGCGCGGTCGCGGTCGGTGCCGAGTTTCAGCTTCAGCGTCGAGTAGCCAGCCTCGACCGCGGCGGCGGTCTTCTCGCGCATCACGTCGGTGTCGTCGATGCCGATGGTGAACGACGTGTCCGGCGTGTCGGTCGGGTCCAGCCCCCACAGGCGGTGCAGCGGGACACCGAGGCGCTTGGCGGCCAGATCGTGGAGCGCGATGGAGACACTACAGCGCGCAGCGGGGTTGTCGGCGACCACGTGGCCCATCCGCGCTTCGATCTCGGCGAGCGCGTGCGGGTCGCCGACGGCCTCCACCTCGGCGAGCAGGTCCGGGAGCACCGCCTCGACGGTCGCCGCCATCTCGCCGTAGTGGCTGGAGGGGGCTGCGGCGCCGACGCCGACCATGCCGCCCTCGTCCTCGATGCGGACGACGACGTTCTCGGCGGCCGAGGTGGAGCCGCGGGAGATGGTGAACTCGTGTTCCAGCGGGAGCGACACGCGCTCGAACGAGGTCGTGAGCGACGGCATCAGCGGATGGCCTCCACGACCTCGTCGGCGCCGAAGCGGATGAGGTCCGTCGCGGGCGCGTCGATGGTGTCGGCGAAGTCGTCGACGGCGGCGCGAGCGGCCGCGTCGTCGTCCACGTCGACGGTGTTGAGCGCGCCTGCGACGACCTCGGCCTCGTGGACCGGGGCGGCGAGCGACTCGTACAGGTCGACGTACTCCTCGACGGGCGGGATCGCGGTGTCCTCGTACCCGTGGATCGCTTCGCGACCGGCGGCGTGACACAGCACCAGTTTGTCGGCCATTGCGCCGTGGAGGATGCCGCAGGTGACGGCGGAGTAGGCGGGGTGGATGATGCTCCCCTGGCCCTCGACGACGAGCAGGTCGTGGTCGTCGCCCTTCTCCAGGATCATCTCCTCGACGGCGCCGGCGGTGAAGTCGCTCACGACGCGGTCGACGGGGTTCCCCCACCCCTCGATCATGATGCCGGTCTGGCCCGTGGGGATGGCGCAGGCGTCGATGCCGGCGTCGCGGGCGGCCTCGACGATCTCCATCGTCGCGGTCATCTTGCCCACCGAGCAGTCGGTGCCGACGGTGAGCACCACGTCGGCGTCCACGTCCGCCGAGCGCCCGCCGGCGACGGTGAGGTCGTCGTGGGGCTTCCGAACGTCCCACAACTCGACGCCGTGGTCGGCAGCGAGGCTCGCGAACTCCTCGTCGTCGTTCAGGAAGTAGTGGAGGCCCGAGACCACGTCGCACCCGGCCTCGATGGCCGCGCGCACGTCCGGGCGCCACGACTCGTCGAAGCCGCCGCCGATGGGCGCGATGCCGATGACGAGCGCGTCCACGTCGCCGGGCACGTCCGCGAACGAGGCGACGACCGGCGCGTCGTCGACGCCGGGGAGGTGGTCGGCGACGCGCTCGCCCGGCCGCTCGCGGTCGAGGACGGCCGCGACTTCGTAGTCGGCGTAGCGGATGACGCCGTTGGCGGTCTTCGAGCGGTCCGGGAACATCTCGTGGGCGAGGACGGCGACGCGATCGGTCATATGAGGACGTGTGTGAGGGTGTGGCTTAAATCGGTTCCACGCGGCGGAGTCGGGTGGGTATCGAGGTGGTGCTTGTCGGGTCGGTCGGTCGAACGCAGGCGCTACGGTGACTGCGATTGTGGTTCCACCCACGACCGCGACCGTGGCGACCACCGCGGCCGCGACCGTGGTGACTACCGCGAAAGCCCCCGCGACTGTCGGCTCCCGCGACTCGCTGCGCTCCTCGCTCGCGCCGCTCGCTGCGGTGCTTGCTTCGTCGGGGTTCGCCGAAAGTCGCGGCCCCTTTCAGTCCCACCCGTTGGATGGCCGAGCGTCGAGCCCGTTCGACCGGTGTGTACGAATCACGGTTGCGGTGGCGCGTGCCGCGCTCGGTCCGCCGAGCGCGGAAGCGCGCGAGGGGCGAGCGACCGAGCGAAGCGAGGGAGTGAGGCGGCTGGGGAGGGTACGGCGGCGGTGCGGTGGGTGGGACTGAAAGGGGCCGGGGCGCCCGCGGAGCGAGACGACGCAAGCACTGCAACGAGCGAACGGAGTGAGCGAGTGAAGCGCGCAGCGAGTCGCAGCCCGCGAGCGCTCCGAGGGCTTTCGCGGCCTCTCTCGGGACGACACTGACCACGCCAACGACAGCTACGTCCCAGATACAGGCACAGTCGACCGATTCCACCGCTCCTTACCCCGCTCCGACACCAGGCCACCAGTAATGAGCGACGGCATCCACCTCAACCTCTTCACGATGAACTCCGTGGAGCACGTCTCCCCCGGGTCGTGGACGCACCCGGCGGACCGCTCCGCAGAGTACACCGACCGGGAGTACTGGACCGACGTGGCGAGGACCGCCGAACGCGGCGGCTTCGCGGCGGTGTTCTTCGCGGACGTGCGCGGCATCTACGACGTGTACGGCGGCGACCGCGAGACGGCTATCGAACACGCGGTCCAGACGCCCTCGAACGACCCCGGCTACCTCGTGCCCGCGATGGCGGAGGTGACCGACTCGCTGGGGTTCGCGGTGACGAAGTCGACCACCTACACCCACCCGTACCAACTCGCGCGCGAGTTCTCCACGCTCGACCACCTCACCGACGGGCGCGTCGCGTTCAACGTCGTCACCTCCTATCTCGACTCCGCGGCTCGGAACCTCGGCCTCGACGAGCGGATGGACAAGCAGACCAGGTACGACCGCGCAGACGAGTTCCTCGACGTCTGCTACGCGCTGTGGGAGGACTCCTGGGACGACGACGCGGTCGTCCGCGACGCCGACGCCGGCGTGTTCACCGACCCCACGAAGGTCCACGACATCGACCACGAGGGCGAGTTCTTCGACGTGCCCGGCCCGCACGGCTGTGAGCCGTCGCCCCAGCGCAGTCCCGTCATCTTCCAGGCGGGGTCGTCCGACCGCGGGCGCGACTTCGCCGCCGCCAACGCCGAGGCGGTGTTCTGCTCGCAGCCGACCGAACGCGGCGTCCGCGACTATATGGCGGACCTGCGCGAGCGCGCCGCCGCCCTGGGGCGCGACCCCGACGAGTTGGCGTTCTTCCCGGGCGTCGTCCCGGTCGTCGCCGAGACCGAAGCCGCGGCGGAGGCGAAGTACGAGCGCCTGCTGGAGACGGTCGACGTGGAGGCGACGCTCGCGCTGCTGTCGGGCTTTCTCGACATGGACCTGTCGGCGTTGGACCCCGACCAGAAGGTCGAGCACATCGAGACGGACGCCATCCAGGGGACGATGAACGCGTTCACCACCTCGGACCCTGACCGCGAGTGGACCGTCCGCGAGGTGGCGCAGTTCTCCGGACTGGGCACCACCTCGCCTGTCGTCGTCGGGACGCCCGCGCAGGTCGTCGACGAACTCCAGTACTGGCACGAGGCGGTCGGCGTCGACGGCTTCAACGTGAAGGAGGTGTTGCGCACGGGGAGCCTCGACGACTTCGTCGACCTCGTGGTCCCCGAACTGCGCGCGCGCGACCTGCTCGCCGAACCACAACCGGGGGAGACCCTCCGCGAGCGACTGCTCGGCGAGGGGCCTCGGCTGTCCACGTCGCATCCCGCACGGCAGTGAGGTAAAATGAGCGAGCGAGCGACGACAATAATCGCGAACCGGTGCGCTGGGGCGCGAGCCGTGCACGACCGGGCGTTTCGGTCGGGGAGTGTGGTGCCGACGCCAATATCGTTAAGTACCCACACCCGCTTGTCGTAAGTGACGCTTCGTCTGGAGGGCCGAAGCGTCAGCGGGGACCAATTCAGGGCTGCACGCGCGCCGCTCTTTTCACCGGCGCGCGTCCGGCCCGACGTTTCACACCGACGAGCGACCGCTGTCGTCGTCGGACTGGTGTCGAGAATCGGTCGCTGAGGCACTGTTCGAGTCGTCCCATCGAGCGCGAAGCGGCGCCGCCGTCAGTCGGCGGTCGGCGGGTTCCGAAACACGCCGTCGGCGATGGCGACGGCCCCGACGACCGACCCGGCTGGTGCCGTCACCCGGAGCGGGAGGCCGAACGCCGCCGTCGCCACCGCGGCGGCGAGGAGACTCGCGGCGATGAGCGCGAGTAGCGCGTCCGGGCGGGTCGGTGCGTCGGTCGGGAGCACGGTAATTACATCTCATTAGAGGGTTGTGTATCTTGTGCCCGTGCCCGAGGTGTCCAAATCGACGGGGAGAACGTCGACGGCGGGCCGACCCAGGAGCTACCGCTGGTGGTCGTGTGTCGTGACCGCGGCAGCGGCGTCTACTCGCGGCGCTCAGAATCGTTCGAATCGGAGTGCGGGGGAAGGGATTTGAACCCTCGAACCCCTGAGGGAGCGGATCTTAAGTCCGCCGCCTTTGGCCAAGCTCAGCCACCCCCGCGCGCTCGGCAGTACCCCCGTCACCCGGATGTGGGTTTCGGTTCTACCAGTCGACGCTCAGGGTGCCGTCGCCGTGCGGGTCCGGCGACAGTTCCTCGTCCGTCCGGCGGTCGACGACGTGGATACAGCCGACGTCCTTCTTCGCGGGGCACACTTCGGCGGCGCGGATGTTCTCTTCCAACTCGTCCTCGCCGATGTAGTACGACTTGGGCTTGGCCATCCCGCTGGCGATGTCCATCTCCCAGTTGTCGGCCACCTCGGCGCACTTGCCCGCGCCGAAGCAGGCGTTCGCCTCGAAGATGATCTTGTACGGCTTCTCCTCCACCGGCGGGCCGTCGCCGCCGTAGTCGCTGGCGGTCTGTACCTCCGCGTCGAGGTCGCTCATACCCGGAGTTCCCACCGGGGCGTCTTTCGTCTGTCGGTGGCAGTGTGCCGACGCGGGGTCGGGGAGGCCCGACGCGGGCCACACACGCCTCGCCCGCGCCGGCGGTTCCGGCGGCGGCGAAACGGCCGTCGCCCTTTTTCGGCCACCTCCCGAGCGAGGGAGTAGTGAGCGACGCCCCGGAGGACACGATGCGCGAGCGCGCCGGCACTAGTCGGCTGAAACTCCGGATCCTCGTCGACGCCGACCGCAGAGTCGTCGCCGCCGGGTTCCTGGCGGTCGTGTTCGTCTTGCTGGTCGCGACCGGCGTCGTCGTCCCCGACGCCGCGACGTTGTTGAGCGACGGCGACCCCATCGAGACGGCGTTCCAACCGCTCCTCGGCGGGATCATCACCGGTGTCACGCTCGTGCTCACGCTGAACCAACTCGTGCTCTCACAGGAGTTGGGCGCCGTCGGCGACCAGCGCGAGCGGATGGAGGGGGCGACCGAGTTCCGGCGCGACGTTGCCGACACGCTCGGTCGCGAGGTGACCCCACCGGAGCCATCGGCGTTCCTCCGCGAACTCGTGATCGCTGCCGGCCAGCGCGCCGACGACGTGGAGGAGGCGCTCGCCGACGACGAGGACCTCGCCGACGATGCCGAGCGACTCGTCGACAGCGTCCGGGGGAACGCCGAGACGGTCGGCGACAGCCTCGACGACGCGCAGTTCGGCACCTTCGAGGTCGTCTCGGCGGCGCTCGACTTCAACTACTCGTGGAAACTGTACGAGGCGCGGCGACTTCGCGCCGACCACGACCTCACCGACGAGCAAGACGACGCGCTGTCGGCGCTGACGGACGTGCTGGAACTGTTCGGCCCCGCCCGCGAGCACTTCAAGACGCTGTACTTCCAGTGGGAACTGGTCGACCTCTCGCGGTCGGTGCTGTGGTCGGCGGTGCCCGCGCTCGCCGTCGCGACGGGGTCGGTGCTGTACCTCAGTGCGCTCGTTCCCGGCGCACCCGCGACCGGAGTCTACCTCGCGGGGCCGCTCGTCGTCAGCACCGCCGCGGTGGTGGCGTTGCTCCCGTTCGCAATCTTGTTGTCGTACGTCCTGCGCATCGCCACCGTGACGAAGCGGACGCTCTCGATCGGTCCGTTCACGCTGCGCGAGACGACCGCACCCGAGGAGTGACCCGGGTGGACCGAGGGGGCGGTGTGAACTGCGGCGACCTGGTCAGTTCGAGGCGTCCGCGTCCTCCTCCTGTTTGATCTCCTCCAACTCCGCCTCGAGTTCCTCGTCGGCGACCTCCTCGGTCGCGTCGACCGCCTCCTCTGCCTCGCCGTCGCCCTCGGGCTCGGCCGGCGCCTTCCCGAGTTCCGCACGCAGCGTCTCCAACTCGGCGTCGACTTCGCGGTCGGTGCGCCCCGACGACAGCGCCTTGTCGATCTCGTCTTCGTCCGACAGGGCGTCGTCGAACGCGCCGGTGTCGGCGAGTTCGTCCATCGCCATCGAGCGCGCCTCCATCTCCTCGGTGCGCGACTCCGCGCGCTCGATGGCGAGGCTCACGTCCGCCATCTCGTCGCCGACGCCGGACATCGCCTCCGACACCCGCGACGACGCCTCGGCGGCCTCGTAGCGCGCCTTCATCGTCTCCTTCTTCGTCTTGAACTCCTCGATGCGACTCTGGAGTTGGTCCTTCTTGTCGACCAGTTGGTCCTGCGTGTTCTGCAGTTCGGCGATCTGACCCTCCAGATCCTCGATCTGGTTCATCTTGGACTTCTTCTTCTCCAGCGCCTTGCGCGCCAGATCCTCGCGGTCCTGTTGGACGGCCTCGCGGGCCTGCTCGTTGTGCTTCTCGACGTTCTCCTCCAGGCGGCGCTTCTGGATCTCCAGGCGCTTCTTCTGGGTCGTGAGGTCGGCGATGCCCTGTTTCACCTGCTGGAGTTCGTCCCGCATCTGCTCGTAACTGTAGTCCAGCGTCTCCGTCGGGTCCTCCGCCCGGTTGAGGATCGCGTTGATCTTCGAGCGGATGACGTAGGAGGTGCGCGAGAGGATTCCCATAGCCCCGGCTAGGATAACTGGCCGTATAAATCTCACCCGACCGAGAGGAACACCCGCTACCGTTTTCCTCGCGAGGGCCACAGCTGAGAACATGACAGACGTCCTCGTCCCCGGGGGCCGCGACGTGCGCGCCTCCCTCGACCGTGCGAGCGACGGTGCGCGAGCCGACGCCTGCGTCGTCGCGTGCCCGCCCCACCCCCAGCACCGCGGCCACCGCGGCGACGAACGCCTCCGCGCCGTCTCGGAGGTGCTCACCGCCGGCGGCGTCTACTGCCTCCGGTTCGACTACGGCGACTGGGACGAGGGGTACGGCGAGCGCGCCGACGCGCGCAACGCCGTCGCGTGGGCTCGCGAGCGGTACGACCGCGTCGGCCTGTTCGGCTTCAGTTTCGGCGGGTGCGTGGCGCTGCTGGTGGGGAGCGAGGGCGACGTGGACGCCGTCTCCGCGCTCGCGCCGACCGCGCGACTCGCGTCGGATCTGGACGCCGTCGCGGCGATGGCCGACATCGACTGTCCCGCGCAGGTGGTGTACGCGACGCGCGACGACACCGCCGACTGGAAGCCGGTGGTCGAGCGCGCGGAGGAGTTGGGGTTCGAGACGGTGGAGTTCTCGGCAGACCACTTCTTCGTCGGGCAGGCGGGGAAGGTGGGCGACGCGGTGGGGGAGTGGTTACTCGGTGTGCTGTGAGGCGGTGGCGTCGTACGCAGTTTCAGTGTAGCCGACGACGACGTTGACGGCGACCGCTATGACGCCGGTCGCACCGACGAACACCCAGAAGGCGACGCTGGCGGCGACGCCGACGTTCCCGCTGGCGGCGTACAGCGTCGCGCCCGCGGCCCCCGCGAGACCAACCGGCGCGAGAAACGGGAGGTCGCGCCACGAGCCGCCGGCGTTGCGATACTCGACCGCCGCCGCCCAGACGTTCCCGACGGTGAACTGGAAGATGACGAGCCCGAACAGTCCCTCGATTGTGAACAGGACGAGTTCCGGTACCCCGACGCCGGCCGGGAACGGTGCGTTTCGGGCTGCCGAGAGTCCCGCCCCGGCGACGAACACCGCGAGCATCAGCAGATGCCACGGCCTGAATCGATCTGCGAGGCGTTCTTGGAGGGCCACATCGGGGCCACTCGGGCGGATGTCAAAAAGTCGTCGTCAGTTGTACTCCCGCCAACGGTAGCCGCACTCCTTACATTTGAAGAAGCGCGTCGGCGGTTCGTCGGCGGCGCCGGTCTGTTTGATCGTGTACCACGCGACGGTGTGGCCGCAGTCGTCGCAGACGACGTCCTCGGAGGTGGGCTTCCCCTCGAAGTTCGCACCCTCCTCCGTCTCGATGACGTCGTCGTCGCTTTGCTCCTCCGTCGAGACGAACTGGGCGGCGCGCTCCTCGTCGCGGTCGGCGGTCGCGCCGCAGGAGGCGCACACCATCACCCCGTCTTCGGTGCGCATCATCGAGCCACAGTCGTCACAGAACTGCATGGTCGGACTACGGCGGCGCGCCCGGTATGGCTTACGCGTCGTCGCCGGTGGGTTCGTCGGCGGCCACCGCCGCCGTGAAGTCCGGACTCCCGTCGGCGGTCGCCATCGGACAGCCCCGCACGCGGAAGTGGTCGGCGTCGACGACCTCCGCGATGTCGGTCCCCTCGTGTTCGCACGCGACCACCGGCGGCGCCGAAAGGAACGGACACCGCTGGCAGTACTCGCGCTTGTCGACGACGTGTTCGGGGCGGTCGTCCGCGGGCGACGACACCGCCTCGGCGGCGGTCGGGTCCGGGTCCGGCGCGCCGGCGTCGTCGGTCGCGAGCGACGCCCAGAGGTCGTCCTCGTCGACGTCGCCGACCTCGACCGACTCGAACGGCTCCGGGTCAGTCGCCGCCTCGCGTCGCTCGCGACGCTCCGCGACGGTGCGCGCGAGGTCGCCGAACGGCGCGTCGGCGCGGTCGTCCGCGTCGGGATCGGGGTTGGGGGCGGGGCCGGGGGCGGAGTCTGCGGGATCGATATCGTCAGCTCCGTCGGCGTCGGCGAAGGGGTTCTCGACCGACGGCGCCCCGTCCGAGTCGGTACGAGCCGACTCGGCGGGTGACTCCTCGGCGGGCGACTCCTCCGGGGTCGACTCCGCACGGTCGTCGTCGCTCATACGTCCTCGAACACGTCTTCGGGGGCAGTCTCCTCGACCGTCTCACCCTCCAGCGCGGGGCGACTCCCGACGGCGAGCGTTGCGGAGCCGAAGAACCCCGACTTCGGCTCGACGGCGTCGAACGGCTCGCCGCAGTGGGGGCACTCGGGCACCGACAACAGTCCCAGGTGTACCTTCGAGGCGCAGGCGCCGCAGGCCGCGGTGGCGACGCCGAGCCGGTTGGCCTCGGCTTGCAACTCGGCGGCGGCGCGGCGGCGCTCCTCGCGGGCTTCGACCCGCGAGACACGCGTCCGCAGGTCCGCGAGGACGGTCGCGACGGTCGACAGCTTCGCGTCGTGGTCGTCGGCGGTGTCGGTGAGGTACTCCAGCACCTCCTCGTAGTTGGCGAAGCCGGCCTCGAACGTCTCCCGCAGGTCCGCGAAGTCCGCGCGCAGCGCTTCGACCTCGTCGGCGACCTCGGCGAGCGACTCTACGCGCTCGCGGAGGTCGGCGTGCTCGTGGTCGGCCGCGGCCTTGGCGTCCGTCTCCCGCTTCACCTGGATGACGCGCGAGCGGACGTCGTCGATCTTCTCGTCCAACTCGGCGTCCAGCGCCGCGACGCGCTCGTCGAGGTCGGCGAGTCGCTGTGCGGCGTCCTCGGAGTCGGCGTCGGCGTCGGCGCCGGTGTCGGCGGCGACGGCTCCGGGGTCGGGGAGGTCGTCGTCGTGTTCGTCGAGCAGGCGCGCCAGCGTGACCGCTCGCGCGAGCACCTCGTCGGGCGAGCGCCCCGTCTCTTCGGCGCGAGAGTCGACCCACTCGCGGAGCGCCCCCGGCAGCCCCTCGACCTGCTCTCCGGCCATCTACCGATGGCTAACCAGCCGGCGGGTAAATACTACCGGCCCGGTTATCGACACCGGTAGCGAGGCGGCGGTGTGACGGCAGTCGGTCGCGGCGGCGCCACCGGTCACCGGATCTTCCGCACGTCGCTGATGTCGAGGCCGCCGTCGTGGATCTCCGTCTCGAAGCGGACGATGTTCTCCGCCTCCAACTGCGAGAGCACGCCCCGGAACTCCCGGACGACCATCGTCCGGGCGCGCTTGGAGCCGCCCGTCTCCCAGTTGAACTGGAGAGTGCCACCACTGCCGTCCATGAGTTGGCCGAACTGGCGGTCGTCGAGGGTGTCGGTGTTCACGAGCGCGAGTAGTAGGCCACCCCACGAGTGGACGGCCTTCGCGAGGCCGCGCACGAGCATCGCCACGTCGCTCCACTCGATTTCGCCTCCCGAGGCGCCCACGAGGTCCGTGATCGAGTCGATCACCACGAGGTTGCCCGCGGCGTTGGCGGTGAGGTACTCGCCCAGCGCCGAGAGCACGCCGTCGCGGTTGCCCGCGTTCCCGAGGTCGCGGATCGTACTCGTCGTCCCCATGTACCACTCGCGGGGGATCGACGACAGCTGGAAGTACTCCGGCGAGAGGTCGGCCACCCTGATCCCGTCGATCGCGGCGTCGACGATCTCGTCGGCCATCGTGTAGCGCAGTTCCCGCTCGATGTAGTCGCGATCAGTGGTAAACGAGAGGTAGTGCACCTCCGGCGGCACCGTCGCCTCGTCGGCGGGCTCGCCGTAGTAGAGGTCGAACAGGTCGTCGTCGGTCCGCGCGAGGGCGTTCATCGCGGCGCTGGTGTAGGCGAACGCGCGGGCGCCGGCGCCGGACTCGCCCGCCACGAGCACGACGCTACCCTCCGGGGCGCCGCCGCCGAGCACCGTGTCGAGTTGGGCGACGCCGAACGGGATCCGGTCCATGGACGTTCCTGCTCGTGGCCGTGCTTAGGTGTTCGGGGTCGATCGATGGAAGCCGGGTCGGGGTCGGCGAGAGCCCTACCGGTGTGGTCTGTCGCGCCAGCCGATCGGTCACAGGCACCGTCACATGACAGCCTCCCCCTCCCCAACCGACTCACTCGTCACTCGCGATGCTCGTTCCTCGCTCGCCCCTCGCGCGCGTCCGGCGGGCACAGCGGCCCGCCGGCACGCGCCACCGCGTTCGTGGCTCAGTCTTCGACGGGTCGGATCGCCGCACCCTCGTTGCGCGGTTCGACCACCCGCACGTCGCCATCGACACCAGTCTCTACGAGTGCGCGCTCGCCGGCGTCGCGGGCGGCGTCGGCGCGCGCGGCGTCGGTGACGCCGTAGACGGTCGGGCCCCACGAGGACTGGCCGGCGCCGTACACCGCCGGGTCCTCGTCGAGCGCGGCCACCACGTCGCCGACGGGGGGCCGGTAGACGCCGCCCTGCTCGTCGGCGAACCACGCGCCGTTGAGCCGCCCCACCTCCGCGACGGCCTCGCCGAAGCGCTCGGCGGCACCCTCGGCCACGGCCGGAAGGAGGCGCCGCTGGACGACGCCCGCCACGCGGTCGGCGACCGCCGGGTCGGCGTCCTCCACCGTCCGCCGGATCGAGGTGTCCTCGTCGTCGCCCGAGCGGCCCGGGCCGACGTCGGGCACGACGAGCAGGAACCGCCAGTCGTCGGGAACCGCGTGGTGGGCCGCGACCGCGGGCACCGTCCAATCCCCGTCGGCCGGCCGGTCGGTGGTGAACCGGCCCGTCGGGTGACCCGCGTCGAGTGCGAACCCGCCCGTCTCGAACGCCGCGACGCCGACGCCCGAGCGCCCGCCGCGGCCCAGTTCGGGGGCGTACGCCCGAACCGCGGGGTCGTGGCCGTACGCCTCGGCGACGCCCGCGAGCGTCGCGAGCGCGAGTTGCGTCCCGCTCCCCAGGCCCATGTGCCGCGGCAGTTCCTCGTGGACCGTCACTCGCGCGCCCGGGACGCCGAACAGGTCGGTCGCGCGTGCCGCGTAGCGTTCGACGGCGTCGTGCTCGCTGGCGACCGTCTCAGCCGGCGCGACCGTGATCCGGACCCGCGGCTCGGCGAGCGCGACGCCGGCGGCACCGTACAGGCGCTCGTGGGCCAGCGAGAGGTTGCCGAAGCCGAAGTGGAGCCGCGCGCCGGACTCGACCGTGACGGCGCGGGGGGCGGACGCGGCGTGGTCGGACGGGTCGGCGTCGGTCGGCATCGTGTCTCTGCTCGTGGGTGGTGGGAGACGGGGGAGTCGGTTTCGACAGCGGACGATACTGACGGGGGTTGGGCGACGCGCTACAGCGAGTCCCCGACCCGTTCGCCGACCTCGACGCCGTTCCACAGCGCGCGGTGGACGCGCCCCTCGCCGGCGACCCAGTCGCCCGCGAGGTACAGTCCCGCGTCGGCGGCCGGGTCGACCGCATCGGCGTCGGGGTCGAGCGATGTGTCGGGGAGCGCGTAGCGCCACCCCTGGTCGTCGACCCAGTCGGGGTCCGTCAGGCGGTCGTCGCCCACGAGGTCGGCCACGCGACCCGCGACGGCGTCTGCGGCCTCCTCTAGCGGGTCGTCGTAGTGTTCGGTCGACCACTCGGGCCCCATCTGGACGATCAGCAGGCTCTCGCCGTCGGGGACGTGCCCGTCTTTGCACTCCTCGCGCGCGACCCAGCCGACGTCGTGCTCCTTGTCGACGTCGACGGCGGCGTACCACGGGCGGTCGACTGCAAAGTCGTAGTGGAGGACGAGCGTGCGAATCGTCCGGAACTCGGTCGCCGCGACCGCCTCGTGCAGTTCGTCGAGCGCGCCGTCGTCGTCGACCCACTCGGTCGCCGCGAGGAGGTCCGCCGTCTGTGGTGCCGGCGGGGTCAAGAGGAGCGCGTCGAACGGGCCGTGCTCGTCGCCGTCGGTGTCGGTGACCGTCCAAGTTTCGCCCTCGTCGTCACGGGCGAGGGAGGCCGCCCGCGTCGTCTTGCGCACCTCGGCGTCGGTCTCGGCGAGCAGTCGCTTGGCGAGTTGGGTGATCCCCGCGGTCCAGGTGAACTTGTGACTCTCCTGTCGGTTGCTCGGTTCGATCTGACCGTCGACGCCGAACGTCCACACCGGCTCCTCGACGTCGACGAGGCCCTCCTCGCCCAACTCGTGCAGCAGGTCGAGCGTGCGGTCGTCGGCGTCTTTCACGTAGTTGGCGCCGTGGTCGTACCGACAGTCGTTCCGCCGGCGCGTGGCCGCTCGCCCGCCGACGCCGCGGGACTTCTCCAGCAGCGTCATGTCGTGGGCCGTCTCCCGGAGCGCGTACGCCGCGCCGGCGCCCGCGACGCCGGCGCCGACGATACCGATGTGTGCCATCGTCCGTGTCACGGGCGGCGGCGCCGTATCGCTTGTGGGCGGCACAGCGGGGCGGGGGCGTGTGAAACCCTTATCCCCGATGCGGCGTCAGTACGGGCAATGGTGTACGACGCGATCGTGTTCGACAACGACGGGGTCCTCGTGGGGCGTACGAGCTACGACGTCCTCCACGAGGCCGCGTGGGACGCCTTCGACGCGCTCTCGGTGGCAGACCCGGACCCCGACCACGTCGAGTCGATGGTCGTCGGCGTCTCTCCGCGACAGGTCGAAGAGGTGTGTGACACCTACGACCTCACGCCGCGGGAGTTCTGGGCGATGCGCGACCGCACGGCGTTCGAGGCTCAGCGCCGCGAGGTCCACGCGGGCAACAAGCGCCTGTACGACGACATCGACGTGCTCCGGGACCTCTCGACGCCGATGGGTATCGTCTCCTCGAACCAACACGAGACTGTCGAGTTCCTGCTCGACCACTTCGGCGTCGCGGACCTGTTCGACACCGCCTACGGGCGCGAGCCGACCATCGAGAGCCTCGAACTGAAGAAGCCCAACAGCCACTACATCGACCGCGCGCTCGCCGACCTCGACGCCGACACGGCGCTGTTCGTCGGCGACAACGAGTCGGACATCGAGGCCGCGGACAACGCCGGCATCGACTCGGCGTTCATCCGCCGCCCCCACCGCGAGGACTGGGACCTGTCGGTCACGCCCACCTACGACATCGACGGACTCACCGACCTACAGGCGATCTGTTACTGAGGGCCCGCCCGACCACGGTCCCGCGCCGTCACCGCGTCGTGGACGCGTCGTGGACGCGCCACTCCCACACCGTCGCCGGGCCGGTCCCGGAGCGATTCGGGGTAGTATCCGTCGTCATCGCACCCACAGAACTATCCGAGGGGGGTGTGTCGAAGCCGCAAGTGCCCGTACTCGTGTCGTTCACGCTGCCGACGGAGTCGTTCGCGTTCGACGCCGCCGCCACCCGCGACCCGGAGCTTCGGGTGACGCTCGACCAGGTCGTGCCGGTGGACGACACCCCGCTGCCGTTCTTCTGGGTCGAGTCGACCGACGACGGGTTCGAGGCCGCCGCCGAGCGCGACCCGGCCATCGCCGCCATCGACTGTCTGGAGTCGGTCGACGGCCGTCGACTCTACCGCGCCGAGTGGACCGACGACCAGTGTCTGCTGGCGACGATCATCGAGTCACGGGCGGCGCTGTTGGACGCGACGCTCGAAGGCGGCGTCTGGCGGTTCGGCCTCCGGTTCGACGGTCCGGGAGCCACCGCGCCGTTCCAGCGGCAGTGCCACGAGCGGGGTATCCCAATCGACGTGACGCGCGTCGTCTCCGTCGCGGAGGACGCCAGTTCCAACGAGGGCGACGACTTCGGCCTCACGGCGGTCCAGCGCGAGACGTTGGTCACCGCACAGGACGCGGGCTACTTCAAGCGTCCTCGCGGCGCCACCCTGTCGGACCTCAGCGACCGACTCGGCGTCTCCGAGCAGGCCGTCTCGCGACGGATCGGTCGCGGCCTCGACGCGCTCGTGGAGACGACCCTCGTTCGCGGGTGAGTGTCGGATAAACGGGTTGTCGTGTCAACGCCAACCGACACACGCCCGCCGCGTGAGCGAGCAGACAGACCGACGGCCGGAGGGGGACTGCACGTCGTCGGTCGACCCGGCATCACCCCCCGCGGCGCCGGCACCAGCGGCGCCGTGGGGACCCCGCCCCGCCCGACCATCACCACTCCACCGGTCGTCCGGGGCCCACCCCAACTACAGCACGTCCCCCCCTCCGCGTCTGGTTCGTTCGTGACCCACTCGACGAGCGCCGCGACCGACCCCGCGGACCGCCGCGAGGTCGGGTGCGACCGCCCGCCGGCACCGACCGCCACCGACCACCGGGGGCCGACCGCCGACCATTTGACTGCGACCCTCGAACCCACGGTATGACACTCGACCTCCCGTCCGTCGGACTCGGGACGATGGGCCTCGACGGCGACGACGGCGCCCGCGCGGTCGCGACCGCGCTCGACCTCGGCTATCGCCACCTCGACACCGCGCAGGTGTACGGCAACGAGGCGACCGTCGGCGCCGGCCTCGCCCGGAGCGGCGTCGACCGCGCGGCTGTGACGGTCGCGACCAAGACGTGGATCGACCGCCTCGCACCCGTCGACGTCCGCCCGTCGACGGAGGCGAGTCTGGAGGCGCTCGGCCTGCGGACGGTCGACCTCCTGTACGTCCACCGCCCGAAGGGCGGCTACGACCCCGCCGGCACCCTCGCCGAGTACGACGCCCTCGTCGACGACGGCCTCGTCCGGCACGTGGGCGTCTCGAACTTCGAGCGAGCGGAACTCGACGAAGCCATCGACCTGCTGGACGCTCCCCTGGCGGCCCACCAGACGGAGTTCCACCCGCTGTTCCGTCGTCCGGAACTGCGGGCGCACGCCGTCGACCACGGCTACACGCTGGTCGCGTACTCCCCGCTGGCGGGCGGGCGCGTCCGCGACCTCGACCCCGTGTGCGCGGTCGCCGAGAAACACGACACCACGCCGGAGGCCGTGAGCATCGCGTGGGTCACCGGGAAGGAGGGGGTCGTCACCATCCCGAAGGCGTCGAGCGAGGCGCACCTGCGGGCGAACCTCGCGGCGGCCGACCTCGACCTCGACGACGAGGACGTGGCCCGCATCGACGCCATCGACCGCGAGCAGGAACTGTTCCCGGAGTAACGCGAGGCGGTGTGGCGTCGACGCCGGCGACCGTGACGCCTCGCGGGTCGCTCCGCTCCCCGCTCGGGCCGGGGCCTCGCTTCGCTCGGCCCCACACACGACAGGCGTGGGTTCATGCGTCTGCGGCGCCCACGATAGGGTATGAGTGACTCCGCCGAGCAGACGCCCGAGGACCTCCCCGAGACCGACGAGGAGTGGCGCGAACGACTGACGGACGAGGAGTACCGCATCCTCCGCGAACAGGGGACGGAGGCGCGCTTCTCCGGCGAACACGTGGACCGGAACGACGACGGCCTGTACAAGTGTGCGGGCTGTGGCACCGTCATCTTCGAGTCGGAGACGAAGTACGACTCCGGGTGTGGGTGGCCCAGTTTCTACGCCGCCGACGAGTCGAAGGTGCGCCTGCTGGACGACCACAGCCACGGGATGACCCGCGTCGAGGTGCGGTGCAACACCTGCGACGGCCACCTCGGCCACGTGTTCCAGGACGGCCCCGAACCGACGGGCGAGCGCTTCTGCATCAACTCCGTCGCCATCGACTTCGAACCCGAGGAGTAGTCGCCCCACCCACGGATCCACCCTCACCGCCGCGCTTTTCTCGCGACCCACCGACGCGTCGGTATGACCGCCAGCGACGCCGACGCGCCGACGCTGCTGTTCTGTCACACCGTCGGTCCCGACCGCGGCGCCGACCTCCGCGACCGCCTGCTCGACCGCGGCCTCCCCGCCGACCGCGTCGTCGCCGCCGCGACGCCCGCCGAGACAGACGAACACGTCGCCGACGCCGACGGCCTCGTCCTCGGGCGACTCCCGGACGGTCTGCTCGACCGCGCCGACTCCCTCCGGTGGGTGCAGGCGCTGTCCTCGGGCACCGACTACCTCCCGCTCGACGACCTCCGCGAGCGCGGCGTCGCGCTCACGAACGCGGCGGGTGTCCACGCCGAACCCATCGGCGAGCAGGTGCTCGGCTACCTGCTGAGTTTCGAGCGGAACCTCCACGCGCTCGGGCGCCAGCAGGCCGAGCACCGGTGGGAGCGCCGCGAGGGCGGCGAGTTGCGTGGGAAGACGGTCGGCGTCGTCGGCGTCGGCGCCATCGGCACCCGTGTCGCCGAGTTGGCGACTGCCTTCGGGATGGACGTGTGGGGCGTGAAGCGTGACCTCGACACGATGCCCGCCGTCGTCGACGAGGCGCGCACGCCGGACGCCCTCCACGAGGTGTGTCTCGCCGCCGACTACCTCGTGCTCGCGTGCCCGCTCACCGACGAGACCGAGGGCCTGATCGGCGGCGACGAGTTGCGCCTGCTGGGCGGCGACGGCGTGCTCGTCAACGTCGCCCGCGGCGAGGTGTGCGACCAGAAGGCGCTCGTCGGCGCACTCCGCTCGCACCTGATCCGCGGCGCCGCCCTCGACGTGTTCGAGGAAGAGCCGCTGCCGCAGGACTCGCGGCTGTGGGACCTGTCGAACACGATCATCACGCCGCACGTGGCCGGGAACACGCCACACAAGCCCGAGCGGTGGGCCGACATCCTCGCGGAGAACTACCGGGCGCTGGCCGACGGAGACGACACCGAACTGCGAAACCGCGTGCTGTGAGCGGTGACGTGGGCGCGGGTCGGGGTCCCGGTGTCAGTGGGTCAATACGAGCAGTCGTTCGTCGGTGCGGGCGAGACAGACCGGGCCGTTCGGCGCGGAGTCGAACGTCACCGTCTCGTCGTCGCTGACGAACAGCCGGTCGAACTCGGCGCCGCAGGCGGGGCACCCGAGTCCCTCGCGGTTCGCCAGCGACATCGACCCGGCGTCCTGCCGGAGCAGTTTCAGTTTGCGACGGTAGTCGTGCACGTCGAAGCCGTCCGAGAGGTCGATCCGCGACATACCCGGACGCCGTCGCTTGGGGGGAAGTAGCTTCGGTCCCGGCTGTCAGCGGTGAGAGCCGGGCCGCGGCGAGAACTGCGGCGCGCTGGTCGAGCGGGTGCGCTTACGTCAGGCGGGCGAACGCGAGGTTGCCCGAGATGTTGTGGACGTACGCCTGGACCGTCTGGCCCTCCTGGGCGCCGGAGACGAACACGGTGAACTTGCCCTTCTCGGCGACGCCGTCGCCCTTGCGACCGGTGCCGGTGATCTCCAGTTCGTACGTCTTGCCCTCCTCGATGGCGGGGCCCTGCGAGTGCTGGGAGGCGGCCGACGAGCGCTTCTGGACCGGGCGGAACGCACCACACGCCTGACAGCGGAGCATCCGGACGCCGTCCTCGGTCTTGAGCACGGTGTCGGGGAGGCCACACTCCGAGCAGGTGACGAACTCGGCGACGTACTCGTCGATGGCGCCGTCGAAGTCGGCGATGGAGAACGACCCGTTGTAGCGGGCGACGCCGTCCTCGTACTGGCCGTTCGTCCCGAGTTGGCGCTGGATTGCGCTGTGGAGGTGCTCTGGGTCACGGGAGAGTGCGTCGGCGATGTTCGAGAGGTTCGTCAGGCGCGTGAACGCCCCGTCGGTCTGCCCCTCGGGGTCGGGCACCTGCAGGCGGTCGCCGGCGTCGGCGGGTGTCTCGGGTAACTCGTCGTAGGCTCGGTCGAGCGCGTCGGCGTAGTTCATAGGCGGTGGAGGGGAGTTTCACGTATAGGGCTTCCGAGAGAGTCAGTACCGTGATTCGCCGAGATCGGCCGACAGCGCGACGACGGCAGTTCGGCGGTCGGTAACCGCCGGGACACCCGCCGTCCCAACCGCATGAACGGACGCACCGCCCTCGCCGGTCGGATGTCGCCATCGGGTGGCCAGTCGGTGCCGGTTGGACCGTACGATGGATCGATGCCGACAAAACGGTATTCAGGTAGGCGCGGGTTTCGCCGAGTATGTCCGAACTACCGCGAGGGGCGGACCGGCACGGGCCGGCCGTCGACCCCGGGCCGCGTCCGCGGACGCGGGGTGAGCGGTGATGTCGGTCGAGTCCGAGCCCTCCACCCAGTCCGGAACCGCATCGTACGAGGAGACCATCAAGGCCGTCACGCTGCCCGACGCCGTGCTCGACGCCGTCGAGGCGTACGAGTCGGTCGGCGGCGAACGCGACCGCTTCCTGTGGAAGTGGATCTACGGCCTGTTCCCGGCGTTCACCCTGTCGTCTGTCCCAGACGAGCACATGGAGACCGCCCGGACGACGAAGACTCTGTTCACGGTGTTCATCACGCTGCTCGACGACGTCGCCGAGCGCGACGGCGACGCCGAGACGTTCGAGCGAGTCCGGGCCGCGGTTCGACACGCCGACGGGAGCGGTCGGCGGCCGACGGTCGGCGACGACGGCGAACGTGACGGCGACGACGCCGTCGTCGAGTTCGCCACCGAGTTGTGGACGGATATTCGACGCCGACTCGCGACGGCGCCGCGGTACGAGGAGTTCGAAGACGTGTTCCGGTACGACCTCCGCCAGTCGCTCAACGCGATGGAGTACTCGCGGGTGCTCAACGACCACCTGGCGATGGCGAACCTCGGCGGGGCGACCCACTACGACTCCCACAACATGGTGATGTTCCCGTACGCGGACGTCGACGTGATGCACTCGCCCGACTTCGACGCCGGGGAGTTCGGCGTGGTCCGAGAGCTGATCTGGGACCTCCAGCGGATGGCCCGCATCGGGAACTGGCTCACGACGTGGGAGCGCGAGGTGTACGAGGGCGACTACACCGCGGGCGTCGTCGTGTACGCGCTCCGCAACGGTATCGTCACGCGCGAGGAGTTGGCGGCGGCCTGCGCGGACGGCGACTCCACCGCGGTCGACCGGATCAAGGCCCGCAACGTCGAGGAGGTGTTCCTCGCCGAGTGGCACCACCTCCGTCGGAAGGTCGACGAGCGGGGACTGGCGGCCGACAGTGTCGACCTCGACGCCTTCATCGAGGGGATGGAGACCGTCATGGACCACCACCTCGCGAGCGAGGGGTACAAGTGAGCGGCCACCACGGCGTCGCCCGGTAAGCGCGTCCTACGCGGGGGACGCTCCGCACGGACGCCTCACGTGACCCGTCCGCTCGTCACGGCGACCCGAACCGGGAACCACCCGAGCGCCGATCCGAGTGACGGCCATGCGCGACGGTCGCACTCCGGAGACACCCGGGTCGTATCCGGGGAGTACCTCGGACGTATCCTTTTCAGACCGCTGGAACAACCCTCGGCGATGCGAGAGAGCGACCCGGCCACCCGTCCGGCGGCCGGCGGGGGGACAGACGGTGAGATCGACGACGAGTTCTTCCGGTGTGCGGTCGACGCGCTCACGGAGGGTGTGCTCGCGGCCGACGCGTCGGGGACGGTCGTGTACGCGAACGCGGCGCTCGCACGCGCGCTCGACCGGCCGATCGAGGCAATCGTGGGGCGCCCGCTGTCGACGGCGGTTCCAGCGGGACCGATCGGCGACGGCCCCGCCGAGCGACTCGCCGACGCCGGGCCGGTGGCCCTCGACGACGCCGTGTTCGACGTGCCCGCGCCGGGCACGGACGACGACCGGCGCTGGCTGTCGGCCTCGTTCTCGGCGACCGAGGTCGACGGCGCCGCGGTCGCCGTCGGAATCGTCAGGGACGCCACCGAGCGAGAGGCGGAGTTGGCGCGCTACAAGCGGATCATCGAGACCGTCGACGACGGCATCTACATCCTCGACCAGAACTTCACGGTCACGGACATCAACGAGGAAATCGTCTCGATGACCGGCTACGGGCGCGAGGAACTGGTCGGCGAGCACGCGTCGCTGTTGGCCGGCGAGGACCTGCTCACGCAGGCAGCGGCCGCGAGCATCGAGATGCTCAACAGCGACAGGGAGGCGGCGACGATCACCTCCGAGATCGTCGCGAAGGACGGCACGACGCTCCCGATAGAGACGCGGTTCTCGCTGTACCCGTTCGGCGACGACAGCTACGGCCAACTCGGCGTGGTGCGCGACATCTCCGACCGCAAGCAGTCCGAGCGGACGCTCCGTGCGCTCCACGACTCGACCCGGGGACTGCTCGCCGTCGAGTCTCGTCCCGACGTGACGCGACTGATCGTCGACACCGCCGTCGACGTGCTCGACGTGGCCGGCGCCGCTATCTACCTCGTCGACCCGGAGGCGACCGCCCTGTGCCCGAGCGCCGTCGCCGGCGACGAAGGGGGGTTCGACGAGTCGATCCAGCCGCTGGAGCCAGACGGCACTCTCCCCTGGCGCGTGTTCGTCGAGAACGAACCCGCGGTCGTCGGCGTCGGCGACGACGACCGGGCGTCGGGACTCCCGATCGACTGTGGGCTGTGCGTCCCGCTCGGCGACCACGGCGTGTTCGCCGTGGCCGTCGACGACCTGACCGTCATCGACGACGACACCGAGACGCTCGTGGGACTGCTGGCCGCGAGTGCCGAGGAGGCGCTGGCGCGACTCGACCGCGAGCGAGAGGTGCACAGACGGGACGACCGACTCGAACGGCAGAACCGCCGTCTCCGCCGGCTCGACGAACTCAACACGATGATCCGCGAGATCGACCAGACGCTCGTGGAGGCGGGGTCGATCGACGACATCGGCGACGCCGTCTGCGACCGCGTCGTCGCCTCCGATCGGTTCGCGTTCGCCTGGTTCGGCGAGCCCGACCCCGCCGCAGACGGGGGGATCGAACCTCGGTCCTGGGCGGGCGACGACCCCCGCTACCTCGACGACGTCGACCGCTCGACGGTGGACGCGTGCGAGCCTGGGGCGGTCGCGGCGAAGACTGGCGAGTCGGTCGTCGTCGCAGACGTCGCGGCGGGGCTCGACGGCGAACCGTGGCGGAAGGCGGCACTCGCCCGCGGCTTCCGGTCGGCGATCGCGGTGCCGCTCGTCCACGACGGCATCGGCTACGGCGTGCTCGCGGTGTACGCGACCAGCCCCGGGACGTTCGACGAGTTGACGGCGGTGTTCGCGGAGTTGGGCGAGACGATCGCGAACGCGATGAACGCCGCAGAGACCAGACGCGCCCTGCTGACGGACACGCAGACGGTCCTCGGGTTCCGGGTCGACGCCGCAGACGACGTGCTCGGCTGGTTCGCCCGCGAGGCGAGTGGCGCCATCGAGGTCGAGGGCGTCGTCCCGCAGGCCGAGGACGCCGTTCGCGTGTTCTTCGTCGCGACCGACGTGGACCCCGGTGCCCTGCGCGACGCCGCAGAGGGGTCGGTCGTCGTCGAGTCGCTCGACGTTGTCGCCCAGCGCGACGACAGCTGTCTGGTCGAGGCGGTCGTCGTCGGACCGACGGTGCTGAGCGCGGTCGTCGACCGCGGCGCCGTGGTTCGGTCCGTCGAGGCGACGACCGACGAGGTGCGCTTCGAGGTGGCGGTCCCCGACGGCGCGGACGTCCGGCGGTTCATGTCGACCGTCCGGTCGCGGTTCCCCGAGGCCGAACTCGTCTCGAAGACGGCCAGCGAGCGACCCGCGCGGACCTCCGCGGAGTTCCGCAACGAGGTCGAGCGCCGCCTGACCGACCGGCAGTTGGAGGTGCTGCGCGTCGCCTACCTGCGAGGGTTCTACGAGTGGCCCCGCGAGAGCACCGGACAGGAGGTCGCGGACGCCCTCGGCGTCTCTCAGCCGACCGTCAACCGCCACCTCCGCGCCTGCGAGCGCAAACTCCTCACGCTCCTCCTCGACGAGGAGCGGACGGGCGGGGGGGTACACACATAGCCCCCCGTCGAAGGAGTCGATATACACGTAGCTAGACGCTCCATGGTGGGGGCCGCTGTACGGGGAAGTGAACCAATGTCAGTGAAGCAGGTGAGCCAGCGTACGACCGTTGTTCGAACCGCGGAAGACGACATCTGCCTGGCCGTCATCTCGGCGGTCGCGGAGGCTCGGGGCGTCCGACCGACGGAACTCGACGCTCCCCTGTACGACGCGGTCGACCCCGACGCGCTCCAGCGGCTGTTCCCGTGCGACGGTCAGGAGTCCGGCGCCGACGTCAGCGTGCAGTTCACGTGGGCGGGGTGTTCCGTCAGCGTGTACGGGCCGGGCCACGTCTCCGTCGACAGCGAGTCGACGCGCTGAGCCCCATGTGAACGGGCGCCACAGGCGTCCTGCGGTAGAAACGCGTTTCAGTGGTGGCGCCACAGCGTGCGTAATGAGCTACAAGGTCGGTCTCGTCGGCAAGCCGTCCGTCGGGAAATCGAGCTTCTTCAACGCGGCGACGATGAACGACGTGCCCGAGGGCGCGTACCCGTTCACGACCATCGACCCGAGCGTCGGCGAGGCGTACGTCGGCGTCGACTGTCCCGCGCCCGAGTTCGACGAGACGTGCGAGCCGAACCACGGCTTCTGCCGCGAGGACACCCGGTTCGTCCCCGTGAAACTCGTCGACGTCGCCGGGCTGATCCCCGGCGCCCACGAGGGGAAGGGGCTGGGCAACCAGTTCCTCTCGGACCTCAACGAGGCGGACGTGCTCGTCCACGTCGTCGACTTCTCGGGCACGACCGACATCGAGGGCGAACCCACCGAGGGGCACGACCCCCGCGAGGACATCGACTTCCTCGAAGAGGAACTCGACCAGTGGTACCTCGACATCCTCGAGAAGGGCATCGAGAAGTTCGAGTCGATGTACCAAGGCCCCAACCCCGGCGACGAGATTGGCGTCGAGGAGGTGCTCGCCGAGCAGATGTCGGCGTTCCGCACCAACAAAGACGAGATCAAACAGACCGTCCTCGCGCTGGATCTGGAACTCGACCCGGAGACGTGGGACGCCGACGACCGCTTCGACCTCGCACGAGAGATCCGCAAGCGCACCAAGCCGATGGTGATCGCGGCGAACAAGATGGACACGCCGACCGCGCGTGACAACTACGAGGCGATCACGACCGATCCGGAGTACGAGCACCTCACGATCGTCCCCGCGAGCGCCCACGCCGAAGGGTCGCTGAAGAAGGCCGACGAGGCGGGCGTCGTCGACTACACGCAGGGCGACGACGACTTCGACATCGTCGGCGACGTGAGCGACGAACAAGAGCAGGGCTTGGAGGTCATCCGGGAGTTCGTCACCGAGTACGGCGGCACCGGCGTCCAGGAGGTCATCGAGGCGGCGCTGTTCGAGGAACTCGACGCGAAGGCCGTGTTCCCCGGGAGCGCCAACGGGAGTTGGAGCAAGGGGCCGTTCCGCGACTGCTTCGTCCTCCCCGGCTACGCGACCGCCGAGGACTTCGCGTACACGCTCCACTCCGACATCGGCGACGGCTTCCTCCACGGCATCGACTGCCGCAGCGGTCGCCAGGTCGGCGCCGACACCGTGCTCGACCACCGCGACGTCGTCGAGATCGTCACGACCGGGTGAACAGTCGACACGGATCGATCGTGTCCAAATCCCGCCCTACTCCGCCGTTCTTCCCAGTCGCCAATCCACCGATCGACGGGGTGTCGCGACGGTCGCGCGTACAGTCGACTTACTGACGACCCGTCCGAATCGTCGCGACTTACCGCCACCCCGCGCCGGGGAGGAGAGTGGACACACGGTAGCACACCACACCGAAGACAGCCGCCGAGTCCCGGTGACGTAATCGCGACGTGTCAGATCGCGCACCGATGCATAACAAAGCGGCAGCCGAGGGACCAGTCGGACCGCATGAGCCGGAAAGTGTCACGGCGGCAGTTCGCGGCGGTACTAGGTACAGCAGCGGGGGTCGGCCTCGCCGGGTGTAGTGCGGGCGTCAACAACAGCACGAACGCGACGAACGGCACGGTCGGGTCGGTCGAGGGCATGACCGACGAGGAGACCGAAGCGGCCGGCACCGACGAAGAGACGGAAGCGGAGACGGAGACTCCCGAGGCGCCGGAGACGACCGACGACCCCGCGGCGGCGGTCGAAGAGGGGAGTGCGGTCGCTCGGATCGCCCACCTCTCGCCCGACGCGCCGAACGTCGACGTCTCCGTCGGCGGCGCGACGGTGCTCGAGGACGTCGCCTTCGGGGCGGTGAGCGACTACTACGTGCTCGAGCCGAGCACGTACACGGTCGCGGTCACGCCGACCGGCGAAGAGGAGGCCGTCTTCGAACAGGAGGTCGAGTTCGCCAACGGCGCGTTCACCGTCGCCGCCTTCGGCGAGGTGTCCGGCACGAACCAGGAGTTCGCCGTCGAGGCGCTGGAAGACCGCGTCGAGGCGCCGAGTTCGGACATGGCCGCCGCGCGCGTCGTCCACGCGTCGCCCGACGCACCCCCGGTGAGCGTCGGGGTCGCCGACGGCGACACGCTCGTCGAGAGCGTCGCCTTCGGCGAGGCCAGCGACTACGTCGAGGTGCCCGCCGGGGAGTACGCGCTGGAGATCAGCGCCGCCGAAGGGATGGGCGAGACGACCGGGACGCCGGGCGGCAACGAGACCGAAACTGAGGCGGCGACCGGCACCGAGGCGGCGGGCGCGTCCGAGGCGGTCGCCACCGTCGACGTGGCGCTGGAGGGCGGCACGGTCAACTCCGCGTTCGCGACGGGGTACCTCACGCCCGACGGCGAGGCCGTCGACGCGCCGTTCGAGGTGCTCCTCACGGTCGACGCCGGCGCGTCGATGGCGGGGACCGAAAGCGGCACGGAGACCGGCACGGAAACTGGGACCGAGACCGGCACCGAGGTCGGGACGGAAGCCGGAACCGAGGCCGGCACCGCCACCGAAGGGTCGGGCTGATCACAGAGGCACCGGCGCGGACGGCGGTCGAGTCGCACCGGTGTAATCGCACGTTTTTCGAGCGCAGATCGGCCTTACCCGGAGCCGCGGCGCCGATCGAACGGGACGTGACGAGCGGCGGACCGGTCGATGTACGAACGGATTACAAATCGGAGGATTCCGGCGGTGTCGGGCTTTCTACAGCCGTTCGGTGCATAACAATCACCTGCGCACACATGTCGGCGAAACGCGATGGCAGACCCACCATCAGGCAGACTCGCGGTAGCACTAGTGGCGATACTCGTCGGGAGCGTCCTCCTCGCCGGAGGCGCCCTCGGCGACGCGCCAGAACTGAACCCCACAACCCTGCAGCAGGTGCAAGAAGAGGACGGCCCGACGACACAGGAGACCGCTTACGTCCGCGTGCTCCACGCGTCGCCAGACGCGCCCGCCGTCGACGTGGCGCTGAACAACGAGACGGTCGTCAGCGACCTCGCGTTCGGCGAGTCGACCGAGTACCTCTCGGTCGCCGCCGGCGAGTACGAACTGACGATCACGACCGCAGACGGCGGCGACACAGTGTACGAGTCGAACGTCACCGTCGGCCCGCGGTCGGTGACGACCGTCGCCGCGAGCGGTGAGGTCGGCGAGAACGCGAGCCAACCGTTCGCGCCGCTGTTCATCAGCGACGACGCGTACGAACCGGAGGAGGGTGAGGCCGCAGTGGCGGTCGCCCACCTCTCGCCGGACGCGCCCGCCGTCGACATCACCGTCGAGGGCAGCGACGTCGTCGTCGCTGAAAACGTCTCTTACGGCTTCGTCACCGACTACGTGACCGTGCCGGAGGACGAGTACACCCTCGAGATCCGTGCGGCCTCCGAGGATAACAACGGCACCATCGTCGGCACCGTCGAGGTCGAACTCGACGAGGAGTCGGCGTACACCGCCTACGCGATCGGGTCGCTCGCCGGTGAGAACGACAGCGAGCCGTTCCAGATCGCGCTGACACCCGACGCGACGACCACCGTCGAACTCCCAGACGACGACGCTGAAGTCGTCGAACCCGAGGGCCCGCCGGACGACGCTGGCCCGCCAGAGGACGCCGGTGAGGGCGAGGGCCCGCCGGACGACGCTGGCCCGCCCGAGGACGCAGGTCCCGCTGACGACGACGCGGAAGACGCAGACGACGCAGAGGACGAGGAGGAGACGGAGACACCGACCCCGGAGGGAACGGAGAACGCGACCGAGACGGAGACTGACGAGGAGGAGACCGAGACGCCGACCCCGACCCCGGTGGGAACGGAGAACGCGACCACGACGGAGGCCGCCGAGGAGTGAGGACCCCTCGGTAATCGTCGGCGTACAGAACGGTTTCTGGGGGCGGGTCGCGGCAGGCGACCCGGCCACCCCCGACGGCGACACCCGTCACCGACCAGCGACGGCGTCGCCAGTTCGGTCACTCTCGACGTGGAACTGGGAGCGACAGCGGCGAGCGGGGCGAGCGACACCGACGGTCGGTTCGTCGTCGGGCGCCGCGGGTGTGGATGCGGTCTATCGGGCCGTCGCCGTCGCTCCCGGGTGCGTTCGTGTTCGACCGGGGCGGCCCCGTCCACGTCGGTGTCTCGACGGGACGAGTCCGCCGTCGGTCGAGCGAGCGCTCCCGCTGTGTCAGTTGCGTCGGTTGAAGAAACGGAGTCACAGTGTGTCGCCTAACGGCGACGGCTGAAACTTAGTTTAGTTGCGGACGACGTTCGTCGCGCGGGGGCCCTTCGGGGCGTCCTCGATGTCGAACTCGATTTCCTGACCCTCGGTCAGGTCCTCGCCGCCAACATCCTCCATGTGGAAGAACACGTCGTCGTCGGAGTCGTCAGTCGTAATGAAACCGTAGCCGCCAGTGTCGTTGAAGAAGTCAACCTTACCGTTTGCCATTGCAACTAAACGAATGGCCGTCAACCTGATAAGGGTTGCGCATTCGTCTTGCAAGATGGATTTTTTCTAAACGAATATCCCGCTACAAGCCGATCGGTTGGTCATTCAACCACGTACATTGCGTTCTCACGAGGATCGTTGTCGGAACCGTCACAAGCAGCCCTCGATTCCGCCGATCCAGCGATCTCGGGGTCGAGAGACGCGTTCACACCCGACTCACGTGGCTCCTGCGCGCGGTCGTGGCGTCGCTTCAGGGCGTCACTCGTCGGACTCGTACTCTTGGTAGATCACATGTCCGCAGGCCTTGCAGTGGGAGGCGTCGGCGTCGTGGCCCGTGAGTCCGCAGTTCGGGCAGGTCACGTCGACGACGTCCTCCGTCCACGCGCGGATCACCTTCCGCGCCTGCCAGGGGACGAGGACGATGGCGGCGAACACGCCCGCGACGGTGATCCAGCGACCGAGCCGCGTCGCGGGGACGATGTCGCCGAAGCCGACCGTCGACAGCGCGATCACCATGTAGTAGAACGCGTCCCCGAAGTTCTCGATCCCCGGGTTCGCGGCGGCCTCGGCGCTGTAGAACAGCCCCGCACCGACGAAGAAGATGACCAGCACCGTGAGCAGGAGTTTCACCGCTCGGAGCGTGCTGTGTTCGATGGTGCCGAAGAAGAACTCCTCGTCGCGGGTGAAGCGGTAGAAGCGCAGCACGCGGACGACGCGGACGGCGCGCAAGAAGCCGATGTTCGCGGCGACGGCCGGGCCGACCGCCAGCGCCGCCGACAGCGTCGGCAGCACGGACACGAGGTCGACGACCGTGTAGGGGTCGGTCGCCTCGCCGAGTCGGTCGGCGGCGCCGTACAGTCGGAGCACGTACTCAACGGCGAACACCGCCGCGATCACCACCTCCGCGCGCCACAAGAGCGCGCGCGTCGCCGGTGCCAGCGGGTACGTCTGGACCACGAACAGGCCGACGAACACGAGGTTCAGGACCAGCAACGACACGTCGATGATCCGACCGAGCGGCGTCCGGTGATCGAGCAGGTAGAAGCGAACCTGTTCGCGGCACCCACGAGGCGACCCGGAGCCGTGCCCGTCCATACGGCGACTCCCGCAGGGAGGGACAAAAACACCCGCCTGCCCGGCGGCGTGTCACGCCTCGGCCGGGTGCCGATCCTCGTCGACGAGCGTGTCGACCAGCGTCTTCGCGAACGCGAGCACGATCGGGCCGACGAACAGCCCGACGAACCCGAACGCGAGGACGCCGCCGAAGATGCCGACGACCATCAGTCCCGGGCTGACGTGCGCCTCGTGCCCCGTGACGATCGGTCGGAGGTAGTTGTCCGAGAGACTGATCACGCCGGCGCCCAGGACGAACACGACCGCGGCGTCTACGGGGCGGCCCGAGAGGAACAGGAACACCGCCATCGGGATCCAGACGATCGAGGCGCCGATCAGCGGCAGCAGCGAGAGCAGCGTCGTCACGACTGTCCAGAACACCACGTTGGAGACGCCGACGAGCGCGAACACCAGCCCCGTGAGCACGCCCTGCACCACGGCGATGGCGACGTTGCCGACGACGACGCCCCACGTGATCCGGTCGAGGTCGCGTCGGAGTCGTCGACTCGTGGTCGACTCCAGCGGCGTCGCCCGCTCCACCCACGCGACGAGCGTCTGGCCGTCCACGAGCAGGTAGTAGACGACGAACAGCAGCACGGTGAGTCCGATCAGTGCGTCAGAGACCCCACCGAACAGCTCCAACATCGTGCCGAACCCGGAGTCGAACACCCGGCGGGTCACGGCCGTCAGCTCCCCGCGGAGGTCGACGCCGCCGGCGGCCGCCAGTTCCTCTAGCGCACCGAAGTCGACGCCGTCGCCGACGAGCGCTCCGCGGACCTGGTCGATCGCTCGGACCGCGACAGCGAGCACGACCGCCACCGGCGCGACGATCGCACCCACCGACACGAGGATCACCACGACCGCCGAGACGCGGGCACCGACCCGCGGCGCGAGGCGACGCTGGACCGGTTGGAGGACGTACGCGAGCAGGACTGCGACGAGGACGTACTGCGCCAGTGGCGCGACGATCCAGACGGCGACGAGTGCGGTCACCGCGGCGAGTGCGAGGAGGAACCTGCGCTGTGGCGTCACCTGCGGGGGTAGGACGGGTGCTGTCATCAATCCGATCGGATCGAGACACGACGCCGCGTCGAACAGTCGAGCGGATATGGACGATTCGTTGTACAGTACAAATCAGGTGGAAAAAACACTATAACCGGATACCGCTCAGGCACTACCACGCCTCGTCGTGGCCGCTCTGGGGGGATTCCGGGGAGGAATGCGGCGTGGGTGACACACCATGAGTGACGACGCAGACGACACAGCAGAGCGCACAGCACTCGAACTCGGTCGCCGCACCGTCCTCGCGGCGGGGGCGGCCGGCCTCGGCTTGAGCGCCCTCGGAACCGGGGTCGCGAGCGCCAGCCACTCGCCCGCCGACAAGCTGTCGGCGGTCGGCTCGACGCTCGAACTCGTCGAGGCCGCACAGAGCAACGGCGGGTCGGCGTCGTCGTCGACGGCGGTCACGCTCCTCAGCGGGTCGATGAAGACCTCCTCGCCGACGGACCTGATCCTGCAGGCGACCGTCGAGTCGGGGCTGTACACCGACATCAAGACGAAGGGGAACGACGAGTCGTGGGCCAACGCCGGCCTCACCTGCTGGGTCGAAGTCGACGGCGAAGAGGTGCCCGTGACGAGCGGGAGCGACGGCGCGGTCGTGTTCAACAACCGCGAGTTCGGCATGAAGACGAGCAACTTCGAGAACGAGGAGGCGATGATCGAACTGTTCCTCCGCACGCGCAGCGCCAACGCGTTCAACTGGCTGACGCTGAACGTCGGCTCGGGCACCCACACGATCGAGTTGAAGGCCGACCTCGACGTGTACGCCAGCGGGAAGGGCTCGGCGAAGGCGCTGGTCGGGCCGCGGACGCTGATCGTGGAGCCGACGAAACTCGCGAACGACGCGACGATCTGAGCGCAGCGGTGCCCGGTCGGGCCAGACCGTGAGCGCTCCCTGTCTCGCTCGCTCGAATCCGGTACTCCCGAAGCAACTCTTTACAGACCGCACGCACAAGCGAGCGTGATGAGCGCTATCCGTCCAGACGAACTGGACTCCCGTCTCGCCGACGGCGGTTACTACCTCCTCGACATCCGCCCGCGCGACGACTACGAGCGGGGCCACATCGGCGGGAGCCACAACGTGCCGGTGTACGACGACCTGCGCGCCGGCGACGAGGACGCCCTCCGACGCCACCTCGACGAGATTCCGCGCGACCGCGAGGTCGTCACGATCTGTAAGATGGGCATCGTCGCCAAGCGGGCGACCAGGGTACTCGACGACGAGGGGTACGACGCCGCCACGCTGTTGGGTGGGATGAGCGGGTGGCGTGGGTATCAGAGTGGGTCGGTGCTGTATCGACTGCGGTCGCTCGTCTGGAAGCTATTCTGAGTTCGGTGGAGAGCGGAATCGTGGCCTCGGTAAATGAACCAGAGATCGTCACTGAATTACAGAGTCAAGTATGTTGAAAGGTCAGATCCTCTGTTTATCGATAGACAGCATGGGGTTGTTTATTCAGGAGAATTCTCTGTAACAGGAGGTCGGCGGCCCCGGAGACGTCGCTCCCGAGCGCCGATCAGATGACGACCGACCCTTCGGGGAGCAACTCTCGGGCGGTCCGTCTCGCTTCGTCACCCTCGCCGACGAGCGTCGGAGCGTCGACGGGGGCGTCGAACCGGTCTGGGTCGGGTTCGACGCGCTTGAGTACCGACGAAAAGACCGGCCCCTTTCGGCCGCCACCGGAGACGATTCCGCCGTACTTCCGCTCCTCGAAGGGAACCTCGTCGGGGTCGGTGAACTCCTCGCGGATGATGTCTGCCCACGCCCGAATCTGCGCTGCCGCCTCCTTCTGGGAGTAGCGGCTCTCGCGGACGTACTGGTCGACGTACTCCTCGTCGAGTTCCGCGTCGAAGTGTTCGGGCGACTCG
Source organism: Halobaculum marinum (assembly GCF_029338555.1). Classification (GTDB taxonomy): domain Archaea; phylum Halobacteriota; class Halobacteria; order Halobacteriales; family Haloferacaceae; genus Halobaculum; species Halobaculum marinum. The sequence continues at coordinate 809,687 of NZ_CP119989.1, read as the reverse complement.
TACAGCACCGATTCTGTCGTCGTGTGGCCGCTGGCGAACCGGATGTTCACGGTGAAACTGTCGGGGTATCGGAGGATGATGGGGAAGAACAGCATGTCCGTGACGGTCATGCGCTGTTGCATCCGCCAGAGGCCCTCGTAGTAGTAGGCGGCCAATCGGCTCACCCGGTCGTCTCGGTCACCGCGGTAGTGTGCGAGTGCGACCGCCTCGTAGTCGTCGCCGGCGATGGACCGAAGCCGACGCTCGTAGCTCTCGGCGATCTGTTCGAATTGGCGTTCGTACGCGTCGACCAGGGGCACGTCGGGGTCGGCGAGCATGTCCGCCTTGCGCTCTTGCGCGTCGGCGACGTTCATCATGTTCTCGTAGAACAACCGCTCGGCGTCCGTGTTCGGCAACGGCGTCCGCACCGCTCGGTGGTAGAGAACCCGTGTGTCCCCATTGAACTGGCGGCTCTGTTCCTCCCCCCGGTGCCCAGCCATCGCCGAGTGTTTGCCCTCGGTGTATAATTATGATCTGGTAAAACATGGCAATTACTTGAGTATATCGCGATGATTTGGAGAACAGACAGAGTTTCCACGACAGCGATGGTCTCTGAACGTCGTCGCTCAAAACGTGTTGCCAGTGTTTCACGAACGCGAGGTCGATGAGCAACGTTCGGCCAGACGAACTGGACAGTCGGCTCGACACCGGTGACGTGCCGTTCCTCCTCGACGACGAGGGATACGACACCCAGACGCTCGCTGGCGGGATGAGCGGGTGGCGCGGGTACCAGAACGGGACGCTCGTGCATCGGGTGCGGTCACTGCTGTGGCGGGTGTGCTACCGGGAAAAGCGGTATTTGGCCTCGGCACTCATAGGGCTCGTCGTCGCACGGGAGCCACCCCGGCTCGGAGCGGTCGCCTCGTCATCGGCCACGCGCACCTACCCAGCGGCGACGCAAGTGCGTTACTCCTCCCGGGCGACCTCCGGGTCGTCCAACAGTTATCCCCCTCCGCGCCGTGCCATCGACAATGAGTGACGCCCGCTCGATTGACGCCCTCCGCTTGAGCAAGCCGGAGACGGCGGTGTTCGTCTCCGGCGTCGCGAGCATGGGGCTGGAGATCCTCGCCGGTCGCATGATCGCCCCGCAGTTCGGCAGCACCATCTACACGTGGGGGACGATCATCGGCGTGTTCCTCGCGGCGTTGAGCTACGGCTACCACCGCGGCGGCAAGCAGGCGGCCCAGCGCGCGACAAACGGTCGGATGGCGCGCGTGTTCCTCCTCACCGCCGCGTACGTCGCAGGGCTGATTCTCGTCGGCGACCTCATGCTCCGGGCGACCTCGGGGTTCCCGTTGCCCAGTCGAGTCGCGTCGCTCCCGGCGGTGGTGATCCTGTTCGGGCCGCCCACCTACCTCCTCGGCTACGTCAGCCCGTACGCCGCCGAGCTGTCCGCGAAAGAGGGGCTGGGTGAGGCGTCGGGGCACGTGTACATGCTCGGCACCGTCGGGAGCATCGTCGGCGCGTTCGCGACGACGTACTTCCTCATCCCGTCGCTCGGCATCGACCAGATCGCACTCGTGTTCGGGGCGTTGTCGATCCTGACGGCGCTCGTGATCAGTCGCCCGATCGGCCGGGAGCGCGCCACCGTGACGGGGTTCGTCGCGGTGCTGCTCGTCGTCTCGGCGGCGACGGGGGCCGCGGGCTACACCGTCGAGGGACGAGTGGTGTACGAGACGCAGACTCCGTACCAGGAACTGCAGGTGGTCGATCTGGGCGACACCCGCACCCTCTACCTCGACGGCCAGCGCCACAGCGCGATGGACTTGGAGGACCCGAACCGCCACGTGTTCAGCTACACCCGCTACTTCCACCTCCCCCTGCTGTTCGCCGACGACGCCGAGGATATCGACCGGGTGCTGTTCGTCGGCGGCGGCGGCTTCACCGGGCCCAAGCGGTTCGTGACCGACTACGACGTGACGGTCGACGTCGTCGAGATCGACCCCAAGGTCATCTCGGCGGCGAAGACGTACTTCGGCGTCGAGGAGTCCGCGCGCCTCCGGATCCACAACCAGGGCGGGCGGGAGTTCCTCCGTGAGACGAACGAGACGTACGACCTGATCGTCATGGACGCCTACCAGAAGGACAAGGTGCCGTTCGAGTTGACGACGCAGGAGTTCATGACGTTGGCGAGCAGTCGCCTCGACGACGACGGTATCCTGTTCGCGAACGTCATCTCGGCCGCCAGCGGGCCGGCCTCGCAGTTCTACCGCGCCGAGTACCGCACGATGGACGCGGTGTTCCCGCAGGTGTACGCGTTCCCGACCGCCGGCGGGGGCGTCGTCCAGAACATCGAGGTGGTGGCGACGAAGAACGAGACGAGGCTCTCCGAGGACCGACTGCTCGCGCGCAACGAACGGCGCGACATCGGGATCGATCTCTCCGCCGAAATCCGCGACTACGCCGGTGCACCGCCGACCGACGACGTGCCACTCCTGCGCGACGACCGCGCCCCCGTCGACAGTCTGCTCGACCCGATGGTCGGCCAACGGTACGTGATCCAGGAGACGAACGGCAGCGACGCCGCCGTGAACGCGACGGCCAGACCCGCGGTTGGGATCGCCTTACCGGCGGCGTGAGCGGGTGAGCGCGCCGATGACGCCCAGCTGTCTCCCAGATGAGCCGAAGAGTCCGGCGTCGGCAAGCATACCGTTCTTGGGAGGCGGAAATCGGTTACGTAGACCGTACATTCGCCTTGCCTCTTCATACTAATCGCCCGGCGGAGGCAAGGTGTGGTCGATAATGCATCACTCGCACCGGGCGGTCGACCGCGCGCTCATCCCGACGGGCCACGACGCGTCGACGTACACGTGTCTGCGTTCGCTCGCCCGGCAGGGCATCGGTGCGGTCGTCGCCTCCGAGAAGCAGGGGGTCCCCGCGGCGGCCTCTCGCTACTGCGACGAGTCGGTGTCGCTCCCCGACCCGCGAGCCAACCTCCTCACCTACCGGGACGCGCTTCTCGCGCTCGCCGAGCGAGACGATATCCGGACGATCATCCCCGTGCGACCCGAGGACTGCTACGTCCTCTCGCGGTACGAGGAGCAGTTCGCCGAACACGTCTCGCTGGTGGTGCCGACGATGGCGCAGCTGGAGCGAGTCCACGACCGACTCCAGTTGGCGGAAGCCGCGGAGGCGGCGGGCGTCCCGGTCCCCGAGACGCGCCGGCTCTCGGAGGTCGACGACTGGGAGCCGGAGCTGTTGATCAAGTCGCGGTACAACGTCCTCGCGGACGCGTACCTCGACGAGTTGGGCCCCGAGGCCATGGACGTGGTCAAACACATCTACCACGTCGGCGCCGGCGAGCGCCCGGACCTCGACAGGATCGAACGGGAGATGCGCCACGAACCCATCGTGCAGGAGTTCGTCCACACGGACGGCGAGTTCATGTTCACGGGGCTGTACGACCGCGGCGACCCGCTCGCGACGTTCCAACACCGGCAGATCCGAGGCAACTCCTACACCGGCGGCGGCGGCGTCTACCGCCGCTCCATCTACGACCCGGAACTGGAGCGGGTCGGGCGGGCGCTGCTCGACGAACTCGACTGGCACGGCCTCGCGTGCATCGAGTACATGCGCGACGCCGACACCGGCGAGTACGTCCTTACCGAGATCAACCCTCGGATGTGGCAGTCGCTCCCGTCGACGGTGCGGGCAGGCGCAGACTACCCGTACTACTACTGGCTCGCGGCCACCGGCCGGAGCGACGAGATCGAGAACGACTACGAAATCGGCGTCGGAACGCACATGATCCGCGGGGAGTTGGGCTACCTGATGAGCGTGCTCACGGAGGACTCCCCCCACATCCCCCGGCCGTCCGTCGCGCGGACGCTGTGGGACATCGGCTCCTCGATCGTCTTGGAACCGCGGTTCGACTACCTGACGCTCGACGACCCGGGGCCGTTCCTCGCGGGGGCCAAGCGTATGCTCCCGAGCGGCCCGCTCGAGCGCCTCCGCCGCCCGAAACTGCTCGGCGGCAAGCGCCCCGACCACACCTGACGAGTCCTGTCAGTGGTCACTCGCGATTCGGTAAACGTTGTCACGAGCCGCCGGGTATATCACCGATCCGCGTGTATGCTACGCTTACCCATGAGTCTCACCGGGTCCGACCGCGTCTTCTGTCACGACTGTGGCAGGGGATTCGACGACGAAGCAGCGCTCGAACGCCACGTACGAGAGGAAGGCCTCGTCGACTAGACGGCTACCAGTCGTCTACTCGGCTTCGACACGCTCGCGCGCCGCCGCAACGAGCAACGGGAGGAACACCGTCGCGTCGCCGTACACGGAGGCGTTCCTCGCGTCCTTCTCTAGTTTCCCCCACGACCGCGCCTCCTCCAGCGTCGCCCCCGACAGGCCGCCCGTCGCCTCGGGGTCCATCGTCACCTGCACCGCGTAGTCGTACGCCCGCGGCGTCACGAGCATCGTCTGGAGAGTGAAGTTCTTCGGGACACCGCCGCCGATGAGCAGACAGCCGGCGTCCTCGGCGTCGAACGCCTGATCCGTCAACGGCGTCATGTCCGCCAGGGCGTCGAGCGTCAGGTCGGAGGTCTGCGCGTACATCCACGCCTGCAGTCCGAGCACCGAGTCTTGCACCGCGGGGCAGTAGACGGGCACGTCGTGCTCGTAGGCCGCGGCGGCGACGCCGGCGCCCTCGGCCACGTCCTCGCGCTCGTTCACCTCACTGTTGGCGCGGCCCAACTCCGCACACAACTCGGCGATTGAAACGGCGCCGTCCGCCTCGGCCAGCGGCGGGAACACCTCCTCGCGGAGGTGCTGTTCGAACTCGGCGAAGTGCTCCTGCGGGAGGTAGACGTTGTAGATGCGGTCGACCTCCTCGTCGCGGAGTTGCTCGTCGTGCTCGCGCAGGGTCTTCCCCTCCTGGCGCTCCTCGCCGTGGTGGTGTTTCCCGCCGATAGCCTCGATGGCGTCGTGGGTGAGGTTCGCGCCCGTGGTGATCAGGGCGTCGACGTAGCCGTCGCGGATCAGGTCCGCGACGATGCGCCGCATCCCAGTGGGGACCATCGCCCCCGCCAGCGAGACGAACACGGTGCAGTCGTCGTCGGCCCACATCTCCGAGAGCACGTCCGCGGCCTCGTGGACCGACTCCGCGCCGATGCCCGCGTGGCCGTACTGTTCGACCAACTCGCCGACGGTCATCCCGCCGGCCACGCGCGTGTGACCGAGCGGGTCGTGGTCGAACGCCTCGCGGTGGGGCGTCTCGTAGCCGGTCGCCTCGTCGTGGCCGTCGTCGTGGCCGTCGTCGTCGTGGCCCTCGTCGCTCATTGTCGGCGGTGCGGTCGCGGGGCGCTTGAACCGCGTGGTTCGCGCGTCGCGGGCGGGGAATCAGCCCGGCAGTCGGTCGGTCAGTCGGCGGCGACCGACGCCGTGCCGTCGGCCTCGTCTGCCTCGTCTTCCTCGTCGGCACCGACTGTGTCGTCGTCGCGAGCGAGACCGTTCACCGCCAACACGACGAATCCGCCCGTGGCGACCACGTCGAGGTAGCCGAACACGAGCACCTCCGTCGCCGGGAGCAGGAGGCCCGTCGAACGCCGCGAGGAGTCCGCGCCGTTACAGCCCGGTCGGGTGGTCGAGGTACGTCGTCTCCAGTCCCCACTCCTCGGCGAGCGCCTGCACTGCCTGAACGCCGAGCGTCTCGGTCGCGTAGTGGCCCGCGAGGAACACGGAGACGCCGGCCTCGCGCGCCTCGTGGTACGCCTTCCCCTTCCCCTCGCCGGTGACGAGCGCGTCCAGCCCCCGCGACTCGGCCTCGCGGAGCCAGTCGCTCCCGCTACCGGTGACGATCCCCACGTCCTCGATCACCTCGGGGCCGAAGTCGAGCACCTGCACGCCCTGACCGCCGTGGTCGAGGTGGTCCTCCAGCGTGGCGGCGAGGTCCGGTGCGGTGTAGCCGTCGGGCGCGACCCCGCGCTGGCCGACGTACTCGGGCCCCATCTCCCCGAACGGTTCGCGGTCGACCAGCCCCAGCGTGTCGGCGACGCCCGCGGCGTTGCCGAGCGTCTGGTGGCCGTCCAGCGGGAGGTGCGACACGTACAGCGCCACGTCGTCGGCGATCAGGGGTGCGACGCGGTCGTACTCGCGGCCCGTCACGCGGTCGAGGCCGCCCCAGATCACGCCGTGGTGGGTGACGAGCGCGTCGGCGCCCCACTCGACGGCGGCCTCGGCGGTCGCCTCGACGGCGTCGACGGCGAAGGCGACGCGCTCGACCTCGCCGGTCCGCGACCCGACCTGCAGGCCGTTCGGAGAGGCGTCGAGGTCGGCGTACGCGTCGGTGCCCAGTTCCTCGTCGAGTCGGTCGACGAACGTGGATCGCTCCATGCGTGGGCGTTGTCGCTCCGGAGGTATGTAGCCGACGCGACGCGGTCGGAAGCCGGTGTCGCCGGTCGAGGGGCGCTACCGCGCGTCCGCGTGGGCGTACACGGCCTCGCGGAGCAGTTTGCCCGCCAGCGCCGCCGCCTGTCCGTCGTCGCGGTCGTTCACTTCGACGGCGTCGACGCCGACGCAGTGGGGTGCGACCGCGCGAACGGCGTCGCGCATCTCCCGGGGCGACAGGCCGAACGGCTCCATCGTCCCCGTTCCCGGGGCGAACCCGGGGTCGGCGCCGTCGATGTCGACCGAGAGGTACACGTCGCGGTCGTCGACGCCGTCGAAGTTCGCCGTCCAGTCGGCCACGTCCTCGGGGGCGACGGCCGTCACGTCCGGCGCGTCGGCGCGCTCCCACTCCTCGGGGGAGCCGGTGCGTGCGCCGAGGACGACCACCTCGTCGACGGTGGGGTACTGTTCGGCGTCCTCGGCCTCGTCGTCGCCAAGGCCGTCGAGACACCGGCGGACGACGCACGCGTGGTTCAGCGGGTTGCCGTCGTAGGCGTCTCGCAGGTCGAGGTGGGCATCGAGCGTCACGAGCACGTCGGGGTCGGTCGCGCGCACGCCCGCCCACGTGACCGTGTGCTCACCACCGAGCAGCAGCGGGACGGCGTCGTCGATGACGGCGGCACGCAGTTCGGCGGTCAGGTGGTCGAGGTAGTCGTCGAGCGCGTCCCACGCGGGCACGTCGCCCGCGTCGTGGACGCCCAGATCGGAGAAGAACGAATCCGTGTGTCGGTCGTAGTCGTCGTAGGTGGCCGCGAAGCGGCGAACCCGCTCGGGGCCGAAGCGCGTGCCCGGCTGGAACGTCGTCGTCGCGTCGAGCGGTGCGCCCGTCAGGACGTACGCTGCGTCGTCGCGGTCGGCGACGGCACCGGGGAACGGCACGAGCCTACCCGACGACCTTCCGGTTGCCCTCGTACTCGAGGTACTCGATGTTCTGGTCCGGCGTGAAGTCCTCGTCCTCGGGGATGCGCATCGTGAACGTCTCGTAGGTGTCGAGGTCCATGACCTGCGCGTCGTCGCCGGAGACGGAGACGACCTGTCCCTGCTTGCGCTGGATGATCGGGACCCAGACCTTGGCGTCGACAGGCTGGGAGAGCGACCGCTTCTTCCCGTCGAAGACGCCCTTGCCCTCGATGCGGGCCTTCGCGCTGCCGTGCTTGCCGGGCTTGGCGGTGCTGTAGGCGTTGATCTTGCAGGGGGAGTCCTCCATCATCACGTAGCTCCCCTCCTGGAGTTCGCGGACCTGCTTCTGCTCTCTCGGCATACCTCGCGGTTCCCGTCGCCGCGGTATAAACGGTTTGATAGCGTTCAGCGGCTGGCGCACACGCGTGTGAGTCCGTCGCGCTCTCGGCGAGTGAGTGGCCGCGAGCGATGGGTCTGGACGGGGTGGTTCGATACGATGGGAGACAGCAGCCTCGCGCTCGGTCCGGTCGCCTCAGTCGTCGGCGGGCATCTGGACGGCGGCGACGTCGCCCTCGCCGCGCACCTCGACGAGCGTCCCCTCGAACCGGAACGAGACGGTGCAGTTCCCGTCGCCGCCGGCCGTGAAGAGGTCGTCGAGCGCGTCCGGGTCGACCACATCGTACAGCGGCGGGAGGTCGGTCGGCTCTCGACCGGTCGCCTCGGCGACGCACTCGACGACGCGGATGCTCACCGTGTCGAAGCCCCCCTCGTCGGCGGGGAGACGGACGTTCGCGTCGACGTTGTCGCTTCCCAACTCGCTGTCGTCGACGCGGTCAGTGTCTCTGTTCATCTTTGCTCACTGTCTCTTCGAGAGCGTGCCGCACCGAGATCAGTCACAGGAGAAGACGGTTCTATCGGGCGTCCCCAGGTGAGTGAGGTCGCCGCCACGACCGTCGGGCGGCGAGTGTGTCCCAGTCGCGACAGCGGGTTGCCGCCGTCTGCGGGCGCTCGTCGAGCGTGGGCGTCGGGTACGCCGGGACCGACGGCCACGCCGACTGGGCCACGTGAGAACCAAGCTGAGAGATCCTCGTAGACAGCCGACCAATGCCGCAGAGTATACTCCATGTTTGGATTACCCATCTTTGCTATCAATGGGTGTCGCTTGAAATGACAAGCACGTATATACGCTGGTCCGGGCAGAGGTCACAAATTGCCTGGCGGCGACTGTCCTGAGGCGACCGTGTGTTGGAGGACGTTGTTGACGCCGCGCCTGATCGTTTCGGACATCGACTGCTCGCTCACCCCCAACTCCCCGGCGAGGTCGCTCAGTGTGGTCCGCCGCGGAACCTCGAAGTAGCCGTGCTCGATGGCCACCGCGAGCGCCCGCTGCTGGGCCTCGGTCAGGCCGAACGGCTCACCGGAGTCCTCGCCGCCGTGGAGCGTGTACAGGCGCGTCATCGTGATGTCGATGCCGCGGTCGATCAGGAACTCGTTGAACTCCGCGACGCGCGAGCGGTCCTCGAAGCGGATTCGGAAGAACCACCGACCGGAGCTGTTGGCCTCCAGGATGGTCGCGTCGAACTCCGCCATCGCGTAGATGAGGCTCCGCACGTCCTCGCTCCACTCGACCCGGTAGAGGGCACGGTCGTCGAGCACGTCGAGCGCGATGACCTCGTCGACGTACGTGCTCGCCTTGATATCCGACTCGAAGGCGTCCAAGTCTGGGGCGTGGACCCAGATGTACGGCATCACACGCTGGGAACTGGGCACCACGCGCTCCATCTCTACTTCGATGTCGGAGGCGCGCGCCAGCACCTGCCCGAGAACGAACTGCTCGGGTTCGACAGTGAACTCAGCGATGACGGCCATGCGCCCGGGTACGCTTGCGAACGTCTTGAGTAGCACCCTCGTATCGACACCGGCGGGAGCCCACAGCGACCCAAGAACACCCGACGCGTCCGGGCAGGTTAGTCGTCGTCCGCGTCGGCGGTGCCGGAGTGGTGGTCCGTCCGTGCCGTCGTCGCCGACTGCGCCTCGGCCTCTCCGTCGACGGTGAGCATCCACTCGGGGAGCGACAGCCCCAGCGAGGCCGGGGCGACGCGACCCGCCTCGTCGACCGGTTCGGTGAGCGACGCCTCGGCGAGTTTCGGGAGGTGCACGTGCTGCAGTCTGATGGTGGCGCCGTCGTCGTCCGGGCCGTCACGCACCGCCGCGGCCAACTCGTCGACCGACACCCGTTCGGTCGACTCGCGACGGAGGGCGGCGAGCACCGCGCGCCGCTCTGCGTGCGCCAGCGCGTCCAACACTGCCGACCAGTCGATCCCAGAGTCGGGCGTCCCGCCGTCGTCCGTCAGCCAGTCGGCCTCGGTAGGGGTAGTCACGACTCTGTAATATGGACAGTTCGACCAGTAGCTACTGCTTGATATCTCAGTCACTTCATTAGGCACCCGTCCGCGTTCGTCGCGATCCGACGGACACACGCCCAGCACGCCCCCCGATTCGTCCCGCCTACCAGTCGATCTGCTCGCGCTTGCGCCAGAACGACCCCGCGGGCCCCGAGCGGAAGCGCGCGAGCCACGTCGGGGTGTCGGCCCCCTCGGCGGGCGTCCGCGGCGCCTCCTCGCCACCCATGTCGGTGTGGACCCAGCCTGGACACACCGAGTTGGCGATCAGTCCCTCGTCGGCGTACTCGCCGTCGAGGTACTTCGTGAGGCCGTTGAGCGCGGTCTTCGTCACGCGGTACGACGGCGACCCGCCTGACTGCTCTTCGCCGAGCGCACCCATCCCCGAGGAGACGTTCACGATCCGTGGCGTCTCGGTGTTCAGCATCGGCGGGAGCGCGTACTTACACAGCAGCATCGGCCCGCGGAGGTTCACCGAGATGGAGTGGTCGATGTGGTGGGTCTGCTCCTCGTGGAGCGCCTCGCCGAAGTGGCCGACGCCCGCGTTGTTGACCAGGATGTCGAGGCCGTCCTCTGACTCGCCGATCGTGTTCAGGGCGTCCTGGATGTCGCCCTCCTGGCTCACGTCGAGGACGACGCGCTCGTACTCGTCGGGGAGGTCGTAGGTGACGCTGCGGACGCCCGCGTACACCGTCGCGCCCAGGTCGGCGAGGTTGGCGGCGATCTCTGCGCCGATGCCGCGGTTCGCGCCCGTCACGAGCGCGGCCTGTCCGGTGAGGTCGTCGTACAGTTCCGGCTCCGGCGTCTCGGCGTCGGTGGTGGTCATACCCGCCGTTGGCGGTCGGGGGACTACGGCGTTTCGACCCGGAGCGAGCGGAACGCCTCGCCCGTCCAGCGGTACGCGACGACGTCCTCGGGCGCGACGATGCAGTAGACGTAGCCGGTCCACGTCGCGCGGTCGCGGTCGGTCGCAGACGGCTCCGCCGGCCCGCGCGGGTGTGAGTGGTAGAAGCCGACGACGTCGAGGCCGCGCGTCTCGCCGTCTTCGATGGCGGCGACGGTCTCGGCGGGGTCGAGTTCGTAGAATCGTTCGGGGTCAGTCGCGACGTTGTCGACGGGGACCGCCTCGGCGACGCGGTCGGCGGCGGCGGCGCGGTCGTCGGTGTTCTCGTCGACCGCCCGCTCGCCCAGCAACACGCCACACACCTCCGCCGGCGCGCCCGCCGCCCGGCGCTCGTGGAGGGTGTCACGCACCGCAGTCGGGAGCAGCAGGCGGTCGGCGGGCACGGCGAGGTGGCTACTCGAAGTCGCGCCGCATCGCGATCTCGAACCACGGGCACAGGCGCAGTTGGCGGTACCACTCGGGGTGGTCGTGGAGGTGCTCGTAGTCGACCCACAGCAGCCCGGCGATCTCCTCCTCGTCGGGGTCGAGCGCGTCGTCCTCCAGCGTCACCTTCAGCACCGCACACACCTCCCACTCCAGGCCAGCGTTCTCGAAGTAGCGCTTGTACTCGAAGCGGTCGGTCAGTTCCACGTCGCCGTACTGGTCGGGCGTGATGCCGAGTTCCTCCTCCAGGCGCTGGCGAGTGGCCTCCTCCTGCGACTGGCCCTCGACGGGGTGGGAGGCGACGGTGCCGTCCCAGTAGGTGCCCCACAGGCGCTTGCCGGGCGCGCGCTGGCCCAGCAGGAGGCGCCCGTTCGAGTCGAACACGAGGCAGGTGAACGCGCGGTGACGGACGCCGTCGCCGGTGTGGGCCTCCAGTCGGTTCACCGTCCCCTCCGGGTTGTCGTCGCTGTCGACGGCGATCACGTCTTGGAGAGCGTTCTTGTGCTCCACGTCCTCGGCGGCTCCGGCGTCGCTCGCGCCGGCGTCGTCCGTACTCATACGCCGTCGTGCGTGAGGGCGGACCATGACGGCTTCGGTGTCGACGCGTCCGCGAGGCGGTCGCGGCGGCCCGGGGAGCCGCGACGGACCGGCCTCACTCGACGTCCGGTGGGTTCTCCTCCGGGTGGCGGTCGTACGCCTCGCCGACGACGAACTCCATCGCCCGCGGTCGCGCGGCGAGTTCGACGTGGCGCCGCTCGACCAACTCGCCGTCGAGCGAGAACTGCCGCGGCTTGGCGGCGTCGACCGTCAGCGACGGCACTTTCAGCCGCGTGAGGTGTGACGCGCCGCGGCGCAGGAGTTTGTCGAGCGCGCCGCGTCCGAGGTAGTCGTACGCGGGGGCGTCTTCCACCACGACGACGTTGAGCTTGCCGTCCTCCATGTTCGCTTGCCGGCGTTCCTCGCCCGGGAAGCGTCGCCCGTTGCCGACCAACAGCATCGCGGCGGTGCCCTCCCACACCGGGTCGCGTTCGGGGCCGGCACGCACGTCCAACTCCAGTCCCTCGAAGCTCCGCGTGTGCGCCATCGTCGCCGCGACGTACGCGAGCACGCCGAGTCGACGCTTCGACTCCCGGGTGGTCCGGGCGCTCGACTCGGCTGTGAGGCCGCCGACACAGGAGTTGAGAAACGGTCGTGACGAGAGGTCGTCGTCGTGGTCGTCGCCGGGGCCTCGCGGCAGGTCGACGCGCCCGAGGTCGAGCCGGCGGCGCTCGCCCGACTCCAGCAGGTCGAACGCGTGGTCGACGCCGCGAATCCCGACGTTGTCGGCGAAGTCGTTGCCCGTGCCCGCGGGGACGACGCCGACGGTGACGCGGTCGAGCGCGTCCTCGTCGTCGACGCCGCGGACCACGTCGTTGAGCGTGCCGTCGCCCCCGGCGGCCGCGACCAGGTCGGCGCCGTCGGCGACGGCCTCGCGCGCGAGGTCGTACGTGTCGCCCCGCTCGCGGGAGCTTCGAACGTCGTAGCCGCGGTCGCGGGCGATGTCGGCGGCGCGGGCGCTCCGCTTGCCGTCGCCACTGCGGGGGTTGTGGACGAGCACGCGCATGGGCCACGACCCGTCCGCAACAGCAAAGCCCTACCGGGGAGTGTCCCCGCCGTGCCCACCGTCGCCGTCGACCTCCACAGCCACACGCGCTTCTTCCACAGCCCTCGGGGACGGCCGACGGCGTACGACCCGGTCGGACTGCGTCTCCAGACGGCGATGGCTCGGCGGCGGGGTCTCGACGCGCTCGCGGTGACGAACCACGACTACGCCTACTCAGCGGAGACGGCGTTTCCAACGGTGCCCGGCATCGAGGTGTCGACGACGCGCGGCCACGTCCTGATCGTCGGGCCGGACCCCCCAGCGCGGACGACGCCCGGCGAACTCACGCCGGCCGAGACGGTCGACATCGCACACGAGCGGGACTGTGCCGCTATCCTCGCGCATCCGTTCCGCGGGAGCACCGCCCGACGCAGCGGCGCCGCGTTCGACGCCGTCGAGATCAACGGGAAGAACCCCGAACACGAGGCGCGGACGCGACGGCTCGCCGACCGACTCGACCTCCCGCTGACCGGCGGGAGCGACGCGCACTACCCCGTCGAGGTTGGGCGCGCCTACACGCTGGTCGAGGTCGACGACGCGCCGACGCCGCGAGCCGTCGCCGACGCGGTCCGGGCGGGGCGGACCGAACCGGTGTTGCAGTACGACGGGTTCCAACGGGTCCTCGATCGGGCGTACACCGCGATCCACGCACGGCGGTCGAGTCGATCCACCGGCGAGTAGACGGCACGTGCGTCGGCGACCCGCGAGGAAGCGGAGTAGCCGGACGAGTCGGAGAGGTCGGACGAGGCGGAGGAGGCGGCTCCGGGCGCGCCTCAGCCGAGGCGCTCGTCCAGAATGAGTCGCGTCTTCGTCCCCTCGATCTCGTCCATCTCGCGGGCGCGCGTGATGAGTTCGTTCACCGCCCGCGTGTCGACGCAGTCGACGATGAGGACGATGTCCTCCTGGCCGGACACCTGCCAGACGAAGTCCACCTCCTCCCACTCGGCGAGGCGCTCGGAGACGGCGCTGGTGTTGACGTTCATGTCGACGCTGATCTCGACCATCGCCTTCACGTTCCCCGTGCGCGTGGTGACGGTGAATCGCTCGATGACGCCCTCACTCGTCATCCGGTCGACGCGGTTGCGGACCGTCCCTTCGCTGGTCCCCACGCGATCGGCGATCTCCGTGTACGGGGTCCGAGCGTCCCGTCGAAGGAGGTTGAGGATCCGCCGGTCCAAGTCGTCCATGCACGCCCTTGACGGAGGGTCGCCAAAGAGATTGCGAAATTCGTAACGAATCTTCGAACGACGCACTTATGGTCAGCCCCTCGTTGTGTATCTCGTAATGGCCGACGCCTACGTCGCCCTGGCCGACGGTCGTGTCTTCGAGGCACGCGCCCGCGCGCCGGGCCGCACACGTGGTGAACTGGTGTTCACGACCGCGTACACCGGCTACGAGGAGTCGCTGACGGACCCCTCCTACGAGGAGCAGGTTCTCACGTTCTCGTACCCGCTGATCGGGAACTACGGCGTCCGAGACGAGCGGTTCGAGTCCGACCGCGTCCACCCCAACGCCGCGGTCGCTCGCGAGTTGACCGACGACGTGGCCGAGTGGCTCGAAGCCGAGGGCGTCCCCGCGGTCGACCACCTCGACACGCGCGACCTCGTGACGAGCGTGCGCGAGGAGGGTGCGATGGCCTGTGGCATCGCCGCTGGGCCGGACGCGACCCCCGAGGCCGCCAAGGAGGAACTCGCCGAGTGCGTCGGGATGTCCGACCACCTCGACATCGGCAAGCAGGTGTCGACCGACGAGCCGTACACGGTGCAGGGCGGCGGCGACTACGACGTCGCCCTCGTCGACTGCGGCATGAAGGGCTCCATCGCCACCTCGCTGGCCGAGCGCGGCGCCGACGTGCACGTGCTCCCGTACGACGTGGACGCCGACACCGTCGCCGACCTGGAGCCGGACGTGCTGTTCATCTCGAACGGCCCCGGCGACCCCGCGAACTTCGAGTCGGCGACCGGGCTGGTCGAGGAGTTCGCCGGAGAGGTGCCGCTGGCTGGCATCTGCCTCGGGCAGCAGATCGTCGCCCGCGCGTTCGGCGGCGACACCGAGAAGATGGCGTTCGGGCACCGCGGCGTCAACCAGCCCGTCCGCGACCTCGAAACCGGACAGGTCGTCATGACCACCCAGAACCACGGCTACAGCGTCGCCGACCCCGGTGACCTCGAGGTGACGCAGGTGAACGTCAACGACGACACCGCCGAGGGCCTCAAGAGCGACGAGTTCTCGGTCGTCACCCGCCAGTACCACCCCGAGGCGAACCCCGGCCCGCACGACTCGCTGGGCTTCTTCGACGAGGTGCTCGATCTGGCGGGAAACGGGTCTCGAACGCCCGTCACGGCTGACTGAGCGAGCCGAGCGGCGACCGCTCCGCCTCGACGCGATCGAACCGCGGTGACGGCGACCCCTCCGTTCCCGACTCTCTCGCGACCGTACTGAAACCGACTTCAGAGAACCTTCTTCGGGGTTCGTGTCATCCGTGCACACATGGCAGTCGACGACGCGGACGACGGATTCCACGAGGTGATCGCGCTCGACGACCTCCGAGCGGAGGGACGGACGCTCACCGCTATCGACGGCACACCGATCGCGGTGTTCCACCACGAGGACGAGGTGCGCGCGGTGAACAACCGGTGTCCACACATGGGGTTCCCGCTCACCGAGGGGAGCGTCGAGGAGGGTGTCCTCACCTGTCACTGGCACCACGCGCGCTTCGAGTTGTCCTGCGGCGACACGTTCGACCCGTGGGCCGACGACGTTGACACCTACCCCGTCGAGGTGCGAGACGGGACCGTCTACGTCGCCCCCGAGCCCCGGCGCTCGGAGCCACCCGCCGCACACTGGCGGACCCGCCTCGACGACGGCCTCGAGCAGAACCTCCGCCTCGTGCTCGCGAAGTCGGCGGTCGGCCTGCTCGACAACGGCGTCGACTCGACCGAGGTGGTCGGGCGCGGCGTCCGCTTCGGCGTGCGCAACCGCGCCGACGGGTGGAGCTCCGGGCTCACCATCCTCGTCGCGCTCGCGAACCGCCTCCCGGACCTCGACGACGACGACCGCAAGCGCGCGCTGTACCAGGGGCTCACGGAGGTCGCGGGCGACTGCGCGGGCGAACCGCCGAAGTTCGACCAGGAGGCGTTCGACGCGACCGGCACCTCCTTCGACCGCCTGCTGTCGTGGTTCCGTGAGAACGTGGAGGTGCGCGACGCCGACGGTGCAGAGCGCGTGCTTCGCACCGCCGTCGCGGCGGGGTACGGACCCGAGGAGTTGACCGAACTGCTCGTCACCGCCGCGACCGATCACCGCTACCTCGACACCGGCCACGCGTTCGACTTCGTGAACAAGGCGACCGAGGCGTTGGACCTGGTCGGCTGGGACGACGACGAGCGGACCGCCGACGTGCTCGCCTCGCTCGTCCGCGGACTGGCGACCGCCGAACGCGCCGAAGAGTCGTCGTCGTGGCGCCAGCCGATCGATCTGGCGGCGATGTGCGACGAGCGGTTCGACCGCCTCGACGCGATGGTCGCCGACGGCGAGGGAGAGACGTGGACCGAACCCGCCGACTTCACCGAGCGACTGCTCGCCGACGACCCCGAGACGGTGTTCGACGCGCTGGAGGAGGCCATCCGTGCGGGAGCCTCCGTCGAGGACCTGGCGAGTGCGGTGTCGTTCGCGGCGGTCACGCGGGTCGCCCGGTTCGCGACGAGCAACGAGTTCGCCGACTGGAACACCGTCCACCACACGTTCACCTTCGCCAACGCCGTCGAGCGCGCCGCCGAGCGCACCGACGCGACCGCGCTGTATCGCGGCGTGGTCGACGCCGCCGTGAACGTCTACCTCGACCGCTTCCTCAACACCCCGCCGGCGCCGACGCCGACGGGCGACCCCGACGCCGACCCGGAGACGGCGCTGGAGGAACTCCGACTGGCGTTCGAACAGCAGGGACAGGTGGAGCAGGCGGCCAGCGCCGTCGCCGACTTCCTCGCCGCAGACGGCGACCCCGAACGGTTGAAAGCCGCGTTGGGGAACGCGCTGCTCGTCGAGGACACGAACTTCCACACGTTCCAGGCGTACGAGGCGGCGTGTCGCCAGGCGGACCGCCGCGACGACAACGCGGAGCGACGGACCTGTCTCGTCGCCGCCGCGCGCTACATGGCCGCCCACTACCCGACGCGGCGCTCGCGCGAGCAGACGTTCTCCATCGCCGCACGGCTGTTGCGGGGCGAGCGCGTCGACGGCGCCGACGGCGGGACCGCCGCCGACGGAGCCTCCGTCGCGGAGACGGACGGCTGAGGCGGGGACGCGGCGGGGCGCGGCCGGTCAGTCGGTGAGGTTCTCGCCGCCGCCGAGGCCGGAGCCGTCGGCGCGAGCGGCGCCGAACGTCCAGTCGAAGTCGGCGACGCGCGGGAGGTCGTCGAAGCTCCACACGCGGTGGTCGGCGCGGACGCACCGCTCGCGGTGGTCGTGGCCGTGGCGTTCGACGTGGACGGCGTCGAGCCCCGCGTTCCACGCCGCACCCACGTCGCTGTCGCCGTCGCCGAGGTAGACGCCCCGCTGGGCGGTCGGGTCCACGCCGATGTCGTTCATCGCGACCCGGAGCGGCCCGGGGTCGGGCTTCCACCCCGTCTCGTCCGAACACGACAGGAACGTGTCGAAGCGGTCGGTGAGGTCGAGGCGGTCGGTGACCGGTCGCGCGAGGAACTCCGCGCAGTGTGTGACGAGGCCCATCGGCACGTCCCGCCCGTGGAGGTCGTCGAGCAGGCGTTCGGCGTCGGGGTGGAGGTAGGTGGCCTCGGCGCGCGCGGCGGGGTCCTCGACGGCGTGGAACGCCGGCCAGAACTCTGTGGGGTCGAGCCCCCACTCGCGCAGTTGCGGGTCGCGGGCGCCGGTGAGGCCGTGCCACAGCAACTCCGCCTGGCGGTCGGTGAACCCGTAGCCGATCCGGTCGCCCACGCGGTCGAACACCTCGCGAGTGTAGGACCACTCCGCGTCGACGAGCGTCCCGTCGAGGTCGAACAGCCAGAAGTCGTATGTGTTGGGGACCATGCGAGACAACAGGGTAGGTCGTTCCCCGTGTTATATCTTCGCTCCCTACCGACCGAGTAAATACCTTCCTAACGCGACGCTCGCTCGTGGATCTGTGAGACGCGCGATCCCGGCGGTTTCACGCCTCGTCAGCGTCCGTCCCGGGTCGGTCGTCGTCGCCTACCCGGATGGACGACCCGAAGTACTTGTGGAGCGCCTCGCGGACGGAGTCGGCCCGGAACGCACCCAGATCGGCGTCGACGGCCTCCCGGAGCGCGGTTAGGTACGCCTCGTCCGTCTCGAACTCCCGAAACGTCGCCGACAGCACCTCGACACCCGCGGGGAGGCGCTCGGCACACAGGTCGCGCGCGTGGTCCGCGTCGTTCGCCTCGCCGCGCCACAGCGCGTCGCGAAACAGCAGCCACCCCTCCTCGCCGGGCGTCGCCGCGGGGATCCGCACCACCGTCTCGAACGTGTCGGGGTCGATCCGCGCGCGCCGCGGCGAGAGGGTGAACCGGACGCGGAAGACGTACGACGCGTCCACGGCGTCAGTCCGCCAACTCGTTGAGTCGGCCCGCCAGATTGATGTCCTTCGCGGTGACGCCGCCGGCGTCGTGGGTGGTGAGTCGGACCTCCACCTCACGCCACCCGATCGTCATCGTCGGATGGTGGAACGCCTCCTCGGCGAGGCCGCCCGCGCCACCGGCGAAGCCGACGCCTTCGAGGTAGGAGTCGAACTCGAAGGTGCGTGCGATCTCGTCGGCTGCGGCGTCGTGGTGCCAGCCGTCGGGCAGTTCGTCGGCGATCTCGTCGGCGTCGAGCACGTCGCTCACGCGGGACCCGTCGGTCGGCACGAGCAAAAGCGTACCTCGGGGCGCCGAGGGGCGAGAACGCGGCCCCCGGTCAGCGCTGACTCGCCGCCGAGGTCAGCGTCGACTTGGCGTCGTCGATGAGCGCCAGCGTCTCCGCGCCCGCCGAGAGGACGGGGTACGGCGACGACAGCGACCGGTAGAGGTAGTCGAACCAGTAGCGTCGTTCACCCTCCTCGTCGTGGATGCGACCCTGTCGGTCGGTCAACAGCGTCTCGACGCGGTCCTCGTGCCACTCGAGGCGTTCGTACTCACCGACGAGGTCCGAGTACGTGGCGTACGAGAGGTCACGCTCGACGGTGCGCTCGCCGGCCTCCACCGCCGGCGCCAGCGTCGACTCCGCCTCCGACAGCGCCGACTCCTCGGTTTCGAGCGTCGTCAGCATCTCTGCGCGCTCCTCGCGGGCCCGCTCGGCGCCGCTCGCGAGCGTCGCCCGGAGTGTCGGTGTGAGCGCGCCGCCCTCCTCGAGGAGCGCCCCCGCGACCGCGCCGGAGAACTCCTCGGCGACGTTCTCCGCGAGCGTCTCCTGGTACTCCTCCTCGTAGTGGGGTGTGGCCATCACCGTCTCCCTGTACGCCTCTCGTGCCGCTGCGAGGCCGCCGTCGCCCGCGCCCGCGGCTGTCGTCGCCGCTAACACGTTCGTCCCCGCTCCCATCGGCGTCGGGTGCGTCAGTTCGCCCGGTTCGAGGGCGGCGACTCGCCGCCGGAATCGTTCGAACGCGTCGCGCTCGGCCCGGGTTCGAGACACCTCACTCGCGAGTGCCTCCCGCGCTCCGTCGAGCCGTGCCAAGACCGCCCCCACGGCCAGCAGAAACACCGCCGTCAACCCCAAGACGGCGAGCCCGACGGCGATGTCCGGGTGGTCGCACGCGGCGGCCCGGCACATCGCCTCCACTCCCTGTTCGACCGGCTCGGTCGACAAGCGACCGACGCCGTGACTCGTTGCTCGCATACACTGGTGTGCGACGGCATCGCACATCACCCTTTCCCCTGTGCTGGCGAGTGGCGTAATTTTCTCTCAGACCGGATCCGAAAACTGCGAGACTGCGGCTCAGTCGTTCGAGACGTGCTCGAGCGCGTGCTGCGGCACGTCCGGGGCGCCCTCCGACCCTTCGGGCGTGTTCGCACCCTCGGCGGTCGCCGGCGGACCGTCGAACTCGGGGTCGAACAACTGCATCGCCGTGTGGATGGTGCTCCAGTCGTCCTCGGCGGCGGCCTCCCGGAGGCTCTTCGTCGGCGCCGCCAGCAGTTGCCCGACGAGCGCGTCGGCGAGGCCGGCGACCGTCTCACGCTGCTCGTCGGTGAGGTCGCCCTGCGCCTCCAGTTTCGCGAGCGCCTCCTCCAGTTCGCGCTGTTTCGTGCGCTCGGCGGCCTCGTACATCGCCGAGACGGCGTCGTCAGCCCGCTTGCGCTTGAAGTCGTCGAGGAGTCGGTCGAACTCGGCGTCGATCATCTCTTCGACCGCCCGCGCGGCGGCCTCGCGCCGGTCGCGTGCCTCGCCGCTGACGGACTGGAGGTCGTCGATGTCGCGGACGACGACGCGCTCGTCGCCCGCGTCGGGCACCACGTCTCGCGGCTGCCCGAGGTCGATACACAGCGTCTCGCCCGCCTCTGCGAGCGTCTCGTCGTCGAGGACGGGGCTGGTCGCGCCGGTCGCGGCGATGAGCACGTCCGCGTCGGCCACGACGGCGCCCACGTCGTCGAGGGCGACCGCCGTCGCCTCGCTGTCGAGGTCCGTCGCCACCTGCTGTGCCGTCGACAGCGTCCGGTTCGCGACGACGACCTGGGCGACGGGCGAGGCGTCGAGCGCCCGCGCCGCGAGCGTCCCCATCTCGCCGGCGCCGACGACCAGCGCCGTCGCACCCGCCAGGTCCGTCTCGCGCCGGGCGAGTTCGACCGCCGCCGACCCGAGCGACACCGACCCCTCGTTGATCCGCGTCTCCGCGCGGGCGCGCTTGCCCACCTGGAGCGCCTTCGAGACTGCGTCGTCGAGCACACCGCCCGACAGGCCACCCACCTCGCGGGCGACCGACCCGGCGTCGCTCAGTTGGCCGAGGATCTGGTCTTCGCCGAGGACGAGCGACTCTAGTCCGGCGGCCACTCGCATGAGGTGCCGGATGCTCGCCTCGTGATCGAGGTGGCGGACCGCGCTCTCACGGACGTCGGGTGAGAACTGCCCCAGCGCCGCTCGCGCGTCCGCGGCGTCGTCGGCGGCCACGTACGCCTCCGCGCGGTTGCACGTCTGGATCGCCAGCGCCTCTTCGACCCCGTCGCGGTCGAGGAGGTCAGACACGAGCGTCGCCACGTCGACCGTCTGCGTGGCCTCGATATCCTCGACCGAGGCGGTCGTGTGGCTCACGCTCACGCCCGCGACGACGCCGGTGTCAGTCATCGATCTCCTCCATAACTCGGGTCGCTTCCTGGCGTGCGTTGGAGGCTCCCTCTTGTAAAGCCTTCCAAACCTCCGGGGAGCTGACCACCGCCCGAACACGTTCGCGTCGGGCGGTCGCGGAGACGCCGGCGTCCTTCTGTTCGGCCCGGATCTCCGCGACCAGATCCGCCATCGCGCCCGCGCCCTCCACCTCGGCTTCGATCCGGCGTCGGAGTTCCTTCGACAGCGCGGGGGCGGCCCCGCCCGTGGCGACGGCGGCGACCACCGACCCGTCGCGCACCGTGGCCGGCACGACGACGCTGCCGGCGTCGCGCCCGCCCGCCCGGTCGGCGCGGTTGACGAGCGCGCCCGCGTCGCGGGCCGCCGTCTCGGCGGCCTCGTTCACCGCGTCGTCGTCCGTCGCGGCGACCACGAGCGCGGGGGCGAGGCGGTCGACCCACTCGCGCACGTCGTCGGGCGTCGGCGCGGCCCGCACCAACTCCGCGTCGCCGAAGTCGCGGTCGGCGAACGCTGGGCTCACGACGACGGTGCGTGCCTCGCGCGCGAACCGCCGCGCCTTGCGGGCGCCGACCGGCCCGCCGCCGACGACGAGCACCGTCTCCCCCTCGAAGTCGTGGAGCAGGGGGATCACGCGTCGGCCTCCATCTCGTTCGCCGCTCCACGTCGCGGGGCAAAAACCTCTGGGCGCAGATCCCCGAAGCGAGATCCGACCCCGTCGGTCTGCCCTGCCGTCGCCTCGGCAGTCGGGTCGGCCATCGGTCGCCTCACGCGTCCGCGGAGCCGGCCTCCTCGTCGCGCACCTGTGCGTCCGCGCGCTCGTCGAGCCTGATGCCCGTCTTCTTCAGGATGCGCGTCGAGAACAGCGAGTCCCACTCGTCGTCGCCCACGTCCCAGAAGTCGGTCATCACCTCGCGCACCTGCTCGATCCGCCGCTGGGACTCGGCCTCGTCGCGGCCGTGGGTCATCGCGAAGAAGTTGTACGGCCACACGCCCTCGTGGCGGGGTCGGTGGTAACAGTGGGTGACGAACCCGAGCGAGGCGACCGCGGGTCCGACCTCGTCGAGCAGGTCGTCGGGCACGTCCCAGACGGTCATCCCGTTCTCGGTGTAGCCGAGCGCGTAGTGGTTCGGGATGACGCCGACGCGGCGCACCTTCCCCTCCTCGTTGAACCGCTTGATCGTCTCGACGACCCACTCGACGGGCTGGCCGACCGCGTCGGCCACGTCCGCGTACGGCGTCTCCGTGATCGGGAGGCCGCCCTGAATCTCGACGACGATGTCGCGCTCGCGAGCGGTGATGCCGCGTTCACCCGACGGCGTCACGTCGGGGCCGAGGTGTGACAGGTCGAGGTCGCCGTCGGACACGGGGCCGTCGAGCAGGAACTTCGCGCCCACGTGGAACTCCTCCTGCTTCGGGAGGTTGTACGTCTCCTGGCCGGTCGCGTCCTCGATGTCCGCCAGCACGCGCGCCACCTCGGCCTCGTCGGCGACGCTGACGACGAACCACATGTTGAGGTGCGGGTGCTCGCGCTCGTAGTTGTGCGCCACCTCGCGGAAGTCGTTGACCGTCTCGGCGACCGCCTCGTAGCGCTCCTCCGGCGCGTGCATCGCCACGAGCGTCGCGGTGCCGCCAATCTCCTCGGCGTTGACGAGCGCGCCGAACCGCGAGAGCACGCCGCGCTCGTCGAGGTCACGTACCGTCGCGAGGAGGGTCTCTGCGTCGACGTCGACGCCGCGCTCGGTCAGCGCGGCCGCCGCCGGTTCCCACGGGTGCTCGACGACGGGGAAGCCGCCCTGGAAGGCGTTGATGACGGCCCGTTCGAGCGTCGAGAGGTCGACGTCCGCGTCGACGTTGTCCATGTCCTCGTTCGGGACGCCGCGAGGATAAGCGTCGCGTTCGTGGCGGCTCCGGTCGCTCGATCAGTCCTCGCCGGCGTCGGGGGTCGACCCGGCGTCGGCCGCCGGCTCGGGGGGGCCGCTCGCCCGGCGGTTCGCGTCGGCGGTCGGCCCCTGCTCGGCCGCCGCCGACGCGGCTTCCTCGTCTGCCAGCGGGCGGGCGCCCAGCGCGCCCAACGCGAACGCGAGCGCGCCGAAGCGGTCGCCGACGGCGACGCGCCCGCGGTCGGCGTCGTACTCGACGACGCGCGCCTCGGCCAACCGCGGGAGGTGCGTCTGGCGGAGCGAGACGTACACGCGCTTGCGCTCGTCGTACGCGGGGTCTGGGCCGAACTCCCGTTCGGCGACCGCGTCGATGAGCGGTCGGACCTCGACGGTCCGGTCTGCCGCGTCGAGGTGCTCGACGACGTACCGCCGACGGACGCTCGCCAGCAGTTCGAACACCCGGGTCTTCGAGAGCGGCTCACCGGTCTCGGGGAGCGCGTCGAAGCGAGCGCGCGACCACCGGTGGCTCCACTGACTCGTGTCTGCGTCCGTCATGGCTGTAGGCGTCGTTGGTACGGCTGGGGTGGTACGTGCTGATAGCCGTTGTGGCCGTCGCGAGAAGGTTCCATGCGGGAGTTTTTGTCCCGCCGACGGCGCGAGGCCGTCACGGTGGCCGGGACCCAACAACCACCGGGTGGTGGAATGCCGTGTGGTGATGCCGGAATGGTGGTGCCGGTCCCACCGGTAGTTCCCGATGGGGGGTTGTATGTAAGTGGGGCTTACTGTCTATCTACTGATCAGATTTACCAGCGGCCGACGGGGTGCGTCCCGGTCGACTCAGGGGACGAGCGTCACGTCTTCGACGCCGTCGAGGTCGGTGACGGCCGCGGCGAGCGCGTCCTGGTCGACGCCCGCCTCGTAGTAGAACACGAGGTCGAACGTCCCCTCGCGCAGCAGTTGCTGGCACTCCCAGACGAACGCCTCGTCGTCGAGCGTCAGCCCCTGGAACTGGTTCGACGCGAAGTCGGTGTCGTCGTTGCCGGCGTAGATGTACGTCTCGCCCTTCTCGGCGTGCTCGGCGATAGTCTCGTTCAAGTCGACGGTCAACTCGTGCATCTCGAGGTCCTCCTGGCCGCCGAGAGAGGTGTGGACGACCATCCCGAGCAGTTCGATGTCGCCCGGTTCCAACAACGCCTTCGTCCGCTCGTAGAGGTCCCGGTCGATAGCGTCGGACATACCTGCCCGTCCGCCCACGCGGGCATACCGGTGACGGTTTCCGCGCGGTGGGCACCGCACACGCTGCCTCGCTCCAGGCGTCGTCTTCGCACGCCGCGCATCTTTTTACGCGCCAACACCCACCCTTGAACATGGATCTCACGCTGAAGTTCTTCGCCACATTCCGCGAGGCGGTCGGCTCGAAGATCGTCGACCGGGAGTTCGCCGACGCGGCGACCGTCGGCGACGTCCTCGCGGCCCTCGAAGCAGAGTACGACGGACTCGCGGGGAACCTGCTCGTTGACGGCGACCTGAAGCCCCAGATCAACGTGCTGCTCAACGGTCGAGAGGTGCTCCACATGGAGGGCGTCGAGACGACCGTCGACGACGGCGACACGCTCGCGGTGTTCCCACCGGTCGCGGGCGGCGCCGGCGACGCGTCGCGAGGACCGCGCTCGTGAGTGGCGACGAGACGGTGACCCGCGTCGAGGCGTACCGGGGTATCTCGCGACGGCTGGCGGTCCACTACCTCCGGAACCTCGGCGGCGAGGCCGACGGCCCCGACGAGGAGGTGACCGAACTCGACGGCGACGGGTGGCACGTCTCCGTCTCCGCCGCGACCGTCGAGGGGCCCGGGACCATCACGCTGACCGAGGTGACGGTGGAGTTCGAGGGGCCGCCCGACGTCCTCGACCCCCTCGTCGAGCGGTTCGGCCAGAAAGCGATGCGCGCGGGCGGGTGATGGCGGACGCGAACTCGGACCCCGACCGCGAGGAGGGTGACGCCGACCGGGGGTACGACCCCGAGACGCGCGCCAGGGGCCACCCAATCGACCCGAACGCGCTCATGATCGCTGCGGCGAAGGCGAGCGTCGGTGCCGGACGACTCCCCCAGTTGCTCCGGGCGGCCGACGACTACCTCCACGACCGGGCCGACGAGTACGACCGCTCGTACGAGTGCGTCGAGGCGGGAGACGAGGACGGCCCCGCGGTGTACCTCGTCCCCGACGGCCACTGGGACGGCGTCGGCGACGACCTCGGCTTGAACCGTCGCGAGGTCGACGCGCTCCGGCGAGCCCACGAGCAACACCTGCTGCGCGTGGGCACCCAACGTCGACGGCGGCGTGAGTTCGAGACGGCGCTGGAACTCCGTGAGGCCGCCGTAGTCACGCGCTGACGCCGCCGAATCGGTCGGATTGACTGCGTAACTTTATGTCGGACGAGTCACGTTACCAACTGTGAACGAGCGCGTACTGGTCGTGGAAGACTCCGCTTACCAGCGGGCGCGCATCCGCGAGTGTCTCGAACCGACGTTCGACGTCGTCGCCGAGGCGGCCGACGGCGAGACGGCGGTCGAGCGCTTCCGCGAACACGACCCCGACGCGGTGACGATGGACTTCGCGCTCCCGGTACAAGACGGGCCGGCGGCGACCGCCGAGATCAAAGCGATCGACCCGAGCGCGGTGGTGGTGTTCTGTTCGTGCGTCACCCAACAGGCGCAACTCAAGCGCGCGGTCCGCGCCGGCGCCGACGACTACGTCCACAAGCCGTTCGACGACGGAGACCTCGCGAGCACGCTCCGCGGGTCGCTCGCGCCGCCGACCGCCGAGGCGGAGCAGGCCGACTCCACGTCCGACCCCGAAATCGACTGACCGACGGGGAGACCCCGGTCGGCGCGGACCTGGATGGAGGTGCCACCGACCGCGACGGCGAGACCGACGACCCCTTGAAGCAGCGCGTCGCCCGTCCCGCATGGACAGTCGTCTCCCCTCCGACCTCCGCGACGGCGTCCGGGACACCCTCCCGTTGCTCCTCGGGATCGTTCCGTTCGCGCTCGTCGCCGGCGTCGCCGGCGTCGAGGCCGGGCTCACCCCGCTGCAGACGGTGGGGCTCTCGGTCGTCGTGTTCGCCGGCGCCTCCCAGTTGGCGGCCATCGAGCTACTCGGCGACGACGCGGCGCTGGGCGTCGTCGTGCTCACGGTCGTCGTGATCAACCTCCGGATGCTGATGTACTCCGCCTCCATCGCGCCGTACTTCCGGCACCTCTCGACCCGAGTGCGCGCCGGCTGTGCGTACGTGCTCACCGACCAGGCGTACGCCCTGGCGCTGGCACGGTACGCCGGCGACGGGGCCGACGCCGACCTCGACGCCGACGGCGGCACCCGCCGCCCGTACTACTACCTCGGCGTCGCAGTGACGCTGTGGGTCGTCTGGCAGGCCGGGACGGTCACGGGCGTCGTGTTCGGCGCCGCGGTGCCCGAGAGCTGGCAACTCGGCTTCGCCGTCCCGCTGGTGTTTCTCGCACTGCTCGTGCCGGCGGTGTCGGACGGTGCGAGCCTGGTGGCCGCCGTCACCGGCGCCGGCGTCGCCGTCCTCGGCGCGGGCCTCCCGTTCAACGCCGGGCTGATCCTCGGGGCAGTCGTCGGCGTCGGTGGCGGCCTGCTCGCCGAGCGTCGCGGCCTCACCGACCGTGGATCGGGCGCCGAGGAGGGCCACCGATGACGACGACGTACGGGCCGCTGTCGATCTGGGCGGTGATCGTCGCCGGCGGACTCGCCACGTTCGCGATTCGCCTCTCGTTCATCCACCTGTTCGGCCGGGTCGACGAGGTGCCGCCGTGGCTCGAACGCGCGCTCGTGTACGTCCCCGCGGCGGTGTTGGCCGCGCTGGTCGCGCCGAGTTTCGCGCCCGCGTCGGCGACGGTCTCGGCGGTGCTCACGCCCGAACTGCTCGGCGGCCTCGCCGCCGTGCTGGCGGCGTGGTACACCGAAGACGTGCTGTGGACGGTCGCCGCCGGGATGGCGGGCCTCCATCTCGCGCGGTTCCTGTTGTAGTTACTCGGCGTCGTTGCCGTCGGCGGTCGAGGGCGGCGCGGCGGTCGCGCGACGCTCCTGTGCGGCGGCGATGCGTTCGTGAGCGCGGACGAATCGGTACAGCAGCCACAGCAACAGGCCGAGGAACGCGAAGTAGACGACTGCGAGCAGTTGGCTGGCGATCAGAATCGCGTAGAGGGCGGCGACCACGAACAACACGAGCACGATGGCGCCGGTGTTGGTCCGGATCGCCTCTCGGAGGGACGGTGGGGACTCGGTCGACATGCGTCCGGCTCACGGACGCGGTGTGTCAAAAAGGTGCGAGTTCGTTCGTGGACGGCGCGAGGGGGCGCCGCGGCGCTGGTCGAGTGGGCGCGAAAGAAGTGTGGTCGGTCGTGGGCGGGCGAAGACGGTTGTGGGCGGCTCGGCCCGAGGACCTCGCCGCCGTGCTACCGAGACCTCGCTCCGCTCGGTCTCGCGTTAGTCGTCTGCGGGCGCGACGCCGGAGTCGCCCGCGGAGACGCCCGTGCCCGGCCCGATGTCGATGCCGAGTTCGTCGAGGCGCTCGTCGGGGACGACGCCGTCGACCCAGCCGCGAACCTCGTAGTACTCCTCCTTCATCTCGGGGAGCTCACAGTACTCGCCCTCGGAGGCGCCCTGCCCGCGGATGCCGTCCTCGAGGAAGCGCGCCGGCAGCGAGTCGTCCGAGCCGTCGAAGCCGACGAGGTTGTTGTAGTACCGCTCGAGCGTGTACACGCGCTCGCCGGCCTCCAGCAGCTCCTCCTCGGTCACGTCGAGGCCGGTCATGCCGTTGTACTGCATGACGTACTCCTCGATGCCCTCCGCGAACGCGTTGAACTTGCAGATGTCGAACGAGTCCGAGATGGCGTGCATGTCCTGGAAGGTGGCGGTCAGCTCACCCTTCCCCTCCCACGCGTACGGGTCGACCTTCTGCGGGAGGCCGAGAATCTCGGCGGACGGGGTGTACGCGCGCAGGTGGCACGCACCGCGGTTCGAGGTCGCGTACGCGATGCCCATGCCCTTCATGCAGCGCGGGTCGTACGCCGGGATCGTCTGGCCCTTGACGGCCAGCGAGTTGCCCTCGGCGTCGAAGCGCTCGACGAGGCCGTTGGAGCCCTCCGCGAGCGCGTCCGCCAGCTCGCCGTCGCGCTGGGCGATCTCGTCGATGAGGTCGATCATGCGCTCGGAGTCGCCCCAGTCGAGCTGCTCGTCGACGTCGTCGAGCTTGCCCTCCTCGGACATCTCCATCGCCATCGCCATCATGTTCCCGACCTCGATGGTGTCGACACCCATGTCGTTACACCGCTCGATCATCACGGCGACCTCGTCGCGGTCGGTGTGGCCCGAGTTCGGGCCCAGTGCGTACGCCGACTCGTACTCGTACGACTCGGTGCGGACGTTCATCTCCTCGCCTTTGTGCATCACCGACACCTCGACCTCCTTCTTACAGGCGACCGGGCAGGAGTGACACGTCGGCTCGTCCACGAGGATGTTCTCGCGGACGTTCTCGCCGGAGACGCGCTCGGCGTCGATGTCGACGCCCTCGGTGTCGCGGTACGCGGACGTGGACGTGTACTTCCCGTTCTTCACCGGGAGGCCGTCCATCTCCTCGGTCGCGTTCATCAGGACGTTCGTCCCGTACAGCGAGAGGCCGCCCTCGTTGGGCGCGGTCACGTCGGACTCCTGGATCACCTGCATCGCCTGCTGGTACCCCTCCTTGAACACGTCCGGCTTGGCCGGTTTCGGCATCCGCGTCCCGGACTTGACGACGACCGCCTTGAGGTTCTTCGACCCCATGACGGCGCCGGTGCCGCCGCGCCCGGAGGCGCGGTCGTCTTCGTTGACGATGCAGGCGTACTTCACGCCGTTCTCGCCGCCCGGCCCGATGGCCATCACGGAGACGTTCTTGCCGACGCTGCCGTCGACCTCCTCGCCGAGCGTGTCGATGGTGTCGTGGACGCCTTTGCCCGCCAGGTGGGAGGCGTCACGCAGTTCCACCTCGCCGTCCTCGACGTAGGCGTACACCGGTTCGTCGCTGGCGCCGTCGAACACGAGGCCGTCGAAGCCGGACCACTTGAGACGCGCACCGGACCAGCCGCCGTGGTGGCTGTCGGTGACGGTGCCCGTGAGCGGGGACTTCGTCACGACCGCGATCCGACCGCTCATCACGGTCTGGGTGCCCGTGAGCGGCCCGTTCATGAAGCAGAGTCGGTTCTCTGGACTCATCGGGTCGACGTCCGGTCCCGCGTCGAACACGTACTTCACGCCGAGGCCGCGGGCGCCGATGTACTTCTTCGCGTCTTCGTCGTCGATACCCGCATACGATACGTCGCCCGCCGAGAGGTCCACGTGTGCGACGTGGTCCTGGAAGCCGCCGAGGTCTGTCATGGTTAATCTACACTAGTTATATTGGACTGAAGTCTGTTAGCCGTTGCCACCGGTACGTAACCGCATTCGGTTTCGAGAATCGTCATCGAACCGAAACTGGTCGGCGGTGTTATCCGGGCGCAGTCCGGTGATACGACCCATGAACGACGACGGACGTCGACTAGCAGTTTTCGTCGCCGTCGCGGCGACAGTCGTCGTCGCCTCACTCGTGCCGGCACCGACCGGTCCCAGCGGAGAGCCCACCCCCGACATCGCGCCGCCCGGGAGCGATCTGATCGTCCACGCGGTCGGCTACGCCGCCGTCGCGTACGCGCTGGCGCGGGCGCTCCCCGAGCGCCTCCGTGGGGACGGCGCGCTCGGGCCGCTCGCGGGGGTGGTCGTCGCCACCGCCGCGCTCGGCGGTGCGGTCGAACTCGCACAGGGAGTCGTCCCCGGGCGCACCACCTCCCTCTTCGATGCCGTCGCCAACACGCTCGGAGCGCTCGTCGGCGCGCTGTGGTGGCGCCGGCGGCGGCGGCGGGACCGACGGGAGTGAGCGGCGAGCGCGACCGGCCAGCGTGAGTGACTCGCT
This sequence comes from Halobaculum marinum, assembly GCF_029338555.1. GTDB lineage: Archaea > Halobacteriota > Halobacteria > Halobacteriales > Haloferacaceae > Halobaculum > Halobaculum marinum. Next base: position 779,817 of record NZ_CP119989.1, on the reverse strand, counting down.
CCTCAGTGACCCGCTCTTCAGCGACCCGTCGGAGCGCCGGCCGCACGACCGCGCTCGCGCACCGTCGCGGTCACGTCGGCGTTCAGCCGCGACCGCTCGAAGTAGACGTGGTCGAACTCACTGGACTCGTACTCGGCGTACAGGTCCAGCGGGAGGTCCTCGCCGTCGGCGGCGTCCGCGACCGTTTCGGCCAGCGGCGCGTCGTCGACGCGGACGACCAGGGTCTCCTCTTCTGCGTCGAACACGGCGTGTTCGGCGGCGACGCGCTCGCCATCGGGCGACCAGACCGCGACGGTGTCGGTCGCGACCGACTCGACGTCGTCGGGGGTGTCGAACTGTGCGACGACCTTCCCGTTGCCGTCGACCGTGACCGACGCGTCGGTGAGGTCGCGGTCGACGCGCTGCATCCGCCCTTCGACGGTCGGCGCGACCGTGCCACGGGCGTCGAGGTACTCGACGACCGCCGTCGCCAGCAGTACGTCCGTCTCTGCGATCCGCGGCTTGTCCGCGAGCGGGTAGCCGCTCCCGCCGTCGGCGATGAAGCTGTTGACGGCGACGTCGTACGTCGCCTCGGGGTCGACCGGTTCGCCGCCGACGCGCACGTCGCGGACCTGCTCGTCGACGCCCTCGTGTGGCACCCACTCGAAGCGGACGCCGCTGACCTGCTGGGATATCTCCTCGCCGAACGCCTGGCCGGTGTCGCTCTCCAGCGTGATCACCTGACTCGCGAGCGTCTCGACGAGTTCCTCGCCGGTCAACTCCACCGTGACGAGCGTGTTGGCGAACGGGAGCGTGTTGAACACGTCGCCGCCGGTGATCTGGCCGGGGCCGTACACCGCGTTCGAGCGGATGCCGCCGGCGTTGGTGATCGCCACGTCGGCGCCCGTCCGCTCGCGCATCGCGTCGGTGACGAGATTACCGTAAGTGCTCTCGCGGTGGTAGTTGGTCGCGAACCGAGCGTCAAGCGGCGTCTCCGTCTCGGCGATCACCGTGTCGAGTTTCGCCTCGCCGCGGTAGTCGTCGATGATCGCCGAGGCGTCCGGGTCTTTCGGGATCTCTTCGGTCACGGGGAGCAAGTCGCCCTCGAACCCGGTGACGGCGCCCGCGTCGGTGTCGACGTGGAGGTGGAGTTCGCCGAGGTAGTTCGCACGGGCTTCTCCCTCCGTGACGACCGTGCCGCTCGTCTCCGCCGGCGGGTAGACGATTTCGTCGTCGCCGGCGACGACCACGTCGATGGCGTCGTCGGTGTCGGCCTCGGCCAACGCCTCCGCGTCGGGGACGCCCGTGTGCGCGAGCGCGACGACCACGTCCACGTCCTCCTCGGCCCGCAAGCGCGCCGCTTCGGCGGGGCCGGTCTCGGTGTAGTCTTCGACCCGGAGCCCCTCGGCTTCGAAGTCGATGTTCGTCTTGCCGTACGTCGCCCCCTCGTCGATGAGGCCGATCAGGCCGACGCGGACGCCGCCGCGCGCGACGACCTCGAACGACTCGGTGCCCGCGAACGCCTCGCCGGTGTCGGCGTCGACGAGGTTCGTCGCCAGCCACGGGAACTGGGAGTCGTTCGTGACGCCGCCGCCGCTCTCGGCGTCGGTGATCGCGTCGAGTCCGTAGTCGAACTCGTGGTTGCCGATCACGTCGGCGTCCGATCCGACGAGGTTGAGCACGTCGACGGGACAGCGCCACTGCGAGAGCGGCCCCAGGGCGTGCGGCCCGACCTGATCGCCGCCACCGACGACGACGACCGGGCCGTCGGCGGCCGCCCGACGCTGCTCGATGAGCGTCACTAACCGCGGGAACGTCTTGTCCTCCGCCGCCGCGGTCTGGATGTCGTTGTACGACAACACCGTCAGTGTCGTGTCGGCGGCGGTCGACGACCCCTCGGCGGCCGTCGTCGACCCCGACACCAGCGATCCCCCCAGCACGAGGCCACCGGCTCGCAACACGTCGCGCCTCTCGAATCCGCGTTTCTGCGACATCATTTTTCGGCAGAAGCGGCAGATTTGAAAAACTATCTACATTGCTGAATGTACTCGTGGGTGGGTGTCGGGTGGCGTCACGATGCCGATCGAGCGCGGTCGAACGGCCGTCGATCGGTCGAGCGAAGGCGTTTTCCGCCGGACCCGCCCATCACCGCCAATGAGCAAGCCGAGCCCCGAGGCCCACGAGCGCGACCGGGGGATGGACGCGCACAACGCGGTGATGCGCGACATCCGGGCCGAGCGCGACGAGACGTACGACGCCCACGAGCCGACCCGCGTGTGGCTCGACGAGGACAACACGCCCGACGGCGTCAAGACCAGCCTCACGATCATCCTCAACACCGGCGGCTGCCGGTGGGCCCGCGCCGGCGGCTGTACCATGTGCGGCTACGTCGCCGAGTCCGTCGAGGGCGGCAGCGTCTCCCACGAGGCGCTGATGGACCAGATCGACGTGTGTCTGGAGCACGAGGCGGAGAACGCTGACGACCCCGCCGAGCAGATCAAGATCTACACCTCCGGCTCCTTCCTCGACGAGCGCGAAGTGCCCGCCGAGAGCCGGCAGGCCATCGCCGAGACGTTCGGCGACCGCGAGCGCATCGTCGTCGAGTCGCTCCCCGACTTCGTCTCCGCCGAGAAACTCTCGGAGTTCACCGACGAGGGACTGGAGACAGACGTGGCCGTCGGCCTGGAGACGGCGACCGACCGCGTCCGCCACGACTGCGTGAACAAGTACTTCGCCTTCTCGGACTTCGAAGACGCCTGCGCGGAGGCCGCCGACGCCGGCGCCGGCGTGAAGGCGTACCTCCTGATGAAGCCCCCGTTCCTCGCGGAGTCGGAGGCGCTCGAGGACATGGTGTCCTCTATCGAACGCTGTGCGGAGGTAGACAACTGCCACACGGTGTCGATGAACCCGTGCAACGTCCAGCGCTACACGATGGTCGACGAACTCCACTTCCGCGGGGGGTACCGCCCGCCGTGGCTGTGGTCGGTCGCCGCCGTCCTCGAACGGACCGCCGACGCCGACGCCATCGTCGTCTCCGACCCCGTCGGTGCCGGGTCCGACCGCGGCGCGCACAACTGCGGCGAGTGCGACGACCGCGTCCAGACCGCGATCAAGGACTTCGACCTCCGGCAGGACCCCTCGGTGTTCGAGCAGGTGTCCTGCGAGTGCGAGCGGACGTGGGAGTTGGTGCTCGACGAAGAGACCGCCTACAGTCAGCCGCTCACCCGCTGAGGCGGCGGGGGTCCGCCGGCGAGGCGGAGTCTCTCCCCGACGCCGTAGTCACTCCATATCGAGGTTGCTCCCGACGTCCCTGTCGCCGCACGTCTGTCCGCTCCGCCCCACGGCGACGGGGGCGTCCGGGACGGAGACGTTCCGGCGGTCGAGGCGCGACTCCGACAGCACGAACGGGTCGCCGGTCACGGCGACCACGGAGTCGACGAACTCGCCGTCGACGGAGGCGAGGTTCACGCCGTCGCGGTCGCCTCCTGACTGGTGGACGCACAACTCGCGGAAGGAGACGCCCGAGCGGTACGCCGCCTCGATGGCGGCCCCGTCGCTGGCGTCGCCGACGACCGTGATCGAGTCGCAGACGAACGGGCCCTCGCTGGTCGTCTCTCCTGCGGGACTTTTGATCCGGATCGCGTTGACGCCGTCAGTGTCGACCCGGATCAGACAGTTGCGGACGGTCGCCGCCCCCAACTCCGAGGCGAACGTGATCGCGCCGTCGCTGGAGGTGACCTCCAGCAGTTCGACGAAGCAGTCCTCGACGAGCACCGACCGGCCGCCGCGGAGGCGGATCCCGCGCATGTTCTCGCCCGCGCCGTCGGCGTCGTCACAGCGGACGTGCACGCCGCGGATCACCGCGTCGCCGTCGGGAGCGTTGACGCGGACGCCTGCGACACCGTTGTTCCGGTAGCTGCCGCCCACGACGCGAACGCTCCCGTGCGGCGGGTCTGCGTACAGCCCGTTGTCCGGGAAGCCGGCGATCTCACAGTCGAGGAACGAGAGGTCGCCGCGGTTGTCGTCGCCGACCTCGCAGCCGGTGACCTTCGTGTCCGCGGGTGCGCCGTCTGGGAGCCGGAGCCGACGGACCGTCCCCGACCCGGCCGAGCCAGTCACGTCGATCCGGAACAGGTCCTGGTCGACGTCGGCCTCGCCGCGGACGGTCACATCCTCGATCAAGACCGCGTCGCTGGCGCGCGCGAGCAGGGGACGCCCGCCGGTGTTCTCGGCGGAGAAGTCGAAGGTGATCCCCTTGCAGTAGGCGGCGTCGACCGGCGATCCCGCGCCGAAGCCGAACAGCACGTCGTCTTTGCCGTCTGCGGGGACCACCGTCGCGTTCTCGCCGACGAGGCCGATGCGGTCGACGCCCTCGGAGCCGTCGGCGACGACCGTCTCGTCGAGACGGTAGCGACCCTCCGGGAGGTAGAGGAGTCGCTCCGAGTCGACCGCCGAGCGGACGACGTCGTCGATCGGTTCTGTGCCGGTCGGGTCGGCGCCGACCGTCGTGAGGTCGACCGCGTCGTCGAACCCCCACTCTCGGGCGAGTCGCGTGGGGGCGTCGACCGGGGTCGTGGTCCCGCCGGTGTCGTCGGCGCCGTCGTCGGGTGGGTCGCGCCACGGCGGCACCGGGGTGGGGGCGCCGCCGCAGCCGGCCGTGGCGACGGCGACCGAGAGCGGTGCGAGTCGGCGGAGGAGCGAGCGACGTGTCGGGGGCACGGGTCGCGGGTGGGGCCGGATGGGGTTTGTTAGCCGGCGCGGTGTGCGCGTAAGCTCAGACTGACCCGAGTCGCCGGTGGTCCCGACTCGTCAGGAGAACAGGCTCGTGTCGGGCGGTGTGCGGGGGTGCGGGCTACTCCGCGAACGCGCGGAGCACGCCCTGTCCGTCGGTGCCGCCGATGTCGGGCAGCGTCGCGCGCTCGGGGTGGGGCATCATCACCGCGACCGTCTCGCGGGCGCCGAGGATGCCCGCGACGTTCGCCGTCGAGCCGTTGGGGTTCGCCTCGTCGGTCACGTTGCCGTCGGCGTCGCAGTAGCGGAAGAGGACGCGGTCCTCCGACTCCAGCGTCTCCAGTCGGTCCTCGCGGATCTCGAAGCGCCCCTCGCCGTGGGCGATGGGCACCTCGATCACGTCGCCCTCGTCGTAGGCGGCCGTCCACGGCGTGTCCGCGCGTTCGACGCGGAGGAACACGTGTTCACACTGGAACCGCGCCGACTTGTTCGTCGTGAACGCGCCTTCCGTCAGCCCCGTCTCACAGCCGATCTGGGCGCCGTTGCAGACGCCGAGCACCGGCGTCCCCGCCTCGGCGGCCTCGCGGACTTCGGCCATGATCGGTGTCCGGGCGGCCATCGCGCCGGCGCGGAGGTAGTCGCCGTAGGAGAAGCCGCCGGGGACGACGATACCGTCGGTGTCGGCCGGGAGGCCGTCCTCGTGCCAGACGCGCTCGGCCTCGATGCCGAGGTGCGCGAGCGCGGCGACGGCGTCGCGGTCGCAGTTCGAGCCACCGAACTGGATCACGGAGATCATTCGCGTTCCTCGACCGCCACCTCGTAGTCGTGGATGGTCGGGTTCGCGAGCAGGCGGTCGGCCATCTCGCTGGCGCGCTCGCGCGCCGCGTCGGCGTCGGCGGCGTCCAGATCGATCTCGAAGCGGTCTGCCGAGCGCAGGTCCTCGAGGTCGAAGCCGAGGCGCTCCAGCGCCTGCTGTGTCGTCTCGGCCTCCGGGTCGAGCACGCCGTGCTTCAGGCGGACCGTCACCGTGGCGGTGTAGCCGGTCATCGTCTGACCCTGCGAGGTCGTGCGCAAAATCCGTTTCGGGACGCGTGCGCTATGCACGTTCGTGGATGGCAGTCGTCGCGCGGAGCGACACCGGTTTACTCGCGCGTGAGGAAACGCGGGTATGGATACGGCCGACCGTCCGAATCCGAGGCGTTGGGACACCGAGATCGTCGTCGTCGGGGACGACGCGACCGGACTGGTCGCCCGTGTGACCTCGCTGCTGTTCGAGCGTGGGTGTAACATCGAGGACCTCGACCAGGACGTGCGCGACGGCGTGTTCCGGATGCGCCTGCACGCCGACACCGACGGGATGGTGTGCAAGCCCGAGACGCTGGAGGAGGACCTCACCGATCTGGGCGACGAACTCGGCGTCGACATCCGCGTCCGCCTCGCCGACGCCGACGCGGCGCGCAAGGCGGCGCTGTTGGTGACGAAAGAGGAGCACGCCCCGCGCGCGGTGCTGGAGGCGTGCGAGGACGGAACCCTCGACGCCGAGGTGCCGGTGATGATCGGCAACCACTCGACGCTCCGGTCGCTCGCCGAGGAGTACGACGTGCCGTTCGTCGACGTCGGCGACGAGAAGGGCTCCCACGACGAGCGCGAACTGCTGCGCGTCCTCGACGAGTACGACGTCGACTGTCTCGTGCTCGCGCGGTTCATGCGCATCCTCTCGCCGGAGGTCGTGTTCCGCTACGAGGGCCGCATCGTCAACGTCCACCCGTCGCTCTTACCGGCGTACCCCGGCGCGGAGGCGTACCGCCAGGCCGTCGAGGGCGGCGCGCGCGTCCACGGCGCGACCGCACATTACGTGACGACGGACCTCGACCAGGGGCCGATCATCGCCCAGCGGGCGTTCCGCGTCGACCCCGACGACGACCCCGACGACCTGAAGGCGCGCGGCCAACCGCTGGAGGCCGAAGCGCTCGTCGCCGGGTTGCAAGCGCACCTCGACGACGCGGTCGTCGTCCGGCGCGGGCGCACCCACTTCCGCGAGGGCGTCGACCCCGAGGCCTACGACCTCGGTGGCGTCGCCGCGTTCCCCGAGTGATCGACCGACGGGTCGTCGCCACCGTGTAGCGGGCGGGAGTCGTCGACTCGACACAGAGACCGATGTCGAGAGGGACAGGCGCGTCTGGAACCGCGACCGTCGGACCGCCGCCTCAGAGGTCGCGGACGGCGTCGACCGCGTCGGCGACGGCCGGCGCGTCGAACCAGTCGGTGTCGGTGTAGGCGTTCGTCCCCGCGGCGTACATGTCGGCGACGCGCTCCACCACGTCGGCGTCGAGCGCCGGCGGCTTCGCCGAGCACAGCGCCTTCCAGTCGGCGACGCCCTCCTCGTCGGCGCGCGCTTTCGCCTCCCCCACGGCGTCGACCCAGTCGGGCGCGACGCGCTTGTAGTGCTGGCGGACGACCTCCTTCGACACCTCCTGACCGTCGTACGCGAAGCGGTTCTCGTCGAACGTGCCGACCACGTCGGCGACGCGCACCTCGCCGTCTGCGTACACGCACTCGATCTTGCCGTCCTCGTGGACGAAGCCAGCCTCGGCGGCGCGCTCGGTGACGATGTCGTTCACCTCGCGTGCGACCTGGTTCAACTCCGGCAGCGGCGCGGCGCCGGCGATCCGTTCGGCTTCCTCGGCGTCGAGGTAGCGGTCCTGTTCCTCGTACTTCGTGGAGAACTCGACGCGCGGGGTCGGCAGGTCCACGGGTTCGTCGGGCCACTCGGCGCGGTCGATCCCCACGTCGCGCGGGTCGACCCGCGAGCGGAGACTGGACCCGACGGGGACGGTGTTGCGGAACACGATTTCGAGCGGGACGACGTAGCCCGCCGCCTCGCGCGCCTCGGCGTGGAAGGCGTCGTAGTCGTACGCGCCGTCGACGAACGGGAGGTCCGGCACCGTCGCGAGGTCGATGGCGAGTTCTCGCGGCGCCTCCTCGACCGCCGACAGCGGCTCCGCGTCGGGGCCGACCCCGCGGTAGTGCGTCGGGACGCCCGCCTCCTCCAGCAACTCGAAGTTGAACGCGCCCATCGTGCACAGAGACGCCCCCTTGCCTGGGATCGTGTCGGGCATCTTCCCCCAGTCGAAGACGGAGTAGTCGTCGGTGAAGGCGAACCGGCCGGCGCCGAGTCTCTCGTCGTCCGGCTCCGACTCGACGATGAACTCCTTGACGCTCGTCATGGTGGGGTGCGCGGGCGGGGAGGGGAAGAATCCTTCCACTCTCGTGCGCATCTCATCCCCGAACGACCCTCCGATGACCACGAACGTGGATACACCACGGCTCAGCGCTCGTCCGGCACGACCTTCCCGGGGTTGAGGGTGCCGCGGGGGTCGAGCGCCTGCTTGATCGCTCGCATCGCCCCGACCGCGGCCGCGCCGTGCTCCGGTTCGAGGTACTTCCGCTTCCCCGCGCCGATGCCGTGCTCGCCGGTCGCGGTGCCGCCCAGTTCGAGTGCGCGCTCCACCAACTCGCCGTAGGCCGCCTCCGCGCGTGCGACCTCCTCGGGGTCGTCCGGGTCGCGCAGGACGAAGTAGTGGAGGTTGCCGTCGCCGGCGTGGCCGAAACAGGGGACGAACAGGTCGTACTCGGCGGCGACGTCCTTCACCGCCCGGATCATCTCGGGGTACGAGCCGATGGGGACGGTCACGTCGCCCGGTTGGCCCATCTCGCGGTCGGGGTCGTACGCCTCCGCGGCGTAGGTGATGTCCTTGCGCGCCTGCCACAACTCGTCCATGCGTTCGCCGGAGGCCATCTCGAACTGCTCGACGTTGTGGGCCTCGAACACGGTGCGGCAGAACGCGATTTCGTCGTCGATGCCGTGGTTGGCGTGGAACTCGACGAACACCATCGGGCGCTCGGGGAGCGCGGCGTCGCTGTAGGCGTTCGCCAGCATCGCCGTCTCGGCGTCGAACAACTCGATCTTCGCCACGTCGACGCCGGCGGTGACCGCGTCGGAGATGGCCGCCGTCGCGTCGTCGAGCGTCGGGAAGACGGCGCGCCCGCCTTTGATCTGCTCGGGGCGACCCGCGAGTTCGAGCGTCGCGCGCGTGACGATGGCGAGGGTGCCCTCGCTGCCGACGATCAAGTCCTTCAGGTTGTAGCCGGCGGAGGTCTTGGCGGCCTTTGAGCCGACGGTCGTCACCGACCCGTCGGCGAGGACGACCTCCAGTTCCAAGAGCCAGTCGGCCACCTCGCCGTACTTCACCGTCCGCATCCCCGAGGCGTCGGTGGCGATCATCCCGCCGATAGTGGAGATGTCGCCCGACGAGGGGAGCGGCGGGAAGAACAGGCCGTGTCTCGCGACCGCCTCGTCCACGTCGGCGCCGATGGCGCCCGGCCCCACGTCGACCTGGAGGTCGTCGGGGCGGATCTCGTGGATCGCGTCCATCCGCGTCATGTCCATGCTGATGCCGGCGTGGAGCGGCGCGGCGTTCGACTCCAGTCCGGTGCCGGCGGCGTACGCCGTGACGGGGACGCCGCGCTCGTTCGCGGCGGCGACGACCGCCGCCACGTCCGCCGTCGACTCGGGGTAGACGACGGCGTCCGGCCGCACCGCGTCGGCCTCGTCGGTCCCCCAGTCGGTCGCGTGCTCGTCGCGGTCGGACGTCCCGAGGCTCACCTCCCCGACGAGGTCGAGGTCGGCGAGGAACGACACGTCGTGGTGGGGTCGGTCGTCGGTCTCGGGTGCCATTGTCTCACGTACGCGTCGGGAGCGCTATCAACGCTGTGGTGGCCGCTATCGCCTCGCTTTTCACGCCGCACCGATACCCTCGGACGATGACGCGATCGGCGGCCGACCTCGACCCCGACGACCTCGGTTTCGAGCACACGCCCGAGACCGACCAGTCGTTCGAGAACGCGCTGGCGAAGGCGCGCGACGGGGTCAGACTCACCGTCGACGACGCGGTCGAACTGTTCACCACCGGGAGCGACACGCCCGGCATCGACCGCGAGCGGAAGGAGGCGGTGCTGGAGGCGGCCGACCGGCGCCGCGCGGAGGTCGTCGGCGACGAGGTGACGTTCGTCGCCAACGTCAACAACAACGTCACGACGGCCTGCAACACGGGCTGTCTGTTCTGCAACTTCAAGGACACCGCCCACCAGTTCGAGGGCGACTCCGACGAGGGACACGCGGGGTTCACGAAGACGCCCGCCGAGTCGCGCGCGGTCGTCGAGGCCGCCGTCGAGCGCGGGGTGTACGAGGTGTGCTCGGTGTCTGGCCTGCATCCGGGCTTCGCGCTGAACGACGAGCACCACGAGATTCTCCGCGGCTACGACGACGCCGCCCGCGTGGTCAACTACAAACCGCCAGAGGCGTACGCGACCGACCCAGGCACCTACGTCGAGCAGATGGAGGCGATGAGCGTCGACGGCGTCCACCTCCACTCGATGACACCCGAGGAGGCGTACCACGCCCGCCGCGGCACCGACTGGAGCTACGAGCGGATCTACTCGGAGCTCGCGGCCGCCGGCCTCGACTCCGCGCCCGGAACCGCCGCAGAGATCCTCGTCGACGAGGTGCGCGACGTGATCTGTCCCGGCAAGATCGACTCGCAGGGGTGGGTCGACGCGATGGAGGGCGCGATGGCCGCCGGCCTCGACACCACCGCGACGATCATGTACGGCCACGTCGACAACGAGATGCACCGCGCGATGCACCTGAAGGAAGTCCGAGACCTCCAGGACCGCACCGGCGGCATCACGGAGTTCGTCCCCCTCTCGTTCGTCCACGAGCGCACGCCGCTGTACGAACACGGCGTCGTGTCCGGCGGCGCCAGCGACGCCGAGGACGAACTGATGATCGCCGTCTCCCGGCTGTTCCTCGACAATATCGAGAACGTCCAGACCTCGTGGGTGAAGTACGGCGACGCGAAGGCGCTGAAGACGCTGTCGTGCGGCGCGAACGACTTCATGGGCACCATCCTCTCCGAGGAGATAACCAAGCGCGCCGGGGGCTCGTTCGGCGAGTTCCGCTCGTTCGACGACTACGTCGACCTGATCACCTCGGTCGGTCGCGTCCCGGTCGAGCGCTCGACGGACTACCGCCAGCGCCGCCGGATCGACCCCGACGACGGCCCGCCGTTCGGCCCGACGCTCGGCCCGAAAGCGGACGGCACGCCGCTGTTGAGCGAGCGCGAACGGGCCGAGCGCGCCGGCGACGCGGCGACCGCCGACGACTGAGGAAGGCTCGTTCCGGCGACGATAGCCGACTGACCACGGCGGCGTCGAGGTCAGTCCGACTGCGACGACTGCCCGTCCGAGCCCCGGGTGGGACTGAAAGGGGCCGCGGCTCCGGACGAACCCCGACGACGGAAGCACGCGAGCGGAGCGAGCGCGCGCAGCGAGTCGCGGGAGTCCGGAGCCGCGGGGGCTTTCGCGGCCCTCGCTACGCTCGTCACGGCGGGAGCGCCACGAGCGAAAACTGCGTGTGAAGCGGTCGAACCGTCGATCAGTTCTTCCCGAACCGGATCCCGTCGTCGACCAGCCGATAGTTGCGCTCGCGGTCGATGCGCTCGGCGAGCCACTCCACCTCGTACACCTGCGCGGCCAACTCGATGTAGAGGTCGCGCCACGCGATGGCGTAGATGGGCGACTGCCCCCACGCGCGCAGTTCGGGGACGAACTCGTCGTAGATCTCCGCGCGCCCCTCGGCGTACTCGAGGAAGTCGACGGCGACCGACGCCGCCTCGGCCTCGTCCTCGGCGGCGGCGAAGCCGTCTTCGAGCGCCTGTCGGTAGCCGGTGACCGCGCGGCGGATGTCCTGTTCGGCGTTGCCGTCCTCCTCGGGGAGCGATTCGAGCACGCCGCGAGGGATGCCAAGGTCTACGTCCACGTCCATGTTTCCGCCTTCGGCGGGCGCCGGTAAAACGTTCCGTCGACGGCGACGTCCCGCGGTCGGTCACGCCCCGTCGAGGAACCGCGAGAAATCGACCGCGCAGGCGGCACACAGCAGCACCCGAATCTCGCCGTCGGGCGCGATGCCGTCGACGGCGGCGTACTCGTCGCCCGGCGCGATGTCGGCGCCGCAGCGGTCGCACTCGTGAGTACGTCGGAGCACCGGTCACCGCCTCCCCGTCGGAGTAGGTGTGCGCTCGGGCCCTGTCCCGGCGGCGAGCGGCCCCGCTTCGAGGTCGGACACGGTGGCAACCCCGCGCCGGCGCGGCTTAAGCGCCGGGGGCAGCCCAGGTGGAGCGTCGCCGTCGCGGCCGAACGTATATCCCCCCGGCCGCAGACCGCGGGGTATGCGCATGGAGCTCCGAGTGTGCGAGGGGTGCCTCGCCGGAGACCACGACGACCCCGCGAAGGCGGCGGTGTCGCAGGACATGGTGGCGTGTGCGGAGGTCGTCAGCGAGCACAAGGAGCTCGTCGGCCTCGACGCCGTGTACGTCACCAAACTCCGCGACGGGGACGGCGCCGACGGGGCGCTGCCGGCGATTGCCGCGAGCATCGAAGACGGCTGCGTCCGACTGGCCGACACCCAACTCGTCATGGAGGACGACGACGGCAACCTGTTGGTGTACGCGGAGGCCGCGGACGTGCTCCAGGTGCTCACGCGCAACGTCGACCAGATCGGTGCCCACACGACCGACGACGTGGGCGTCGACCTCGGCGAGGCGGCGCGCCGACTCGTCGACGAGTCGTGACTGACCGCGCCCTCCGCCCGGTCCGGGCGTGCTCGCCCGCCGGCGGCCACCCTCGACGATGACCCGGTACGCCGCCGTCGTCGCGGGCGGGCGCTCGACCCGCTTCGGCGACCGCGACAAGGCCGTCGCCGACGTCGCGGGCGTCCCGATGATCCGTCGCGTCGCCGACCGCCTCGTCGACGCCGTCGACCGCCTCGTGGTCAACGGCCGCGCGGACCAGCGTGCGGCTATCGAGGACGCGCTCACCGGGTACCCGCTGCCCGTCCGCTACGCGGAGGACCCGGACCCAGACGAGGGGCCGATGGCCGGGATCCGCACCGCCTGTCGCGGCGTCGAGGCGTGGGGCGGCCCCGACGCGCCGGCGTTCGTCGTCGCCTGCGACATGCCGTTCGTCGACCCGACGCTCGTGGAGGCGCTGTTCGAGCGACTCGACGAGGGGTACGACGCCGTCGTCCCCCGCGTCGACGACGAGTGGTTCCAGACGACGCAGGCGGTGTACCGCGCGGGACCGATGGCGGACGCCTGCGACGCCGCGCTCGACCGGGGCGACCGAAAGATCCTCGCGCCGCTGTTCGAACTCGAGTACGCCGTAGTCGGCGCCGACGACCTCGCGGCGCTGGGCGTCGACGACAGAACGTTCGAGAACTGCAACACCCGCGAAGAGGTCGCCGCCGCCGCCACGGCGTTCGAGTAGGGGCCAGTCTCCGACCCGGACTACGGTTCGATCACCTCCACGACCCGCCCTTCCCCCATCGCCGCGAGCACGACGCGGTCGAGTCGCTCGGCGCCGTCGGCGTCGAACGCCGCCGCGGCGATAGCGCGTCCGACTGACTCGTCGGCCTCGTCGTCGACCTTGTTGACGAGCGCGACGGCCTCGGCGTCCGCGGGAACGTCCTTCAGCCCGCCCGCGGGAGACGCAAGCACGCGACCGACCGTCTCGGCAGTCACCTCGTCGCCGACGTCGACGTTCGCGACCGCCGCGACACGTTCGGGCCGGTGGACGCGCTCGTCGGTCAGAGGCGCGCCGACGACGTGCGCCGAGGCGATGGGCACGACCGCGTCCGCAGACTGAGGGATCTGTGGCTCCCGGTCGGCAGGCGCTTTGAACTCCCGCATCCGTGCGCCGTCGGCCTTCACGAGCACCGGGCCGTCGTGGGCGGCGGCGAGGTCGTCGACGATGCCCGGGTCGTAGCCGAGGTAGCGGTCGTCGCGCTCGCGTTCCGGGACGAGCCCGAGGGGATAGTCGTCGGGGGAGGCGTCGGTGAGCGCCGGCACGGGGTCGGGGGTGACGGCGACGCGTGCGACGTGCTCGTCGAAGATGGGGATGCGGACCGTCGCGGTGACGACCGCGCGGTCGAGACGGGACGCGAGCGTGTAGAGGGTCGTCTTCTTGCCGCCGGCGCCGACGACGCAGACGAGGCCGTCGGTCGGGAGGGCGTCTTCAGGGGTCATGCGCGATCAGTTCGTCGCCGGCGCCGAGTAGCTTGCGTCGCGGGCGACCGACAGTGCCGCCCCGGCGACGCCGCCCGCGACGAACGGGACGCTGCGCACGAGTATCGCGGCGACCGCGACGAGCGCCTGTCCGCTCCAGTCGTCCACGACGAACCGGGACGCGAGGAGTCCCGCGGCGAACCCGACGACGGCGGCGACGGCGAACACGGCCGCGGTGCGAACGACGGCCTCGGGACTCGGCTCGCGCATCCCGGCGGCGTAGCCCGCGACGCCGGCGACGACCGCGCTCACGCCCGCGGTGAGGGCGCTGGCGGCGGTGAGCAGCCAGACCGTGTCGCCGGAGAGGTCGATCAGCAGCGGGACGAACGCTTGGACGGTGCCGACGACGGCGGCGACGGCGGCGGCCGCGAGCGCAAACAGGAGTTGTCGGCCGAGACCGCCAGCCGTGTCTGTGGTGGAGGGCATCGTCGGCGGATATCGGTGTCGGCTGACAAGTGTTGCGGTCGCGCCGGCTACTCGCCGGCGGCCGCCTCGGCGACCGCCGCCTCGACCGCGTCGGTGTCGGGGAACGTCAGCGGCTCCGTCGCCTTCCACGTGTACGTCACGGTGCCCGACGGGTCGACCACGAACACGGCGCGGTTCGCGATGCCCCGCATGATCCCCTCCTCGCGGCGCACGTCGAAGTCGGCGACGACGGCGTTGTTGAACCCCGAGACGAGCGGGTACTGGATGTCGTACTCGTCGATGAACGCCAGCAGCGACCACGGCGTGTCGGCGCTGACGCCGTACAGCGGCGCGTCCAGATCCGCGAGGTCGTCCTTCCAGTCGCGCAACTCACACAGCTCCTGCGTGCAGGTACGCGAGAACACGCCGGGGTAGAAGGCGAGGACGACCGGCCCCTCGGCGAGCGCGTCCGAGAGACTGAACTCGGCCACATCGTCGCTGGTGTAGGAGCCGCGGTCGGTGGTCGCGACCGCCTCGGGGGTCGCCATCGGTGCCGTCACCTCGGGAGCGTCGTCGCCTACGTCGAGCATACCCGTCCGTGGGTCTCGGAGTGCTAAACTGTTGGTCCGGCGGCAGTCAGTCGTCGGTGTCGCCGTCGCTCGCTCCGTCGGGCGCGTCGTCGTCGGACTCGTCCACGTCGTAGCCGTACTGCTCGCGCGCGACCTCGGGCGTCAACTTCCCGAGTCGCAGGTCACGCTCGACGGCCTCGTCTGGTCGGTCGTCGGGGTCGCCGTACCCGCCGCCGCCGGGCGTCCGCACGCTGACGACGGAGCCGGCGGTGAGGTCGCGTGTGTGCTTCGCGGGCAGTTTCTCCAGGTCCTCGCCGTCGTCGTCCACAAGGTACGCCGCGCCGTTGGCCCCCTCGCCGCCGCCGGCGAGGCCGTAGGGGTGCGACTCGTGGCGCTCGGCGAGCAGGCTGAACCGCGCGGTGTGGTCGCGCACGCGGATGTCCCGACGGAGCCCCAGCCCGCCGCGCGACTCTCCCGCGCCACCGGAGTCGGGGCGGAGTTCGTAGCGCTCGATCCGGAGCGGGTACGCCGTCTCCAGCACCTCTGCAGGCGTGTTCAGCGTGTTGCTCATGTGGACGTGGACGCCGTCCATGCCGTCGCCGCTGGCGCGCCCGCCGAAGCCGCCGCCCTGTGTCTCGTAGAACGCGTACGGCGAGCCGTCACGGGGGTCCGTGCCGCCGAGCGTGACGTTGTTCATCGTCCCCTGTCCCGCGGCGGCGACGGCCTCGGGCGCCGCCTGCGCGAGCGCACCGAGCACCGCGTCGGTGACGCGCTGGCTCGTCTCCAGGTTGCCGCCGACGACCGCCGCCGGGAGCGTCGGGTTCACGATGGTACCCTCGGGGGCGACGATGTCGATGGGGCGGTAACAGCCGTGGTTCGGCGGGATGTCCGGGTCGGTGACACAGCGAACCGCGTAGTACGTCGCCGACGCGGTCACCGCGAGCACGGCGTTGATGGGGCCGTCCGTCTGGGCGGCGGTGCCGGTGAAGTCGACGGTCACCGCGTCGCCGTCGACGGTGAGCGTCACGTCGACGACGAGGTCCTCGTTGCCGCGCCCGTCGTCATCGAGCGCGTCGGCGAACTCGTAGGTGCCGTCCGGCAGCTCGGCCAGCTCGGCGCGCATCCGCCGCTCGGAGTAGTCTTTGATCTCCTCCAACGCGGGCGCGAGGTCGTTGCCGTGTTCGGCGGCCAACTCGCGGAAGCGCCGGCGCCCGGTCGCGTTCGCCGCCACCTGCGCGCGGAGGTCGCCGCGGCGTTCTTCGGGTGTCCTGACGTTCGCGAGGATCATAGACAGCACGTCGTCGCGCACCTCGCCTTCGGGGGTGCCGTCGGCGGCGACCGCGCCGGTCCCCGCCTCGAACTTCACCGGCGGGATGCGGAGGCCCTCCTGATAAATCTCGGTCGAGTCGGCCGCCACGGACCCGGCCGTCGACCCCCCGATGTCGGCGTGGTGTGCCCGGTTGGCGGCGAAGGCGATCACCTCGTCGCCGTCGGCGTCGAAGATCGGTGTGACCAAGGTGAGGTCCGGGAGGTGCGCGCCGCCGCGGAACGGGTCGTTGAGCAGCACCGAGTCGCCCGGCGACAGCGTCTCCGGCGGGAACGCCTCGACCGCCGCGGCGACGGAGTACGGCATCGCGCCGAGGTGGACCGGCATCGTCTCCGCCTGCGCGATCATCTCGCCGTCGGCGTCGAACAGCGCCGTCGAGCAGTCCTGGCGCTCCTTGATGTTCGGCGAGTAGCCCGTCCGCACGAGCGTCGCGTTCATCTCCTCGGCGACCGCCTCGCAGCCGTTGCGGATCACTTCGAGGGTGACCGAGTCGACCCCCGAGTCTGGGGCGTCGCTCATTCGCCCGCACCTCTGGTCTCGACGACCAGGTTCGCGTCGCCGTCGACCCGCGCGCGCTGGCCGGGGTGGACGACGACGGTGCTCTCGGTCCCCTCGACGACGGCGGGGCCGTCGAACGCGGCGTCCGTCGGGAGGAGCGCACGGTCGTACACCGGCGTCTCGTGGTCGGCGTCGGCGAAGCCGACTCGGCGCGTCTCCGTAACCGCGTCCGCCGGGTCGCCGCCGCGCTCCTCGACCGCGAGTTCTGGCGGGTCGACGAGGCCGCGTGCGCGGAGGCGCACCGTCACGAGCTCGACCGGTTCACCGGGCGAGGCGTGGCCGTACCGGCGCTCGTGGGCCGCGTGGAATCGCTCCTCCACAGCCGCGAGTTCGTCGTCGTCCAGGTCGCCTTCCACGGGCACCGAGAGGTCGAACGACTGGCCGGCGTACCGCAGGTCGAGCGTGCGCTCGAACGCCATCTCGTCGGCCGTGCGACCGGCGTCGCGCAGTTCCGACCGGCCCTCGGCCTCGAACTCGGCGAACGCCTCGCGGAGCGCAGCGGGGTCGACGTCGGCCCAGCGGCGCACCATCGACGTGGAGTAGTCGTACACCACGTCGCTGATGAGCAGGCCGAGCGCCGACAGCACCCCCGCGGCGCGCGGCACGACGACCTCGGGGATGTCCAGCGCGTCCGCGAGCGCGGTTGCGTGGAGCGGTCCCGCGCCGCCGAAGGCGACGAGGGCGAACTCGCGGGGGTCGTAGCCACGCTCGACGCTGACGACGCGGAGTGCGCGGCGCATGTTCGCGTTCGCCACGTCGAGGAGGCCGCGGGCGGCAGCCTCGGTCGCGTCCGGGTCGCCGGCGACCGCTTCGGCCAGTGGTGCGAAGGCGTCGCGGACGGCGTCGGTGTCGCGGCCGAGCGCGTCCGGGAGGAACGCCGCGGGGTCGATGCGTCCGAGGACGAGGTGGGCGTCGGTGACGGTCGGTTCCGTCCCGCCGCGGTTGTAGCAGACGGGGCCGGGTTGGGCGCCCGCGGAGCGCGGGCCGACGCGGAGGGCGCCGCCCTTGTCGACGTACCCGATGGATCCGCCGCCGGCGCCGACGGTGTGGATGTCGACCGTCGGGACCGAGACGGGGTAGTCGCCGACCTCGGTGTCGGTCGTCACGAGCGGGTCGCCGCCGCGCACGAGGCTCACGTCGCAGGAGGTGCCGCCCATGTCCATCGTGATCAAGTCGTCGACGCCGCGCCTGCCGGCGACGTGGGTGGCGCCGCGGACGCCCGCCGCGGGGCCCGACAAGAGGGTGTTGACCGGGCGTTCGCGCGAGGCGTCGGCGGCCATCAGCCCGCCGTTCGACCCCATCACGCGCAGCGGCGCGTCGACGCCCAACTCGGCGACGCTGTCGGCCAGCGACCCGAGGTACGCGTCCATCACGGGCTTGAGCGCGGCGTTCATCGCCGTCGTCAGGGTGCGTTCGTACTCGCGGATCTCGGGTAGCACCTCCGACGAGAGCGAGACGCTGGCGTCGACGCCCTCCTCGCGGAGGAGTTCGCGGACGCGGCGCTCGTGGTCGGGGTGCTCGAACGAGAAGAGGAACGAGACGGCGAGGCTCTCGACGCCCGACTCTCGGAGGTCGCCGGCGAGGTCGCGGACGGCGGCCTCGTCCAGGTCCCGCAGCACGTCGCCGCGTTCGTCGACGCGCTCTGGCACCTCGAACCGGCGGTCGCGGGGAACCACCGGGTCGGGCTTGGTCGCGTCGAAGTCGTAGATGTCCGGGCGCGTCTGGCGACCGATCTCGACGGCGTCGCGAAAGCCCGCCGTGGTGACGAGCGCGGTGTCGGCCCACTCGCCTTCCAGCACGGCGTTCGTCGCGACGGTCGTCCCGTGGCCGAGGAAACCCACCTCGGTGAGCGGCGCGTCGAGCCCCCGCAAGCCGGTGACGACGCCCTCGTCGGGCGAGGCCGGCGTCGACGGCGTCTTGTCGACGCGGATCGCTCCGTCCCGGACCGTCACGAGGTCCGTGAACGTGCCGCCCACGTCGACGCCGACGCGCGTCCCCGCGTCGTTGGCTGTCATACCTGTGGGTACGAGGGGACGGTTGTATGCGTTCGCTTCGCGGTCGGCGGCGGGGGGAAGCCCTCCGTGGCATCGACGGACTCGCGTGCCGTGGCTGGGAACGACACCTGATAATCGGATTGTGGCCTTTATACCAGAAGATTCCTTGAATCGGGTGAATGTCGTACGTGCCGGATATCCTGCGCGCTACCTACCTGCGGAAGTTCGCTGCGCTGACACTCGCGACGATCGTTGTCGTCGCCGGTGCTGGCGTCGTCCTACAGGGGCAGGTCGCCGCTGAGTTGACCCACGAGAAGCACAACGAACTCGAGACGACCGCCGTGCTGGAGGCGAACGAACTCGAGGGGTGGATCGAAGAGCAGCGACAGGTGACGCGACTGCTGTCCGAAGCAGTCCCCTACCACAGCGAGGCGGGGGAACTCGGACCGTATCTCGACACCGAACTCGAGCGTTTCCCCGAGTCGACTCACGCGCTCCACGTCGTCGACGCCTCCTCGAACCAGATCGAAGCGTCGACGACGGCGAGCGCGGAGGGGCAGGTGTTCGACCACCTCGAACTGACGTTCGACGGCGAGAGCGGGGTCGTGATGTCCGAACCGTACATGGCAGACGGGCACGAACTGCTCGCGTTCGCCAGCGCCGTCCCCGAGAGCGACCGCGCGGTCGTCGTCACGGTCGAGGCCGACGCCTTCGTGGAGAACTTCCACTCCTCGATCGAGGGTGGGGAGACCACGGTCGTCGACGCCGACTCGGGACGGATCGTGCTCGCCTCCGACACCGACTCGGTGCTCACCGACTTCGACGGTGACGAGGGCGCCCTCGCGGCTGGCACCGAGGGCGACTCCGGCGGCTACGACGCTGGTGACACCGTCGCCGGCTACGCGCCCGTCGAGGGAACCGACTGGGTCGTGTTCAGTCAGGCGCCGGCGGCGAACGCGTACGTACTGAAGCAGGCCGTCCAGCGCGACTTCGCGATCCTGGCGGGACTGGCGCTGGCGGGCTTCCTGCTGATCGGCCTGACGCTCGGCCGGTCGACCGCGACCACACTCCGTGAGCTCAGCGACAGCGCCGACGCACTCGCGGCCGGTGAGGTCGACGACAGCCAGGTTGTCGGCGACGACCGGATCGACGAGATCGGACAGATCAGAGACGCGTTCGCTGGGGTCACCGACTACGTCGACCTCGCGGCCTCCCAAGCCGATGCGGTCGCGAATCAAGAGTTCGACGCGCCGGTGCTGGACCGCGACGTTCCGGGGACGTTGGGTGCGTCGATCGCACAGATGCGCGTCGACCTCGACGCGGCCATCACGGAGATGGAGGAGACGACTGCCGAACTGCAGCGGGTCGCCGAATCGCACGGCGACGTGATGGAGACGGCGGCGGACGGCGACCTCACGGCTCGGATGGAGACCGACACCGACAACGACGCGATGCGGACAATCGCCGAGGGGTTCAACGAGATGGTCGCCGACCTCGAGACTGCGATGGCCCGAGTCACCGAGGTCGCTGAGGAAGTCGCGACCGTGAGCGAGGACGCTGCCGCGGGCGTCGAAGAGACCGAGCGGGCGGCGGCGGAGGTCGCGAGTTCGACCGAGGAGATCACCGCGGGTACGACCGAGCAGACAGAACAGATCTCCGGGTTGAACGGGGAGATGGGCGACCTGTCCGCCGCCGTCGAGGAGGTCGCGGCGACCGCCGAGGACGTCGCCCAGCAGTCGACCGAGGCGGTGACGATAGGCGAAGAAGGCGGAGCACTCGCCGACGAGGCGGTCGACGAGATGGAGTCGATCCAGGAGGCGACCAAGGAGACGGCGACGCTCGTGCGCGGGTTGAGCGACGAGGTCGACGAGATCGGAGAGATCGTCACCCTGATCGACGGCATCGCCGAGCAGACGAACACGCTCGCGCTCAACGCCTCGATCGAGGCCGCCCGCGCCGGGGCCGAGGGCGACGGGTTCGCCGTCGTCGCCAACGAGGTGAAGCAACTCGCGACCGAGACGCGCGAGGCGACCGGTCGGATCGACGACCTCGTCGAACAGGTCCAAGCGTCGACCGACGACGTCGCCGAGGACATGTCGTCGATGCGCGAGCGCGTCGACGACGGCACCGAGACGATAGAGTCCGGCCTGGGGGCGCTCGACGACGTCATCGCGGCGGTCGAGCGCGCCAACGACGGCGTCCAGTCCATCTCGGAGGCGACGAGCGATCAAGCCACCACCGCGGAGGAGGTCGTGACGATGGCCGACGAGGTCGCCGCGGTCAGCGAGGAGACGGCCGTCGAGGCGCAGACGGTCTCTGCTGCCGCCGAAGAACAGACGGCGTCGCTCAGTCAGGTGACCAGCGAGGTGGAGCGACTCTCCGACCGCGCCACCGACCTCCGGTCGCTAACTGCCGAGTTCGACGTCGACGTTGCTGGCGGCGCCAGCGCTCGGGGAGACTCTCCCGTCACGAGCGGTGCTGATGCCGACGGTCCGTCCAGTGCCCCCGCGGCCACCGACGGGGGGCGTCCGGCTCAAAACGACTAACGCGGCTTCGGACTCCTCACCGGCTACCGCTCCTCGCTGTGGCGCACGTCGACGGCGATGCCGCGCGTCGACGAGCGCATCTCCGCGCCGTGCATCTCCGCACGGCCCACGGCGAACGCCTTCGGTCCCTCGACGACGACCTCGTCGCCGACGCGGATGTCGTCGTCCGCGTCGACGACGCCCGGTGCGAGCACGCTGCCCTGCGGGACGAACGCGTCGATTTCGACGGTCTTCGTCGGCGCGTCGCTGTCGACCCACTGGTGGGCGCCTGCGAGCGTGAACGCCAGCGCGCCGTAGGTGGGCACCATCGTCGCGAGCAACTCCTCGTCGTCGTCGCGCACCTGGAGCTTCGGGTACCGCGAGCGCGTGTTCAACTCGTCGAACAGGTCGTCGCCGGCGCCGTCGCCGAGCATGTAGTCGGCGAGGGCGCGGACGGTGTTGTGCTCGCGCTCCCGCTTCGTGTACTTCAACTCGCCGTCGAGCGTCGACATGAGGTTCCCGATGGACTCGGTCGTCGTCGGGTGGTCCTCGACGGTGTACTCGAACGGCACGTCGACCTGCTCCTCGACGCGTTCGCAGATGTCGCGGTAGCCGTCCTCCGGGACGTGTGCGATCACGCGTGGGTACTCGTTGCGCTGGAGGTAGCGCTTCAGTACCTCGGCGACGAACTGCTTCTCGTCTTCGGACCACCGGCCCGTCACCACGGTGTCGTAGTGCTGGGCGGGGTAGGTGAGTTCGAGTTCCTGCGGGACGACGCCGATGGGCGAAGTCATCGACGCGAGGTGCGCGCGGAACTGGATCGCGTCGTGGAACTGGCCGTGGCTCTGGCTCTCGGAGTACGGCTTGCGCGCCGAGCAGGGCACGAGGACGAGCGGGTTGCGGAAGCGGTTGACGTAGCGGTCGGTGACGCGCTCGGCGAACCGCTGGATCTCCGGGCGACGGATGGTGTCGCTCGTCGCCGCCGACAACTCGTTGTTGCGGGCGACGGGCGCGCGCTCCTCGACGTAGCCGTACTGCTGGTCCAACTCGCGGAACGCAGCGGTGAGCCACTGCTCGTGGCGGGCCTGCCCCTCGACGTAGTCGCGGAGGCGACCCTCGCGGATACGGCGACGGACGCGGCGCAGTTCGGCCTCCAGCGCGTTGACGTTGTGTTCCTCGCAGGCAGCGTGGTCGAACTCCTCGCGGGGCACCTGACACGCCGGGCACGAACACGGGAGTTCGTCCAGGTCCTCCAGGAAGCGCTCGCCCTCGTCGGTGAGGTACTTGCCCTGGCTCCCCTTCACCCGCGCCCGCTTCGCGTCGACGAGGTCGACGCCGGCGTACACGAGCGTCGCGACGTTCAGCGGCGTGGCGACGCCAGAGAGGTACAGCGCGGTGTCGGCGGGCACCGTCTCGCGCACGTCGACGACGGCCTCAGCGAAGGCGGCCGCGTGGCCGACGACGCCCTGCGCGTCCGAGAGCACGAACGCGTCGACTGGCGCGTCGGCGGCGCCGCCCACGTCGGGCGCGTCGCTCGGGATCACGGCGGCGCTCGGGCCGCCGATGTCGGGGTACTCGGCGGCGAAGGCGTCGACGACCTCCTCGCGCGTGCCGGCGGGGTACGCGCGGTGTGGGAGGATCGTGAGCACCGCGTCGTCGCCGTCGGGCGCGTCGCGCTCCGCGTTCCACAGCGACCCGGCATCGCGCACCACGTCGTCCGCGAGTGCCGGCGTCGTCAGCGGCGAATCGAGGCGCAGTTCCCCGAGTCGGGCGGCGCCGTCCCGCTCGTGGACCTCGAAGTAGTCGGTCATACCGCGGGATGTGCGGTCCGGGCGTTATTCGCTTTCGCTTCCGTCGTCCGCGGCGTCGTCACTCCCGGTACCGCGGTCGCGGTGGCCGCCGGCGGCCAGATTCTCCAGCGTCACCGACTCTGGAACGACCGCCAGCGCGTCGGCGCCCCACCCGTCGTGTGCGAGCGTCACGTCCGCCTCCGGGTTCGCCTCGACCAGCGCCCGGATCCCCTCGGCGGCGGCGCGTTCGGCGGCGGCGTCGGTGCGGTCGGGCACCTCGGCGGTCAGGGGGTACGTCTCCGAGAGCGCGCGGGGGAACGGGCCGAAGGGCGGGACGACGCGCCACACCTCGTCGTAGTCGTGGTCCGAGGGCGTGCCGTACTCCGTGCACAGCAGGCGGTCGGGCACCGACAGTCGCGGGAGACGCTCGTGGTGGCGGCGCACCTCGGGCCGACGAGCGGACTCGTGGGAGACGGAGAAGAACGTCCCCTTGGAGGCGCTGTCGATGCGCTCCAGTTGGTCGGCGTGCTCGAGGAGGGCGCGGTAGCCGTCGGCCATCGCGGGGTGGCCGCGGGCGCGCTTCTCGACGAGTTCGAGCAGGTCGCCGTCGCGGATCGCCTGTTTCACGCGGCGCAACTCCTCGAAGGTGACGTGGAGGTTGTGCTCGGCGAGTAGTGACTCCTGCTCGTCCCCCTGCGCGGCACGCAATTCGTCGGGCGTGTGCGTGTGGCAGATGGGGCACGAGCAGGGGAGGTAGTCCAGATCCTCCAGTTGCTCCGTGCCGGACACCGTGAGGTAGCGCCCGTCGCGCGCCATCAGCGCGTACGCAGCGGAGTCGAACAGGTCACAGCCGAGCGCGACCGCCAGCGCGAACATCATCGGGTGGCCCGCACCGAACAGGTGGACCGGGCAGTCCTCGGCGAGGCCGCGCTTGGCGGCGGCGACGGCGTCGACCATGTCGTCGTAGCGGTAGCTGTTCATCATCGGCACGACCGCGCCGACGGGGAACACGTCCAGATCCGTCGCGGCGGCCTCGCGGCCCGCCTGTTCGCGCAGGTCGGGGTAGGTGCTCCCCTGGACAGGCGCGTTGACGAGCATGTCGCCGGTGTCGACGGCCTCGGCGTCGGCGAGCGCCTGGCGGGTGACCTCCAGGTCGGACTCGGCCTGCTCGCGGCTGACGTCCGGCGGCGTCGGGATATCGACCGGCGTGCCCACGTCGCTCCCGATGTCGCGCTGGAACTCCAGGATCTCCGTCGTCGTGGTGTCGATCTCGCCGTACTCGGCCAACTGGAAGCTCCCCGAGTCGGTCATGATCGCGCCGTCGAAGCCGAGCATCTCGTGGAGCCCCTCTTCGAGCGCCTGCTCGCGCACGTCGTCGGTCGTGCGGATGATGTAGGAGTTGGTGATCAGCATGTCCGCGCCGAACTCCGACCGGAGTCGGCCCGGGTCGATCGTCTCGATGTTGGGGTTGATCACCGGGAGGAGAGCGGGAGTCTCGACGGTGACGCCCGCACGGGGGACGGTCAACTCCCCGATGCGGCCGGCGGCGTCGTGGTCCCGGATCTCGAAGTGCTCGCGCATTGTGGCGAGGTTCCCGGGGACGCGAGTAAGGGTGTCGCTCCGGGCCGGCGAGCCTCACGGCTGGTGGGTGGCGAACGGACGACACGCGAGTCGGCGCCGGGCGGTGTCATCGCACCGACCGAGTCGCGCGGAGCGGGCGTGTCGTCGCGTCGCGGCACGCCCCGCGGCGGACGAGTCCACGGCACGACGGGGTGGCCCCGGCTTCCGCCAAAAGGATTCGCCGCGGACCGCCCGCTCACACGAGCGGGAGGACCGCGAGCAGGTCGGCGACCGCCATGCTCGCGGCCTCACCAGGCGACTGTGCCTCGGGACCGTACACGACGACGACGTACAAGCCGGCGAACAGCACGGCGTCGTAGGCGCCGTGGATGAACGCCGGGACGACGAGGTTGTCCGTGTACTCGTAGGCCGCGCCGAACACGAGCGTCAGCGTCGAGAGGATGCCGATGGTGACGATCCGCCCGGGTGCCGCGCCGGTGAGCGCGACGAAGTGGACCGCGCCGAAGATGACGCTCGCGACGGGGATGGCGACCCACGCGGAGAACGCCTCGCGGAGGCGATCCTGGACGACCCCGCGGAACAGAATCTCCTCGCCCGGGCCGATGAAGATGAACGCCGCCGGGATGAGCAGGAGGAGCACCTCGGGGTTCTCGGCGCCGATCTGAGCGACGGAGTTCTCCGCGGTCGGCGCGCCCGTCTGGGCGACGAGGTAGCTGGCGGCGATCAACAGCGAGAACGACCCGACGAAGCCACCGACGGCGACTGCGGCGTCGCGGAGACCCGGGAACCGGAACAGCGACAGCGGGTTCCGTCCGCGCCGGATCAGGTACACCGAGGCGAAGCCGCCGAAGGAGACCCCCTGAACGAGCACCAACTGCAGGCCGACGAGCACCAACGGAGACGGCTGGTAGCCGGCGAACCCCAGCGAGATGAACACGCCGAACACGACGAACAGCGCCGCTACGATCCCGCCGAGACCGAGCGCCACCGCCTCGACGAGCGCCCGGACGCGCGGATCGAGCGAGCGGTACCAGTCGCGAAGCCGTCGAAGGAGGGAGCGTATCATACCGACCCCCCACGGAGGGGTCCGAACTCGACCATGCGTCGTGTCGGGGCCCCATCCTGAAAGACCTACCCCAGCGACGGCGGGCGGATACGCGCCGTGACCCGCGTGGTCCGGGTCGGCCCCGTCACTCGCGGCGCAACTCGTACATCGCGATCCCCTGCACGGCCCGCCCGTCGCGCACGTCGCCGGCGGCGACCGCCTCGCGGACGGTGTCGTAGTCGGCGGTCACCGGGCGGATGCTCTCGTTGAAGTCGAGGTCTTGGTCGGCCGCCGGCTCACAGCCGTGGGCGAGGAAGTAGTGGTGGACGGAGTTGGCGAAGCCGTTCGCCGGTTCGCTCGTGTGGAGGTGCTCGACCGTCTCGGCCTCGTGGCCGGTCTCCTCGCGGAGTTCCCGACGGGCGGCGGTCGCGAGGTCGGTGTCGTCGTCTTCGACGGTGCCCGCCGGGAGTCCGCGGTTGACTCGACCGACCGCCTGTCGCCACTCCTCGATCAACACTACGTCGCCCTCGGGCGTGAACGGCAACACGACGACCGCGGGCGGTTCGTCGACGTAGTGGAAGTCGGTCTCGGTGCCGTCCGGGAGGCGCACGTCGTCGCGGCGCACGTCGAACCCCGGACACGAGTAGTCGAGGTCGGTGTCGAGCGTCTCCCACGCGAGCGAATCGTCGGCGTCGATGGTGTCCTCGTCGTCGTCCATACCCGCCGCTCGGTCGCCGTCGGGAAAACCCTACGAGAAGCCGCGACCGGTCAGACCCCGAGTCGGTTGCGAAGCGACACCGCCCCGCCGGCGAACACGAGCGCGAGCGAGACGAGCGTCAGCGCCACCTGCGTCTCGCTGAACCAGACGGGCGCCCACGGGGCGACCGCGCGCACACCGACGACCAGCGTCGACAGGACGGGGACGCCCGACTCGCCCGCCGTCTCGGGATTGCTGGCCACGCCGTCGCTCGTCGCCAGCGGGAGGTCGCGTTCGGTCCCCTGGAACTCGCGGGGGACGCGGTCGGCTTCGTACGGGATCCGCTCGGTCGGGTACGTCCAGACGGTGCTGCCGTTCTCGTCGATCTCGACGACCCGCTTGTTCAGCGTGTCAGTGATCAGCGTGTGGCCGTTCT
Source organism: Halobaculum marinum (assembly GCF_029338555.1). GTDB lineage: Archaea > Halobacteriota > Halobacteria > Halobacteriales > Haloferacaceae > Halobaculum > Halobaculum marinum. The sequence continues at coordinate 752,998 of NZ_CP119989.1, read as the reverse complement.
CCAGTCGGTCGGCGTCGCGCGGCCAGTGCAGCGATCGGCCGTCGACCGCCGAGACGACCCACACGATCTCCCAGTCGCCGGAGGCGTTCCGGTGGAGTTCGACGACGCGGTCGTTGTCGGAGTCGGCCACGAGCACCGCGCCGTCGCCGAGCCACTGCGGGTTGTGCTGGTGGTCGAGGATCGCCGGGTCGCCACAGCGCACGTCGCCGTCGCCGTCGGTGTCGCGCAGTTGGCCCCCGCTCGTGCAGGAGGCGTCCGACGAGCCCTCGGCGTCCTCGTTGATGATCTCGACGACTTCGCTGCCGCCGTCGTCCGTGCGCTCGACGATCACCAGTTGGTTCGCGTTGCGCACGGACACGAGGAACCGGTCCTCACCGATCCGGTCGATGTCGTTGATGTGGAGCCAGTCGGTGCGGGTGGGATCCTCCGGAGCGTCGTACAACGTGGAGGCGTTCCACGTCCACGTCACCGCGCCGTCCTCGACGATCAGGATCCGCTCGTGGTCCATGTCGGTCATGGCGAACCCGCCGTCGGGGAGCGGTTCGGCGTCGTGGATCTCGCTGTTCGACTCCGTTCGCACGGGGAAGCCGTACTCCTCGACGACCGTCGGCCCGCCGTCGGCGTCCGGGTCGATGATCCGGAAGCCGGTGTAGGCACACGGCGAGTCGTAGGGGCCGCACTCGGTGTACCCGCCGTCCATGAACCCCGCGAGCACGCGACCGTCGGGGAGCCGTTGGACGTCGAAGTAGCTGTCGGCGGAGGCCTCGCGCCACTCCTCCTCGGAGCCATTCAGGAGGTAGACGCTCCCGTACTGGTGCCACCCCGGACCGCCGCCCTGTGACCCGACGAGCGTCGTCCGCTGGGTGCCGTCGGTGGCGGCGGGCGTCGAGCGGTCCGGCGCCACGAGCGCGCTCCCGGCGACCGTGAGTCCGAACAGGAGGACGCCGACGAGGACCAACTCGACCGCGCGTGTTCTCATCGGGGAAATCGAACCGGGCGCCGAGCAAAAGCCTTCGGTCTCGCCGTATCCGGGGAGGAAGAGGCCGTGGCTGGGGCGCTCACCGGCGCGAGTCACAGCAGGTCAGGCTCGTCACAGCGACTCAGTAGTCACAGCGACTCAGTAGTCACAGCGACTCAGTAGTCACAGCGACTCAGTAGTCACAGCGACTCAGTAGTCACAGCGACTCAGTAGTCACAGCGACTCAGTAGTCACAGCGACTCAGAACAGATCGCGGACGCGTGCGAGCGTGCCGTCGAGGTCGCCGCTGTTGTCGACCACGAGCGGGTCGTCGATCGGTTCGAACTCCTCGCGGAGGATGTCGTACACCTCCACGTCGGCGTCGGAGGCGTCGCCCTCCCGCGAGCGGATCCGGGCTTTCGCGACCGCCTCGTCGCAGGCCACCTTGAGCAGTCGGAACGGCGCGTCGTGTCCGCGCGCGAGCGAGCGAGCACGCTCGCGGCGCCGCGAGCGCCGGAAGGTGCCGTCGAGGACCACCGACTCGCCCGTCGCGAGCGTCTCGTCCGCGCGGTCGAACACCGCCTCATACGTCCGCCGCGACTCGTCGCTGGTGTAGGCCGGCTCCGGGAACAGTTCCTTGCGGACCACGTCGGTCCGGAGGAGCGTCGCGTCCAGGCGCTCGGCCACCGCCTCCGCGACCGTGGTCTTGCCCGCGCCGGGCAGTCCGCAGACAACGACGAGGCGCGCTGTGTCCGACATCGGGGTCGCTTCCGGGTCGCCCGGCGCGGGGCTAATGTCCGTCGGTTCCGGCCCACCATGCAGAATCCATACTGATAATTTGAGGTCAAGAGTTTACTACGTGGTCGGGAAGCAACGAGTATCCCAGTACGGGAGTGGAACTCAGCATGTTCGAATTCATCACGGACGAGGAAGAACGCGGGCAAGTGGGAATCGGGACACTCATCGTGTTCATCGCGATGGTGCTCGTGGCGGCGATCGCCGCGGGCGTCCTGATCAACACCGCCGGCTTCCTCCAGAGCAAGTCGCAGGAGACGGGTCAACAATCGAGTAAGCAGGTCAGTAACCGCCTGCAGGAGGTCGCGACGGTCGGGAACGTCACCGGGACCTCCGGGAACGAGGTCGTCGACGTCGTGAACGTCACCGTCACGCAGGGCGCCGGTGCCGGTGAGATCGACATCCACAATGCCACTGTCACCTGGATCGGTCCGAGCGGGACGAGCCAGTTGGTCGCGAACACGACCAGCGAGTACGATTCGCTCGCCGCTGGGCTGAACAGTGGTGAGTACTCCTACCAGTCGGTCAAGAACGCCGACGGCGCGAACCCCCACGTGCTCAACGACGCTGACGACCGTCTGAACCTCGTGTTCGAGACGGGTCAGATCAACGGGAACCTCAACGAGGGCGACGAGGTTACGATCAAGATCAACACGATGTCCGGCGCGACCACGAGCATCCGCTTCACGGTGCCCGAGTCGCTCGGCCAGAAGGAAGCCGTCGAACTGTAAGCCGGTCCCCCCCTTCTCTCTCGGTTCACTTCGTCGACCAGTGACGACGCTGTGGCGCCGAACGGCAACCACCGAGCACCGTCAGCCGACGCGTCAGTTCCGTCTACCGAAACCGTCCGCCAGAGGACGAGGGCGACTGACGACCGATGCCTGACGACCGCGGCGGTGGGCGTCGGTCGGTTCCGAACGGTCACCATTCGTCGCAAACAGCCACGGCTCGCGAGTGTAGAATGCGGGAAGTGGGCCGGCGCGAATTTGAATCGCGGTTACGGCCACCCGAAGGCCGAAGGATACCAAGCTACCCCACCGGCCCGCAAGTCGAAGAAAGCCGGGCGTTCTGTTAAGGCTTCCGAACCCCGAGCACTCCGACCGGACGACGGGCCCCGGTCGCCCGGTTGACGGCGTGACACGGCAGGTCCGTGAACCGCGCTAGTACCGCGTGTACCCGGCCGTGTCGAGGTAGTTGTTGGCAACGCTGATCGCGTGGTCTGCGTGGATCGCTTCGGGGCCGAGGCGGACCCGCCGGTCGGCGCGGTCGGCGAGGAGGGCGGCCTCGTCGTCGGTGAAGTCCGAGTGGTCCGAGAGGACGAACACTGGGTCCGCGGGCGGGTCGACTTCGGCGACCGGGTCGCCGTCCTCGTGGAGCTGGACGAGCGTCCCGTCGAGCGCGTCGAGCGTGTCCGCGAGGCCCATCCGGTACAACTCGACGCCCGGCGACACCTCGGCGGGCATGTGACCGATCGCGTTCTCTCGGACGTCGAGTGCGTCTCGCACGCGCGCGGCGGTCGTGCGCTCGTCGGGGTGGAGGCCGCGAGCGGTCGCGCCGTCGAAGCGGACCGTGTACGCGTCCCCGAGCACGAGGTGGACCCGACTGTCCTCGCGGATCCCGTGTGAGAGGAGCAGTCCCGCGTTCACACACCGACACAGCAGGTCGAGCCGCCCCGCCCCGCCCGCGAGGTCGTCGAGGCTGAACTCGGGGGTGGTCGGCGCGTCGTGGCCGCAGACGACGAACTGGCGCATAGCCGGTGTCGGCGGTCAGCCACCATCGACGTTCCGATCCGATCACAGTTCAACGACTATGTACGTGAACCACACGCACAGCAACAAGTATTTATGTGGGAAATCACGACAACACTCTATCCCAGTTTGGGTACTACAACCATGACAGAAGACGATGTTACTCGCGTTTTCGACAGGATGAATCGCCGGAAGTTCCTCACCGGAACTGGCGCCGCGGGCGTCGCGGCTGTCTCTGGCTGTGTGGGCGGCGACGGTGGCCAGAGCGACGGTGAGAGCACGGACAGCGGCTCCGACTCCGACAGCGGCTCCGACACCGACTCCGACAGTGGATCGGACAGCGAGAGCATGAGCGGCGGGACGCTCAACCTCGCGCTCGTCAAGAGCCCGCTGGAGTTCGACCCGATCGTGCTCAACGACGTGCCGTCCTCGCAGGTCGCCAGTCAGATCTTCGAGGGGCTGTACGCCTACGACGAAGGTACCGGCATCGTGCCGGAACTCGCGACGGGCGAGCCCGAGGTCAGCGAAGACGGGACGACCTATACGGTCACGATGACGACGGAGGCGACGTTCTCCAACGGCGACCCCGTCACCCCCGAGGACGTGAAGTACAGCTTCGAGGCCCCGGTCGCAGAGGAGACCCAGAACGCCTCGGAGTTCAACATGATCGACTCCGTCGAGACGGAGGGCGACGACACGATCATCTTCAACCTGAAGTACCCGTTCGGGCCGTTCATGAACACGCTCGCGGCGGGTTCGGTCGTCCCGAAGTCCGTCCGCGAGGACGACAAGGAGGCGTTCAACACGGAGATGCCGGTCGGCTCCGGCCCGTTCGCCTTCGACAGCTGGCAGGAGGGTGACTACGTCGACATCGTCCGCAACGAGGACTACTGGGGCGAGCCGATGGCGAACCTCGAGAAGATCCACTTCACGCCGATCACGGAGGCGACGACCCGCGTCACCACGCTCCGCAACGGCGAGAACGACGTGGTCGAGGAGATTCCGCCGAAGCTCTACTCCACGGTGCGCAGCATCGAGGACGCGAGCATCGACGAGGTGCCCGGCATCGGCTACTTCTACCTCGCGTTCAACTGCAACGAGGGGCCGACCGCCGACCCCAAGGTGCGTGAGGCGATCGACTACTGCTTCTCGATGGACACCGCCGTCGAGCAGTACGTCGAGCCGACCGGTGTCCGCCAGTACGCGCCGACGCCCGCCTCGATCACCGAGGACTGGGGCTTCCCGATCGACGAGTGGCAGCAGATCCCCCACGACAAGGACATCGACGCCGCCACGGAGCTGTTCAACGAGGCCGGCGTCTCGATGGACTACAACTGGAAGATCATCGTGCCGCCGGACGACAAGCGCGAACAGATCGGCATCTCGGTGTCGAACGGCCTCAAGGAGGCCGGCTTCAACAACGTCTCCGTCCAGCGGCTGGACTGGGGCGCGTTCCTCGAGGCGTACGTCACGGGTAGCGAGGACGACTACAACATGTACACGCTCGGCTGGTCCGGCACCCCCGACCCCGACGCGTTCACGTACTACCTGTTCGGCCGCACCGAGGACACCCTCGGTGTCACGAACGGGACGTACTACGGCGCCAACAGCCAGAAGGGTAAGGACGCCGCGCAGAAGCTCGTCGACGCGCGTCAGTCCGCCGACCGCGAGGAGCGCAAGCAGCTGTACACCGAGGCGATCACCTCGATCCTCGAGGACCGTGCGCACATCCCTGCGTACAACCTCAAGAACTCCTTCGGCGTGAAGGACTACGTCGAGGACTTCCAGTCGCACCCGGTGGACTCGTTCCACCTGACGACCGGACACAACAACGTTTCGGTCGACAAGTAACGCAGCCCCCGAATCGGGCGTAAACTGACAGGAGCGGCCCCGAACGCCGCTTCCGCGAATTTATATACCGTCGTGCGAAAGCAAGCCATACGACAGTAGAGACTATGGGACGCGCACAGTACACGATCCGACGGATCCTACAGGCGATTCCGGTCCTGCTGGGAGTCGTCACTATCACGTACTTCCTCATGGAGGCGATGCCTGGTGACCCCGTGAGCATCATGCTCGGGCCGTCACCCAGCGCCCAGCAGGCCGCCGCCATCCGTGCGAAGTACGGGCTCGATCAGCCGGTGTGGCTCCGCTACTTGAACTACCTCTGGGACGTCGTACAGCTCGATCTGGGTACGAGTCTGTACTACGAGGTCCCCGTCACCCAGAAGATCATGGAACGGCTGCCGGTGACCGTGCTCCTGCTCGTGTCGAGCTTCGCGTTCGCCATCGTCACGTCGATTCCACTGGGGATCATCTCCGCACAGCGGCGGAACAAGCCGACCGACCACGTCGCACGGATCGTGGCGCTGCTCGGTGTCTCGACGCCGTCGTTCTGGATCGGTCTGGTCCTCATCATCCTGTTCGCGTACCAAGTGAACTGGTTCCCCGCGACGAATCTCGTCCTCCCGTGGGCCTCGCCCGCCGAGGTCGGCGTCGACAGCCAACTCGACGTGATCCTCGAGTCGCTGCACCACCTGGTGTTGCCGACGCTATCGCTCGGTACCCTCCAGATGGCCGCGCTCACGCGGATCGAGCGCTCGTCGATGCTGGAGGTGCTCGGCGAGGAGTACGTGAAGCTCGCACGCGCCTACGGCGTCAAGGAGTCCACGATCCTCCGCAAGCACGCCTTCCGTAACGCACAGCTCCCGCTCATCACGCTGCTGGGCCTCCAGCTCACCAGCGCAATCGGCGGGGCGGTGTTGACCGAGACCGTCTTCTCCATCAACGGGATGGGGACGCTCATCATCACCGCGATCAACAACCAGGACTTCGCGCTGGTGGTCGGCACGACGCTCGTGCTCGGCCTGGTGTTCGTCGTCGGGGTCATCCTCACCGACCTCTCGTACGCGTACATCGACCCGCGCGTCACCTTCGAGGAGGCCGACTGATGGCGACCACTACCGACACCGAGGCCCGAACCGACGGCGAATCGCAGGCGATCGACGCCGACGACGACCAGCCGGCGGCGAACGTCGGATGGCGCTACACCGTCAAGCAGGTCCGTCGCGACCCGACGGCGCTGGCTGGGCTGGCGATCATCGGCGTCGCGACGTTCGTCGCCGCCGTCGCCTTCCTCGATCAGATCGTCCTCCCGCTGTTCGGCATCGAACAGTACGCCATCGCACAGGCGGTGTGGGTGAGCCCGAACGCCGAGGTCGGCTCGCAGTTGCTGCCGCCGGCGATGACGACGAACGTCTTCGGCGAGGGGACGTGGGCGCACCCGCTCGGCACCGACGACCGCGGGCGCGACATCCTCGCACGGCTGTTCTACGGGACGCGCATCGCCATCTCCGTGGGCGTCGTCGCGACGACCATCTCGCTGGTGTTCGGGATGATCGTCGGCTCGGTCGCCGGCTACTACGGTGGCCGCATCGACGACGTGCTGATGCGCGCCGTCGAGACGCTGTACGCCATCCCGTTCCTCGTGCTCGTCATCGTGTTCATGGTCGCGTTCGGTCGCAACCTCACGTTCGCGATGATCGGCGTCGGGATCGCGAACATCCCGACGTTCGCCCGACTCATCCGGTCGCGGGTGCTGTCGGTGCGTGAAGAGGACTACATCGAGGCCGCCCGCGCGGCCGGCGTGCGCGACCGGAACATCATCTTCCGGCACGTCATCCCGAACAGCTTCGCCCCCGTGCTCGTCCAGGCGACCCTGCAGATCGGCGTCGCAATCTTAATCGTCGCCGGGCTGTCGTTCCTCGGGTACGGCGCACAGCCTCCCACGCCGTCGTGGGGGCAGATGCTCTCACAGTCACGTGACTACATGCTGCCGGACCCGTGGTTCAGTATCTGGCCCGGGGTGGCCATCCTCGTGACCGTGGTGGGCTTCAACCTCCTCGGCGACGGTCTGCGCGACGCGCTTGACCCCCGTATCAACAACTGATGTCCGAACCACTACTCAAAGTCGAGAACCTGAAGACCCAGTTCTTCACCGAAGAAGGCACCGTGCGCGCGGTCGACGGCGTGAACTTCGAGGTCGGCGAGGGCGAACTCGTCGGACTGGTCGGCGAGTCAGGCGCCGGGAAGTCCGTCGCCGCGCAGTCGATCATGCGCCTCGTCGAAGAGCCCGGACGGATCGTCGACGGGACCGTCACGTTCGACGGGAAGAAGCTGGTCGACATCCAAGAGACGCCCGACGGACGGATGGAGCCGTCCGACGAGATGCTCACCAACCGGGAGATGCGCGAGCAGGTCCGCGGTCGCGAGATCGCGATCGTGTTCCAGGACCCGATGGAGTCGCTCAACCCCGTATTCAAGGTGGGCGACCAGCTTCGGGAGTTCATCGAGTTGAACCGCGACGTCGGCGCCAAGGAGGCGAAAACGATCGCCGTCGACATGCTCCGCGAGGTCGGTATCCCGGAGCCGGAGATCCGCTACGACGACTACCCCCACGAGTTCTCCGGTGGGATGCGCCAGCGCGTCCTCATCGCGATGGCGCTGGCGTGTGAGCCGCGGCTCATCATCGCCGACGAGCCGACGACCGCGCTCGACGTGACCGTCGAGGGGCAGATCCTCGATCTGGTCAGCGACCTCCAGGAGCGGTACAACACCGCGTTCCTGTGGGTCACCCACGACATGGGCGTGGTCGCGGAGATCTGCGACCGCGTGAACGTGATGTACCTCGGCGAGGTCGTCGAGGAGGCCGAGGTCGACGACATGTTCCACGACACGAAACACCCCTACACCGAGGCGCTGCTGCGGTCGATGCCGCGCCCCGACCGGTCGGTCGAGGCGCTCGACCCGATCAAGGGCGTGATGCCCGAGGCGATCAACCCGCCGTCGGGCTGTCGGTTCCACACGCGCTGCCCGGAGGCCCGGGAGGCGTGCAAGGAGTTCCACCCGCAGTTCCACGACGTGAGTGAGTCCGTCGAGCAGCCACACTCCGTCTCGTGCATCAAGTACGAGGACGTGGGCTACGAGCACAGCGAGCCGCTGGAGACGGAGGCGACCGGCGCCTTCGCCGGCGGCCTCGCGGAGATGCGCGGCGCCGACGCTGCCGAAGCGGCCGACGCCGGAGGTGAGACCGATGAGTGACGGCGACGTCCTCGGCAACGGCGCCGCCGCGGTCGAAGACGAGGACACGATCCTCAGCGTCCAGGGGCTGACGAAGCACTTCAGCCAGTCCGACGGGATGCTGTCGGGGCTGTGGGACGAACCGCCCGTGCGCGCCGTCGAGGACGTGAGCTTCGACGTGAAGCGCGGGGAGACGCTCGGCCTCGTCGGCGAGTCCGGCTGTGGGAAGTCGACGCTCGCGCGAACGATCCTCCGACTCGTCGACCCGACGGACGGGGCGGTGTACTTCAACGGCGACAACCTCGCGGAGCTGTCCGGTTCGGACCTCCGGGAGTGCCGCCGCGACATGCAGATGATCTTCCAGGACCCGCAGTCGAGCCTGGACCCGCGGATGAAGGTCGGCCCCATCGTCGAGGAGCCGATGAAGGCCCACGGGCTGTACGAGGGCGAGCGCGAGGAGCGCGCCCGCGAACTGCTGGAGAAGGTGGGGCTCGACCCGCACCACTACAACCGCTACCCGCACCAGTTCTCCGGCGGCCAGCGCCAGCGCATCAACCTCGCCCGCGCGCTGTCGGTCAACCCCGACTTCATCGTCTGTGACGAGCCGGTGTCGGCGCTCGACGTGTCGATCCAGGCGCAGGTGCTCAACACGATGCAGGAGCTCCAAGACGAGTTCGGGCTCACCTACCTGTTCATCGCACACGACCTGAGCGTCATCCGGCACATCTCCGACCGCGTCGCCGTGATGTACCTCGGGCAGATGGTCGAACTCGCCGAGACCGAGGAGCTGTTCGAGCACCCCAAACACCCGTACACCGAGGCGCTGCTCGACTCCATCCCGGTGCCGGACCCGCGCGCCACGGGCACCCGGAGCGTGCTCGAAGGCGACGTGCCCTCGCCCATCGAACCGCCGTCGGGCTGCCGGTTCCGGACGCGCTGTCCGAAGCTCATCCAGCCCGACGAGTTCTCGATGAGCGACGACGAGTGGGCGGCGGTCCGCGAGTTCGCCCGCGCAGTGAAACGCCGCACGTTCGAGGCGGCCGACGGCCAGAGCGTCCGCGCACAGTTCTTCCCCGACGGGACGCCCTCGGGGAGCGCGGGCTCGACCGTCGAGACAGCCATCGAAGAGATCGCCGACGACGAGTGGGACGCCGCCAGCGAGCGACTCGTCTCCACGTTCGCGGACGCGAGCATCTGTGCGACCGAGAAGCCGTCGTACGCAGTCGAGCCGACGGTCGGCGACGGCGAGCACTTCGCGGCCTGCCACCTCCACCGCGAGGACATCGAGGCGCCCGCGCCCGCCGACGACTGAGGCCGTCGCTCCGGGCGAGATTCGTTTTCGAGGACGACACGTCGTCAGGCGACCAGCCGCGCCGTCGTGGCGACGCGAGGTGTCACTCCACGCGGAACGTCGTCCGTGCCTCCGGCCGCTCGCGAGCGGTCGCGACGAACGCACGGATCTCGTGGTCGCCGCGCTCCAGCGGCGACGAGCGCGTCCCGCGGTCGTCGCGGCGCGTCACGCGCCCGTCCCACGTCCACTCGCGGGTCTTGCGCTCGCGGGCGCGAAACGACAGCGCCCCCGAGCCGCCGGGGTCGCGCCGCGGTTCCTCGCTGGCCTCCAGCGCGCCGTCGACCTCCCACCCCCACAGGCGGCGCGACGGCGTCGACACCGCGATCGGGACGGGGAAGCGGTTTCGCATGACGACCCGCACGGAGACGGGGTCGCCGGGCGCGTACACCTCACGGTCGGTCTCGACGGCTATCGACAGTCCGCGGGCGACCAGCGGCGCCGGCAAGAGGGCGGCGACCGCCGCGCCGAGGTAGTCCCGCGTCTCGTCGAAGCCGAAGCGGTCGCGGTCCTCGTGACTGCGCGGGGACTGTGGCACGGGCGCGAGAAGGGCCGACGGTCGAATGAGCGTGTCGATTGTCGGTGTCGGGCCGGGGTCCGCTATCGAGTGATGGGTCGGGCGCGTCTGACCGCGACTCAGTACCCCTGCGCGTTGCCGTCCTTGCGGGGTTCGGTCGCCCCCGAGAGGACGCCGTCTTCGTTGCGGACGATCTGGGCGCCGCCGAACAGCGCCGGCGGGAGCGTCTTCACGTCGTGGCCCTTGCGCACCAGTTTCGACGCGACGTTGCCGTCGAACTGCGGCTCCAACGCCAGACTCCCCTCCTCACGGTAGCGCCAGCGGGCGCTGTCGAGCGCCGTCTGGAGCGGCTGGTCGTAGTCCACGATGTTGGAGATCAGCTGCACGTGCCCCTGCGGCTGCATGTAGCCGCCCATGACGCCGAAGGCGGCCCAGTCGTCCGTCGCGTCGTCGTCGGGCGCGAAGTCCGCCAGCGCGGGGATGAGCGTGTGGAACGGACGCTTGCCTGGCTGCAGCGAGTTCGGGTGGTCGGGGTCGAGCGAGAACGACGACCCGCGGTTCTGGAGCGCGATGCCGGTGTCGCCGGCGACGACGCCGGAGCCGAAGCCGGCGAACCGGGAGTTGATGTACGAGACGACGTTGCCCTCGTCGTCGGCGACGCACAGCAGGACCGTGTCGGCGTCCTCGGCGTTCGCGTCGGGGACGCCGAACGTCACGTCGTCGTTGCACTCCTCGCCGACCTCCTGGGCGCGCGTGGCGGCCCAATCCTTGCTCGCGAGCGGCGGGTGGTCCTCGAACTCGGGGTCGGTGATGTAGCGGTGGCCGTCGTGGAACGCCAGCTTCAGCGCCTCTGAGAAGTAGTGGACGCGCTCGGGCGAGTCGTAGTCGTACTCGGCGGCGCCCAGTTCCTCGGCGATGTTGAGCGCCTCAAGCGCGATGAGCCCCTGGTTGTTCGGCGGGAGTTCGTACACCTCGGTGCCGTTGTACGTGGTCGAGACGGGCTCGGGGAACTCCGGCTCGAACGCCGCGAGGTCGTCGACGGTCATGAAGCCGCCCTGCTCCTGCACCTCGGCGGCGATCTGTTCGGCGATCTCGCCCTCGTACACTACGTCGGCGCCCTCCTCGGCGATCAGCTCCAGCGACGCGCCGAGCTTCGGGAGCGTGACGTGCTGGCCCACGTCGGGTGCCTCGCCGTCGAACAGGAAGGCGTCGCGAGCGTTCTCCGTCTCGAACAGTTCCTCGCCGTGCTGCCACTGGGCGGAGACGACCTCCGAGACGGGGTAGCCCTCCGTCGCGTAGCGGATCGCCGGCTGGAGCAGGTCGGCGAGGGACTTGCGACCGAAGCGTTCGGCGGTCGCCTCCCAGCCGCGGGCGGTGCCCGGCACCGTCACCGCGTGAGCGCCCGTGTCGGGCATCTCCGCGTCCGCGGGGTCGACGTCCTCCTCCGCGGCGACGGCTTCACGGACGTTCTCGATGGTGGCGTCCGCCGGCGCCGGGCCGCACGAGCGCATCGCGCCGACCTCGCCGTCGGCAGTGCGGTACAGCGCGAACACGTCGCCGCCGAGGCCCGTCGAGGTCGGTTCGACGACGTTCAACGCCGCCGCGGTCGCGACGGCGGCGTCGAAGGCGTTGCCGCCGTCCTCCAACACGGAGATACCGGCCTGTGAGGCGAGCGGCTGGCTCGTCGCCACGACGCCGCGCTGCCCGTACACGGTCGACCGACGTGACGCGAATCGATCGATATCTGGGTCGTCCATGGGAACGCTCACCGACGGAGCGGCGAAAGCCTGAAGGCGAATATATTTGGGAACATCGGGCCGCCACCTTCCTGTTCGTTCGCTGGTGCGCTCTCGGAGCGATCCACCTGATCGCCGGTCGCGGTCCCGTTTCACCCACCGAAGACTGACCGAATGTGAGCGAAGACTGATAACGTGGCTCCACACATACCCAGTATGGGAGCCGAACGCGGCGACCACTCGCCGGTCCGGCCGATGCGAGAGGTGGCGCTGAAGATCAAGCACGTCGGACAGCCAGAGACCGCGGCGTCGGAGCAGTACCCCGACGTGACGATGCGGTCGGTGTCATCGATGACCGGCCGAGGGAACGAGCGCAAACGAATCGTCGAGTTGACCGGCGAACCCGACGACGTTCGCGGGTTCGTCGAGACGTTCGCCGCTGGAGAGCCAGTGGTGTCTGCCGAACCACTCACGCCGTTCGGCGAGCCAACGGTGTTCGTCGCGGTCACCGTCAACGTCCCCGAGTGGGACAGCATCGCGGAACTGCTCGCCGGCCAGGGGGTGCACTACCGGACGGGGACCGTCATCACCGGCGGCTACGAGCGGTGGACGCTGTACCTCGACGCGGACGACGACCTCTCGGCGGTGATCGACGAGATCGAAGCCCGCGGCAACGAGGTCGAACTCGTCCGGCAACTGGAGATGCACGAGGTGACGCCGACGACGCGCTTCGAGAGCGCCGGCGCCCTCCACGACCTCACGCCGCGCCAGCGCGAGGCGCTCGGCGTCGCGATCCGCGCCGGCTACTACGGTCACGAGAAGACGGCGGGCGTCGAGGACGTCGCCGAGGAACTCGGCATCGGCACCACGACCGCGTGGGAGCACCTCGCGCGAGCGGAGGGGAAGGTGATGAACGACCTCGCCGACTTCCTCGGCGGCGACACCTGACCCCGGCGACTCACGCCGCGTCGTCGTACGGCCAGCGACCGCCCATCCGCAACTCCTGTTCGTAGCCGTCGTCGATGGCCGCCCGCATCTGCGAGCGCGAGCGGTGCGGCGTCTCGACCGCTTCGGAGGCGAAGCGAGCGACCGCCTCGGCGACCTGCACCGCCACGTCCCGGAAGTCACGCGAGTCGAGTTTGTCGAGCGTGTCGGCGTGCGTGTGGCCCCAGCCGCGGCCCGACTGCGACGAGGTCGTCGACGCCATCACCGCGGGGACGCCCTCCTGGACGAACGCCCACTGGTCGCCGTGGGGTGCGATGGTGTCGTCGGTCGCGACACTCGTATCGAGGTCGGTCGTCACCGCCCGGAACACCGACCCCATCGCCTCGAAGCCGTTGGTGCCGACGCGGAGGTTCCGAGAGCTACACGCGCCGTCGAGGTTCACGACGCACTTCACGTCGTCCAGGTCGCTCGTCTCGGCGCAGTGGTACGCCCCCCACAGCCCGATCTCCTCGGAGCCGAACGTGACCAGTCGGACGCGGGTGTCCAGGTCCACGTCGTCGCGCGCGAGGATCCGCCCGACTTCGGCGACGAGCGCCGTGCCGGCGCCGTTGTCGTTGGCGCCGTCGGCGATGTCGTGGGCGTCGACGTGGGCCGTGAGCAGCACCGCCTCGTCGGTGTCGGGGCCGACCTCCGCCTCGACGTTCACCGAGGTCGTCGGCTCGTTGCGGCAGTCGACCGCGACGGTCGCCTCACAGCCCGCCTCGGCGTAGCGGGCCAGTCGCTTGCCGACCTCACAGGAGACGCCGACCGCCGGAATCGGTCCCGGGCGCTCGTGGTAGCCCACCTCGCCCGTCGGCGGGAGCGAGCCGTCGAGGTGGTTGCGGAACACGAACGCGACCGCGCCGTGGTCGGCGGCGTTCACGTACTTCTCCATCCGGTGGATCCAGCGGTCGACCTCCTCGGGCGTGTCCGAGGAGGCCACGGCGATGGCGCCGTCGAGTTCGTCCGCCTTCGCCTCGAACTCCTCGTAGGTGCCGTCGCCTACGTCGACGACGCGACCCGTCGCCTCGCCCGACGGACAGCCCGGGAGCGCGAGCACGTCCTGTTGGCCGCCGTGGACGCGTTCGTGTGGCTCGTGGATCGTCAGCGACGACTCTCCGCGCCACCAGCCGGGGATGTCGAACTCCTCGATGCGTGCGTCGCGGGCGCCGGCGCGCTCGAAGGCGTCGCGGACCACCTCCGCGCCGCGCCGCTCGCCCGTCTGCCCGGCCATCCGGTTGCCCACGTCGACGAGGTCGGTGAGCACGTCCCACCCGAACCCGCTGGTCTGTGCGTCGCCCACGGCCGCGTTCGGCAGTCGCATGCGTCGGGGTTCGGGGCGACGACCTTGACTGTCCGGGTCCCGGTCGAACCCGCACGACGGCGCCGCCTCGACGGGCCGCGAATTCGGGAGCGAGCCGGGGACACCCGCCAACTTCTTGTATCATGCTAACGAATGACGCAAAAGATGCCCCGACCCATCGACCTCTCTGACGCCGACCAGCGCGTTCTGCGCCACCTCCGAGATGCGGGCGCGGACTATCCCGCGCTCGTCGCCGCCAACACGGGGCTCCACATCCCGCTCGTCGAACGGCGGATCGCGGCGCTGGAGGAGCGCGGCTTCGTCGAGGCGGCGACCGGCGAGCGTATCTACCGGATCACCGAGGCCGGCCGCCGGGCGCTGGAGGGGGAGGCGGTCGGAACGACCGGCGTCGACACCGACGGGGCGGGCGAGACCGTCGCCGACGGCGGCACCGCGTCGGTCGAAGAGGAGTAACGCACGCGCCCGCCGGGGGCGACCTCGACCACTCTCGTTCGGCTACCGTCAGTCGTCGGTGACGCCGAGCGCCGTCTCGAAGGCGAGTTCGACCGCTCGCTCGTCCAGTTCCCGGGGGAGACTCGCCCGTACGCTCCCGCCGCGAGCGGCCTCGCCGTCGCGCGCCGCCGCGGCCGCCTGCGCCGGCGTCGCAGGCAGGTGGAGGAACCCCGCCGGCGTGTCGGTCCCTTCGAGGAGCGCGAGCGCCCGGTAGAGGATCCCGTTGCAGAGGTGGGTGCCCGCGGTGTTCGACACGCGCGCAGGCACGCCGGCGTCGAGGCACGCCTCGACCGTCTCGCGGACGGGGAGCGTCGAGAGGCGCGCGTCTGCACCGTCAGGGTCGAGCGCTTCGTCGACCGGGTCCGCGCCGTCGTTGTCGGGGACGCCGACCGTGTCGGCGACGTTGATCGCGACCCGTTCGACGCACACCGCCGACCGCCCCGCGGCGAGGCCGGTGGCGACCACGGCGGCGGGGTCGTGCTCGTCGACCAGTGCGGCCAACTCCTCGCCCGCGCGGTCGAACGCGACCGGGAGCGTCTCCCCGACGACCTCGTGACCCGCGACCGTCCGCCCGTCCAGCGCCGCGGCGGTCTCCTGGGAGGGGTTCGTCTCGTGGTCGCCGAACGGCTCGTATCCCGTGCACAACAGTGTCATACTCCGCGTCGTGAGTGACGGTGCGTAAGCGTTCGCGTTGCCGACGCCGTCGCCGGTTCGCGAACGAGAATCGCCGTCGGAGACGGGAGCGACTCAGTCGTCGGGCACCGCCGCCGCGTCAGTCGCCGAGTCGTCGCGCAGCGTCGTCGCGGCGATCACCCCCGCCACCACCACCAGCCCAGCGCACGCGAGGTACTCGCCGGACAGTCCGATCTCAGCGGCCAGCGGGAGCGCGACCAGCGGCCCGAGCGTCGAGCCGAGGTCGCCGAACACGTTGTACACGCCCCCGAGTTTCCCCACGTCGCCGCCGGGGGCGATGTCGCCGAGGTACGCGAGCAGCGGCGGCCCGGTGAGCCCCGCACCCGCGCCGACGAGCGCGACGCCGCCGAGCACCCCCGGTGCGGTGGGCACCAGCGCCGCCAGCGCGAAGCCGGCGCCGAAGACGGCGAGGCCGGGCACGACGGTCGTGGTCCGCCCGAGGCTGTCGGAGAGGCGCCCGACCGCGAGGTTCGACGCCGACAGCGCGAGCACGGAGACGGCCATCACGACGCCGCTGGTGCCCGTGCCCGCGAGGCCGCCCAGCGAGATGTCGTTGGCGTCGGTGTACAACACGATCGTCGACAGCAGGACGCCCGCGTACAGGAAGCGGATCGTGAAGTTGACCGTGCCGACGGCGCCGATTCGGGGGTCCGCGCGCACGAGCGCCGGCACGTCGCGCAGGCGACTCCCGCCGCCGGCGTCGGGGGAGACGTTCGGGAGCACGCGGTAGGCGACCGCCGCGGCGAACAACCCCGCGGCGCCGGCGACGGCGAACGCCTCGCCGTAGCCGTACAGTTCCGTGACGATGCCGCCGAGCACCAGCCCCGTGGGGAAGCCGAGGCTCTGCCCGCCGCGCATGTAGCCGACCCACCGCCCCCGGTTCGCCGGCGTCGTCACGTGCGTCACCGTCGAGAACGCGCCGACGAACACGAACGCCGAGCCGACGCCCCACGCCGCTCTGGAGACGAGGAACACCGTCGCCGACGACAGCCCCAACGGGGGGTTGAGCCCCACGAGGTAGCCGAACGGGACGAGCCCCTGGACGACGAACCCCGCGATCATCGGGCGGCGCGTGCCCAGCCGGTCGAGCACGTCGCCCGCCGGCGTCGACATGAGCAGGCGCGTGAAGCGGTTGATCGAGAGGATGGCGCCGACGAGGAACGGCGCGATGCCGAGCACGCTCCCGAGCGCCGGGATGGTCGGGAACGCGACGCCGCCGCCCATCCCGCCGAAGAACACGCCGGCCACGAGGCTGAGCACGACCGTCCGCACCTGCCGCTCCGAGTACGCGTCGTCGGGGTCCGCATCGGGTGGGGTGTTCGTGTCGGTCACGTCGGGCGGTCTGGAGTCGAACTCGGGGGGTGTGCGATCGCGTGTCAGACGGGGCGGCGGCGTGTGGGCCAGGCGGCGCGGGCGGCGCCGGCAGTTCGGGCCGCACGAACTCGGATTCTGCGGGGGCTACTGGGCGGCTCGGGTCACGCAGCCTCGCTCGTGTCGTCCGTTCTTACTGGGCGGCTCGGGCCACGCGGCCTCGCTTCGCTCTGCCGCGACCACCTCGCCGTTCACGAGACCGGTGGTCTCGTGAGCTCACAAATCGCGACGCGATTTGTGAACGCCGTTGGTCTGAGGGCTCACTCGCCCTCGCTCCTGCTCGCGGGTCGTTTCACTCCCCGCTCGCTCACCGCGGTCTCCCTTCGGTCGACCGCGCTCACCACTCGTACTCCTCGCGCGGGTCCACGTCGTCGCGCTCGCGGTCGAACACGACCTCGCCGTCGACGACGACGTGCTGGCTCCGCGTGCCGACCTCGTGGAACGGGCCGTCCCACACGACGAGGTCGCCGTCGGTGCCCTCTGCGAGGTCGCCGACGCGGTCGCGGATGCCGAGAATCTCCGCAGGGTTCGTCGTCACGGCGTCGAGTGCCGCCTCCTCGGGGAACCCCTCGCGGACCGCGAGGCCGACACAGACGTCGAGGTGCTGCTGGGGGATCACCGGAGCGTCCGTCTGGATGGCGACCGTGACGCCCGCCTCGTGGAGGATGGCCGGCGTCTCGAAGGTGATGTTGCGGAGTTCGTACTTCGAGGCCGACGAGAACGACGGCCCGACGATGGCGGGCACGTCCCGGGCGGCGAACTCCTCGGCGACGACGTGCCCCTCCGTCGCGTGTTCGATGGAGAGTGCGTCGATGCCGAACTCCTCGGCGATGCGGAACACGGTGACGATGTCGTCAGAGCGGTGAGCGTGGACGCGCAGCGGGAGGTCGCCCTCGATGACGCGGGCGAGGTTCTCCCGCCCGAGGTCGCGCTCGAACGGCTCGCCGTTCTCGGCGGCGTGGTCGCGGGCCTCGATGTAGTCCTCCGTCGCCATGAACTCCTGCCGGAGCGTGGCGGCGACGCCCGGGCGGGTGGACGGCTGGCGACCCTCGCGTTCGCCGTGGAAGCGCTTGGGGTTCTCGCCCATCGCGGCCTTCATGCCGTCCTCGGCGATGAGCATCCGGTCGGCGACCCTCCCGTACGTCTTCATCGAGCAGATGATGCCGCCGATGACGTTGCCCGACCCCATCCGCGCGGAGACGGTGGTGACGCCGTTCTGGAACGCGCCCTTCAGCTCTTCGTCGCGCGGGTGGAAGCCGTCTAAGGCGTTCACGTGCGGCGTCGTCGCGCTCGTCCCCTCGTTGAAGTCGCCGTCCTCCGGTTCGCCCCACTCGGCCATCCCGGCGTGGCTGTGGGCGTCGATCAACCCGGGCGTCACCTGCATCCCGGTCGCGTCGACCTCGGTCGCGTCCGCCGGTGCGTCGACCTCGCCGACGGCGGCGACCTCACCGTCGACGACGAGCACGTCGCCCTCGACCGTTCCGCGCTCGGTCTGCGTGTGGACTGTCCCGCCGCGGACGACGACGCTCCCGCCCTCGCCTGTCGTGTCGCTCATTGCCACCGGGTTGGCCGATCCGGTCCAAAGCGTTTCGGTTCGAAACCGACCGACGCCTACAGCTTCCGTCGGATGACCGACGCCAACTCCGCGACCGCGTCGGGGCGGAACGTCCAGATCCCCTCCCACACGCGCGGCTCCGCCTCCAGCGCGAGTAGTCCGACGGGCGTCGTGTGCGGCCCCACCGCGTCGGCGGGCGGGTCGAACACGACGAACCACGAGTCGCTGTAGCCGGCGCCGTAGCCGGCGTGGGCGGTCACGTCGAGAGGGCGCTCGGGGTTCCAGTCGGGTTCGCCGTACACGTGGACGTCGACGTCGGTGGCGGCGAGGTGTTCGTACGTGCGTCGAGTGCCGACCTCGTCGTCGATCCGCGAGAGCTGTTGGAAGGAGGCGTGGAGTTCGCCGGCGTCGGCGCGTGCCGCTCGGAGTTCGATCTGGCGGCTCATCGCGATGAGGAGCAGTTTCTCCTTGTGTGCGAGCGGATAGCCGCGGAGCCGGAACGGCACGTCCGCCAGCCCGGTCAACACCGACGGGAGGTCGGCGTCGGCGAGCCGAAGCGTTCCCGTCTTGTAGAGGTCGGAGTTGACGAGGAGGATCGCACGTTCCAGCGCCGCCAGCGGCGAGGTCGCGAGCACCTCGCCGTCCTCGACGAGCACAGCCACGTCGTCGTCGCCGGTCGTCGTGCCGGCGGTGGCGTCGGTGCTGACAGACACCGGTTGGTCGGCGAACAGTCGGCGCAACATCGAGTCGAGCGGCGTGCCGCCGTCGCGTCGAACCACCGCGAGGCGGCGGTCCGAGGGAACCGCGGACGCGAGCGTCCGAAACTGGGCGTCCAGCACCATCGAGATACGTCGTCAGAGCGTGTCGCCGCGGATAAAGCCGCGCGCCCGAGAATCAGCCGTGAGACCGCTACAGCGAGCCGGGGTCGATCGCTTCCATCTGCTCTTTGTAGCGGTTGCGCACCGTGACGACCGTCACGTCGGCCACGTCTGCGATCTCCGACTGGGTCCGCTTGTCGTCGGACAGCATCGACGCGAGGTAGATCGCCGCGGCGGCATACCCCGTCGGCGACTTGCCGGCGTGGAGGCCGTCGACGGTCGTCTCGTCGACGATCCGGGTCGCACGCCGCTTCACGTCCTCCGGGAGCCCGAGTTTCGAGCAGAAGCGGGGGACGTGCTCGGCGGGGTCGACCGGCTTCAGCGCCAGTTTGAGTTCGCCCGAGATGTAGCGGTACGCGCGGGCGATCTCACGGCGCTCGACGCGAGCGACGCCGACGAAGTCGTCGAGCGAGCGCGGGATCCCCTCCTGGCGACAGCCAGCGTAGAGGCTCGCCGTCGCCATCGCCTCGATAGACCGGCCGCGGATGAGGTCTTCGTCGAGGGCGCGCCGGTAGATCATCGACGCGACTTCGCGGACAGACTTGGGGACGCCCTGCGCCGAGGACATCCGTTCGATCTCCGAGAGCGCGAACTGGAGGTTGCGCTCGCCGGCGTCTTGTGTGCGGATACGCTCTTGCCACGTGCGAAGGCGCTCCATCCGGGAGCGCTTCTCCGCCGACAGCTGTCGACCGCTCGCGTCACGGTTGCGCCAGTCGATGCTGGTGGTGAGACCCTTGTCGTGCATCGTCTGGGTCATCGGCGAGCCGACGCGGCTCTTCCGGTCGCGCTCGGTGGCGTTGAACGCGCGCCACTCGGGACCACGGTCGACGTTGTCCTCCTCGATGATGAGCCCCGTGGGCTCGTGGATCAACTCACCGTCGTCGGTGCGGACGAGGTCGGCCTCGTCGACCTCGTCGGGGTCGACTGTGTCCGCCTCCTGCTTCGCTGACCGGTCGCGCTCGCGTCTCGTCGTGGTCACTAGCGGGCTCGCTTCGTGCGCCCGTCCGGCGGAGCGCCGCTCGTGTTCGACAGTGTCGTACCACTGTGGTCTGGTGCGGGCCGCCGAGAGTCACCAGTCTCGGGCCCGCGATACGTATCCGGCATCCCGATAGCGTACACACAAGTATTTGGTATAAAAGTGTCGCCGAATCGAAGGGGGGCGAAACGGCTCGTCGAACGGCGTGCGATTCGTTCACACCGGTGGGGAAAAGTTAAGCGCTGTGCCACTCTGGTCGGGAGTACGACGAGAGTCGGAGGCCACCCAATGACC